>PUHN01000033.1 GCA_002967695.1 Rhodobacteraceae bacterium WD3A24 | reverse complement strand
GCCGCTCCAGCGCGCGCGAGACGGCCGCGCGCGTGGCCGCCGGCGGGGTGGCGCGCGCCGCGCTTGCCCGGCTCGTGCCCGATCTGCGCATCACCGGCTACATGGTGCAGATGGGCCCCCATGCGATCGACCGCGCCCGCTTCGACTGGGAGGAGATCGCCCGCAATCCCTTCTGGGCCCCCGACGCAGAGGCCGCCGGCGCCTGGGCGGAGCGACTCGACGAGTTGCGCAAGACGGGCAATTCCGTCGGCGCGGTGGTCGAGGTCACCGCGCGCGGCGTGCCCGCGGGGCTGGGGGCGCCGGTCTATGCCAAGCTCGACGCCGAACTGGCCGGGGCGATGATGTCGATCAATGCGGTCAAGGGCGTGGAGATCGGCGCGGGCATGGACGCCGCCACGCTGACGGGCGCCGACAATGCCGACGAGATCCGCATGGGCAATGACGGCCCGCGCTATCTGTCGAACAGGGCCGGCGGGGTGCTGGGCGGCATCACCACGGGGCAGGATGTGGTCGTGCGTTTCGCGGTCAAGCCGACCTCCTCGATCCTCCAGCCACGGCGCAGCATCACCCGCACGGGCGAGGAGGTCGAGATCGTCACCCGCGGCCGTCACGACCCCTGCGTAGGTATACGCGCCGTGCCGGTGGGCGAGGCGATGATGGCCTGCGTTCTGCTCGATCACCTGCTGCTCGACCGCGCCCAGACCGGCGGCGCACGCGGCCCCGTGGGCTGAGGGCTGCGGCGGCGACCCGGCCCCCGCTCAGGACGCGGCCGCGACGGGCCGGCGCGCTCGCTGGACGGCCAGGATGCCGGCCATGATGATCGCCACGCCCACCACGTCGAGCGGGCCGAGCCGCTCGCCCAGCAACACCGCAGCGATGGCCACGCCGAAGAACGGGTTGAGGAAGTGGAAGGTCGCCGCCCGCACCGCACCGATCGTGCGCACCAGCCGAAACCACACCCATGTCGCCGCGAGCCCCGGCACCAGGGTGGTATAGACAAAGGCCGCCGCCAGCGGCCAGCTCGGGCGCACCGTCGCGCCGGCTTCCAGCAGCAGCGCCGGCCCGGCCAGGAACGCCGCCCCCACCAGCATCTGCAACCCCACGATCATGATGATGTTGCCACCCGAGGACGCGCCGCGCACCGACAGCGTTGCCAGCGTGAGCGCCACCACCGCGGCGATGCACAGCCCCACGCCGAACGGATCGCCCCCGGCGCCGCCAAGTCGCGCGCCCATGATCAGCGTCACCCCCGCGAAGCCGGCGACCAGCCCGGCGATGCCCATTGGGCGCAACCGCTCGCGCAGGGCGATCCAGCCCGCGAAGGCGACCAGCAGCGGCATGCTCGATGCGATGATCGCGGCCAGCGACGCCTCGACCGTCTGCATCGCGACGAAGTTGA
Organism: Rhodobacteraceae bacterium WD3A24; assembly: GCA_002967695.1. Taxonomy (GTDB): domain Bacteria; phylum Pseudomonadota; class Alphaproteobacteria; order Rhodobacterales; family Rhodobacteraceae; genus Alkalilacustris. The sequence goes on along the minus strand of PUHN01000033.1, from coordinate 38,286 downwards.
ATCCCAGATAGAGCGCGTTCTGGCTGAGCCCGAAGATGACCGTGGCGCGCCACTGCGTCGGGGTGAGCCGCCAGCTCTGGCCCATCGCACGGGCGATGCACACCCCGATCAGTCCCGATAGCAGAAACCGTACTGTCAGGGCGCTCAACGGCGGCGCGTCCGCCACGATGACCCGCGCCGAGGTGAAGGCCGACGACCACATCACCGCAAAGATCAGCCCCATGGCAATGGCGCGAATGTTCATGCCGGGTTCCTCCTGGCCCGCGCTCATGAAAGAGCCGCCCGCAGGCGGCTCGTTTCGTGCGCTGCGCCGTGTGTGCCCCCGTGCGGCGCACGTCAGCCGTTGAGGCTGTCCTTTAGGGCCTTGGCGATGGTCATCTTGACCGCCTTGTCGGCGGGTTTGACGAGCTGCTCGCCGGTCGCGGGGTTGCGCACCGTCCGCTCGGGACGCTCACGGCAGGCGATCTTGCCGACGCCGGGGATCGTGACCGCGCCCCCCTGCGACACCTCGCGGGTGATGATTGCACTCAGCGCGTCCAGTGCGGCGCTTGCAGTCTTCTTCTCGGCGCCCATTTCCTCGGCGAGTGCCGCCACGAGCTGCGTTTTCGTCATCGGCTTTGTCATCACTGTCTCCTTGTCTTCACTGTCCCTGCTTATCGGCGGACTTGTGCCGCGCATCTAGACGCAACTGGCGGGCTGACACAATCGTCTGTCGCCAAATTTTGCCATCGCCCCCCGATTTTCGCCTCTTTCGCGCCCCTTTTACAGAAAGGCTTTCTCCTCGAAGCTGCGCAACTTGCGGCTGTGGATGCGCTCCAGCGGCATCTCGCGCAGCTTTTCGGTGGCACGGATTCCGATCTGAAGATGGCGCGACACCTGGGTGCGGTAGAAATCCGTCGCCATTCCGGGCAGCTTTAGTTCGCCGTGCAACGGCTTGTCGGACACGCACAGAAGCGTGCCGTAGGGCACCCGGAACCGGTAGCCGTTTGCGGCAATGGTCGCGCTTTCCATGTCGAGCGCGATCGCCCGGCTCAGGCTGAGCCGATGGACCGGCCCGGACTGGTCGCGCAACTCCCAGTTGCGGTTGTCGATGGTGGCCACCGTGCCGGTGCGCATGATGCGCTTGACGTCGAACCCCTCCAGGTGGGAAAGCTCGGCGACCGCCTCCTGCAGCGCGATCTGGATCTCGGCCAGCGCCGGAATGGGCACCCAGACCGGCAGGTCGTCATCGAGGACGTGATCCTCGCGCAGATAGGCATGCGCCAGAACGAAATCGCCCAGCGACTGCGAGTTGCGCAGCCCCGCGCAGTGACCGACCATGATCCAGGCATGCGGGCGCAACACCGCGATGTGGTCGGTCGCCGTCTTGGCGTTCGACGGGCCCACGCCGATATTGACCAGCGTCACCCCCGCGCCACGGGCACGCTTGAGATGATAGGTCGGCATCTGCGGCGCCTTCTCCGGCGCGGGCAGGGGCGCGTCGGGCTCGGTTATCTCGACATCCCCCGCGCCGACCAGCGCGGTATAGTCGCTGTCGGGATCGGCCAGCTGGGCGCGGGCATAGGCCTCGAACTCGTCCATGTAGAACTGGTAGTTGGTGAACAGGACGTGGTTCTGGAAATGGGCGGCGCTGGTGGCCGTGTAATGCGACAACCGCGCCAGCGAATAGTCGATGCGCTGCGCGGTAAACAGCGCCAGCGGGGTCGATCCGTCGGGGTGCTTGACCTCCATGTCATTGACGATCTCGTCGCCGGTGGTGACCAGATCGGGCACGTCGAAGACATCGCGCAGCGCGAAATCGAGCACCCCGTCCTGCGGCACCGTCACCTCGCCGCGCGCGGCCACGGCGAAATGCAGCGGGATTGGCGTGGCCGAGACGCCGATCACCACCGGCACGCGATGGTTTTCCATCAGAAGCGCGATCTGCTGGCGCAGGTAATGGCGAAACAGCCCTGGGCGGGTGACCGTCGTGGCATAGGTGCCCGGCCCGGCCACATGGCCATAGGCCAGCCGGCTGTCGGTGAGCGCATAGCTTCGGGTGACGACGCGAATCTCGGGATAGAAGGCGCGGTAGCGCGCCTGCGGCGGCTGCCCCGCGACGACCTCGGCGAAGCGCGCCAGCAGAAAATCGATGCCGGCGTCATATAGCTCCTCCAGCCGCGCGACCGCCGCGTCGGCGTCGGTGAAGGCCTCGGGCCGGAACTCGGGCGGCGTCATCAGCGGCAGGGTCCGCTCGGCATCGGTCGTCATCTTGGCTCTCGCATCGGCGGTGTCGCGGCCGGGTCGTCGGCCATGGCCACAGGTGACACCGCCCGCCCCCGCACCGCAAGCGGGAACTGGCCCGCCGGGCCATCCGTGCGATCTGTCACCCGCCCCCTTGCCGGAGGGCCTTGGCCGCACGATACTTTCGCGCATGGAAAAGACGCTTCTCTCCCTCGGTCACGGTTACACGGCGCGCGCGCTGGCGGAACGGCTCATCGCGCAGGGCTGGCGTGTGATCGGCACCACGCGGAGCCCCGAAAAGGCCGCCCGGCTCGAAGCCGAGGGGGTCGAGCCGCTGCTCTGGCCGCTCGACAGCCTCGCCGCCCCGCTTGCGCGGGCCACGCATCTGCTCAGCTCAGTCGCCCCCGATGCGCAGGGCGATCCCGTTCTGGCCGCACATGCGGGCGAGATCGCCGGGGCAACGCATCTGCACTGGGTCGGCTATCTTTCGACCACGGGTGTCTATGGCGACGCCGGCGGCGGCTGGGTGGACGAGACCAGCCCGCTGGCCCCGACCACCGAGCGCGGCCGCCGCCGCGTGGCCGCCGAAGCGGCCTGGACCGAGCTCGCGCGCGATGCGGGCCTTCCGCTGCACATATTCCGGCTGGCGGGCATCTACGGCCCCGGCCGCGGCCCGTTCGAAAAGCTCCGCCAGGGAACCGCGCGGCGCATCGTCAAGCCGGGGCAGGTCTTCAGCCGCATCCATGTGGACGATATCGCGCAGGTTCTCGCGGCCTCCATGGCCGCGCCCGCCCCCGGCGCGGTCTACAATGTCTGCGACGACACCCCCGCCCCCCCGCAGGACGTGATCGCGGAGGCCGCGCGCCTGCTCGACCTGCCTCTGCCGCCGGAAGTTGCCTTCGAGGATGCCGATCTCGGGGAGATGGCGCGCAGCTTCTATGCCGAGTCCAAGCGCGTGCGCAACGAGCGGATCAAGCGCGATCTGGGTGTCACGCTGACCTACCCGAGCTACCGGGCGGGCTTGGCCGCAATGCGCCGCACCACGCGCCGCCAGCCCGGCGGGGGCTCAGGTGAGCGCGCCGAGCGCCCTTAGTTCGCCGGCCACGCGCACGCCGTCCGTCGCGCCCAGCGCGCCGGCCACACCCGCGGCCTCGCCCGTGGCAAAGGCCGTGCCCATCACGCGGATCGACCCATAGGCCACCGGGTCGGCGCCGATAACCCGCCCGGCGAGATAGAGGTTGCCCAGCCCTTGCGCGCGCAGACTGTCGAGCGGGACCGACGCATACCCTGCCCCGCCGACCGAGTGATAGACGGGCTTGCCCGCGTCGCCGTGCAACTCCACCGGCCAGGCGGCCCGGGCCACCCCGTCTGCGCGCCGGCGGCCTCCGACGATATCCTCGCCGGTCATCTCGTAACGGGCGGCCGGGTGGCGCGTCTCGCGGATGCCGACCTGCGGGCCGGTCTGGGCGAGAAACGCCCGCTCGAAGCCCGGCACCTCGTCCCGGAGCAGGGCGACATAGTCGGCGGCCATCGCACGCGCGCTCTGCTCGACGCGGGTGAAGCTGGCCGAACTCAGATCGTGCAGCGGCAGGTCGATGATCATCCACCACATCTCGCCGGTGCCGGGAACACGGGTATAGATACCGCCATCGGTGCGCGCGACGGGGTAGCGCCCGCGCGCGTTGTAGCGTGCGATGGCGGCCTTGATCGCCTCGCGGTCGATCCTGTGGGCCGGGTCGATGCCGCCCACGCGGATCGGCGCGGTCACGGCCTGCAACCCGCCCTCGCCATCGCCCACGCGCATCGGAACGCCCGCGACGAGGCACAGATTGGCGTCGCCCGTCGCGTCCACGAAGGCCTCGGCCGCCATCCGGCGGCGCCCCTCCATCCCGGCGAGTGTCACCGCTTCGAGCCGCTCGGAGGTGCGCGAGACGGCCGCCACGCGCGTGTGGAGCAGCACATCGACCCCATGCGCCGCGAGTACCCGGTCGAGGGCGAGCTTGACCCCCTCGGGGTTGAGCAGGATGATCCAGTTGCCGGTGGTCTCGGAGCGATGCGCCTCGCCGTCCATGCCCAGACCGCGCAGTTCCTCGAGTACCAGCTCGCCCGCGCCGGCCACGGCCCGCACCGGCTCGGGCCCCTGCTGGAAGAACCCGCAATAGGCCAGCACCTGCGAGGCCGTCGCCGCGCCGCCCAGAAAGCCGTATTTCTCCACCAGACACACCCGCGCGCCCGCGCGCGCCGCGCCCAGCGCCGCGCCGACGCCGCCGGCGCCGCCACCGGCCACGATGACGTCATACTCCGCCTCGGCGCGGCGGCTCATGACCGCCAGCCCAGCAGGCGCCGCTCGATGATCCCGATGCCGCCGCTCATCAGCACGCCGAGCAGCGACAGGATCGCCACCCCTGCGAATAGCCGTTCGAGGTCGTAGAGCGAGCCGGCCTGGAGGATGTAGGCGCCGATGCCATATTCGGCGCCGAGCATCTCGGCGGCGACGAGCAGGATGATGGCGATGGCAAGGCTCACCCTGAGCCCCGACAGGATGCCGGGCATCGCGCCGGGAATGACGATGCGCAGCACGATCGTGGACCATGACAGGCTGAAGCTCTGGCCCATGCGGATCAGCGTGCGGTCCACGTTGTCAACGGCGCCGTAGGTCGCGACGACCGTGGGCGTGAAGGTGCCGAAGGCGATCAGCGCGTATTTCGACCCTTCGCCGATGCCGAACCAGATGATGAAGAGCGGCAGGAGCGCGATCTTGGGAATAGGGAACAGCGCGGCGACCAGCGGCACCAGCCCGGCCCGCACGACCGAGAACAACCCGATCAGCACGCCCACCGCGATCCCGGCGAGCGCGCCCATCACGCCGCCGACCACGAGCCGAGACAGGGACGGCGCCAGATGCGTCCACATGCCGCCATTGAGCGTGAGTTCCACGAGCGTGTCGAACACCTCCGACGGGCGCGGCATGGTCAGGCTGGAGATGAATCCCGCGCGCGTGCCCCATTCGAGAAATCTGATCAGCACCACGAAGACCAGTGCCCCCACCCAGCGCGGCGACCGTGGCCGAAAGCCGCCGCCGCGAAACCGCACGGGCCGGGCCTGCGCGGCGGCGGAGGAGGAGGAGGAGGAGGAAAGCGCTGCGTCACTCATCGACAAGCTCCTTGTCGGCGGCCTCGGCCTCGGCGCGCATCAGGTTCCACAGGTGCTTCTGCTTTGCCACAAGATCGGGGTCGGCCATGTCGCGGCCCGAAAGCGGCTTGTCGATCTCGACGATCTCGCGGATTTCGCCGGGCCGGCGTGACAGCACGACAATGCGGTGCCCCAGCCGCGTGGCCTCGGCCAGGTTGTGCGTGACATAGACGCCCGTGAAGGGCTGGCGCGTCCAAAGCGTGATGAGATCGTCCATCAGAAGCTCGCGCGTCTGGCTGTCGAGCGCCGAGAGCGGCTCGTCCATCAGCAGGACCGCCGGATTGACCGCCAGCGCGCGGGCGATGGCGACACGCTGCTTCATGCCGCCCGACAGCTGGCGCGGCCATGCCTTGCGGAACTCGCTGAGCTTGGTGCGGGCCAGCACATCGGCGATGATGCGCTCGGCACGCTCGCCGCGCACGCCGTGGTCGCGCAGGATCAGCGAGATGTTGCCCTCCACCGACCGCCACGGCAGCAGGGCGAAATCCTGGAAGACGTAGGTCAGCGGGTTGATGCTGTCCTCGGCCGGCTCGCCGATCTGCATCACCCGGCCCGAGCTGGGCTGCTCCAGCCCGCCGATGAAGCGCAGCAGCGTCGATTTCCCGCAGCCCGACGGGCCGACGATGCACACGATGCGCCCCGAGGGGACGTCGAGGGAGATGTCCCTGACCACCTCGACATCGCCGTAACGATGGGTGATCGACTCGAGTCTCAGATCCATTGCGCGGCCTGCCTTTGGGTGGGGGCGCGGATGCGCCGCGCCCCCGGTTTCGCGTCAGGTGATGATGTCGACATAGCTTTCGTCGACCAGCGTGTCGTAGTCGATCTCGGCATCGACCAGGTCCTCGGACTTGAACCAGTCGAGCTGATCCTGGACCGAGCTGCGGTTGAGCGCGGCGTTCGCGTTGATGCGCATCGCCCCGTTGATGATCGACGGGCGCGCCTCGTCCAGCGAGCGGTCGGGATAGACATAGCCCGCGATCAGTTCGATCAGCGCGTCGCGCTCGGCCTCGTCGGTGGTGTTGTCCACCAGCGCGGCGTTGAAGTCGGCCGCCCCGCGCGAGAACGCCTCGAGGAAGGCCTCGGTCTGCGCACGCTGGTTGGCCGCGTTCTCGGCCGAGGTGAAGACGGTCGTGACCTGGTAGTCGGGGATGTAGTCGGCCACGTTGCCGATGATCCGCGCGGCCCCGCCCGAGTCCAGCGGCTTGGCGATGTGCGGCACGATCGACCAGGCGTCGATCTGGCCGCTGCGGATCGCCCCGATGATGGCGGGGACGTTCTGGAGCGGCCGGAACGACAGCTCGGCGCCCTCGGCGGCGGCGATCTTGGAGCCCATGTAGTGGAACGACGAGCCCGCCTGCGTGATGCCGAAGGTCTTGCCGTCCAGCATCGAGGGGTCGGTCAGGCCGGCGTCATAGGCTTCGGTCGAGGCGAGGATCTTCTGCCCGTCGATTCCGGGCTCCTCGGAAAGGGCGCCGCCGACGACCTTGGTTGCCCCCCGCTGCGCGAGCGAGATCAGCCCGCCGGTGATCGCGGTGACGGCGTAATCCGCGTCGCCCGAGGCGATGGCGATCGCCATCGGCTGCGCCGCCTGGAAGAACTCGAAGTTCACGTCGAGTCCGGCCTCGGTGAAATAACCGCGCTCATAGGCGATGAAGCTGGCGGAGTGGCTGGTGAAGCGCAGCGCGCCGACATTGATGCGGGTCGTCCCGCCCGAGCCCTGCGCCAGAAGCGGGCTCGCCGCCGTGGCCCCCATCAGGGCCAGCGCATTGCGTCTGGTCAGTTGGGTCATGGTATCCTCCCTTGGTTTGGTCGCCCCCGAGGGGGCCGGTCAACGCGACCCGGCCGCGGCCAGGTCGAGCTCGATATCGGCGATGAGACGCGCCGTCGCCGCCTCGGCGTCGCGTTCGACGACGGCGTCGCACAACGCCTTGCGAGTGCGCCGGATCTCCTGCGGGTCACACAGGCCCTCGCGCAGATTGGCCAGCCGGAAGCGGCGCGACTGGTCATAGAGCCGCGCGGTCACCTCGATCAGCCGGGGCGAGCCGCAGGCCTCCATCAGCGTGGCGTGAAAGGCGCGGTTCGCCTCATCCCAGGCGAGCGTCGCCTCGTCGGCGGATTCGGCGAGCCTCCGCGCCGCCCGGCTCGCGGCGTGTTCGGCGCCGATCAGCCGGCTTTCCCAGGCTACGTCGCCGTTGAGCATCGACCAGCGCAGCCCCACCGGGTCGAGCTCGGCGCGCAGCCGCACGATGTCCTTCAGATCGTCGCCGGTGGCGGAGGCCACGCGGAAGCCCCTCTGCGCGTTGGCCTCGACCATCCCCTCGGCGGTCAGCTGCATCAGCGCCTCGCGCACCGAATGGTTGGAGCCACCGTAGCGGCGGCGGAGATCCTCGATCTTGAGCTTGGCGTCGGGCGGCAACTCCCCGAAGGAGATGTCGCGGCGCACCGCGCTGGCGATCAGCGCGACGATCGAGGCCCCGTCCTGCGGCTTGAGCGAAAACACGGCTACAATGACCCTATTGCTAAAACGTTACACGTTTCTAATAATATCGAAAGACCCGAGTCAACAGGACCGTCATGGCAATGCAGTCGACCGCGCAGGCGGTCATACCGATGATCGGCGATCCGGTGGCCCAGGCGGCCACGCCCGCGCTGTGGAACGCCCATTTCGCAGCCCACGGCATCGATGCGGTCTGCGTGCCGGTTCATCTGCCGCCTGCGGGGCTGGCCGCCTTCATCGAGATGGTCCGCCACGCCCGAAACATTCCCGGCTTTGTAACCACCATTCCCCACAAGGCCGCCCTGCCCGGCTTCTGCGATACGCACGCACCCGAAGTCGCGGCGCTGGGCACCGCCAATACCGTGGCCAGACGCCCTGACGGCACGCTCTCGGCCGCGATGTTCGACGGCCATGGCATGATGGACGCGCTGGCAGAGGCGGGGTTTCGGCCGGAGAGCGCCGCGCTGGCGATCTGCGGCGCCGGGGCGGCGGGCGGCGCGATCGCCTTCGAGGCGCTCCGTCGCGGGGCGGAGCGGATCACCCTCGCCGACCGGGACGCGCCCACGGCGCGACGGCTGGCCGAACGGCTGCGGGCGGCTTTTCCGGCGGCTAGGGTCGAGACGGGGCCCGCGCCCCAGGGCGCGATTCTCGTCAACGCCTCGCCTGCCGGGAGCGGCGACGACGCCACCTGCCCCTTTGTCCAAGACGAGATCGCGGCCGCGCCGCTTGTCGCCGACGCAGTCACGCAGCCCAAGGAGACCCCGCTACTGGCCGCCGCGCACCGGCTGGAGCGGCCCAGCGTGGCCGGGGCGGAGATGGCCGCCCATCAGGCGGATGCGATGCGCCGCTTCATCGGGCTGGCATAGTTGAAACACCCGCTCAGGCCGCGCCACCAGGCGCGCCGCCCGGCCATTGACCCACCGCCCGCGGCCCGTGACGATGCCTCTGACGAGACCGGCTTTTCCGGGAGCGCCCAACCGGCTGAAAGGTGTCCGTGATGATCGACCCGCGCGAGGCGTATTTCCACGGCCATCCCGAGCCGATGTGGGTCTACGACACCCGAACCCTGCGCTTTCTCGATATCAACCGCGCCGCCGTCGTGCGCTACGGCTACACGCGCGAGGAATTCCTCGCGATGCGCATATCCGACATCCGGCCCGAGGACGATGTCGAGGCGCTTCGCGAAAGCATCCGCAGCGCCCCCGAAGGCGATATCGACACCGCCGGAATCTGGCGTCATCGGCTCAAGTCGGGCAGGATAATTCATGTCGCCATCACGTCGCATCCCTTTCCCGCCGAGCAGGGCGAGGCCCGCATCGTCTCGGCGCGCGACGTGTCGCAGATCATCGAGCATGAACGCGAACGCGCGCGCCTGCTGGAGCGCGAACGCAAGGCCCGCCGCCAGGCCGAGGCGGCCGTGGCACACTTCCAGGCCCTGTTCGAGGCCGCGCCGGGGCGCTTCGTCGTCATCGGATGTGTTGACGAGCTTGTCACCACCGCGAGTGACGATTTCCTCGCGCTGATAGGGCGCGACCGCCGAGAGGCAAAGGGCCGACGATTGTTCGACATCCTGCCCCATCCCGACGCCAACGGCGAGAGCGCGTTGCGCGCCTCCTTCCGGCGAGTCGGCGAAACCGGCGCGGCCGACACGACCGGCCCGCTGGACGGGCTGCTCTCCGCCCCGCAGACGCGCGACAGCTCCGCCCCCACGTGGCAGGCGGTCAACATTCCTCTGCGCGACGCGGACGGGCGGATCACCTTTCTGATCTGCCGGTTCATGGAGGCGGAGCCCACCGCCCCGGACGATCACGAACGCGGCGCGATGCCGGCCGACGATCCGATGGCGCTGGACATGAAACTGAGATCGCGCGAGCACGACCACGCGCGCCAGCAGCTTCAGCGGCGCGAGGCGCTCTTGCGCAACGCTCAGCGCCTCGCTCGCCTGGGGCACTGGGAGCTTGATCTGCGATCCAGCCAGGCGCATTGGTCGGCCGAGCTCTACGACCTGTTCGGGGTCGATCCGGCCACCTATGGCAACACCCGAAGCGAATTCCTGGAGCTGCTCCACCCCGACGACCGCGCCGGCTACATCGCCGCCCAGCGCGCCGCCATCCGAGACGGGCGGACCTTTCAGGCCGAATTCCGCGTGCCACGCGCGGACGGCACGACCCGGACCATGCGCGAGGTCGGCGAGATCGTGGAGGTCGGCGGGCGGCCGGTGCTGTCGGTGCTCACCCAGGACATCACCGACATCCGCGAGGTCGAGGCAGAAGCCGCCCGCAACGCCGACCTTCTGCGCCTGGCCGGCCGAATGGCCCGAATGGGCGGCTGGCGCGTCGAGATGGATCCGCCGCGCATCACCTGGACAGCCGGAACGGCCGCGATCCACGACCTGCCGGAGGGAAGCGCGCCCACGCTCGAGGAGGCATTCGACTACTACATCCCCGAGCAGCGCGCGCGCATCCGCGCCGCCTTCGACGCCTGCGCCGAAGCCGGCACCCCGTTCGACGAAACGCTGCAGATCGTCTCTGCGGCGGGCACGCGCAAATGGGTGCGCGCGATCGGCGAGGCCGAGCGGGACGGCAACGGCGCAATCAAGGCCGTGCGCGGCGCCTTCCAGGATATCTCCGAGACCGTCGCGATGCGCCGGGAATCGGCGGCGCTGGCGCAACGACTGCGCCACACCCTCGAAAACCTCAGCGACGGTTTCATGACGCTCGATGGCGACTGGCGCTTCAGTTTTCTCAACACCAAGGCCGAGACCTTGCTGGGGCGCAGGGCCGGCGAGCTCCTCGGCCGCAATGTCTGGGAGGAATTTCCCGAGGCCGTCACGCGCCGTTTCAAGCGCGACTACGAGGCCGCGATGCGCGATCGGCGCACGGTCCGCTTCACCGAGTATTATCCCGCGCCGCTCAACGCCTGGTTTCAGGTCAGCGCCTATCCCACTGGCGACGGGCTCGCCATCCACTTTCGCGACGTCACCCGGGAACGCGCCGATCAACAACAGCTCCGCCTGCTCGAGGCAGCCGTCGCGCGGCAGAACGACATCCTGCTCATCACCGACGGGCAAGAGCTTGACGCCCCTCATGGCCCGGTGATCGCCTTTGTCAACGATGCCTTTGAAAAGACGACCGGGTTTTCCCGCGAGGAGGCGCTCGGCCAGACCCCCCGCTTCCTGCAGGGGCCGGGCACGCAGCGCGACGAACTCGACCGGATTCGCAGGGCAATGGAGGCCGGCAGGCCGGTACGGTCGGAGTTGCGCAACTACCGCCGCGACGGAAGCGAGATATGGCTGGAGGTCGACATCACGCCCCTGACCGACGAGGCGGGTGCGATCAGCCACTTCGTGGCCATCGAGCGCGACATCACCGACCGAAAGGCCGCCGAGGCCGCCCTGCGGCTGAGTGAGGAGCGCTTCCGCCTGCTTGCCCGCGCGACGCATGACGTCGTGTGGGACTGGGACGTCGCCAACGACATCGTCTGGTGGAACGAGAACATGGAGGCGACCTTTGGCTATGATCCGTCGCGCGTCTATCGCGGCCCCGAAGCGTGGGATCTGCGGATACACCCCGAAGACAGGGCGCGCGTGACCGCCGATTTCGGCAGGATGCTGCGCGGAAGCCGGTCGAGCTGGGAGGACGAATACCGCTATCTCCGCGCCGACGGGACCGTCGCCCATGTCGTCGACCGCTGCTTTATCATGCGCGACGAGACGGGACGCGCCGTGCGGGTACTGGGCAGCATGACCGATGTCACGGAACGCAAGATGGCCGAGCAGCGCCGGCGCCAGTCCCAGAAGATGGAGGCGATCGGCCAGCTCACCGGCGGCGTGTCGCATGACATGAACAACCTGCTCACCGTGATCCTCGGCAATGCCGAGATCCTCAGCGACGAACTCGCCGACCGGCCGCGTCTGCTCGGCATGGTCGACAGCACCATCGCCGCGGCCGAACGCGGAGCGCAGTTGACCCATCGCCTCCTCGCCTTCGCCCGCCAGCAGCCGCTTGTCCCCAAGCCCGTCGATGTCAATACGCTCGTGGCCGGGATGGAGAGCCTGTTGCGCAGAACCCTTCAGGTGACCATCGAAGTCGCCTTTTCCCTGAGCGATGATCTCTGGATCAGCAATGTCGATCCGGGCCAGCTCGAACTGGGGCTGCTCAACATCGCGCTGAACGCGCAGGACGCGATGCCCGATGGCGGCCACCTGACGATCGAGACGGCCAATGCCCGGCTCGACCGCGGTTATGCCGCCTCCCATATCGAGGTGGAGCCGGGCGAGTATGTCACGATCGCGATCTCGGACACAGGCAGCGGGATGACCCCCGAGGTGCGCGACCGGGCCTTCGACCCCTTCTTCACCACGAAGGGAAGCGGAAAGGGAACCGGGCTCGGGCTGAGCATGGTCTACGGGCTGGCAAAACAGTCCGGCGGCCACGCCAAGATCTACTCGGAGCCGGGAGAGGGCACGACGGTCAAACTCTATCTGCCGCGGACCGAGGGCGGCGATGCACAGGTGCCGGAGCCGCTCGCCCGCCCCGACATTGCCGGCGGCGACGAGCACATCCTCGTGGTCGAGGACGACGACTCCGTCCGCGCGCATCTGACGAGTCTGCTGCGCGAGCTGGGGTATCGTGTCACCAGCGCCGGCAAGGGGCCGGAGGCGCTCGAGATCCTCCGGCAAGCCCCGGATATCGATCTTCTGTTCACCGACATCGTCATCCCCGGCGGCATGAACGGCCGCGAACTGGCCGAGGCGGCCACCGCCCTGCGGCCCGAAATGCGCGTGCTGTTCACCTCCGGCTACACCGAAAACGCGATCATCCACCGCGGCCGCCTCGACGAGGGGCTCAACTTTCTCGGCAAGCCGTATCGGCGTCAGGAGCTCGCCCGAAAGCTACGCGAGGTGCTCGATTCCTGACGCCGACAGCCAGCCCCGGAACAGGGCAGCATGAACTGCGCGAAAAATGCCGAGAGTTCGCTGTAGCCGTCGAGCGGAAGAACATGGGCGACATGCTGGTCGGGCCTCACGAGCACCATGCAGCCGTTCTGCCGGTCGATGCCGCGCATGTCGAAGATGTCGTTGCCAGCCTTGATGTCCGGACAAAAGATCTTTTCGTAATCCCGCAGCCCGTAAACCCCTTTGGCCGGCATCAGGAAATCGGGCATCGCCTCGACCGCGAGGTCGCGGTGATACTGCTGGAACACGGCGCGGACATCTATCACCGAATCGGGATCGGCCCCGGCCGGGGTGTAGCGGCGAACGGGCAAGTCGGCCGAGTCCGCAAGAAAGGCGCACAACGCGCCCATCACCGATGACGGCCCGGCCCGATCATCCGCCCCGGCAAAGGCAAACAGCCGCCATCGCCCGTCCGCCTTGACGGTGTGGCCCAGATGCACGGGGCGCGCGTCCGCAAGCCGGATCACCGGCGCCGAGTGAAAGCGCGTGCCGATCTCGAAGCCTCGCGCGAGATGCTGATGGGCCGCCTGCGCGGTGATGATCGAGGGCTGATACTGGATCGCGGTGCCGGCCGTAAAGCGGCCCTGCTGGACGAAATACTTCTGGAATTCCGCCGGATCGACCCCGTCGCCCTTGTCCTCGGGCGAGCCCTTGGGCGGGGCGCTGAACATCCGGGCGAATTCGCGGTCGAAATCGATGAGCCGCTGCGCCACACCCTGCCGTTCGGCGGAATAGCTGTGCAGCAGGCGCGGATCGCACCGCCCCAGCAGAACCGAGGCCAGCTTCCAGCCCAGATTGAAGCCGTCGCGCATTGAGACATTCATCCCCTGACCGGCCTTGGGGCTGTGCGTGTGGCAGGCGTCGCCGGCGATGAAGACATGCGGCAGACGGGTTTGCGCCTCGGATTCGGGCACGTCGTCGAACTTGTCGCACAGCCGCTGCCCGATCTCGTACACCGACCACCAGGCGACCTCTTTGACCTCCAGCATATAGGGATGCAGAATCCGCCGCGCGGCCGACACGAGATGGTCGACGGTGATGTTCCGGCTCGAAATCCGTTCATCGTCGTTGAGCTTGTCGAGTTCGATATAGAGCCGGACGAGATAGCCGCCCTCGCGCGGAATGATCAGGATGTTGCCTTCATTGGCCGAATGGATCGCCGTCTTCAGCCGGATATCGGGGAAATCGGTGACCGCCAGGACATCCATGACCCCCCAGGCCTGATTGGCGGCGTCCCCGCGCAGCGTGCGTCCGATCGCGCCGCGCACCGTGCTTCGCGCCCCGTCGCAGCCGACGACATAACGCGCGCGGACCATCTGCCGTTGGCCCGCATTTTCGGGGTCGGTGTACTCGACGGTCGCGGAAACGGGGTGCGACGGCGCCCCCTCGCCCGTGCCGGCCGCCGCGTCGATCTTCAGATCGCTCAGGCGACGCGAATAGTCCGGTGCCAGCCCCGAGGGCGAATTGCGCATGGTTTCCAGCAGGAAATCATGCACCCGAGCCTGATTGAGGATCACGTGCGGAAATTCGGACAGGCCGTCCTCGGTGTCCTGAATACGTCCACTCCGGGCGATGTTCTCGGGCCGGTGGGCATCGGGTTTCCAGAATGACGTCTCGTTGACCCAGTAGGCTTCCTTGAGAACCTTCTCGCTGAACCCGAAGGCCTCGAACATTTCCATGGTGCGGCAGGCGATGCCGTCGGCCTGGCCCACAAGAAGGGGGCCGGATTTCGCATCGAGGATACGGGTCTTGATCTCCGGGAAGGCCGCGAGCTGCGCGGCCAGCGTCAGCCCCGTCGGCCCGCACCCCGCGATCAGGACATCGACCTCTTCGGGCAGCCCCTCTGAAACGTCGTGCGCCTCGGCGCGTGAGATTGCCGGATCGCCCGTTTTGAATCCGTTGAGATGAAATTGCATCGTCGCCTCATCCTTTCACACGCACCGGGACAGCCACGCTCCCCGTCCTCGGGCTCGAAACAGCCCTCCGCAGAAGGCCCCCTGCCCGCGATCCATGCCGATCCGCGCAACGGACCGGCCGGATAACAGTATGTATACTTACTATGAGTGGGTCAACAAAGAAGTATGTATACAAATCAATTTCCATAAGATACTGTTGAAGAATGCTTTATCAGAGTCCTGCGCACGGCGCGGCGACCCGAAAAACCACGGGGAGAAGCCGGCAGTGGAAATTCACGACATGGCCGGGCACCTCATCCGGCGCCTGCATCAAATCTCGGTCAATGCCTTTCACAACCGGGCGCGCGAGGCGGGATTCGACCTCACCCCGGTGCAATTCGCCGCGCTGGACGCGATCCGCGCCACACCCGGAATCGATCAGGCGCGCGTCGCCTCGATGATCGCCTATGATCGCGCGACCATCGGCGGCGTCATCGAGCGCCTCGTTCAAAAGGGGTATGTCCGTCGCGTCGTGAATCCGCGCGATCGGCGCGCGCGCGAACTTACCCTGACGGAGGAGGGACGGCGCGTCTTCGACGCCATTCTTCCCGTGGTCGAGTCCGTGCAGGAGGACATCTTGCGCGGCTTGTCGGACGAGGAGCGCGAGAGCTTCCGCGCTCTGGCCCGCAAGGCAGCCGGGAAGGCGCAAGGCCCCTCTTCTCCCGATGCCTGACGGCGACAGCCCCCGCTATGCACCCTGGCGGCGCCTCAACCGCGGGCGGCAAGCACGTAAGAGGCATAAGCAACCAGCATCGCCAGCCCGGCGACACGCCCGATCAGGGGACGCGCGATCATCAGCACCGCAAGCACCAGTGTCGCCGCCAGCATCACGGGCAGGTCGAACCGCAGAAAGCGCGAAGCGACGGGAATCGGCGCAATGAGCGCGGTCACGCCCAGTATGCCCAGCACATTGAAGATGTTGGACCCCACGATATTGCCCAGCGCGATGTCGGATTGCCGCCGGAACGCCGCGATCAGCGATGTCGCCAGTTCAGGCAGCGACGTGCCCACCGCGACGATCGTCAGGCCGATGAAGGCCTGAGAGATGCCAAACCCTTCGGCGATGGCCACGGCGCCATCCACCAGAAGCCGCGCCCCGACGATCAGCGCCGCGAGCCCGGCCAGCACCCACAGGATCGCCCCGCGCGGCGTCGGATCGGCCGGCTCCGGCCCGGTCACGTCCGCCCCGCGCTGCCGATAGGCCCAAACGAGATAGAGCACGAGCGCCGCCACCAGCGCCGCGCCCGTGAGCCGGCCGAGTTCGCCCAGCGCGAAGGGAACCACCAGCACCAGCCCGGCGGCCAGCATCACCGCCCCGTCGCGCCGCAGGGTCGGACCCTGCACCGCCACAGGCCAGATCAGCGCCGACAGCCCCAGGATCAGCAGGATGTTGGCGGTGTTCGAACCCACCACATTGCCCACCGCGATCGCGGGCTGCCCCCGCCAGGCGGCATCGACCGAGACCAGAAGTTCCGGCGCGGATGTGCCGAAACCCACAACGGTCAACCCGATCAGGAAGGACGGCATGCCCAGCCGCCGCGCCAGCCCCACGCTGCCGCGCACCAGAGCCTCGCCTCCGGCGAGCAGCCCGACCAGACCGCCCAGGATCATCAGATAATCAGCCATTCCACCCCCTCCGCCGTGCGCAGGCGGCAGCATCCCACGGGCGAGACCGCCACGAAAAAGGGGCCAGCATCGCCCGCCCCCGCATGGCGGCCCCGGCGGGCGGGCGTGTCACACCCATTTTGCCAGCGGCGGCAGGCTCATCAGAACCGCGTCGGGGTCGTGGCTGGTTTCGAGGCCGAATTTCGTGCCCCGATCATAGACGAGATTGTATTCGGCATAGAGCCCGCGATGGATAAGCTGGGTGTCGCGCTCGCCCGCGCTCCAAGCCATGTCGCGACGGCGCTCGACCAGTGGCCGAAAGGCGGGCAGGAAGGCCCGCCCGACATCCTGGGTAAAGGCGAAGTCGGCCTCCCAGTCGCCGGTGTTGAAATCGTCGAAAAAGATGCCACCCACGCCACGCGCGCGCTTGCGATGGGGAATGTAGAAATACTCGTCCGCCCAGGCCCTGAACCGGGGGTAGTAACCCCCATCGTGCCGGTCGCAGAACTCCTTGAGGACAGCGTGGAAATCCTCGGTGTCCTCGTCATACTCGATGCAGGGGTTGAGATCGGCGCCGCCGCCGAACCACCAGGCATTGGGCGTCCAGAACATGCGCGTGTTCATGTGCACAGCCGGCACATGCGGGTTCTGCATATGCGCCACAAGGCTGATACCGCTCGCCCAGAAGCGTGCATCATCGCTCAGGCCCGGCACGCCCCGCGCGGCCATTGCCGCCTGTGCCCTCTCGCCCAGCGTCCCGAACACTTCCGAGACGTTCACGCCGACCTTCTCGAACACCCGGCCGCCGCGCATCACGCTCATCAGCCCGCCGCCGGCATCCGATCCGTCATCCGAGCTGCGCCTGGTCTCGCGCAGTTCAAAGCGGCCCGGCTCCGCCTCGGCCAGCGGGCCGGTGGTCTGGGCATCCTCCAGCGCCTCGAAGGCGGCCACGATCTCGTCGCGCAGGCTGCGAAACCAGCTCGCGGCACGGGCCTTTCGCTCTTGGAAAACGTCACTCATCTTCACCAGCCTCCCCGCAATGGATCAATGCGCCGGTGCCTGGACCGGGTCAAGCAGCGTGCGCCCGCCGTCAACCGTGACGATCTGGCCGGTCATGAAGGCGGAGGCGTCCGAGGCGAGAAACTGCGCCGCCTCGGCCACCTCGCCCGGCGAGCCGATTCGCGCCAGCGGCGTGTTGTCGGTGATCTCGCCGCGGTAATCGGCGTTTTCGCGGATCTGGTTCTTCAGGCTCGTGCTCATTACGCTGCCGAAGGCCACGGCATTGACCCGGATACGACTGGGCGCCAGCGCCACCGCGAGCCCGCGCGTCATCTGGTCGAGCGCGGCGGCCGAAATCGAATAGGCCATCAACTCGGGCTGGGTGACCCGCGCCGCGATCGAGGAGAGATTGACGATTGAGCCCGCGCTGCGCGGCGCCTCGCCGCCTTCGGTCTCGGTCTGGCGGATCATGCGCCGCGCCACGGCCTGGCTAAGACGCAGACTGGTCAGCAGGTTCTGCTGCAGCATCGTCTCCACCGCGTCATCCTCGAGCGCGAGCGGATCGGCCCGCACGCACTGGCGCGAGGCATTGATCAGGATGTCGATACGGTCGAACGCGTCGATGGTGGCCGAGAGCAGATTGGCCACCGTCAGCCTCTCGCGCAGATCGCCGGCGAAAAGCCGGGCGGATTCCTCCTTGCGCGCCTCCGCACCGATCTCGCGTTCGAGCTGTGCCTCGTCCATGTCGGCCAGCATGACATTGGCGCCCCGGTCCAGGAAATGCCGGGCAATCGCCAGCCCGACGCCATTGGCAGCTCCGGTGACGATCGCCGTCCTGCCATCGATGGAAAAGCTCATGCCGGGCTCCTTCCTGTTGCCGTGGCCTCAGCCGCGCGTCTCCTTGCGGGGCCGTGTCGCGCGGATGATCTTGTAGCGCGTATCGCCGCCCATCGCCTCGATCCGGGCGAAGGCGGCCTGCAGCGGGGCCTCATAGGGCAGATGGCGGTTGGCGACCAGCCACAAAGCGCCGCGAGGCGCAAGCATCCGCGCCGCCGCCGCGATGAAGGCCGCGCCCAGCGCGGGCGCGCCGTCGCGCCCCGAGTGAAAGGGCGGGTTGCTCACCACGATGTCAAAGGGGGCCGGCGGCTCGAAGCGTGTGACGTCGGCCCAGTGGAATCGCGCGCGCGCGTCCCTGACATTCTCGCGTGCGCAATCGAGTGCCGCGTGCTCGGCCTCGATCAGATGCACCTCTCTCACGCCCTCGCGGCGCAGGATCTGGGCTGACAGATAGCCCCAGCCCGCCCCCAGATCGGCGACCCGGCCGGCCATGCGCTCGGGCAGCGCCTGCCCCAGAAGCGCAGAGCCCGGATCAACGCCGTCGGCCGAGAACACGCCGGGCAGCGTCACGAAACCCTCCGGGGTGTGGCCCGGCGCGAGCGCCCAGTCGGCCATGTCCACCCCGGCCGCGTCGAACCAGAATAGCTTGCCATGTGCCTTGATGACCGGCCCGGAAACCGCGGCACGTTTTCGGCAGTCGCGCAGCAGCCCGTCGACGCCGTCGGTCTTCTGTCCGTCCACCACGACCGGTCCGTCGGTCAGTCCGGCGGCCTGCGCGATGAGCCCGCGCGCCTGATCACGATTGCGTGGCAGGCAGATCAGCGCGGCACCATAGCGCCCCTGCGGGGCCACTGCGGTGGCATAGCCGGCCCGGGCAAATGCGTCATGGTCGGGGCGAAAGCCCTGGATCACCTCGACCCGCTCCATGGGCAGGGCGGAGAGATCATCCCCCGCGCGGGGCCGAAAGACGGCGATCGGCCCCGCCTGCGGCAGGGCCAGCCCCCCCTCTTCAAGGGCGATCGACAGGCGTGCGGCGCGCATGGCGGGACGTGCCCCTCGGGCCGCGCCCTACTCCTTTTCCATGGTGCATTGCAGGGGATGCTGGTGACGACGGGCGAAATCCATGACCTGCGCGACCTTGGTCTCAGCCACCTCGAAGCTGAACACCCCGACCACGGCGACCCCTTTCTTGTGCACCGTCAACATGATCTCGAAAGCCTGCGCATGGCTCATCCCGAAGAAACGCTCAAGCACATGGACGACGAACTCCATCGGCGTATAATCGTCGTTGAGCAGCAGAACCTTGTAGAGCGGCGGTTTCTGCGTGCGCGAGCGCGTCTTGGTGACGACCTCCGAGTCGCCATCGCGCGAGTCGTCCTTGTCGGACATCATGCGAATTTCTGGCGTCACGGTCGGGCTCCGACATTACGGTTCAGGGTGCGTTCTCTCGGCTCTTGAATATAACGCCTCACCCGCGCGAGAAAAGGGGCAGCGCATGCCCGCCGCGAAGGCCACCGATGACACGAGCGATCACCACCATCGGCTTCGATGCCGACGACACGCTGTGGCACAATGCCCGGTTCTTCCGGCTCACGCAGCAGCGTTTCTTCGAGTGCCTCGCCGATCATGCCGATCCCGCGACCCTGCGCGCGCGGCTGCTCGACGCCGAGGCGCGTAATCTCGGCCATTACGGCTACGGGGTCAAAGGCTTCGTGCTGTCGATGATCGAGACGGCGATCGACGTGACCGACCGGCGCGTGCCCGCCGCCGTGATCGCCGATCTGATCGCCGCGGGGCGCGAGATGCTCGAACATCCGGTTGAGCTTCTGCCCCATGCCCGCACCGCGATCGAGACCCTTGCCGCGCGTCACCGTCTGGTGCTGCTGACCAAGGGCGATCTCCTCGACCAGGAGCGCAAGCTCGCCCAGTCGGGGCTGGGCGAGCTGTTCGACGCCGTCGAGATCGTCAGCGACAAGACGCCGGGCACCTATACCGATGTGTTCGGCCGGCATGGCGACGGGGCGGCGCGGGCGATGATGATCGGCGACTCGCTGCGCTCGGACGTGATCCCGATGATCGCGGCGGGCGGCTGGGGGGTGCATGTCCCCCATGCGCCGGCTGACTGGGCGCTCGAGGCCGCCGAGCCCCCGCGCGCCAGCGCGCGATTTCGTGAACTCGCGCATCTGGGCGAATTGCCGGCTCTCATCGCTCGCCTCACAGGCGAGTGACATCTTGCGCGCCGCCGCCTCGTCGCCCCTACATATTGGAAAGCGGCGTCGCGAATGGCCTCAAACGCCTTGAAAATCAGGGGTTTTCGCGTTTTTCTTCACGTGCTAGTCTAACAGCCCAGCGAATGCGTCCCTCATAAAAACAATCGGGACGAGAGGCAGGAAAAGGGCAGGCAAGGTGGCAGCACATCTGTGGCGAACCCTCTTTGCGGGGTTGTTCGTGGTGACTCTGGCCGTTCTTGTGTCCGGGTCCGGCACCGCGCATGCCGCGCCTTATGCGGCGGTGGTCATGGATGCCCGGTCGGGCGAGATCCTGCATGCCCGCAATCATGACACGCGCCTGCACCCGGCCTCGCTGACCAAGATGATGACGCTCTACATCACCTTCGAAGCAGTCGAGAACGGCGAAATCGGCCTGGACACCCCGGTCACGGTATCGCGTCACGCCGCATCGGAGCCGTGCTCCTGCCTCGGCCTGAGCGCCGGGCAGAGCATCGCGCTGCGCTATCTCATCCGCGCGGCGGCCGTGCGCTCGGGCAACGACGCGGCCACCGCCATCGGCGAGGCGATTGCGGGCAGCGAGGCGGCGTTCGCACGGCGGATGACGCGCACCGCCCGCGCCATCGGAATGGAGAATACCACCTTCGAGAACGCCCACGGGCTGACGCGCAGCGGTCACCTCTCGACAGCACGCGACATGGCGCTTCTCGCGCGGCAGCTCTATTTCGACTATCCGCAATACTACAATCTGTTCTCGCGCATCACGACGGATGCCGGGCTGCGCACGGTGCGAAACACCAACCGCAGTTTCCTCAATTCCTATGACGGCGCCGATGGAATCAAGACCGGCTTCACCAGTGCCGCCGGCTTCAATCTCGCCGCTTCGGCAGAGCGCAACGGCGTGCGCCTCATCGCCGTGATCTTCGGCGGCACCTCGGTGGCGAACCGCAACGCCCGCATGACCGAGCTGCTCGACATGGGCTTTGCGCGTGCCCCCGTTCAGGTGGCGCTGCGCCCGCCCGATCCGCCCACCTATGCCGGTGCCGACCATGATGGCGGCCGGATGGCGGGGCGGACGATCCGGCTCGATACCACCGTGCGGACGAGCCCGCGCCCCCGCGCGCGGCCACTGCCCGAACCGTCGCAGACGGTGATCGCCGAGCTTGAGACGAACATCGACAATGTGCTCGCCGAAGTGCGCGCGGCGGATGTCACAACTCCCCCGCCGCGCCCCGAGGACGCGCCGGCCGAGGCTGCGGCGCCGCAACCGGACGCCGACACAACGGACACCACACCGCAAACCGTGGCAAACGCCGTCGACGAGGCCGTGGACACCGCTGTCGCCTCGCCGCCCGAGGCCGGCGATGCCGACAGCGATGACGCGGCCGTCGCCCGCCTGGCCAATGAAGCCCCCGCCGATGCCCCGCCGACAGCCAACGAGGACGAAGCAGCGATCATCCTGACGTCGAGCCCGGCGCCCCCGTCGCGGCCCGAGGATCTTCGGATGGCCTCCGCCGACGCACAGGCCGAGCCGCCCGAACCCCGCCGCGAGGTGATTTCGCGGATATCGAGTTCCGGCGGACGCCTGTGGGGGATCAATATCGGCCGCTACAACACGCGCCACCGGGCCGAGCGGAGTCTGATGCGCACGGCCCTGTCGGAGAGTTCCGTGCTCGAAGGCGCGCTGCGACGTGTCGCAGAGGGATCGAACGGGTTCGACGCCAATTTCGTCGGCCTCTCGCGCGAACAGGCCGACCTCGCGTGCCGGCGCCTTCAGGCGCGCGGTCAGCAATGCTTCACCATCGCGCCTTGAGGGCGGCTCAACCGCTCTCGTCGTCTTCGCGGCGGGGGCGGTCGTCGTAATCGTCGCGCAGGATCCGGCGGGCATCGCCCTCGGGGTCGTCATACATCCCCTTGCGCAACGTCCAGAAAAAGCCCGCCAAGCCCAACCCGCCCAGAAACAGCGAAACCGGGATCAGCAGGACGAGAATATCCATCGCGCCCTCCCCCTCACTTCAGCCGAAGCGCGTTGAGCGAAACTGTAATCGACGAGGCCGACATGGCCAGCGCCGCCAGCAGCGGCGAGGCATAACCCAGAAGCGCCACCGGCACTGCAACGGCATTATACAGCAGCGAGATGGCGAAATTCTCGCGAATGCGGCGGGTCGAGAGGCGCGCAACGCGGGCCGCCCGCCCCAGCGGCGCGATGTCACGCCCGAGCAACACGATATCCGACGCCACGCGCGCGGCGTCCAGCGCCGAGGCGGGCGAGACCGAGACATGCGCCGCCGCCAGCGCGGCGGTGTCGTTGAGCCCGTCGCCCACCATCAGCACCCTGTGGCCGGCTTCGGTGAGCGCCTGCACGGCCTCGGCCTTGCCCTCGGGCAACACCTCTGCCTGCCAGTCGTCGATGCCCAGACGCGCGGCCAGTTCGGCCACCGCTGCGGGCACGTCCCCCGAGATCAGCCGCACCGCCTTGCCCTGCGCCCGCAGCGTCTGCACCGCCGCCTCGGCACCGGGGCGGAGCCGGTCGGAAAAGGTGAAGGCGCGCGCGGGCTCGTCGCCGATGCGCAGATAGGCCGCCGTGACGGTCTCTGCCGCCGCGCCGACCCAGCTGGCGCGGCCCAGCCGCACCCTGCGCCCCTGCCAGCGCCCTTCGACGCCGTAGCCGGGAACCTCGCGGATATCTGTGACGTCGGCGGGCGGCACCGTCTCGGCCTGCGTCAGCGCCGCCGCCAGCGGATGGGAGGATGCCCGCGCGAGCGCCAGGGCCACGCGGCGCGCCGGCTGGGGGTGTGTGTCGAGATTGACGGGTTCGGGCACGCCGAGCGTCAGCGTGCCGGTCTTGTCGAAGACGACAGTGTCGATCTCGGCCAGCCGCTCCAGCGCCGTGCCGTCCTTGATCAGCAGCCCGTCGCGGAACAGCCGCCCCGAGGCCGCGGTGACCACCGCCGGCACCGCAAGCCCCAGCGCACAGGGGCAGGTAATGATGAGCGTGGCGGCAGCGATATTGACCGCAAGCCGCAGATCGCCCCCCGAAACCCAGAGCCAGCCCACCAGCGCCCCGAGGGCGAGCAGATGCACCACCGGCGCATAGGCGCGCGCGGCCCGGTCGGCGAGCGATGTGTAGCGGTTGCGCGCCGACTCGGCCACGGCGACGAGATCGGCCATGCGATGCAACGAGGATTCGCGGCCCGCGGCCGTCACGCGCACGGTCAGAGGCCCGGTCAGGTTGACCTCGCCGGCGCTCACGGCCGTCTGCGGCCCCGCCCAGGAGGGCAGGCTCTCGCCGGTCAGAAGGGATCGGTCGAGCTCGCTCGTCCCTTCCGTCACCACGCCATCGACGGGCACGCGCCCGCCGGGGCGCACCCGCACCAGCGCCCCCGCGGCAAGCTCCGAGACGGGCACTTCCTCCTCGGTGCCGTCGGGCGCGATGCGCCGCGCGCGCGGGACTTCGAGCGCGGCGAGTTCCTGCGCCGCCGATCGCGCCACGGCGCGCGTGCGGTAATCGAGATACCGGCCGGCGAGCAGAAAGAAGGTCAGCATCACCGCCGCATCGAAATAGGCATGCGCGCCCGAGTTGAAGGTCTCGAACAGCGATATCCCGGTGGCCAGAAGGATCGCCAGCGAGATCGGCACGTCCATGCCCAGCCGCCCGGCCCTCAGCGCGGCGAGCGCGTTGCGAAAGAAAGGCTGGCCCGAAAAGGCGACCGTGGGAATGGCGATGGCCGCGGAAATGAAATGGAAAAGATCGCGGGTGGCGGCCTCGGCCCCCGACCAAACGGCAACCGACAGAAGCATGATATTCATCATGGCAAAGCCGGCCACGCCGAGGCGCATGAGCAACTCGCGCCCCTGCCGATCGGTCTGCGTCATCGAGAGGGTGCCCGGGTCGAGCTCATGGGCCTCGTAGCCGAGCCGCTCCAGACGCTCGATCAGCGCCCCGGCCGTCACCTCCGGTTCGGCATCGACCGTGACGCGCTTGAGCGTCAGGTTGACGCGGGCCGAGTTCACGCCCGGATGCCGTGCCAGATCGCCCTCGACGGCCGAGATGCAGCCTGCGCAATGAACCGTGGGCAGCGACAGCATCAGCCGTGCGCCCGCCTGCCGGCCCGCGCGGGCGAGCTGCTCGGCCGCCGGGGCCGCGGCGCAGGCCGGGCAGGCCGAGGGGCCGGCGGGCTGGAGCGCTGCGCTCATGGCCCTCAGCCCTCCACGATCAGGGTGCGGCGTTGTCGGAATGTCGTGCCGTCGGGAGCGGTCGCCTCAAGGCGGAGCATCCAGCGCCCCGGCGCGACATCCATTGGCGCGCGGAAGGCGTCCTGATGGTAGACGAAATCGGGGCTGCGGTCCTCGCGCACATGGGTGGGCCGGCCGAGCGTGGCCGAAAGCGCGCCGACCTCGGAGGGCCGTCCGTCATCGCCGGTGATGCGCACCACCAGCGCGCCGTCCGTCACCTCGGCGTCCACCGTCCAGCCCAGCGCCTGCTGCGCGGCGAGACGCTCATTGAAGGTCTGGCTGGCGACATAGCTGTTCTCGACCTCCAGGCCCGGAAAGGTTCCCACCGCCTGCCAGGCGAGCACCAGATTGGCCGCGATGATCGCGCCGAAGGCACTGGCTACGATTGCAAAGACCTTGCGGCCGGTCAGGGGCTTGCCGCTCATTGCCCGCTCCCGTTGAAGACAGTGTCGGCGTAGATGCGGTCGCTCGCGCCCTCGACGCCCGCCCAGATACGCAGCTCCGTCCGTGCGGCCTCGGCCGCCGCGGAGCCTGCGGGGGCGGTGATGTAGACCCGCTGGTTGAGCTGTTCGTCGGCCGGAACCCGCACCGAAAGCCCCTCCTCTCCTTGAAGCGAGAGGCTAACCGACGGCGCCCCCGTGGTCGAGAGCGTGAATTCACGCGCCTCGCCCTGCATGTTGCGAAGCCGCACGTCGTAGGTGTTGCGGATCGCGCCGTCCGACAGGGTGACATAGGTCGGATTGCGGATCGGCGAGACCGACATGTCGATATCGCTGCGGATAAACAGCGCGACCACCAGCGCCGCCCCCACGGCCGCCCAGAGCGTGGTGTAGAGCACCGTGCGCGGGCGAAAGACGTGCTTCCACGGGGATACGGGCGGCTTGCCGGCGCGCTCGCGCTCCTCGTCGGACAGCGCCATGTAGCCGATCAGCCCGCGCGGCTTGCCGACGCGGTCCATCACCTCGTCGCAGGCGTCAATGCACAGCCCACAGGTGATGCAGGCCAGTTGCTGCCCGTCACGTATGTCGATGCCCATCGGGCAGACATTGACGCAGGCGTTGCAGTCGATGCAGTCGCCCAGGTTCTCGGCCCCCTCGGCCTTGCGGTGCTTGCCGCGCGGCTCGCCGCGCCAGTCGCGGTAGCCGATGGTCAGCGTGTCCTCGTCCATCATCGCGGCCTGGATGCGCGGCCAGGGACAGGCATAGATGCAGATCTGTTCGCGGGCGAACCCGCCGAACAGAAAGGTCGTCGCCGTCAGCACCCCGATCGTGCCATAGGCGACGGGATGGGCGCTGAAATTCACGAGATCGCGCGCCAGCGTCGGCGCATCGGTGAAATAGAACACCCATGCCCCCCCCGTCAGCACCGCGATCACCAGCCAGGTCGTCCATTTCGTCAGCCGCAACCGCACCTTGCGCAGCGACCAGCCCTGCCGCCAGAGACGGACGCGGGCATTGCGGTCGCCCTCGATCCAGCGCTCGACCAGAATGAAGAGATCGGTCCACACCGTCTGGGGGCAGGCATAGCCGCACCAGACGCGGCCCAGCGCGGAGGTGAACAGAAACAGCCCCAGCCCCGCCATGATCAGAAGGCCCGCGACGAAATAGAACTCGTGCGGCCAGATCTCGACCCAGAAAAAGAAGAATCGGCGGCTGGCCAGATCGACCAGCACGGCCTGGTCGGGCAGGTCGGGGCCGCGATCCCACCTGATCCAGGGAGTGATGTAGTAGATGCCCAGAGTGATGGCCATGATCCACCACTTCAGCGTGCGGAAACTGCCCCTTACCCGGCGCGGAAAGACCGGCTCGCGCGCGGCGTAAAGGCTCGGCGGGGGGCTGTCTGAACTGCTCACGCGGGCGACTCCGTACGGTTGATCTGCGACCCTTTGTGCGGCGCCGATGATGGCGCCGCCTTGACTTGCGTCAATAATGGATATCTGGAATACAGCTTTTTATGCGGCGTGATGGCGCAGGCTTTTCGGCAACACCGCCGATGAAAAGCGCACCGACCCCCCGGGAAACGCGCGAACAGGATCGAGGGGCCGGTGCTGACTATCCGAAGGCGTTCGTGCCCCCGGATTCCGGTGGGCTCATTCGCCGCCGCCCAACTGGTGGACATAAGCGGCCACGGCCCGGATTTCGGCATCGCGCAGACGGTCGGCGAAGCCCGGCATCACGCCGAAGCGGCTGTTCGTCACCGTCTCGCGGATGGTTTCGACATCGCCGCCGTAAAGCCAGATCGCATCATTGAGCGTCGGCGCGCCGAGGCTCTGGTTTCCGCCGCCTTCGGCGCCGTGACAGGCGGCGCACTGTGCCGCATAGACTTCGGCACCCTCGGCGGCGAGATCGGCATCGTGTTCCTGCCCCGAAATGTTGCGGACATGATGGACCACGGCATCGATTTCTCCCTCGCTCAGAATATCGCCGAAGGCCGGCATCTGGGAGTTGCGCGCCTGGTCATACTCCTCGTTGCGAATGCCGTACCGCACGGTCTGGTGAATATCCTCGATCGTCCCGCCCCACAGCCAGTCGTCGTCGAGCAGATTCGGATAGCCCGAAGCCTGCAACCCGGCCGCACCGGAGCCGTGGCACTGCGAACATTGCGCCGAAAAGATCGACCCGCCCGCATTCACCGCGAAGTCCTGCAACTCCTCGTCGGCAGCGATCTCGGTCAGCGGGGTCTCGTTGAGGCGCTGGAACCACGTCTCGTTGGCCGCCTCGAAGCGCGCGATCTCCTGCTGGATCTCCTCGCGGGTGTCGTATCCCAGAATCCCCTGCGTGGCCGAGTTCACCAGCGGCCAGGCCGGATACAGGATCATGTATCCGACGGCCCATATGATGGTGAGGTAGAATGTCCACAGCCACCAGCGCGGCAGCGGGTTATTGTATTCCTCGATCCCGTCCCAGACATGGCCGGTGGTCGGCGCGTTGCGGTCTTGCGGGGCGCGCCCGCCGGAGGTGGTCTTTTTCTGATCAGCCATCAGCGTGCCTCGTGGAAATGCCGGTCGCCGCGTTGGGCCCGGGGCTCGGTCTCGTCCCGGCCGGCCGCGGGCCTGTCTTCGTTGCGAAAGACGATGTTGCGCGTGTCGTCATGCAGCTCGCGGCTGCCGGGCCGGAAGGCCCAGACGATGACGCCGATGAAGAACAGTGTCATCAGCAGCAGGAACCAGCTGTCGGCGAAATGACGCAGAAGAGTATAGGTTTCCATCGCGCGCGCTCCCCCTAGCGATCCGGATTCGGCACGAAGGTGTCGAAATCGACCAGAGTGCCGAGCATCTGCATGTAGGCGATGATCGCGTCCATCTCGGTCAGTTCGGGCTGGCCGTCGAAGTTGCGCGTCTGCGCGCCCGGATAGCGCTCCAGCAGGCCGGCGGTATCCGCGTTCGGATCGGCCTGGGCCTCGAAATCGGCGGCTGCGGTTTCGATCATCTCGTCGCTGTAGGGCACGCCGACCGCGCGCTGGGCGCGCAGGAGATCCTCGATATGCTCGGCGTCGATCTCGCGGTCGAGCATGTAGCCATAGGCGGGCATGACCGACTCGGGCACCACGTCGCGCGGGTTGATCATGTGCTGGACGTGCCAGTCATCCGAATAGCGCCCGCCCAGCCGCGCAAGGTCCGGTCCGGTGCGTTTGGAGCCCCACTGGAAGGGGTGGTCGTACATCGACTCGGCGGCCAGGCTGTAGTGGCCGTAGCGCTGGACCTCGTCGCGCATCGGCCGCACCATCTGGCTGTGGCAGACATAGCAGCCCTCGCGGACGTAGATCTCGCGGCCCGTGAGCTCGAGCGGCGAGTAGGGCCGCATGCCCTCCACCTCCTCGATGGTGTTCTCAAGGTAGAACAGCGGCACGATCTGCACCAGCCCGCCGACGGTCACCACGAGAAAGCTGAGCACAAGCAGCAGCGTCGCGTGGGTTTCGATCTTGGAATGCTTGTCGAGCAATGACATCGGATGCGATCCTTATTCGGCGGCGACGGCCGCGGTGGCCGGCTTGCGTTCGGCGGTCGAGGTGACCGTCTTCCACAGGTTGACGCACATGATGACCGCCCCGGCGAGGAACAGCGTGCCCCCCAGCGCGCGCACGACGTACATCGGCAGCTTGGCGTCGACCGTGTCGGCGAAGGAGTTGACCAGGAAGCCCTGGCTGTCGACCTCGCGCCACATCAGCCCCTCCATGATGCCGGTGACCCACATCGACGCGGCGTAGAGGACGATCCCGATCGTCGCGAGCCAGAAGTGCCACGACACCAGCCGCACCGAATAGAGTGCCTCGCGCTGCCACAGCCGCGGCACCAGGAAGTAGAGCGCACCGAAGGTGATCATGCCGTTCCAGCCCAGCGCGCCGGAATGGACGTGGCCGATCGTCCAGTCGGTGTAGTGCGACAGCGAGTTGACCGCGCGGATCGACATCATCGGCCCCTCGAAGGTGGCCATGCCGTAGAAGCCCACCGCAACGACCATCATCCGGATGATCGGGTCGGTGCGCAGCTTGTCCCAGGCGCCCGACAGCGTCATCAGGCCGTTGATCATGCCGCCCCAGGACGGCATCCACAGCATGATCGAGAAGGTCATGCCCAGCGTCTGCGCCCAGTCGGGCAGTGCCGTGTAGTGCAGGTGGTGCGGGCCGGCCCAGATATACAGGAAGATTAGCGCCCAGAAGTGGATGATCGACAGCTTGTAGCTGTAGACCGGCCGCTCGGCCTGCTTGGGCACGAAATAGTACATCATGCCAAGGAAACCCGCGGTCAGGAAGAAGCCCACCGCGTTGTGGCCGTACCACCACTGCGTCATCGCGTCCTGAACGCCCGCAAAGGCCGAGATCGACCGCGAGCCGAAGATCGAGACCGGCAGACTGAGATTGTTGACGACATGCAGCATCGCCACCGTGACGATGAAACTCAGATAGAACCAGTTGGCCACATAGATGTGCGGCTCGCGGCGCTTGAAGATCGTGCCCATGAACACCGCGAGATAAGCCAGCCAGACGACCACCAGCCACCAGTCGGCATACCATTCGGGCTCGGCGTATTCGCGCGACTGCGTCGCGCCCAGCAGATAGCCGGTCGCGGCGATCACGATGAAAAGCTGGAAACCCCAGAACACGAACCAGGCTAGATTGCCGCCCCACAGGCGCGCCGCGCTCGTGCGCTGGACGACGTAGAACGACGTCGCGATCAGGGCGTTGCCGCCGAAGGCGAAGATCACCGCGCTGGTATGCAGCGGCCGCAGACGGCCGAAATTGGCGTAGCCGTCCGCCCAGGTGAAGTTGAGTTCGGGAAACGCCAGCTGAAACGCGATGAACACGCCTACCAGAAAGCCGACCACGCCCCAGAACGCCGTCGCGACGACCCCGGCGCGGACGACGCCATCCATGTAGACGGTCTCGTCATGCACCGCCTTGGGCTCGTCGGCCCGGCGAAGCTGCCAGACGAACAGCCCGCCGGCCACCAGCATGATGAGAAGCGCATGGACCAGATAGGCCGCGTCGCGCGCGTAGTTGGCCGCGATCGCGGCCAGAACCGCGATCACGCCGAAAGCCAACAGCTTCACGTAATCCCACATTGTTGCGTCCCCCGCATCCGGCCTCTGCCTGCCCTCTCGACGGCAGGGCCCCTTTCGTGTCACCCGTCTTGTCGCCGCTGCGCAGCGGCGCGACATTGATCCATGTCAACCGCAACGGCGTGCGAAACAATTGATCCTGGTCAAGGCCGCCACGCTCAACTGTTCGTAGTGTCGCACATGACAAGCCGCCCGTCATTGGCACAAGGAGGGCCACGGATGAGTTACAAGACGATTTTGAGCTTCATCTCGCGCGAGGCCGCGATCGAGACGACGCTCGCCCCCGCAATCACCATGACGCGCCGTGAAGATGCGCATCTCGAGCTCTCCTGCCTGGGGATTGATCATACCCAGACGGGCTACTTCTACGCCGGCGCCCCGGCGATGGTGTATCAGGAAACGCTCGAACGCGCGCAGAAAGAGGCCGAGGCGCTCGAGGAGAAGGTGCGCGCACGTATGTCGCGCGAAGACGTGCGCTGGTCGGTCGACAGTTCGGTGGCCCAGCTCGGCGGCATCGCCGCGCTAACCGGGCTGCGCGCGCGCTTCGCCGATCTCGTCGTCCAGCCGCGCCCCTATGGCGACGAGCACACGCCCGAGGACGAGGCGATCATCGAATCGGCCCTCTTCGAGGGCGAAACGCCCGTGCTCGTGGTGCCCAATTCCGGCCTGCCCGCCGACAGGCCGCGGCGCGTCGTCGTCGCCTGGAACCAGAGCAGCGAGGCCCTCTCGGCGGTGCGCAAGGCGCTGCCGATTCTCCGCGAAGCCGAAATCGTCAATGTCGCCATCATCGACCCGCCGTCCCACGGCCCCGAGCGCTCCGACCCCGGCGGCATGCTCACGCAGATGCTCTCGCGCCACGGCGTGCGCGCCGAGGTGTCCGTGCTCGCCCGAACGATGCCTCGGATCAGCGACGTGCTGCTGCGCCATGTCAGCGACCAGAGCGCCGACATGCTGGTCATGGGCGCCTATGGCCACTCGCGCTTCCGCGAGGCGATCATGGGCGGCGCGACGCGTGACATGCTCGAACAGACCGAGGTGCCGCTTTTCATGGCCCACTAGCCACTGGTCCACCGGCCCGGCCGACGCGGAATCGGCCGCTGGCTGTGCCGTCATTCAGGCCTGGCAGGGCATCGCAGCCACACACATCTCTTGATTCAGATCATTGAGTGTGACGCCCGCTGACTGCATCATCCGAATTGCCGTCGTTGGACGGTTTCGTGGTAACAAGGAGTACAACATGCGACTTCCATTTTCGGAAACAACTCGCATGGCGCGGCGGGGGGTCTCGACGCTAGCCATAAGTGCGATGATCGCCGCGATGGGCGGCTACGCCGACATGCCGCCACTGATCGGCGCGGCCTATGCCGACACGCATGATGACGGCAACCAGGGCCAGGGCAACCAGGGTGAAGGCGGCGAGGGCCGTGGCGGCAGCGACGGCGGCGCGGGCCAGGGCGGCAGCGACGGTGGCGCGGGCCAGGGTGGCCCGGGCGAGGATTCCGAGGGGCGTGGCCCGCAGGCCGGCTCCGGCGGCGAGACCGGCGGCGGCCGGCCGCCCTGGGCGCAGGAAGGCATCCCGGAGGATCTCGAACTCGGGCGCCTCAGCGTCGCCCGCTCGCCGGACCAGGTGCTCGACCGGGCCTTTGACGAGGCGCTGGCGCATCTCTCGCCCGAAATGATCGCCTTCTACAGCCTCGATCTCGACGAGATGATCGAGGAACTCTCGCTCAACTGGGACAACCTGACGATCATCGATTCGCCGCTGCAGAACCTTGCGCTCTATAAGGACGCGATGGACGGCACCTCGGTTCTGACCGACATGGGCGTGACGAACGACACCGACACGCTGCTCGCGGCGTTCCTCGGTGTGGCGTCCGACAAGACGGTGCCGATCTCGACCGACACGGTACTTGCGCTTTCGGTGATCTTCGAGCAGCCGATAAGCGAGGCGGACGCCGCCGCGCTGGCCGCCGAGGCCGAGGCGATCCGCATCGCGGTGCTGGCCGGCCACGGTTGAACCGCTGGCACGAACACGCGACCTACCGCACTCGGTGACTGTTTTTCGTCTATGCCGAGAGGCGGATGTCGCAGCGTTGCATGGCAGAAGGGGCGGTGAAAGCCGCCCCTTTTCTTGCAGGCTCGCCTGCGCGGATGACGGGATTTTCAACGAACGTCGTCTGCCGGCCATCAGCGACAGGCGATGCGCCCCGGCACATGTGATCCATTGACAACACATCGGCGCCGGTCATTCGCCAGCGCCTTTTTGCTCTGGAAACCCGCGCAGGAGTGAGTGCAGGTTTCGCGAAGAATTCCATCGGTTTGGGAGTAGAAGGAATGCGTAGTCTTATCGGATACAGCCTCGTCGCGGCGTTCGCCGGAACCGCGGCCATCGCCAGCGGACCGGGCCCGGCCCCGGTCGAGCCGCAGGTGGTCGAGCCGGCCCAGCCGGCCTTCACCTGGACGGGTGGCTATGCCGGTCTGCAGGCGGGCACGCTGCAAGGCGAGATCGATCTCGACACCGTTCGCACGTCGCCACCCCCCGCCTTTCCCGGTGCGCAGGAGCACACCGCGTCCCCCGACGCCTCGGGCGGCGAGATCGGCATTTATGGCGGCTACAACTGGCAGGGCGCGAACAATACCGTCTTCGGCATCGAGGGCGAGTTCAACTGGTCAAACGCCGACGGCTCCGACGACGGCAGCTGGAGCGGCGGCGGTGGTGATGAGGTCCGTGCAGGGCAGAACTCGATTGGCCAAGAGCACGGTGGCGGCCGCGGGCCCCTCGGCGGCGGGATCGAGAGCGAGATCCACAGCACCGCCGCCCTGCGGGGCCGCATCGGCTATGCCATGGACCGCACGCTGATCTATGCCGCCGGCGGCGTCGCCTTCGCCGATCTGGAGATGACCGGCTACAACAACGGTGGCCGCGAACAGTTCAACGAGCGCGACAACCGCACCGGCTGGACCATCGGCGCCGGCGTCGAGCATGCGATCTCCGACAGCATGATCGCGCGGCTTGACTACCGCTTTTCCGACTTCGGCACCGAAACCTTCGACTTCACGAGCGTTGGCGGGAGTGGCCATGTGCACGATGTCGATGTGGAGCTGCAGACCCACCAGTTGCGTGCGGGCATCGCGTTCCGCTTCTGACATTTGTCACGGCGAGGATGGGAGCCCGGCCTTTTTGGCCGGGCTTTTTCTTGCAGCCGAAGCCGGGTGAACGGCGCGGCCCAGACCCCGGAAAATGGCGCCCCAAACCGGGCGGCCTGAAGCGGCCCGGAGCGGGACCACCTCCGAAAAGGCGCGCTTCCCGGCGCCCCCGCACGCCTTCACGGCCGTGCCGCGACCTGGTCGCCTGCGTGAGGGTCGGGGCCGATCCCGGCCATCCGCCCCGAAGATTACCGGCGGATGACCACGCGACCTTCCATCCCGGCCTGGAGATGTCCGGGCACATTGCAGGCGAAGCCGGGATTGTCGGCGTCGCCGTCGAAGGTCCAGACGATCTCACCGCTCTCGCCCGGCTCGAGCAGCACGCTGTTGGGGTCGTCATGCATCATGCCCGCCTCGCGCATCTTGTCGTGATGAATCCGATCCGCCGACATCATGCCCGCGCGCATCATCGCCGCCATCTCGTCCTGGTGCCCCTGCCAGGTCTGCGGCGTCCCGAGATTGAACTCGTGGACGACACTGCCGACATTGGTGACCACAAAGCGGATCGTCTCGCCCGGCGCGACCGTGACCCGCTCGGGGTCGTATGACATCTCGTCCATCGCGATCTCGATGACGCGGTCCACCTTGGTGGCGTCGCCGGCGGCGCCGATGCCGCTTCCATGGGCATGCGCCATGCCGGCCGCCAGCGCGGCCGCACCGATCATGACCACGATGCGCGCGAAGGGATGTTTGAACATTGCTCTGACCTCATTCGTTCAGTCTCGGGAAGGGTGGCCGCCACCGGCCGGCGGTTCCTGCCGATCCGCGATGGCGGTGTCACGACTGGCCGCGCCCGATCTTGCAGGCGCAGTCAGCCCGGATTGGCGCGGATCACTCGATGCCGTTCTCGCGCTGCAACGCGCGCACATACGCCGCGATATACCGGATTTCGGCCTGAGTGATGCCCTCGACCGGGGGCATGTTGCCGAAGCGCCAGTGATGGGCGCGCACGCCGTTGCTGGCCGCCAGGACAAACGCCATGTCGGAGTGATGGCCGGGCTCGTAGATCTCGTGGACCAGCGGCGGCCCCATGCCCTCGCGCCCCGCCGCGTTGTCGCCGTGGCACTCCGCACAGACGGCGTCAAAGGCACGCTCGCCCATCTGTGCGTTTTCCGACAGCTCCGCGGGGAGGCTGACCTCGACAATCGGGGCGCCCTCGGAGGATGCGCCGGCCGCGGCCTGCGCCGGCGGATCGGGCGGGCTCGTCATCTGCCAGACATATGCGGCCAGCGCAGCCGCGACGAGGGCCGAGCCGCCCCAAATCTTCCTGTTCATTGTGTTGATGTCTCTCTGTCTGTCGCGTGGACGGATGGTGGCACCGCCGTGGCGCGGCTCACGACTGTTCGAGAACCTTGCGACGGGCCTCGTATTCCTCCGGGTCGATCTCGCCCCTGGCGAGGCGTTCCCTGAGGATTTCCAGCGCTTCGCGGCCGCGCGGCGTTGCCTTGCCGTCCTCCATCAGCCAGCGCACCGCGACGACGCCGGCGACAACGAGAACTGCCAGCAGGACGAGCGAGAGAAAGCCGCCGAAGACACCGAACGAGCCGCCGCCCATCATGTGCCCATAGCCGCCGTTCCAGCCCTCCTGGGCGTGGGCGAATGCCGGAGTCGCCGCGAGCACGCTCGAGGCGGTGATTGTGGTCTTGAACAGCGTCATGCTGGTCTCCTTGCATGCGTGGTGGGGTCCGCCGGGGCCGCGGCCCGCGGCAGGGTGATGGTTGCGGCCAGTCCGCCTTCCGCGCGATTGGCCAGCCGGATGTCGCCGCCATGCGCCTGGACGATCGTGCGCGCGATCGACAGGCCCAGGCCGATGCCGCCCGTCTCGCGCGAGCGCGACGTCTCGAGCCTCAGGAAAGGATCGAAGACCCGCTCGAGCGAGTCCTGCGGAATGCCCGGCCCGTCATCGGCGACAGTGATGGTGAGCGCGTCGTCCGAAGCGTCCAGCGACACGCGCGCCCGGCCCCCATAGCGCAGGGCATTGTCGATGACGTTGCGCAGCGCCCGGCGAAGCGCGTTCGGCCGGACCCGCGCCGAGGCCCCCTCGGCCGCCAAGCCGCCCGTTTCCAGCACGACGGCCCCGCCCGGATCCATCCGTTCATCGACGAGATCGCGCAGCAATTCGCGCAGATCGACGGTCTCGGACGGCTCGGATGTTGCCATGCCGCGGGCGAAGGACAGGGTCGCCTCCACCATTTCCTGCATCTCCTCGATGATCGCGCCGAGGCGCTCGCGGGTCTCGTCATCCTCGACCAGCTCCGCCCGCACCCGCATCGCGGTCAGGGGCGAGCGCAGATCATGGCCGAGGGCGGCCAGCAGCCGCGTGCGTTCGGCGACAAAGCGGGTGAGCCGCTCCTGCATACGGTTGAAGGCATGGGTCAGATCGCGCAACTCGCGCGGGCCGGCGACGGCGAGTTCCTCGACATGCTCGCCCCGGCCCAGCCGATCGGCGGCATTGGCAAGGTGGCGCAACGGCCCCGTCAGCCGCGTGAGAAGAAACCACAGCGCAGTCAGGAGCAGCAGCGCGGCCGAAAGACCGAAACTCGCCGCCCCGGCCCATGGCCATTGCAGGGGCGGCTCGCGAAAGCGGGTTCCGATATTGAGCCACTGCCCGCCTTCGAGCTCGATCGAAAGCTGCATCTCGATGGCCGCCATCCGCTCGCGCATCATCGCGCGGTGCATCCGCTCCATATCGGGGCCGAGGCCGGGAATCGGCGGCAGGGCGTTTTCGATGCGGTGCAGCTCGACGCGGATTCCGCGCTCGGGGCGGGCCTCCAGCAACGCGCGTATGCGCGCGACGACCGCGCCGTTGTCGCCGTGGCCGGCGTGATCGACCGCCGGCCGGTCGGCCAGCGTAAAGCGCACCAGCGGCGAGTCCGCCGCGCGCAGGATGGAGCCGTGCAGGGTCTCGGGCGCCTCCTCCAGCAGCCGCGCGATATTCGCCGCCCGACCGGCCGCCTCCATTCCCAGTGCCGCGCGCACGGCGAGGCTGCGCTCGTCCACGAACAGCCAGGCGCTGACCCCCTGCGCCACAATCAGTGCGGCGAGGATCACCACCACGAGCTGGCCGCGCAGGCTGTCCGGGCGAAGGCGCGTCACGAGACCTCCCTGACATCCGCCGACAGGCAGTAGCCGCCGCCGCGCACCGTCGTGATGAGTTCCGGGTGGCCGGGCTCGCGCTCGACCTTGCGGCGAAGGCGGCTGACCTGGTTGTCGATCGTCCGGTCGAAGAGCGCCGCGCGCCGCCCCGTCGTGATTTCGAGCAGGTCATCGCGATTGAGCACCAAGCGGGGTCGTTCGAGAAACGCCATCAACAGACGGAACTCGGAGGTCGTCAGGGTCGTCTCCGCGTCATCCGCACCGAGGAGGATGCGCCGATCGGTGTCCAGAACCCGCCCCGCGAATTCGAGGTGCCGCCCGCTCAGCCGTGCGGGCTCCTGACGGTGCGCGCGCCGCAGCACCGTCCTGATCCGCGCGAGCAGCTCGCGCGGGTTGAAAGGCTTTGCCAGATAATCGTCGGCGCCGATCTCGAGCCCGGCGATACGGTCGTCGTCCTCGCCAAGGGCGGTCAGCAGGATCACCGGCGGGTTCTCGCCTGCCGCGAGCCTGCGGCAGGCATCCAGCCCGCTCTCGCCCGGCATCATGACGTCGAGGACGATGAGGTCAAAGCGGCCCGCCGCAAGGCGTGCATCCATTTCCGCGGCGTCGCACGCGGCCGTCGCACGCATCCCGTTGCGCTCGAGATAGCGTGTGACGGCCTCGCGGATCTCGCGGTGATCGTCGACGACGAGAATATGGGGCGTGGGTGCCATGGCGCGACCCTAGACGCCCCATGCGGGCATCGCTGCAAGAGAATTGTCACGAAATGTATCAAGCGGCCCCGATGATACAATCGGTTACAAAAGAGTTCGCGCGGCGGCATTGCTCCGCGACCCCGGCCCTCCCCATATCGGCAGGATGGAAACGCGCGGTAACAGAGGTGACGAGATGACCAATAATCTGACGAAGACGATCGGCCTGGGGGCCGTTCTGGCGTCGGCGCTGGCGCTGGCGCTGCCGGCGCTGGCGCATGGCGATCAGACCGGCCAGGGTCCACGCGGATCGGCTGACGGGTATACGCACATGATGCAGCGCGGCGGGAACATGCCCGGCGGGATGCCCGGCATGGGCATGATGCACCCGATGATGGGGAGGCATGGCGGCGCCGGTGGCCCCGGCATGATGGGCGGCATGGGAATGCCGATGTCCGGCCCGATGGGCGGCGCGGCGATTATGGGCGCGATGCTCGATGCACTTGACGGCGATGGCGATGGCCAGGTCACAGCCGACGAGCTGCGCGCGGCGCTCGAGGACAAGCTTGCCGAATATGATGCCGACGGCGATGGCACGCTGTCGCTCGAGGAGTTCGAGGCGCTTCACAGCGACATGATGCGCGACATCATGGTCGATCGCTTCCAGCATCTCGACAGCGACGGCGACGGCAATGTCACATCCGAGGAGATCACCCGGCCCGCCGAACGGATGGAGCAGATGCACCATCTGCGTGAGCGGATGCAGCAGTTCTGGCCCGCCGAGCCCGGCGCCGGCGGACCGGGCAGCGGGATGGGGCCGAACATGGGCCCGCGCAACACCCCGATGATGGACAACGAGTGAGCCAAACGCCGGTCGCGGGCCTAGGCTCTGTCCCCATAAATTTCGATCTGTGGATTCACATGGCGGCGCAGGTCTGATTCCTTCCGTGCGAGGAAGGAGGAACGCATGCGCCGCCACGAACTGACCGACGATGAATGGG
>PUHN01000032.1 GCA_002967695.1 Rhodobacteraceae bacterium WD3A24 | reverse complement strand
CCGCCCGACGATGCGACAGGCGCATGTCGGCGGCGAGAAGGTCTTCGTCGATTTCGCCGGCGACACGATCGACGTGATCGCCCCCGCGACGGGCGAGGTGCGCGCGATGAAGCTGTTCGCCCCCGCGATGGGCGCGTCGAACCACAGCTGCGCCGAAGCCGCGGGGTGCGAGGGGCTCGAGGACTGGATCGGCGCGCATGTCCGGATGTTCGCGTTCCTCGGTGGCGTGCCGAAGGTGGTGGTGCCGGACAACCTGAAGTCCGCGCTGTTCAAGGCGGACCGCCATGACCCGGGGCTGAACCGCAGCCATGCCGGGATGGCCGGGAATTATGGGACAGCAATCCTCCCGGCCCTACAGGCCCCGCGACAAGGCCAAGGTCGAGGTCGCGGGGCAAGTCGCGCAGCGCTGGATTCTGGCGCGGCTGCGGAACCGACGGTTCTTTTCGCTGGCGGATCTGAACACTGCGATACGGCGTCTGCTGGACGCGTTGAACATGCGCGTCATGCGCGGCTCCAACGCCAGCCGCGCCGACCTGTTCGCGACGCTGGATCGGCCGAATCTGCGATCGCTGCCGTCGGAGCCCTACGCATTCGCCCGCTGGACGCGCGCGCGTCGCGCCCGACTATCATGTCGAGGTCGACAGCTCCTGGTATTCCGTGCCGTGCGGGCTGATCCGGCAGGAGGTCGCTACCCGCGTCTGCGAGGCCATCTTCGAGATCTTCCATAAAGGGCAAAGGCTTGCCAGCCATCCGCGCTGTACCGGCCGCCGCAGCCATATGACGCTGCCCGAGCACATGCCCCCGTCCCACCGCCACCACGCCGACTGGACGCCGGCGCGCATGTGGCGGCCGCGGAGAAGCTAGGCCCTCGGTGACGGCGTGTCTCGCGAAGCGGTGATGGCCAACCGGCCTCACCTCGATGTCCATCAGCCGCTGTGCAGAATCCTGATCCGTTCGCGCAGGAAATCCGCGTCATCACTCTTGGCGATCGCCTCGGCAAGACCGATCGTTCGGTCTCGGTCTCGGTCTCGGTCTCGAACCATGTATGGACGGCTCCCGCGGGGCAAGGGCTTTGTTCAGCTTAGGCATCTGGTCGGTCGCGGCCATAGCCTGCCCCGGGCCTGACCCGGGGTATACGGCGTGTGAGTTGCGGCACTTGCGTTGTCGCGCACCCTGATGAAGTCCGCCGGCGCTCGGGTCCAAATCAATGGCGCGCACCCCAGGGTGCTGCGGTCCGAACTGGGTGTCCCGATTTCCGTGTCGCCGTCCGTTCGCCATCACCTCACGTCGCGCCTCACCATCTCGGTGCCGGCCGGGAGCGGTCGGCGTGTTTTGTCAGACGGGGTGGCCCGGTAGCTCTCGCCGCTTCGGATTAGTGCCCAGACGACCCGCGCCATGCGGTTGGCGAGCGCAACCGCGACGACCTTTATCGGCTTTGTCTGCAGCATACGCCAGAGCCAGTCGTCCCCGGGTCGCCGGTACCGCCGCGCGCTGATCTGCGCCATCGCGCCGAGATACAGGAGCCGCCGGAGATATCGGTTGCCGGCCTTCGAGATCCGGCCCAACCGCTCCTTGCCGCCGCTCGAGTGCGGTTGCGGCGTGAGGCCGAGCCACGCGGCGTAATCTCGGGCC
Organism: Rhodobacteraceae bacterium WD3A24; assembly: GCA_002967695.1. Taxonomy (GTDB): domain Bacteria; phylum Pseudomonadota; class Alphaproteobacteria; order Rhodobacterales; family Rhodobacteraceae; genus Alkalilacustris. The sequence goes on along the minus strand of PUHN01000032.1, from coordinate 40,396 downwards.
GAGCGGAAGTTGTCGACCTTCGGCGTCGTGGCCGTATGGCGCTCGCGGTGATGGCACCAACGCCGGGGACAGTGGCCAGCCGCCGGGCGAGCGGATCGGTCTGTTGCGCCGTCTCTATCCGGTAAGTTACCTCATCGATCTTCTCCTGCGTCTTTCGCAGCTGGTCGGCGAGCAGATCGACGGCGGACCTCGACCGCCGCGCCCTCGCTCGAGCGCCCTGCCGCGATCAGTTCCCAGAACTGGCGCCGCTCCCCACGGCGCGCCACTCCGGGACGCCCCGGTGACCGGAGAGCCGCTCTCGTGCAGCGCTCTGATCTTTGCTTGCCTCTTGCCATCGCAACCTCCTTCAAAAGGGTGTTGCGACGACCGGTTGAAACCGCCTTCACGGCGCCCGTAGGTGTTGACCGCCACGGCCACTATCACCGCCATCGAGACGAGCCGGCCGCCCTCGCGCAGCTTCACGTACTTGCGCAGGCTCACTCGAACGCATGGCGTTCGCCTGCTCGCGTCGAGCCAGAGGAACGGCCAGTCGCCCTCCAGAGGCCGGTTCAGGAACGCCTGCACACGCTCGTCGATCTCCTCGCACTGCCTGCACGCCCGCCGTTCCGTGAGCCGATGCTCCGTCATCAGATTCCTCACCGCGGCACGGCGGTGTGTAGGCCTCATGAGCTTTTTGACAGCAGCCCCTTCAGGCCGGCGTTGTCCAGCATCGCTTCGGCCAAGGCACGCTTCAGCTCAGCGTTGTCGGCCTCCAGATCTTTCAGGCGGCGCAGTTCGGAAACCTGCAGGCCGTCATATTTGCTCTTCCACTGGTAGAGCGTTGAATCCGACATGCCGTGCTTGCGGCACAACTCCGAGACCTTCGCCCCGGCCGCATACTCCTGAAAAATCCCGACGATCTGTTCTTCGGTGAAACGTGATTTGCGCATCGTCTGTCCTCCTCGTCCCTTCGAACGTTACAAGAACGCACTCTCCTTTTGAATGGTTCGGATTTCTGGGGGCAGGTCAGCCGCCACGTAGACAAGTGGTCTTGAGTCTCACCCGGTGGGCATCAGGAGGGCAAATAGACATCGCTGATGCGCGCGATTTGCGAGCCTAAGAGCCAGTCTGCCTGTCTCTAACTTCTTGATTCTAGTGGTGAGCCGTGCAGGATTCGAACCTGCGACCCACTGATTAAAAGTCAGTTGCTCTACCAACTGAGCTAACGGCCCACTCCGGCCGCTTACTAGAAAGCTCGCGGGGCGGGGTCAAGCGTGAAAAGTGATAGTGTCCCACGAAGAGGTGTAGGAACTGGCGTCCACCTGTTTCTTCATAGCTAGTGTCTCTCGTTCACTGTGCGGCGATCATCGTCGCGGTGCTGTCGCGGAGGTGGTGAAAATTCAGGTACGGCGATCTTCGGCACGGTCAAGATCTCGGCGTCAGGCGGCGAGGTCAATAGGCTGATCGGCGAGTGGCTGGTCGAGGGTTTCCCAACCGTCATCCTTGCGCATCACGATCTGCCGCGAGGCGAGCAGGGCCCAGAACAGCAAGGGTGCCGTCTCGGACTGGGGCTGTACGGTCTGGGTCTTGAGGCGCCGTTTGAACTCGGCGTGCAGCCGCTCGATGGCGCTGGTAACCGGTATGACACCCTTGGTGTCGATGTCCGGCTGGGTTCTCTGAGACTTGGCGTATGCTGCGAGCATCCGGGACAGAGGCATCGGGAGCACGAAGGTGCGGGCAGGCCGATCTGTACGATGAGCTGCGAGCTCGTATTAGTAGCTGAGGGGCATCATGCGTGGGATGAGGGGGAGATCGCCCGGTTTTTCGAGGTTCACGAGCCGGGCACGCTGGCGCACCGAGCGGTGACATTGCTGCTCCACACCGGCGCGGCCCGCGTGGACGCGGTGAAGATGGGACCGTGGAATTTGAAGAGCGACTGGATCGAATATCGGCGCCAAAAGACGGCGCGCTCGAACGGCGTGCTGGTCATCCTTCCCGTGCACGCGGACCTGAGTGCCGTTCTGGCGGGTCCGCCGGATGATCGCCCGTTCCTTGCAATCGTCCACGGTAACGCGCGTTCACCGGATGGCCTCGGAAATCGGATGCGTGAGTGGTGCGACAAGGCGGGGCTGCCCGAGTGCAGCTCGCATGGGCTTCGGAAAGCCTGCGCGCGCCGCCTGGCAGAAGCCGGAGCGTCAGCGCACGAGATCATGGCTGTAACCGGGCACAAGACGCTGGCCGAGGTTGAGAGATACACCGCCACCGCATTGCGCGAAGACATGGCCGACTCCGCCATGACGAAGCTCATTTCCCGGCCAAATCGGGAACAGACCGTGGTGAACCTGCCCTCAAGGTTCACCGACAATTCGAGCAAGGCACTGAAAGGAAACGGAAAATGATGGGGTTTGGTAGGCCCGGAGGGACTCGAACCCCCAACCAAAGCGTTATGAGCGCTCTGCTCTGACCAATTGAGCTACGGGCCCGGTGCGGTGGGCGTAAGCGGGCGGACGGGGCGCGTCAAGGGTCTTGCCGGGCGGGTTGGCGGTGTTTCGTGAGGTCGTGCCGGAGGCCGGGCCAATTGCCGCTGCCGGACTGCGAAGCGCGATCTCGCCGCCAGACACTCCCGTGATCCGATGGAGCGCACGGGGACTTCCCCGAGACAGCCGCGCGCCCGCCCTCGGCGCGTGCCCGGATCTCCGCGCGCTCAGGCCTCTTCCTTGCGCGAGTTCTCGACGGCCGCCAGCATGCGCTGCTTGGCGTTCTCGACATGGCGCAGCAATGTCAGATGGGCGTGGTCCGGCTCGCCGGCCTCGAGCGCCTCGACGATTGCGCGGTGCTCACTGTTGGAGATCACCAGCGCACCGTCCTCGAACAGGCTCTTGACGCGGAAAAGGTGCATCTTGTTGACGAACCGCGTGTATTCGCGGATCAGCGTCTTGTTTCCCGATGCCTTGAGGATCGCCTCGTGGAACTCCAGATTCAGCGGATAATAGGCCGCCAGATCGTTGTCGCGTGCCGCGCCTTCCATCTTTTGGACCAGCGCCTCCAGATGCGCGGCGAGCTTGCCGGTCATCCGGGGGGCCACCAGCCGGCCGGCCATGGCAAAGAGCGTCGCGCGCAGATCATAGATCTCGCCCGCCTCGTCGAGATTGAGCTGGCGCACGAAGACGCCGCGGTTGCGGATCACCTCGACGAGCCCCTTGGCCTCCAGGCTTCGCGTCGCCTCGCGCACCGGCCCGCGGCTGGTGCCAAAACGTTCGGCAAGCTGTATCTCGTTGAGCCGCGCCCCCGGCGGCAGCTTTCCCGACAGGATCAGATCCTCTAGCTGGCGTTCGAGCGCGCTGGTCAGCGATACGGTCTTGAGGATGTTGAGGTCGTCCGGCTTTACCATGAAATACTGTTCCGTCAGCGTGGCGCGGCGTGGCCCCGCGAGCCCGCGCGCGAATTTATGCCATGCCCTCCGCCTGCACAAGCGCCTGCCTGACCGCCGCCGTGACATCGGCCGTGCCCGCCTGCCCGCCGGCATCGGCCGTGCGCGGCCCGGCGGCGGTGACATGGGCGATCGCCTCCATCAGCCGCTCGGCGGCGGCGCGTTCGCCAAGATGGTCGAGCATCAGCGTCGCCGTCCAGAACGCCCCGATCGGATTGGCAACACCCTGCCCCGTGATGTCGAAGGCCGAGCCGTGGATCGGCTCGAACATCGACGGCACCGACGGGTCGGGGTTGATGTTGGCGGTCGCCCCGTTGCCGAGGCTTCCGGTCAGCGCCGAGGCGAGGTCCGACAGTATATCGGCATGCAGGTTCGTCGCCAGGACCGTGTCGAAATCGCCGGGCCGTGTCACCATCAGCGCGGCCATCGCGTCGACCAGCTTGAAATCGACCTCCAGCCCGGGAAACTCCGCGATCACCTCGCGGCACATCGCGTCCCAGAAGACCAGCCCGTGCCGCTGGGCGTTGGACTTGGTGACGACGGTCAGCCGCTTGCGCGGGCGCTCCATCGCGATCTCGCAGGCCTGCCGGCAGATGCGGCGGACGCCCTCGCGGGTGAAGACGGCAACGTCCATCGCCGTCTCCAGCGGCAGTCCCTGATGGACGGCGCCGCCCACCCCGGCATACTCGCCCTCCGAGTTCTCGCGCACGATGACCCAGTCGATCGCCTCGCCCAGCCCCGCGCGCAACGGCCCCTGCATGCCGGGCAGAAGCCGCGTGGGCCGGATATTGGCGTACTGGTCCAGCCCCTGGCAGATCTTCAGCCGCAGATCCCACAGCGTGATGTGATCGGGCACCTCGGGGTCGCCCACCGCGCCGAAATAGATGGCATCGAACCCGCGCAAGGTCTCGACGCCGTCCCCGGGCATCAGCGCCCCGGTCCTGCGGTAGCGCTCAGACCCCCAGTCGAAATCCGTGACGTCGAGCGTGAAGCCCCTGTCAACCTCGGCGCAGGTCTCGAGCACTTCGAGACCCGCCGCGACGACCTCGGGGCCAACCCCGTCGCCGCCAATCGCCGCGATCCTGTAGCTGCGCATCTCAGGCCCCCGTCCCGCCGGCCATGCCGTCGAGCATGCCCTGAACCATCGTTGAGAGATCGCCGGTGCCGGCGATGTCGCCGGTGCGGGTTTCGGGACGGCTCAGCGCGGCCTCGATGCCGTGGCGCATGATTTCGGCCGCCCTGCCGGCCTGTGGCAGGTCATGGGCACGGCCCAGATGCTCCAGCAGCATGCGCGTGCTCTCGATCATGGCATAGGGGTTGGCGATCCCCTGACCCGCGATGTCGGGGGCCGAGCCGTGCGTGGCCTGCGCCATGGCCCGTGCGCCGCGGCCGATGCACAGCCCCGGCGCCATGCCCAGCCCGCCGACCATCCCCGCGGCCTGGTCGGTCAGGATGTCACCGAACATGTTGGTCGTCACCACGGTGTCGAAGGCGTGGTGGTCGCGCAGAAGCCGCATCGCGAAGGTGTCCACGATGCACTCGTCGACCTCCACGTCGGGGTATTCCGCGGCGACCTCGCGCGCGGCATCGACGAACATCCCGCAGCCCAGCTTGAACACGGTATTCTTGTGTACCAGCGTGAGCTTCTTGCGCGGGCGGCTGCGGGCGATCTCCAGCGCGGCGCGCGCCACCTTGCGCGAGCCTTCGACCGTGATCACCCGCACCGAGATCGTCACGTCCTCGGTCGGGCGGAACTCGCCCGAGCCGGCGACGACATTGCGGTCGGGCTGGAAGCCCTCGTTGTTCTCGCGCACGATGACCAGGTCGATATCGTCGAACAGGCAGCCGATGCCGGGGTAGGAGCGGGTCGGGCGCACATTGGCGAACAGGTCGAAATGCTTGCGCAGGATCGGGTGCGGGTTGATGGCCTCGGGCACCTTCGGATAGTCGCGGTGCCCGATCGGGCCGAGGATCCAGCCATGCAGGCCCTCGAGGGTGTCGAGCGTTCCCTCGGGCATGCTGTGGCCGTGGGTCTGCAGCGCACGCGCCCCGATGGGCAGGTCGGTCCAGTCGATCTCCAGCCCCGCCCGCGCGGCCGCGGCCTTCGCGACGGTGACCGCGGCGGGCACGATCTCGTGGCCGATATCGTCGCCTTCGAGTACGCCCAGGCGCAGGCGGTCCGGCGCGGCCATCCTATTGCGCCGCGGCCTGGTCGCGCGGCACCGAGGCGCGCGCGATCGCGGCGGGGTCGGTGCCGGGACTGTCCACGGCCCAGGCGGCGGCCAGCAGGCCCTGCGCCACCTTGTCGCCGACCACCAGCCGCGCCTGGTTGAGGAACTTCGTCTCGATCTGCTCGTTCGTCAGCGGCCGCTCGCGGCTGCCGATCGCGCGGTCGACACGCTTGTCCAGCGTGGTGCCGTCCGAGAACGTCACCGTGATCTCCACGGCGGCCTCGTGCATCTGCGGATCGGCCTCGGCATGCACGCGGTCGCGCAGGGCGACCAGCTCGGGCAGGTTGACGACCTCGTCGGTGAAGGCGGTCGGGGCGCCATCGCCCCGCAGCAGCGCGCAGGCCGCCGAGTGATAGACCGAGAACTTGCCCTCCAGCCCGGTTTTCGGCGTGCGCTTGCCGGTGAGCTCCAGCACCAGCGGATGGGTCTTCAGATCGACGCGCGCGATATCGCCGATGCGGTCGGCGCCGATCTCCTCGCGGATCTGTTGACAGCCGTCAATCGTGGGGTGGATGACGATCCCGCAGGCGAAGGGCTTGTAGCTGTTGAGGTCCGCCTCCCAATGGGCACCCAGCCCGCCGAGGATCTCGTCGTAATCCTGCTTGTCCGAGGCCACGTTGGCCCAGCCGCGTTTCGCCTCGATGCCGCGCTCGGAGCTGTCAAAGCCCGCCTCGGCCAGCAGCGCCGATTTCAGACCGTTCTGCGCCGCCGTGCCGGGATGGAACGACTTCGTCATCGTGCCGAACATCTCGCGCAGGCCCGAGGCCTGCGTGCCCGCCAGACTCAGCGCCCACTGCATGCGCAGCCGGTCGAGCCCGATCACCTTGCCGCAGGCCGCCGCCGCGCCAAAGACACCGGCCGTGCCGGTGATGTGCCAGCCACGGTCGTAGTGGTCGGGATAGACGGCATTGCCGATGCGGCACTCGACCTCGATGCCGGTGACCAGAGCGGTGACGAAATCGCGCCCCGACATCGGCCGCAACTCCGCCAGCGCCAGAAGCGCCGAGGCTACCGGCCCCGCGGGGTGGATGATGGTCTTGAGATGGGTGTCGTCGTAGTCGAGCACATGGCTGGAGATGCCGTTCATCAGCGCCGCATGCAGGGCATCGAGCCGCTCGGTGCGCCCGATCACGGTCGAGCTCGCCGGCCCGGAAAACGGTGCGAGACCGCGCAGGGCGGACTCGACCGTCTCGTGATCGGCGCCGCCGGCGGCGCAGCCGATCCAGTTGACAAAGCTGCGCACGCCCTCTTCGCGCGTCCTTGCGGGTATGTCGTCGGCGCCCAGCCCGACGATCCACTCGGCGAGATCGCGGGTCACCATTCGGTCAGTCATCGCTTGTCCTCTTACAGATGCCCCGGCGGCGGCCATGCGCCGCCGGCGCCCTTCACTGCTTGCGCAGCGCGTCCATGAGCTTGCCGAGATCGGTCATGCCCTCGAAATCGGCGACCATTGCGACCACGCTCTCGGCGCGGCCCTTGTCCCAGCCGGCGAACTCGGCGCATTCGCGGAACTTGTCGGCGACTTCGTCGTAGCTCATCGGATTGGCCGGGCTGCCCTTGCCGTAATCGGCCACGCCCGAGATCGTGCGCCCGTCCGTCGTCTCGATGTCGATATAGGTCGTCATCTTGTGGTAGCCGGCCGCCTCGGCCCGGTCATCGACCACGAACTCCACCCGGCGCAGAAGCTCCTGCACATCGGGGCGGTTGACGACCTCGTCGGTGAACTCGTTGAGCCCGCCGCGCCCCTCCAGCAGCAGGATCGCCATGCAGAACTCCATCGAGAACTTCGCCTGAAGCTCGTTGGTGGGGCGGTGGTGGATCAGCGCGTTGGGCATGTTCGAGTTGGTGCCCACCCGCACCCGCGAAACCTTGTCGGCGGTCAGGCCGTTCTCGCCGATAAGCCGCAGCATCTCGGTCATGCCCGGATGCGTCAGCGACCCCGAGGGATGCGGCTTGATCGACACGCCGGGTTCGTCGAACGTCCAGGGCGCGCCCAGCTTGCCGCGGATCAGCCGGCCGTCGAACCCGCCTCCGGCGGCGCGGAAAAAGCCGCGCATCGCCTCCAGGATGTTTGGGCTTGCCGTCCAGCCCAGCTCGGCGAACTCGGCCGCAACCACGCCGGATTCGGAGGCCCGGCCCGCATGGAAAGGCTTGGTCATGGTGCCGAAATTCTCGCGCAGCCCGGCCGACTGGCTGCCCGCGATCGACAGCGCGCGCAGCATCGCATCGAGATCGAGCCCCTTGAGCCGACCGGCCGCAGCGGCGGCGGCGAAGGTGCCGCAGGTGGCGGTGGCGTGAAAGCCCGTCTGGTAGTGGCGCGGATTGATCGCCTCGGCGATCTTGCACTCGACCTCGACGCCCAGGTGATAGGCCAGCATCACATCAGCGCCCGCCGCGCCAGTCTGCTCGCCCACCGCCAGCGCCGCGGGGAGCGCCGGCGCGGTGGGATGGGTCAAGAGCCCGTAGACCCGGTCGGGGGCGACGGCGAGCTGCGTGTCGTCATAGTCGTCGGCGTGCTGGCCGACCCCGTTGGCAAAAGCGGCAAAGCGCGGCGCGACGCGCATGCCCGACCCGATCACGGTGGCCGGCCCCGTGCCGAGTTTCTGCGCCTCCAGGTGCTTGCGCACGAGCCCGCCCGACGCCGCGACCGACCCCGACAGGGCCAGGCCCAGCCCGTCGAGTATGGATTTCTTGCCGTTCTCGACAACGATTGCGGGCAGATCGGAAGCCCGGGTCTTGAGCACGAACTCCGCGACCTCACGGGTCAGACCGTCTCCTGCGGCATGCCATTCCTCGGCGGTGTTCGTGTTGTCGACTGCCATGTTCATTCTTGTTTGCCTTCCTCCTGAAATCCGATCACGACTGTCGCGCACCGGCATGTGGCGCCCTTGCCGACGCGGCGTCGCCCCGCGGCGGAGCCTAGAATGCCGATCTGTAAATTGTCAACAGTTTCGCCTGCCCGTCGGCGCGGTGTCAGGACGCGGTGCCGACAATTGACCCGGCCTGCCCCGGGGGCCATGCTACCTCGCGACGCCCCGACACAACCACCGACGAGAGAGGAGCCGCATGCCCGACCCCCGCAACCTCGACTCGCTGGAAGGCCGCGTCGCACTCGTCACCGGCGCCTCGCGCCGCATCGGTCGCGCGACCGCGCTGGGCCTGGCACGGCAGGGCGCCGACGTTGTTGTCACCGCCCGCTCGGCGCATGACGAAATCGCCGGCGTCGCCGAGGAAATCCGCGCGCTGGGGCGGCAGGCCACCGTGACGACCGGCGATGTCGCCGATGAGGGCGACGCTGCCCGCATGGTGGACGAGGCCCGGCAGGCGCATGGCCGGCTCGACATTCTCGTCAACAATGCCGCCGTGCGCCGCCATGCGCCGTTCCTCGAGACCACGCTCGCCGACTGGCGCGAGATCACCGGGATCATCCTCGACGGCGCCTTTCTGATGAGCCGCGCCGCGCTGCCCGTGATGCTCGAGAACGGCGGCGGCACCATCGTCAATATCGGCGGCCTCACCGCGCATGTCGGCGCCGCCGAGCGACCCCATGTCTGCACGGCCAAGGCCGGGCTTGTCGGGCTGACCAAGGCGATCGCCGTCGAGTTCGCCGACCGCGGCGTGACCGCCAACTGTGTCGTCCCCGGTGTCATCGGCGGGACCCGCTCGCCCACCGCGGGGAAATCGCCGGTGGCACGCAGTGACATCCCGCTGGGCCGCGAGGGCGAGGTCGAGGAGGCCGCGGCAATGATCGTGACGATGTGCCAGCCGCGATCGGGCTTCATGACCGGGCAGACGATCCATGTCTCGGGGGGGCTCTACATGCCCTGACACTTGCCGGGCGCGCTTTGGGGCGCCACGGCGGGTCATGCCGCGTCGCGGTCCCGGCGGCGCCGGCGCGCCAGCCGCGCGGCCAGCGCGATCGCCCGCTCGAAGGCCCCGACATCGGCGATGCCCTTGCCGACGATGTCATAGGCGGTGCCATGGGCGGGGGTGGTGAACACTGTCTCGAGCCCGGCGGTCACCGTCACGCCCTTGTTGAAGCCCTTGAGCTTCGTCGCGATCTGGCCCTGATCGTGATACATTGCCAGGACGCTGTCGTACTCCCCGGCGAAAGCCTTGAGATAGACGGTGTCCGATGGAAACGGGCCCTCGCAGGCGATGCCCTCGGCGGCCATCGCCTCGACGGCGGGGCGGATGATGTCGATTTCCTCGCGCCCGAACAGCCCGCCCTCGCCATTATGCGGGTTGAGTGCGGCAACGGCGATGCGCGGCCGCTCGATACCCGCCCCGCGCATGGTCCTGTCGGCCAGGCGCAGGGCGCGGCAGACGGACTCGAAGGTGACCTGGTCGATCGCCTCGCGCAGCGCGACATGCGAGGTCACCCGCGTCATCCACAGATCGTCGAGCACGTTCATTTCCGAGAACGGCCCCGTATGACCCAGAAGATGGGCGAACATCTTGTGCTCGTCGGGAAACTCCCAGCCGCCGCGGTAAAGCGCCTGCTTGTTGAGCGGCGCGAAGGTGACGGCCTCGACCTCGCCCGCCCGCGCGAACTCGATGGCACGGGCGAGCGTGTCGCCGGTCAACCGGCCGGAGGTGTCGTCGGGCCGGCCCAGCGGCAGCGTCTCGGGGTCGATATTGCCCAGATCGACGATCGGCACCGCGCCGCCGTCGAACCGCGCGGCGGCGGGCGAGTCGACCTGCGCAAGATCGAGATCGACGCCGGAGAACCGCATGCCGCGTTCCAGCACGCGGCGGTCGCCGACAACGACGAAGCGCGCCTCGTCGTCCATGCGACCCTCGGCGAGGATACGCGCGGTCTGTTCCGGGCCGATGCCCGTGCAGTCGCCGGGAACGAGGGCAATGACGGGGCGGTCGTCATGTCGGGTCATATAGGGCCTTCCTGGCTTTGCTCATGTCTCCGCCGGCTCAGCCGATGGCCTCGGCGACGGCCTTGCCGCAGTCCTCGGTGCCCAACGGGCCGCCAAGATCGCCGGTGCGCAGCGTCTCCTGCGCCAGCACGTGCTCGATCGCGGCGACGATGCCGGCGGCGGCCTTCGGGTGGCCGAGGTGATCGAGCATCATCGCCCCGGCCCAGATCTGGCCGATCGGGTTCGCGATGCCCTGCCCGGCGATATCGGGAGCCGAGCCGTGGACCGGCTCGAACAGCGAGGGGAAATCGCGCGCGGGGTTGATGTTGCCCGAGGGCGCGATGCCGATGGTGCCGGTGCAGGCCGGCCCGAGATCGGACAGGATATCGCCGAACAGGTTGGAGCCGACCACCACGTCGAAGCGATCCGGGTTGAGGACGAACTGCGCCGTGAGGATGTCGATGTGGTACTTGTCCCAGGTGACGTCCGGATAGGAGGCCGCCATCGCCTCGACCCGCTCGTCCCAGTAGGGCATCGTGATCGAGATGCCGTTGGACTTGGTCGCCGAGGTCAGATGCCGCCGCTCGCGCCCCCGTGCCAGTTCGAAGGCATAGGCAAGGATGCGGTCCACGCCCGTCCGGCTCATCACCGTCTCCTGGACGACGATCTCGCGGTCGGTGCCCTCATACATCCTGCCGCCGACCGAGGAATACTCGCCCTCGGTATTCTCGCGCACCACGAGAAAATCGATATCGCCGGGCGCGCGGCCGGCCAGCGGGCTGGGCACGCCCGGCATCAGCTTGACGGGCCGCAGATTGACATACTGGTCGAACTCGCGGCGGAACTTCAGAAGCGAGCCCCAAAGCGAGACATGATCGGGCACCGTCTCGGGCCAGCCCACCGCGCCGAAATAGATGGCGTCATGCCCGCCGATGCGATCCTTCCAGTCCTCGGGCATCATCGCCCCGTGGCGGGCGTAGTAATCGCAGGAGGCGAAGTCGAAGCTCTCGAAGTCCAGTGGCACGTCATAGGCCTTCGCGGCCGCCTCCAGCGCGCGCAGGCCCTCGGGCATCACTTCCTTGCCGATGCCGTCGCCGTCGATCACGGCAATTTTCAATCGATTGTCGTCTGCCATTGTGCATCCAAACGGGTGGGGCCCGGTGCGGGCGCGATGTCTCGGGCGCGCGGGCCGTGGTTGCCGGGGCGGCCGTTCCGCCCCGGCGGTATGTCACGTCAGTCGCCGGGCGACTGATGCCCTGCCGAACTGACGCGCCTGCGCACCGCCCTCATCGCGGGCGAGATGACCGGGCTGAGCAGGCTGAGCAGGGTGAGCGCGAAGAACAGATTGGCGATCCAGCTGTGGAAGAAGAGCGTCCACTGGCTGTCGAAGATCAGCATCGCCTGCGACCAGTTCTTCTCCAGCAGCCCGCCAAGGACCAGCCCCATCACGAAGGGCGCCGGGCCGAAGCCGTGGCGCATCGCGGCAAACCCCACGAGCCCCGCGATCAGCATCGTCCAGACATCCATCATCTGCTGCTGGTATGCGTAGGAGCCGACCACGGCAAAGCAGAACACCGACGGCCAGAGGAAGGTGCGCGGGATCAACGTGATCAGGGAGAACGCCTTGGCCCCGGCCAGCCCGATGAACAGAAACGCGAAGTTGGCGATGAACATCGCGATGAAGATCGCATAGAGGATCTCCGGCGTCTCGCGCATCAGGAAGGGCCCCGGCTGGAAACCGTGCATGATCAGCGCGGCAAGGATCACCGCGGTGGTCCCGCTGCCGGGAATCCCCAGCGCGAGCGTGGGCACCATGGCGCCGCTCGTCCCGGCATTGTTGGCCGCCTCGGGGCCGGCGATGCCCTCGATCGATCCGTGCCCGAACTCCTCGGGGTGCTTCGACCAACGCTTGGCCTCGTTATAGCCCATGATGGCGGCGACGGTGGTGCCCTCGGCCGGCAGGATGCCCACGATGGTGCCGATGCCCGTCGAACGCAGGATGGTCCCCCAGATTTGCCTGAGATCCTTGGCGCCGGGCAGCCGGATCGCGACATTCTTGATGCGTTCAAGCGTCTTGCCGCTGGTTTCGGCCTGCTTGAGCAGTTCGGAGATGGCGAACACCCCGATCAGCACCGGCACGAAGTCGATCCCGTCGTAAAGAAAGGTGGTGCCGAAGGTATAGCGCTCCACCCCCGTGACGAGGTGGATGCCGACCACGCTGACCAGAACCCCGAAAAATCCCGAGATCAGGTTGCGCGGCGATGACTTGCCGCTGATCGCCGCCAGCATCGACAGGCCGAACAGCGTGAGCGCGAAATACTCCTGCGGGCGGAAACTCAACGCCACCGTCGCCAGAAGCGGCGCGGCGATGATGAAGGCAACCAGGCTCAACAGCCCGCCCGAGATGCTCGAGATAGCGGCAACGCCCAGCGCCCGGCCGGCCTCGCCCTTCTGGGCCAGCGGGTAGCCGTCGAGCGCGGTGGCCACCGCGGGTGGCGCGCCGGGCGCGTTGATCAGAATCGCGGTGATGGAGCCGCCGAACGTCCCCGCGGAATAGAGCGCGGCCATCATCGCGATCGCGACAACCGGGTCCAGCCCCAAGGTGAACGGCAGCAGCAGCGCCACGGCCATGGTCGAACTCAGTCCCGGCAGGGCGCCGATGATCACGCCGATCAGGACCGACACGAAGATCAGCACGAGGCTCAGGGGCGTGAGGATCAGCTCCAGGCCCGTCATGATGGCGTCGATATTCAAGAAATCCTCCTGTCGCTCTGGTCGCGCCGAATTTTTACTTGGGCCGCAGACGGCCGTTTCCGGTTCACGGTGTCACGGGGGCCGGCGAGGGCGTCCCTAGTAAAAGATGCCGCCGGTGATCCCGCGCGGGAAGGTCACCCGCAGAACCTCGGCAAACAGGAACAGCACCGAGATGGGAAAGATGATCACATAGGGCACCAGAATCTTCCATCGGCGCTCCCCCCACATCAGCGGCATCGCGATGGTGATGATCAGAAGCGCCGGCAACGCGCCGAGAAGCGGCAGCGCGGCGACGAACACGATCAGCGCAGCGCCGGTGACCCAGACCAGCCGGGGCGGGAATTCCCGCCGGTCACTGTCGAGGTCGATCCCGCGCTTGAGCTTGCGATAGTACTCGAAGGGCAGCATCAGCGCGATCGCGGCGATGCAGATCAGCACCAGCCGGGGAAACATCGCCGGCTGCACGTTCTGCGCAAGCGATGACGGCACGGTGTCGAACCAGTAGGTCCGCGCATAGAGAAGGACGCAGATCACCAGGACGATCGCCGTGACGACGATGTCGGGGCCATGCATCTTGAACGACGGGGAGCCCTTGGGCTCCCCGTCGCCATGGCCATGATCGCTCGGATCATTGCTCATATTGACGCGCTCCTCAGCGGTCCGTCATGTCGAGATCGCGCAGCGCCTCGAGCGAGACCTGATACTCTTCCTGGATCTGCTCGTGCCAGACATCCGCGCCGGCGATGTTGGTCTCGGGGTCGAGCCCGCTGTTGCGCAGATACTCCTGGAAGCGCTCGCTCTCCATCGCGGTGAGGATGACCTCTTCCATGCGCTCGGCGATCGCCGGATCGGTGTCGGCATGCACGTAGTAGCCGCGCGTGGTCGTCACCGAAACCTCATGCCCTTCCTCATAGGTCGAGGGCACGTCGGGAAGATCGCCCACACGGTCGGGGTAGAGCACGGCGACGGGCTCGAGCTCGCCTTCCTGGATCAGGGTCAGCGCCTCGCTGATATTGGCGAGCGTCGCGTCGACAGCCCCCGAACGCAGCGAGGTGATCATGTCACCGCCGCTGCCGAAGGGCACGACCCGGGCCTGCGCGCCGGTCTCGCCGGCCCAGCGGGAAATGCCGATATGCTCGGTCCCGCCGACCTGCGCGACACCCCAGGTCAGCGCCTGGTCCTGCGAGGCCGCGAGCAGATCGTCATAATCCGAGTACTCGCTGCCGCTGCGCACGACGATCACCGAAGGATCGTCCATGGCCCGGACAAGACCCTGCACCTGGTCGATCTCCAGCGGCGAGTCGCCGCGCGCGATCGTGTAGAGGTGGGTTTGGGTCAGCGCCATGATCGTGTGGCCATCGGGGCCGCGGTCGATCATGTATTCATGCGCGGCGCGGGCGCCGCCGCCCTGCTTGTAGACGACACGCATCTCCTCGTCGACCTGCTCGCGGGCGGCGTCGAGCCACATGCGAATCGTGGTGTCGGTGCCGCCCCCGGCCGAAGCGTGCGAAACCACCTCGACCGTGTCGCAGGGCCATTCGTCGGCCGAGCACTCCGATTGCGCATGGGCCGCGAACGGCGCCGCCACCATGGCCACGCCGGCGGCGGCGGCATATCCCAGATATGTCCGTTCAGTCGTCATTGTTAAAGTCCTCCCTTTGAACGCGCTTGCGGAAAACATCGACCGTCTCGCGTTCGGTCCTTTCGGCTCCCGCCCGCGACGGCCGCTCCTTGGAACGGCGCCCGGCCGGGTCGATGACCATCTCCCGTCATCATGGGAACGTTACGACTCGCTACGCAATATTGTCAACAGTTTACGAATTCCTCCCTCTGCGCGCGGCCGGCGCGCTGTGCCCGGTTGCGTCGGGCGCCTCCAGCCTGCTCAGGATCGCCGGCAGGATGCCGCCCTGCTCGAGCAGGGCGAGTTCGTTGTCCGAATGCGCCGCGAGATGGGCGGCGATCTCGCGCTGCCGGCCCTGCCCGTCGGTGACCCGGACGGTGACCGCCATGCGCGGGTGGGGCCGCGCCTCACCCAGCACGATGTCGAGCGCGAGCGGCCCCTGCGCCATCAGATCGCCGCGGCTGGCGCCCGGCTCGAAGACGAGCGGAAGCACCCCCATCCCGATCAGGTTAGAGCGGTGGATGCGCTCGAAGCTCTCGGCGAGCACCGCGACCGCCCCGAGCCCGCGCAGCCCCTTGGCCGCCCAGTCGCGCGAGGAGCCCGCCCCGTAATTGCGGCCGGCAATAACGATGGTGGGCGTGCCCTCCTCGACATAGCGCCGGCCGGCCTCGTAGATCGTCATGCGCGCGCCCGAGGGCTGATGAACCGTCGCGTTGCCGCGCGTGTCATCATCGACGAGTTCGTTGCGCAGCAGCGGATTGTCGAACATGCCCCGCAGGCAGACCTCGGCATTGCCCCGCCGGGTGCCGAAATTGCCCAGCCGGGCCGGCGCCGCGCCCTGCGCGATCAGATAACGGCCCGCGGGGCTGTCCTTGCCGATGGCCCCGTTGGGCGAGATGTGATCGGTCGTCACCGAGTCGCCCAGCACCACGAGGGGCCGCACCCCGCCGATGGTCCCCGACAGCCGCACCGCCGGCCCCATTTCGGGGAAGGGCGAAGGGCGAATGAAGGTGCTGTCCTCATCCCACGAGAAACGCTGTCCCTGGGGGGCCTCCATCGCCGCCCATTCGGGGGTGGTCTCCATCCCCTCACGGTAGGAGTCGATGAAACGCTCGGCCGTCACATGGCGCGTCACGCAGGCCTCCACCTCGGCGCGGTCGGGCCAGAGATCGGCAAGGGCGACGGGCCGGCCCTGCGCGTCCTCGCCCAGCGCGTCGTTGCCGAGGTCGATATTCACCGTCCCGGCGATCGCCGCGGCGATGACCAGCGGCGGCGAGGCCAGATAGGCCCCCTTGATGAGCGGGTGAATGCGGCCCTCGAAATTGCGGTTGCCCGACAGCACGGCGACGGTGCACAGGCCGTCCTCCTCGATCCGGGCGGTCACGTCCTCGTCCAGAGGGCCCGAGTTGCCGTTGCAGGTGGCGCAGCCGTAGCCCACATTCTGAAACCCCAGCGCGTCCAGCGACCCGGTCAGCCCCGCCGCGTCGAGATAGTCCGTCACCACCCGCGAGCCCGGCGAGAACGAGGTCTTGACCCAGGGCTTCGGCCGCAGGCCCAGCCGCTCGGCGTTGCGGGCCACAAGCCCCGCGGTCATCATCAGTTCGGGGTTGGAGGTGTTCGTGCAACTGGTGATCGCGGCGATGACGACCGAACCGTGCCCCAGCTCCCCGGCCGGGGCGCGCGCGGCCGCGTCGCTTCCGGTGATCTCCGAGAGCCGGCTGCGAAACGAGGCGGGCACCTCGCCCAGCGGCATGCGGTCCTCGGGCCGCGCCGGGCCCGCCATCGAGGGCTCGACCTGCCCCAGATCGAAGCTGTGGCGCGCATCGAAATCCGGGGCCTCGCCGCCGTCGGCCTCGCACCACAGGCCCTGCGCGCGCGCGTAGCGTTCCACCAGATCCAGATGCGCCGCCGTGCGGCCGGTCATCCGCAGATACTCGATGGTCAGCCGGTCGATCGGGAAATAGGTGCAGGTCGCGCCGTATTCGGGCGACATGTTGGCGATCGTCGCGCGGTCGGCCAGCGCGAGCCGCCCGACGCCCTCGCCGAAGAACTCCACAAAGGCCCCCACCACGCCGATCCCGCGCAGGAAGGAGGCCATGTGAAGCACAAGGTCGGTCGCGGTCGCTCCCTCGGGCAGGGCGCCGGTCAGCTCCACGCCCACCACCCGCGGCGCCGACAGCTCCAGCGGAATGCCCAGCATTGCCATTTCGGCCTCGATGCCGCCCACGCCCCAGCCCAGCACGCCCAGCGCGTTGACCATCGTGGTGTGACTGTCGGTGCCGATCATGGTGTCGGGGCGGGCGATGTCATCTTCGCCGTCGCGGCGCACGACATGGCTGAGCCATTCGAGATTGACCTGATGCATGATGCCCCGCCCCGGCGGGATCACGCGGAAATTGGAAAAGCTGCCCTGGCTCCACTTGATGAACTCGAACCGCTCGCGGTTGCGCTCCAGCTCCATCTGCCGGTTGAGCGGCAGCGCGTCGGCCCGGCCCGACACCATCACGCTGAGCGAATGATCCACCACGAAATCGACCGGGATCACCGGATTGAGCGCCGCCGGATCCGCGCCCCGCGCAGCCAGAACGTCGCGCATGGTGGCCATGTCCGTCATCAGCGGAATGCCCATGAAATCCTGCAGCAGGGCGCGCCCCGGCCGGAAGGTGACCGGCGTCTCCTTGTCGCGCGCGCACAGCGCGCCGACCTGCGCGCGGGCCTCGTCGAAGGGCAGGCGATAGAGCGCGTCCTCCGCCAGCACCTTGAGCGAGCGCGGCAGCCGGTCGATCGCGCCGGCACCGGCAGCCTGCGCGGCCTCGAGGCTCACGATACGCGTCGGCTCGGCCGAGCCGCCCAGCGGCCTCAACAGTTCCTCTCGCGTGTCACCTGCACTCATCGACCAATCTCCTTCCCTTTACCCGGTCCGGGCTCGGCGTGACCATCCGTTGCCTGCTTTCCCTCGCCCTCCTCCGCGGCAACCGTGCGGGCGTGGATCGTGCCGGCCAGCAGGTTGCCCATCAGCCCGCGCGTGACCTGATAGGCTGTCACCAGCGCCGAGTCGGCGCCGACGGTCTGCGCGGTGAGCACCATCTCGGCGATGCCGCCGGTGGCAAAGCCCAGCAACAAGGCCGCGGGATCGAAGCCCATCACGCCGGCCACCAGCAGCGCCAGGGCCGACATGATCGCCGCATGCAGCAGCATCGCGGGCACCCCGAACGCAAGCGCGCGCGGCAGGCGGGCGAGCGTCTCGCGGCGAAACCGCGCGCCCAGCGTCAGGCCCAGCAGGATCTGCGCCGCGGCCAGAAGAACGACCGGCTCCTGCGCCTCCAGCAGCCCGCTGCCCGACAGCGCCGAGATCGCCACCATCGGCCCGATGACATAGGCGCTCGGCACACCGATCCGGGCGCCGCCAATCGCGGCCAGAAGCCCGATCCCCAGCGCCACCGCCAACTGGGGCGTCCACCCCTGCGTGAACGCCGCCAATCCCCGCGCGCCGCCCGCGACGGCGGTCGAGACCTGCGGCTCGATCATCATGATGATCGGCGGCAGGATCATCACGATCAGAAAGACGCGCAGCGTGTGAAAGGTGGCCACCGCGCCGACATCGGCGCCCTGCTTGCCGGCCTGATCGGCCATCTCGGCGATTCCGGCGGGCACGAGCGAGAAATAGGCCGTTGTCCGGTCGAGCCGGCCATGGCGGGCCACGAAGGGCATCATCATCCGCCCGATGGACAGCGACACCACCGCCGCCAGCGGGATCACCCAGACATGCGGCCCGAGGCGCTGCACGATATCCGAGGTCACGGTCAGCCCCACCGCAACGCCGACGACCATCTGCCCGGCCCGAAACAGCGCGCCGGGCACCCGGACCGGCGCCACGGCGAGGCTCGTCACCGCCGTCACCACCGCCGCGCCGATCAGCCAGGCGAGCGGAAGGCCCAGCCAGTCGGCAAACCAGCCGCCCGCGGCAGCGACCAGGATCACCGGCAGTAGTCTGGTCAGGTTCCGCATCCTGAGCCGGCGCCCCCTCGCACCAGGTCGGACCGGGCCGAACACCACGGATCGCTTGCATTGCCCGTCACGACTTGCAAAAGGATAGAAATGCGTAGTAGCTTTTGCAACTACTATTTTGCCTGACGCGCGGCATCTCCCCGGAGACCGCCCCGACAGGACGGGAGGAAAGAATGGCACGCATCACCTCGGTCGAGATAAGACGGCTCGATCTTCCGCTCACGCGGCCCTATCGCCTGTCCTACCGGACCTTCGAGACATTCGAACCCTATCTGGTGAGTGTCACCGACAGCGACGGGCGGACGGCCTTTGCCGATGCGCATATCTCGCCCGGATCGAGCGAGGAGACCCGCGAGGGCGGCTGGGCACGGCTGAACGACTGGGCCGCGCGCAGCATCGGCCTTGCACCCGAGGCGGCGCGCGCGGCGATTCTCGAGGAGTTCGGCGAAAGCAAGGTCGCCGCGACGGCGGTCATGACCGCGTTCGAACTGCTCGACCACCCCGAGGCCACCGAGATTCGCGCGCCTTGCCGGCTGCCGCTGCTGGCCCCGGTCAACGAAACCGAACCCGACGCCATCGCCGGCGAGATCGCCGACGGCGTCGCCAGGGGCTTTCGCACCTTCAAGGTCAAGGTCGGCAAGGATGTCGCCGCCGATCTCGCCCGCGTCGGCGCCGTGCAGGACGCGGCGCGCGGGCGCGCCACGCTGCGCCTCGACGCCAACCGCGCCTTCGGCCGCGACGACGCCATACGCTTTGCCCGCGGCCTTGACCCAGAGGGCATCGAGCTGTTCGAGCAGCCCTGCCACGCCGACGACTGGGACGCTAACGCTGCGGTCGCCGCGGCCTCGCCCGTGCCGCTGATGCTCGACGAGCCGATCTGCTCGCTCGACGACATCGCGCGGGCGGGGACGATCGCCGGGGTGGGGTTCTGCAAGCTCAAGCTCAAGCGCTTCGGCGGCATGGAGCTGCTGCGCGAAGCGCTGGAGGCCGTGCGCGACCACGGCATGGAGCCGGTGATGGGCGACGGTCTGGGCAGCGAGATCCATTCCTGGCTGGAGGCCTGCGTGGCGCGCACGACGATACGCAACGCGGGCGAGTTCAACGGCTTTCTCAAGCCGCGCGGGCGTCTTTTCGAGAACCCGCTGCCCTTCGAGGACGGCGCGATCATGCTGGAGCCGGGCTACCGCCCCCGGCTCGACCGCGCCGCGCTCGAAGCGGCGACCACCGAGATTGTCACCCATACCTGACCGAGAGGATCGACCATGCCACATGAGGACATTCTGGCCGAGCTCGACCGCCGGCGCGCCGAGGCCGCGGCGATGGGCGGGGAGGCCAAGCTCGCCAGACGGGCCGAGGCCGGCCAGCTGAACGCCGAGCAGCGCGTCGAGGCGCTGGTCGATGCGGGCAGCTTCTTCGAGGTGGGCCTGCTTGGCCGCTCGTCCTTCTCGCCCAAGGAGGCCGCCAAGACCCCCCGCGACGGCAAGATCACAGGCTTCGGCCTCATCGAGGGGCGCGACGTGGGCGTCGTCGTCAACGACTTCACGACCAAGGGCGCCTCGACGGGGGCCACGAACTCCAAGAAGATGGGTTATATCCGCAAGACCTGCAACGAGAAGGGCATCCCCTTCGTGCATGTGGGCGAGTCCACCGGCGCGCGCCTGCCCGACGCGATGGGCTCGAAGGGCATGGGTCAGATGCTGGGCAACGACATCACCCAGTTCCGCCGCACGCGCGAGGTGCCCTGGGCGGCCGCCGCGCTCGACACCGCGTTCGGGTCGTCGGCCTGGATGTGCTGCTGCTCGGACTTCGCGGTGATGAAGAAGGGCTCGATCATGTCGGTGTCGAGTCCGCGCCTGGTCTCGATGGCCATCGGCGAGAAGGTCGAGCTGGAAGAGCTGGGCGGCTGGCGCATCCATGCCGAGCAGACCGGCCTGATCGACCAGTTCGTCAACACCGACGAGGAGGCGATGGCCGCGATCCGCCGCTTCCTGTCCTACATGCCCAACAACCACAAGGAACTTACGGCACCGGCGGAGGTGCCCGAAGGATCGGGCGCGGAGCAGGAGCGCATCCTCGAGCTGATGCCCGAGCAGCGCACGCAGGTCTACAACATGAAGAAGATCATGGAGGTGATCTTCGACACCGGCAGCCTGTTCGAGATGAAGCCGCGCTTCGGCAAGTCGGCGGTGGTCGCGCTGGCGCGGCTGGGCGGCAAGGCGGTGGGCGTGATCGCCAACAACCCGCAGGTGGGCGGCGGCGCGCTTTCGGCCGAGGCCTGCCGCAAGATCGTCGACTTCACGGTGCTGTGCGACAGCTTCAACATTCCCATCGTCCGGCTGATGGACACGCCCGGCTTCGTCGTCGGCACCGATGCCGAGAAGCGCGGCGCGCCCGGCCACATCATGAACTTCATGAACGCGACCTGCCTGACGACGGTGCCGCAGGTCACGGTGCTGTGCCGCAAGGCCTACGGGCGGGCCTATGTCGCCATGGGCGGCGGTGCCCATAACGACACGATGGTCGCCTGGCCGATGGCCGAGATCTCGTTCATGGACCCGGTCTTCGCCACCAGCATCGTCCACAACCTGACCGCCGGGGACGAAGGCTTCGAGGACGCGCTGGCCGAGATCCAGAAGGATCTCGAGGTCTGGGACATGGCCGAGATCTTCTCGGCCCATGACGTCATCAAGCCGCAGGAGACGCGCGACTACATCATCCGCGCGCTGGAGATTCACCAGCGCAGGCTCAACGGCGGGCTGGGCCAGCGCCTGATGCACGCATGGCCCACGAGCTACTGATGGAGGGCGCGATGACTCATTCCGAAACCGCCGCGGCGGACCTGATCGCGCGCGCCCGCAAGGACGGGCGTACTGCCCTGACCGAGGCCGACGGCAAGGCGCTGCTGGCCAGCTTCGGCATCGACGCGCCGCGCTCGGCCGTCGCCGCCACGGCCGACGACGCGGCGCGGCTGGCGGGCGAGATGCGCGCGCCCTTCGTGGTCAAGGTCGTCTCGCCCGACATCCTGCACAAGTCGGATGCGGGCGGCGTCGCGCTGGGGCTCGAAGACGCCGGCGCGGTCGCCGCCGCCATCGGCGAGATGGCGGCGAAACCCGCGATTTCCGCTGCCCATGTCGAGGGCTGGCTGATCGAGGAAATGGCCCCCCAGGGGCGCGAGGTCGTCATCGGCGGCCTGCGCGACCCGCAGTTCGGCCCGATGCTGATGGTCGGGCTCGGCGGCATCTTCGTCGAGATCCTCAAGGACGTCTCGTTCCGGATCTGCCCGATCGACGCCGAGGCGGCGCGGGACATGCTGTCCGAGCTGAAGGGCCACGCCCTGCTGGAGGGCGCGCGCGGCGAGGCGGCCGTGGACGAGGAGGCGCTGGTGCGGGTGATGCTCGCGCTTGGGGGCGAGAACGGCCTGCTGACGACCCTTCAGGACGAAGTCGCCGAGCTCGACCTCAACCCGGTGATCGTCTCGGGCAGCGGGGCGACGGCGGTCGATGCCCGCGTCATCCTGTCGGACGGGGCCGCGCCGGCACCCCTGTCGCATCCCGCGACCGGCCCGCGCGAGGCGTTCCGCCCGCTGTTCGAGCCGCGCAGCGTCGCGGTGCTGGGCGCCTCACGCGAGGATGTCGCCATCGCCAACACCTTCATCCGCCGGCTGCGCGATTTCGGCTTTGCGGGCAACATCTACCCGATCCACCCCAAGGCCGAGACGATCGAGGGCCTGACCGCCTACCCCTCGATCGAGGCGGCGCCCGAGGTGATCGACTATGCCTATATCGCGGTCGGCGCCCGGCGCATCCCCGGCATCATCGAGGCGGCCAAGGGCCGGCTGCACGTCGCGCAGGTGATCTCGTCGGGGTTCGGCGAGGTCGAGGAAGGCCGCGCCCTTCAGGCCGAGCTGGTGGAAAAGGCCCGCGCGGCCGGCGTGCGCGTGCTGGGCCCGAACTGCCTGGGCACCTATTCGCCGCGCGGCGGGCTGACCTTTCCGTCGAACGCGCCGAAGGAGGCGGGCAATATCGGCATCGTCTCGCAGTCGGGCGGGCTTTCGACCGACATCATCAAGCGTGGCCAATGGCGCGGGCTGCGGCTGAGCGGGCTGGCAACGCTGGGCAACAGCGCCGACGTGCAGCCCCACGAGCTGGTCGAATACTACTTCGACGACCCCCAGACCCGCGCCGTTGGCCTCTATATCGAGGATATCCGCGAAGGCCGCGCCTTTTTCGACCTGTTGCGCACGCACCCCCGCGCCAAGCCGGTCGTCGTGCTCAAGGGCGGGCGAACCGCGCAGGGGCAGCAGGCCGCGGCATCGCACACCGGCGCGCTGGCGGGCGATGACAAGGCGTGGGACGCGCTGGCCGCGCAATTGCCCGTGGTGCTCGTCTCGACCCTCGACGAGTTCATCGACGCGCTTCTCGCGCTGCAGCATTTCGAGCTGCGCCCGGCCAAGCCCACGCGCGAGGTCACGCTGTTCGGCAATGGCGGCGGCTCCAGCGTGCTGGGCACCGACGCCTTCGCCGGCGTGGGGCTCGACGTCACTCCCTTCACCGGAAAGGCGCTGGAGGCGCTCGACGCGATGGGCCTGCCGCCGGGGACCAGCGTGCTCAACCCCATCGACACGCCGGTGGCCACGCTTCAGGAAAAGGAGGGCTGGATCGCGGGCGAGATCCTCGACCATGTGCTCGAACACGCCCGCCCCGACGCGGTGGCGATGCACCTCAACCTTGCCGCTTTCGTCGGACGCGGCAGCGTGGACCCGATCGGCAACCTGTTCACGGTGATCGAGCAGGCGCTGGAGAAGTGGCCCGGCGTGGCCCATGTCGCGCTGGCCCTGCGCAGCGACGGCTCGCCCGAGCTGGACCAGACCCGGCGCGAGTATCGCGACCGTGCGCGGGCGGTCGGCCTGCCCATCTTCGACGAGATCGCGCCGATGGCACGCGCCCTGTCGATCGTCGGGCACATGGAGCGGCGCCTGGCCGCGAGGGACAAGACATAGGCCCGCACGCGGCGGAGTTCGGGCTGCGGCTCAGCCCAGCCCGGTTTTCGCCTTGAAGGAGGCCACCTGTTCCTCGGTAAAGCAGGCCAGCCGCAGATCGCGCAGATGGGGCCCGAAGGCCTCGGCGATCTGCGCGCCGAATTTCGCGAAGATCTCGGCCATGTAGTAATCATGCCGGATCAGCGACTCGGCCATGTTCACGATGGGTCCGTTGCGGGTGTGCACCGCGATCACATCGCCGGCGAGCCGGGCGGTGACCATCTCGCGGTGATCGGCCGCGATGGTGAACAGGTTGTCGGTGCTGCCCATGCGCACGCCGTTGCCCTCGTGGATGAAGGTCCGGCAGGCGGGGCCAAAAGTGAACTCGTCGGCATCCGGGCCGAAGACGATGATCAGCATCTCCAGCCCGCGCGCCCCGGCCTCCGACAGCGTCGTCTTGTGGCGCCGCAGGATGTCGTCGGGCGCCTTGATCATCAGGTTCTCACGGGCGCCGGCAATGAGCGCGTCGATCTTGTCGTGGACGGCCGTCTCGCCCGACATCGTCCAGACATAGGCGTCGCCGCCCTCGGGGGAGAGTTCGGTGAGCCAGTCGCCGACATCCTCGCACAGGGTGCTCGTCTGCCGGGCGAGCCGCTGGAGGAATTCCTTGGGCTCGGCGGCCACGTAGCGCACCGGGCTCTCGCTGACCGGCAGGACCGCCCCGCGCCGGGCGAGGCTTTCGAGCGCGTTGTAGGTGTTGGGCCGGGGCACCCCGGCCCGCTTGGAGATCTCGTAGGCCGTCGTCGGCCCCGCCTGACGGATCAGGCGGATGTAGATGCGGCTTTCATATTCGGTAAAGCCAAGGCGCTTGAGCGCCGCGACGATCTCGTCGGGCTCGGCATTGTCGCCGGCAGCGAGTTTTCCGACCAAGTCATCCTCCGTGACCGTCGCGATCCCCCTTCCTCTTGCCAGAACGGCGCCGCGCGCGAAAGCGTCGCGGCGCGGGCGCCGGGGTCAACGCCGCCCCCTCACCCGGCACGGCCCATAAACCGCCCCGCCGCCGGGAGCGCGACCGCGGCGAGAGCGATCTTGAGCGCATCGCCCGGAAGGAACGGCGCGACACCGTTGACGAGCGCGGCCTCCACGCCCACGAAAACCGCCAGCCAGGACGCCCCGAGAGCATAGATCACCGCCATCGCCACGACCGACGCTGCCCCGGCCCCGACGATGCCCCGCGCCCAGCCCCTGTCGGCGAGATGGCCGGCAACGAGCGCGGCGGCGAGAAAGCCGTAGAGATAGCCGGCCGTCGGCCCGGTGAGATAGGCGACCCCGCCCCCGGCCGCGAAAACGGGCAGGCCGATCGCGCCCTCAAGCAGATAGGCCGCGACGATCGTCGCGGCGATGCGCGCGCCCCCGGCGAGCGCGATGACCAGCACCGCGAAGGTCTGCATGGTGACCGGAACGGGCCACATCGGCACCTGAACGCGCGCGCTGAGCGCGAGAAGCGCCGTGCCGACAAGGATCAGCGCGCCCCGGGCGATCCACGGATGGCCGCCGGCCCGCGACATCCAGAGGGGCCGCATCAAGGCTTGGGATTCGGTCGTCATGATCAAGCTCCTTTCGTCGGGATGCGCGCGAGCAGCGCCTTTCGGTTTTCGTCGATGAAGCCGGTATGGACGTCACCGGCGGCAAAGGCCGGATCTTCCAGGCAGGCAATGAGAAAATCGCGATTGGTGGCGATCCCCTCGACCTGCAGTCCGCGCAGGGCCTCGGCGGCCGCGGCGCGCGCGGCGGCGCGGTCGGCACCGCGGCCGATAATCTTGGCGAGCATCGGATCGTAATGCGGCGTGACCTCGTCGCCCTCGCGGTAGCCGCTGTCGATGCGCAGCCCCGCATGGGGCTCGGGCAGGACAAAACGCGACAGCGTGCCGGGGGCGGGCATGAACATCTTTGCCGGGTTCTCGGCATACAGCCGGCACTCCACGGCATGACCCGATGTCGCGATGCTGGCCTGATCGACGACGCTCGGCGCGCCATCTGCCAGCGCGAGCTGCATCGCCACGAGATCGCGGCCCGTCACCATTTCGGTGACGGGGTGTTCCACCTGGATGCGGGTGTTCATCTCCAGGAAGAACGCCTCGTGCGTATGGGCGTCCACGATGAACTCGATCGTCCCGGCGCCGCTGTATCGAATCTCGCGGCACAGGGCGACGGCGGCCTCGGCCATGCGCGCGCGCACGGCGTCGGGCAGGTTCGGCGCGGGGCTTTCCTCGATCACCTTCTGGAAACGCCGCTGCAGCGAACAGTCGCGCTCGAACAGATGCACCGCCTCGCCATTGCCGAAGCCGAAGACCTGAATCTCGACATGGCGCGCCTTGGGGACGAAGCGCTCCAGGAACACCGTCCCGTCGCCGAAGGCCTTCTGCGCCATCGACTGCGTCGCCGCGACGGTCTCGACCAGCTTGTCCGGGTCGTCCACGCGCCGCATACCGATGCCGCCACCCCCGGCTGCGGCCTTGACCAGCAGCGGATAGCCCACCTCCGCGCCCGCCGCGCGGATCGTGACGGGCGCGGCGAGGTCAAGCGGGTCGCTTCCCGGCACCACGGGCACGCCCGCCGCCCGGGCCAGCGCGCGGGCGCGATTCTTGTCGCCCATGTCGCGCAGGGTGTCGGGAGCCGGGCCGATCCATTTCAGCCCGGCCGCCATGACCGCCTCGGCAAATTCGGCATTCTCCGAAAGGAAGCCATAGCCGGGATGAACCGCGTCGGCCCCGCTGCTGCGCGCGGCCTCCAGGACGCGGCCGGCGTCCAGATAGCTTTCACGCGCAGACGCCGGGCCGATGGCGACGGCGTGGTCGGCCTCGGCGACATGGGCGGCGCCGGCATCGGCCTGGGAATGGACCGCGACCGTCTCGATGCCCAACTCGCGGGCGGTGCGGAATATCCGGCGGGCGATCTCGCCACGGTTGGCGACCAGCAGACGTTTCATCGCGGCCTCAGGCCTCGATCCGGGCAACGACGGTGCCCTCGGTGATCACGTCGCCTTCATTGACGAGGATCTCGGTGACCACCCCGTCCTCGGGGCTGGCGACCGGAATTTCCATCTTCATCGATTCGAGGATGAGGATCGGCTCGTCCTCCTCCATGCTCTGGCCGGGCTCGGCCACGATCTTCCAGACATTGCCGGTGATCTCCGACTTGACGTCAACGATGGCCACGGCGTCTCCTCCTTGGTTCCCGCATCTCGCGCTCTTGACGCGGCATCATAGTCCGGCGCATTAGTAGTTGCAATAACAACTACGCCTGACGGGCGGCAACCCCCGCATTGCCGCCGCGTTGCAAGCCGCATGCCGGACTTATAGAATTGCCGACAGATGACAGTTTCAGGGGTGATAATATGCCGTCCCATGCCCGCGAACCCGATCGCAGCCTGTTGCCGGGCTTCACCTATGAGCGCATCCGCACCCGCGGGGCAGAGATCAACCTCGCCGTGGGCGGATCGGGGCCGCCGCTGGCGCTCCTGCACGGCAATCCCCTCACCCATGTGAGCTGGCACAAGGTCGCGCCGGGGCTGGCGGAGCATTTCACCGTGGTCGCGGTCGACCTGCGCGGCTACGGCGACAGCTCCAAACCCGACGGCGGCGACGACCACGCCGCCTATTCCTTCCGCGCGCAGGGGCAGGACGTGCTGGAGGTCATGGACGCGCTGGGCCATCGCCGCTTTGGCGTGGCCGGGCACGACCGGGGCGCGCGGGTGGGGTTCCGAATGGCCCTCGACGCGCCCCAGCGCATCGACCGCCTCGCGCTGCTCGACATCGTGCCGACACATCACGTCCTGACGAATGTCACGCTCGGCTGGGGGCTGGAAAGCTATCACTGGTTCTTCATGGCACAAAAGGCGCCGTTTCCCGAAAGACTGCTCTGCGCCGATCTCGACTATTACATCGATTACAAGCTCAACAAGAAGGGCGTGGGGCTCGACATCTTCGACCCGCGCGCGATGGCCGAGTACAAGCGCTGCACCACGCCCGAACAGATTCATGCCGTCTGCGAGGATTACCGCGCCACCGTCGGCGTCGATCTGGAAATGGACACCGCGGATTACGGCCGCCGCAGGATCACCTGTCCGGTGCTCGCGATATGGGGCGCCAACAGCCATTGCGGGCGGCATTTCCGCCCGCTCGAGGCCTGGGCCGAATGGGCCGACGATCTGCGTGGCTTTGCCGTGCCGACCGGCCACTACCCGGCCGAGCAGCGCCCCGATCTGATCGAACCGGCGCTCGCGGAGTTCTTCGCGGGCCGCGAACCCAAGGGATACGCCGCATGACCAAGCATCTCTCACCCGAGCAGGCAAAGGCCCGCATCCACGAGGGCGACGAACATGCCTTCCTCGATGTGCGCGAGGCCGGCCCCTTTTCCGAGGGCCATCCGCTTTTCGCCGTTCCCTGCCCCTGGAGCCTCTTCGAGGATCGCGTCCGCCATATCGTGCCGCGCCGGGACGTGCCGGTGATGCTGATCGACGGCGGCGACGGCATCGCGGGCCGGGCCGCGCGGGCCCTCACGGCGATGGATTACACCGATATCAGCGTGGTCGAGGGCGGAACGCCGGCATGGGCGCAGGCCGGGCTGCGCCTCTACAAGGGCGTCAATGTGCCCTCCAAGACGCTGGGCGAACTGGCCGAGCATGTCTGGCACCCCCGCACCATCGGCCCCGAGACGCTGGCCAAGTGGAAGGAAGAAGGCCGCGCGATGCATTTCTTCGACACGCGCCCCCCGGCCGAATATTCCAAGATGATGATCCCCGGCGCGGCCTGTGTGCCCAATGGCGAGCTGGCCCACCGGATGCCGGCCGCGGTAGCCGACGAGGCGCCCATCGTGCTGACATGCGCGGGGCGCACGCGCGGAATCATCGGCGCGCTGGGGCTGGGCCGGTTTTTCCCCGAGCGCGAAATCTACGCGCTGGAGAACGGCACCCAGGGCTGGGCGCTGTCGGGCCGCGAGCTGCTGCGCGGCAACACGGCCGATCCGATGCCCGCCCTCGACGGTGCCGCCGCCGAGGAGACCCGCACGCGCGCGGACGCCTTCATGGACGACGAGGGCATACCGCGTACCACCGCGGCGCAGGTCTCGGTCATGCTCGAAGAGCCGGACCGGACCACCTTCCTGTTCGATGTCCGCTCGGCCGGCGAAGCCGCCGACGATCCGCTCGCGGCCTTCACCCACGCCCTGTCGGGACAGATCGTTCAGGCGACCGACCACTGGGTCGGCGTGCGCCATGCGCGGATCGTGCTTGCCGACGATCTCGGTGCGCGCGCGGCGCTGGCTGCATTCTGGCTCGGCCGGCTGGGCTACGAGGTGTGGGTGGCCCGCATCGACGACGCCCTGCGCGCCCTGCCGCCGCGCCAACTGCCCGTGCTTGCGGTCGAGGATGTCCCGACCACCCGCGCACAGGATGCCCTCGCGGCGGTCAAGCGCGGCGAGGGGCGATTCATCGATGTCAGACAGTCCGATGCCTACAGGGCCGGGCATGTCGCCGGCGCGGTCTGGGGCACCCGCCCCGAGCTGGAGGCGCTGCCTGTCGCGCGCGGCGAGCATGTCTTCGTGATCGGCGACGATTCGGCGCGCGGGGTTCTGGCGGCGCGCGAATTCCTCGAGCGCGGCCATGGCCGGGTGAGCCTTGTCGAGGGCGGCAGCGACGCCCTCAAGGCCGCAGGCGCGGCGTTCGAGGCCACCCCCAACACGCCGCCGGTTCTCGAAAGCCCGGATGTGACGTGGTTCGCCCATGGCCGCCATGACGGCGATCTGGACGCCTCGCGCACTTATCTTGCCTGGGAGACCGGCCTGATCGAGCAGCTCGCCCCGGAGGAACGCGCCGAATTCGCCCTCTGAGCCGCGCCCGGGAGGCGGCGGCGGGCGGGCCGGAGCCCAACAGCCGCCGCAGGCGCCTCAGCCCGCGGGCGTGGCCGCGTTGAGCACGGCCTCGATATCGGTGACGGTGTGGCCGGTATAGTCACGGTCGATCTCGTGAATCAGCCGGCTCTTGACATCCTGGGTGTATTCGTCGCGCAGATTGCCCAGCGTCCGCGGGTCGGCGATGACGACCAGATCGGTGTAACGCTTTTTCGCGGCCCAGTCGTGCAGCTTGTGCCCGAGCTCGGCGGCGAATCTGCGCTCCTCGATCTCGTGCCAGTCTGTCTCCGGCATCGCGCTGCGCCCGCTTTGGCCGTCATCGGGCATCCGGCCGGGGCGGTCGGTGCCCTGCTCGCGGGTGGGCGGGTTTTCGATCTCGGTCTTGTTCATGACGCGCAGATCGGTGAATTCGGTATCGCCGTTGTTGCGCAGGACGAGGAATTTCCGCCCGTCGGCAACGACGACCCAAGTATCGTGTTTCAGTTTCATCGCAGTCTATCCGCCTTCCCGAGCCGTTGTTGCGCCCTCATTAGGGCCCAGCGCGCGCGCGGGCAATAGCCGTCTGCGCCGCGCCCCTGACTGTCGACGCGTGGCAGCATCGCGGTTGCGCACTGGCAAGGCCCTCCGCCCCCAAGCGCCGCAGCCCGCGCCGTCACCCCTTGAGCGGCACGGCGCGCGCGCCTATATTGGAGGTGTCCCGCAAGGGACTATGGCGATAAACGCGCACGGAATAAGCGGATCGGACCCGGGGGCGGTACCCGGCGGCTCCACCAGATCACCCGCGTTGGGGGGCATGGGGCCGAAACAGGATCGACGAACGTGTAAAGGTGTTGCTTTCGCCCGGTGAGCTACCACCGTTATCGGTGCACAAAGTACAGTTGCCAACGACAACCGTGCTCCGGTCGCCGTTGCTGCGTAAGCAGTAACGAGACCGAAACTTAAGCCCTTGCGCCTAGCAGCGTAAGGCGGGGTTCGCAGGCACCTGGCAACAGAAGCCTGCACTCCCCAATTCACATTTTCGGGACGACTGCGCCGCGCTTCGGGGCGTTTTCCATCGCCTGCGCGCCTGGGGCGGGCTAAGATATTGCCTTGGCGGTCGCCCATCCGCCGGCGGCGACGCACGCAAAACCACGCCCCCGCCCCTTTCCTTCAAGCGCGAATTGCCTATGCTGGAGAGAGACCATGGCGACAGGAAGCGCGATGACCGGTTCGATCAACTACGGCAATCTGATGCATCAGGCGATGCGCGGCCTCATCCGCGAGGTTCTCGAAAAGGTCGCGGCCGAGGGGCTGCCGGGCCAGCATCACTTCTTCATCACGCTCAACACCCGTCACCCCGATCTGCAGATGGCGGACTGGCTGCATGAGCGCTATCCCGAGGAAATCACCATCGTCATCCAGAACTGGTATGACAATCTGCGGGTCGATGAGGACGGGTTCGCCATCACGCTGAATTTCGGCGACAGCCCCGAGCCGCTCTACGTGCCGTTCGACGCGATCTCGACCTTCGTCGATCCGTCGGTGGAATTCGGGCTGCGCTTCGAATCGCATTCCGAAGAGGACCAGGGCGACGACGAGGCCCCGATGAGCGAGGATGCCGAGGGCGAGGGCGACGGCGAGGACAGCCCCAGGGAGGCCGAGGTCGTCAGCCTCGACAAGTTCCGCAAATAGCACCTCGCTGGCGGCAGATTGCGTTTCGCCACGGCGCGGATTATAGCCTCGGCGACATCAGCAGGAGGCCCCGCGCATGACCGCCACACGCACCGAAACCGACAGCTTCGGCCCGCTCGAGGTTCCCGCCGACCGCTACTGGGGCGCGCAGACCCAGCGGTCGCTGAGGAATTTCCCCATCGGATGGGAAAGGCAGCCGGTCGCCGTCATCCGTGCGCTGGGCGTCATCAAGAAGGCCTGCGCCGAGGCGAACATGGAGTTCGGCGACATCGACGACCGGCGCGGCAAGGCCATCGCGACCGCGGCGCAGGAGGTGGTCGAGGGCAAGCTCGACGACCATTTCCCGCTGGTGGTCTGGCAGACGGGGTCGGGCACGCAGTCCAACATGAACGCCAACGAGGTGATCGCCAACCGCGCGATCGAGATGCTGGGCGGCGAGATCGGCTCGAAGGAGCCGGTCCACCCCAACGATCACTGCAACATGGGGCAGTCCTCGAACGACACCTTCCCCACCGCGATGCACATCGCCGCCGCCACCACCGCCCGCGACGTGGTCCTGCCGGGGCTGGAGAAGCTGCACGCGGCGCTCGACGCAAAGGCGACGGCCTTCGAGGATATCATCAAGATCGGGCGCACCCACACCCAGGATGCAACCCCGCTGACGCTGGGGCAGGAGTTCTCGGGCTACGCCCATCAGGTGGCCATGGGCATCCGGCGGGTGAAGGCCGCGCTGCCGGCGATATCCGAGCTCGCCCAGGGCGGCACCGCGGTGGGCACCGGGCTCAACACGCGCAAGGGCTGGGGCGAGATGGTCGCCTCGAACATGGCCGCGATAACCGGCCTGCCGCTGGTCACCGCGCCCAACAAGTTCGAGGCGCTGGCCGCGCATGACGCGATGGTCGAGATGTCGGGTGCGCTCAAGACCGTCGCGGCCAGCCTGTTCAAGATCGCCAACGACATCCGCTTCCTCGGCTCGGGGCCGCGCTCGGGGCTGGGCGAGTTGATCCTGCCGGAAAACGAGCCGGGCAGCTCGATCATGCCCGGCAAGGTCAACCCCACCCAGTGCGAGGCCCTCACCCAGGTCTGCGCGCATGTCATGGGCAACGACGCGGCGGTGGGCTTCGCCGGCAGCCAGGGGCATTTTGAGCTCAACGTCTACAAGCCCATGATCGCCTACAACGTGCTGCAGTCGATGCAGCTTCTGGGCGACGCCGCCACGGCCTTCACCGACAACTGCGTCAGCGGCATCGAGGCCAATACCGACCGCATCGGCAAGCTGATGCGCGAGTCGCTGATGCTGGTCACGGCGCTGGCGCCCGAGATCGGCTACGACAACGCCACGAAGGTCGCCAAGACGGCCCACAAGAACGGCACCACCCTGCGCGAGGAGGCCGTGCGGCTGGGATTCGTGGACGAGGCGACATTCGACCGCGTGGTGCGCCCCGAGGACATGATCGGGCCCAGGAGCGGATGACGGGCAAGCCGGTCAATCTGCGCGCGGCCCGCAAGGCCCGTGTGCGCGCCGAAAAGCGCGCCGCCGGCGACGCCAACGCAGCGAAGTTCGGCCGGACAAAGGCGGAGCGGGCGCGCGCCGAGGCCGAGGCAAAGGCCGCCCGCGCCCGACTCGACGCCCACCGGCGCGAGGAACCCGAGTGAGCGGGCGCCCCGTCAAGCGGTCGCTGACCCTGCGCGGCCACCGCACCAGCGTTTCGCTGGAAGAGGATTTCTGGCACGCCTTCCGCGAGATCGCCGCTGCACGCGGCCAGCCCGTCAACGCGCTGGCCGCCGAGATCGACGCCGAGCGCGACCTGTCGACGGGGCTCGCCTCGGCGATCCGGGTCTATGTGCTGCGCCATTACCGCGACTCGGAGCGCTGAGCGCCCTCACGCCGCGGCAGGGACAAAATGCTGACGCGCGAAGTCGCCCGTCTCCTGCGGCCGGCCCAGATAATAGCCCTGAACGATCTCGCACCCATGCCGGCGCAGCCAGTCGAGCTGGGCGCGGCTTTCCACGCCTTCGGCCACCGTGCGCAGCCCGAGCCCCCGCGACATGCCCAGAATCGCCTTGACGATTGCCGCCCCGCCGGAGGCGGGCGCCTCCAGCCCGTTGACGAAACTCTTGTCGATCTTGAGTTCCGACAGGGGCAGCCGGGTGAGATAGCTCAACGAGGAATACCCCGTCCCAAAATCGTCCATCGCGGTACGGATGCCGGCCGCGCGCAGCCTGTCGATATTGGCGATCGTCCGTTCGGGCTGGGTCATCAGCGCGCCCTCGGTCAGCTCCACCTGCACGCGGGAAGGGGGCACGCCGTGCCGGGCCAGCCGGTGCAGCACGGCGTCGGCGAAGTCGGGGCGCTGGAGGCTCTGGGCCGACACGTTGAAGGCGACGACAAGCCCGCCGGCCGCCGCGCCCCAGCCCGCAAGCAACGGCGTGAGCAGGCCGAGGACGTGCAGATCGATGTCGCGGATAAGGCCGGTGCTTTCGGCGATCGGGATGAATTCGCCGGGGCTGACCGGCCCGAGACCCGGATCGCTCCAGCGCAGCAGGGCCTCCGCTCCGGCCAGCCGGGGCGGGCTGGACAGGTCGAACTTGGGCTGGAGCAGCAGGCGGAAACGGTTTTCCGCGAGCCCGCGCCGCAGCGCCTGCGAGATCGCGCTGCGCCGGTCGAGCTGATCGCGCAGATCGGCGTTGAACAGCGCGAATTGGCTGCGCCCGCACGCCTTGGCCCGGTACATCGCGATATCGACATTGCGCATGAGGTCTTCGCGGTTGTTGCCGTCATCGGGGCTGATGACCACGCCGATGCTGGCGCTGAGATAGACCTCGCTGCCCCCCAGGTGAAAGGAGCGGGCGAGCGAGTCGAGCAGGGCCTCGGCCGTCGCGCGGGTCTGCGTCACCGAGGTCCGCGGCAGCAGCACGGTGAACTCGTCGCCACCCAGACGTGCCAGCGTGACACCCGGCCCCAGCACGCCGCGCAAACGCCCCGCGACCTGGCGGATCAGATCGTCGCCCAAGCTGTGGCCGAGGCTGTCATTGATGTTTTTGAAATCGTCGAGATCGAGAAAAAGCAGCCCGAGCTTCTCCCCCATTGCCGCGGTGTCGTCGAGCGCCCGGCCCAGCCTGTCGCGAAAGAGCGCGCGGTTGGGCAGATCCGTGAGCGTGTCATGGGTGGCCAGATGCTCCGCCCGGTCGATGGCCCCGCGCAGGGCCGTCTCCGAGCGCACCTGGCCGGTGATGTCGGCGAGCGAGCAGACGACCCGGGCATTGATACCGCTCGCGCCGGCGGGGGCGGCATTGACCGACAGGATGCGCGGCTCCCCTTCGGGCGAGGTAATGGAAAGGCGGGTGTCGCGCACCGTCTCGCCGTGGTCGAGAACCCGGCGCACCGGCAGCGCGGCAGCCGGAAACGGGCCGCCATCCACCGCCCTGATTCGCCAGCCAGGATCGTCGTGACGCAGGCCCTCCATCTCCGCCCGCGGCAGACCGAGGATGCGCTCGCTTTCCTTGTTGGCGAAAACGATTCGCCCCGCCGCGTCGAATGCGATGATCCCCGAGATGCTGGTGTCCATGAGCTGGGCGAGATAGTCGCGCTCGACGGTGAGCGTCTCCTCCAGCCGCTTGCGTTCGGTGATGTCCAGGGTCACGCCGGCGATGGAACGCGCGCGTCCTTCGGCGTCGTGCCGCACGACCCGCCCGCGCGCGAGCACCCAGACCCAGTGCCCCAGCTTGTGCCGCAGGCGCAGCTCGTGTTCGAAATGCCCGTCGGCGCCTTCCTGCCCGCCGCGCTCCAGCGCCGCCAGCTTGAGCAGATCGACGGGATGGAGCAGTCTCTGCCATCCCGCGAGGGTGAGCGGCGCGATCTCGTCGAGATCGAAGCCGATCATCTGCGCCCAGCGCGCGTTCACGGTCATCCGTTCCGTGGCAAGATCGAGCTCCCACGTTCCGGCCACCGCGCCGTCGATGATGTCACCGAGGTGTTGCTCGGGCGGCCCGTGCGCGGTGATATCCACGCCCAGCCCCACCCGGCAGCCATCCGGCAGCGCCAGCTCGACCGCGCGCAGCCGGCGCCCGCCCGCCAGCGGGAGGTCGAGGGCGCATCCGCCGCCGGCATGAGCGGCCAGACGGCGCGCGAGCCAATCCTCCTCCCCGCCAGGGGCGACGTTATGGACCCCGCGCGCCAACCCCGCGCGCGCGATCGCCTCAAAGGGTGTCCCCCGCACCAGAATATCGGTCAGCTCGGGGTGCATGTCGCGATAGCACCGGTTGCAGGCGATCAGCCGGTCATCGGCGTCGAAGGCCACGCACGCCTCCGCCATCGCCTCGACCGCCCGGGACAGCCGCTCAGACGCATCCCGCGCGTGCCCCGTTCCGCCTTGCACGGCCACCCAGACATGGCCCGCCAGCGCGCCGGCCTCGTCACGGACCGGATTGATCGCGGCATGGGGGCGGGGGCCGCCCCGCGGCGCATGATCGTCGTCGCGCAGCAGCTCGCCCAGATCGCGGCCGATCACCTCGTTGGGCGCGCGGCCGGTCAGCGCGGTGAAACAGTCATTGACCCGGGTAATCCGCAATGCCGGATCGGCCAGCGCCATAGCGCTGCCGGTTTGGTCCATGAGGGCGGCCATCCGCTGCAATATCTGCATCCATGTGGCCGCACCGATCCGGGCCGGGGCAAAGGTTGCGTCAGTGCGCGGCGATCCTGTCATGGCAGCCGTGCCTTTTGTCGTTTCGGGTCTTGGGCGATGACTCAATCACCCGAATATGTCGCAAAGCGGGCATTTGGGCAGGAAAACAGTGACCACAGAGTCACCTATTGCTCCGCGCGCGGCCCGCGCGGCGTGACGCGCAGCCATATGCCCTCGCGCGCCCGCACCGTCAGATACGCCACCGGCACCGGGTCGCGGCCGCTCACCCGTTCGAACCGATAGGCGCGCGCCAGCATCGCCAGCAGCAGCACGCCCTCGACCATGGCAAAGCCGGCGCCCGTGCACACACGCGGCCCGGCCGAAAACGGCATATAGGCCGTCCGCGCCGAGGCCCGGCCCTCGGGGCGCTGCCAGCGGTCGGGGTCGAAATCGTCGGGCGCGTCCCACAGCCTGCGATGACGGTGCAGGTGCCACGGGCTGAGCACGACCTGGCTTCCGCGCCGCACGCGGCGCTTGCGGAACGTTTCGGGACAGCGCGCCTCGCGCACCATCATGGGCACCGGCGGATAGAGCCGCAGCACCTCGCGGAACACGTCGCGGGTAAAACGCAGCCGCCCGACCTGCGCGAAATCCGGCGCGTCGTCGTCGAGCACCGCGCCGGCCTCGGCGGCCACGCGCGCCTGAACCTCGGGGTAGAGCGCCAGGACATGGAGCGCCCAGGCCAGCGCCGAGGCGCTGGTCTCGTGGCCGGCGAGGAAGAAGATCGCGACCTGATCGACCATCTCCTGCGTGTCGAACCGCTCGCCCGTTTCGGGATCGGCGGTCGTCATGATCTTGGTGGCCAGATCGTCGGGCGCGTCGCCGGCGTGGATGCGCTCCATCCGCTCGGCGGTCAGGCGGGTGATCAGCGCGCGGATCGCGCGCGCCGCCCGCCGCGTGCCCCGGCGGTGCAGGCGCGGCATCCAGCGCGGCAGCGGAACGAAGGCCGCGAGGTTCAGCAGCGGCTGCGTGCGCTGATAGGCGCGGAACTCGGAAAAGACCTGTGCGGCGATCTCGTGCTCGATCGGGATCGAGAAGAGCGTGCGAAAGATCACGTCGGCGGCGGCGTGGCTGGTCTGCGCCTCGATCTCCACGGGCCCCTCCAACGCGCCCAGCCGCGCGACGGCCGCCTGCCCGGCCGCCCACATCGCCGGAAAAGTATCGCGCAGCCGGCCGCCCTCGAAGGCCGGGTCGATGATCCGGCGCTGGCGCTTCCACAGTGCGCCGTTGGTGACGAACACCGACCGGCCCAGAAGCGGGCGCAGCCCCTCGTTGATGCGCCCCGATTTCGGGAAGTCGTCGGGCCGCTCCTGCAGGACCAGCCGCAACAGCGCGGGGTCGTTGCACAGATAGGAGCGGAAGAACGGCGTGCGGAACTCCGCCATCCACGCGCCATAGAGCCGGTCGGGCTGGGCCGAGAGGAGATCGCGCCGAAACAGCCGCAGATACTGCAGCAGCGAGACCCTGTCGGGCCGCGCGGCGGGTTTGGGCGGCCGCGTCACGGCGCCCCGACGGCGGTATGGGGGCTCAACGGCGTCTCCTTCCGGCTGGGAGAAGGGGCGTGCCCCGCAAAACGATCCGACAGAAAGCGCGGCCCCGCCGTGATCGCGAAATAGTCGTAATCGCCCGGATTGTCGAAGGCGCGCAGATACTGGAAATGCAGGCGGAAAAAGCGCCACTTGTTGCGCCTCCAGGTCTCGGGCCGCAGCGTTCTGGAAAAGGCCGCAGAGATCACCAGCGGCCACCGCTTGCCCTCCGGCGCCACGCCGCTGACCGATACGGGGTCGCACAGGGCGAAGGTGCATCCATCGCCCGGCGCGGAGACGTCCACCCAGGTGAGCGCGTCGCTGCCGGCGAGAAACGCCAGATCCCCGCGCAGGCGCGCCGCGCTGGGCAGGAAGCTCTGCATCGGGATCGCCTGCCCGAGCGTGAGGAGGGCCAGCTCCGGCCCGCCGACGCGGACGGCGCCGGCACGGATCACGTCGGCGACGATCGAAACGCCCAGATGCGCCCCCGAGGAATGGCCCACCACCAGCACCTCGTCGGCGTCCGAATCCAGCGCGGCGGCGATGTCATGGGCGAAACCGGCGATCCGCGCCTCCAGCTCGGGCGGGTTTGCGCCGCGCTCCTGCGCGGTGAAGGCATAGTCGTGCAGCAGGTAATAGGCGAACAGCTTGCCGTCGATCCGCCGGAACTGCTGCAGGATCAGCGGGACAAGCGCGAGCCCGGCCGCCCCCGAGAGCCAGCCCGGCACCACGCGCCCGCCCAGCCGGTACACCGCCCAGGCGGCCAGCAGCGCCAGAGCGAGCTGGCCCAGCAGCATCACCACCGGATACATCGCGGCAATCACCGGCCCCTGCCGCAGGCGCACCAGCCGGGCCAGCGCCCCGGTGGAGAGATACGTCCATGCGGTGCGCAGCAGGAGCAGGTATGTCCGCGCCACGCCGGCGGCCATCGAGGCGCGCACGATATCGGCCCAGACCAGCACCACGATTTCGGCGCGGCTCTCCTGCCCGCCGGTCAGGGCGGTGGCGCGCCAGCCGTAATGGCGGCCGGCAGGCTTCGCCGCGACAGCCAGCTCATAGCCCGAAATCTTGGCCTGCCGCGCCCCCTCGGCGCGGTAGAGTTCGCGGTAGCGGCGCGGCGGAAACGGGTCATAGCCGGGAATGTAGAACACCCGCCGCCTGCGCACCTGCCTTTCGGGTTTCTCGCTCATCGTCCCACGCGCGCTGCCTCGCTGCGAGCCTAGGCGGAAATCCCGGCAAGATTAAGCCCCGTCGGTGTCAGCCGATCAGCGCGAGCGCGGGGAAGGTCTCGAGCAGCCACCAGGAAAAGGCGCTGAAAGCCCCGGTGATCAGCGCCACCCCCACCAGCAGCAAAAGCGCGCCCATGATCCGCTCGATCATCACCATGTGGCGCTTGAGCCGGTTCATCACCGCCATCGAGCGCTGCACGAAGATCGCCGCCAGCAGGAAGGGCAGGCCCAGCCCCGCCGCATAGACGCCCAGCAGCACGGTGCCGCGCGCCACGCCCGATTCGGTCGCGGCCATCGACAGGATCGCGCCCAGGATCGGCCCGATGCAGGGCGTCCAGCCGAACGCGAAGGCCAGCCCCAGCACATACGCCCCCAGCGAGGAGCCGCCCCGGTCGCCCGCGTCGAGGCGTGCCTCGCGCATCAGCAGCGGAATCCGGAAGACACCCAGGAAATGCAGCCCGAACACGATGACGACCGCCCCCGCGATGCGCGCGAAAAGCTCCTGGTTGCGCAGAAAGAGATTGCCCATGGTCGAGGCGGTGAAGCCCAGCAGCAGAAACACCGTCGACAGTCCCAGCACGAAGAACACCGCCGGCAGCACGGCACGGCGGCGCGCGGCGCCGTCCTGTTCGGTGAATTCGTTCATCGTGATCCCGCCCATATAGGCCAGATAGGGCGGCACGATGGGCAGCACGCAGGGGCTGAGGAAGGAAATCACCCCCGCGGCCAGCGCGATCATCATCGCGGGCAGCAACGCGGCGTCGAAGATGTCGATTCCCAGCATCGGCACGGGCCTCCTTTCTCCGTCTCATATCTGCCCCGGCCGCGCGCGTCACGCGACGGCGCGTCACAACCCCGTCAGCAGACCAAGGAAAACGCGCCGGCCCGTGCGGGGGCCGGCGCGCTGGAACACCTGCAGGGAACGCCGCCGGTCAGCGCCCGACGGCCCACCAGCCGCGCTTGCGCGGGCGTCTGGTCTCCTCGTCCTGGCGGGCCTCCTCCCCGGCGCTCTCCTCGGCCGGCGCCGTGGCAGGCTGGCGGGGCGGCGCCGTCTCGGCCGGAGCGGCCTGCGCAGCGGTCTCGGCCGGCTCTGGCTCGGGCGCCGGCGGAGCGGCTTGCGCGGTCACTGCCTCGCCCGATT
The DNA here is from genome assembly GCA_002967695.1 of Rhodobacteraceae bacterium WD3A24. Taxonomy (GTDB): domain Bacteria; phylum Pseudomonadota; class Alphaproteobacteria; order Rhodobacterales; family Rhodobacteraceae; genus Alkalilacustris. Next base: position 362 of record PUHN01000032.1, on the reverse strand, counting down.
GCGCGGTTTCGGCCGCGGCTGCGCCTTCCTTCGACGGAGCCTTGCGGCTGCGCCGGGCGCGCTTTGGCTTGGGCTTGGGCGCGTCCTCGCCTGCGGGCGCCGCCTCGGCGCCGGTCTCTGCCGCGGGGGCCTCGCCGCCTTCGGCCTCCGTCGCGGGGCTTTCGGCCGGCTCCTCGGCCTTGGGCTTTCGACGGCTGCGGCGGCGGGCCGGCCGGGGCGCGGCGCCTTCGGCCTCATCGCCCGCCTGCGCCGCCGCCTCGCCCGCGGCGGCGGGCTCCTGCGTGGCGCCTTCGGCCGCTGCCTCCTCCTTGGGTGCGGACGCCTTGCGGCGGCTGCGCCGGCGCGCGGGTTTGGCGGGGGGC
>PUHN01000031.1 GCA_002967695.1 Rhodobacteraceae bacterium WD3A24 | reverse complement strand
CGGCGCGGCGGGCCGGCTCGACCCCGCCGCGATGCTGGAGGCGTTGGGCGCGGCCGGGCTGACGCGCGTGTTCTGCGAAGGCGGCGGGGCGCTTGCCGCGTCGCTCCTCGGCGCGGGGCTGGTCGACGAGCTGGTCGGCTTCACCGCCGGGGTGGCGCTGGGCGGCGACGGGCGGGCGGCGATCGGCCCGCTGCATCTGGGCGCACTGGCCGAGGCGCCGCGCTTCGATCTGGTCGAGACGCGGGCGCTGGGCGGCGATGTGCTGCATCGCTGGCAGCGCGCGGGCTGAGCCCGTCTACCGCCAGAGCCAAGCCTGGCTGGCCAGCAGCCCCTGCAGCTTCGACAGACCCCGATTGAGCGGCCCGCCGCGCGGCAGCCGGCCGGTGGCCAGCCGCTCGGCGACGACCTCGGCCGGGCAGGGGCGGCCGGTCACCGGATCGATGTAGCGCGGATAGGCGATCAGCGCGGCATGAGCCAGCGCCTGCAGCGTGGGCCGCGCGCGCCGTCGCGCGGGCACTGGGCCGAGGTCGCGGGTCAGCCCCCAGCCCGCGTAGAACGGGGCGCCCAGACAGCTTACCGCTACTCCGCGCAGCAGCGCCTCGAAGCCCAACAGAGATGTCATCGTCCAGACCTCATCGACATGGGGCAGAAGCGCGGCCGGGTCGGCGTGGTCGAGCACCATGTCGGCCAGGGCGCGGGCCTCGTCCGCGGGCACGGTGCCGTCCCGCAGGCCCGCCTCGACATCCGGGTGCGGCTTGTAGAGGATGACCGCCTCGGGCGCTTCGGCGCGCACCCGGCGCAACAGGTCGAGATTGGTGCGCACCGCCCCGGCGCCGAGGCGGATCGAGGCGTCGTCCTCGACCTGTCCGGGCACCAGGATGCGCCGTCCGGGCGGGAACGCGGGCGATGTTTCGCCGTCGAGATTGTATTTCGACAGCCCCGCGCGTGTGATCGCGGCGATCAGCCGCTCGGCGCGGGCCGCGCCGCCGGCAGGCGGGCCGGCCTCGATCAGGCGCTCAAGGCGGCAGTCGCGGGTCGGATCGTAATAGATGCCCAGATCGTCGGTGACCAGCGAAAGCGCCGGAGTGAGCGCCGCCCCCAGCCCGCGTGAACGCAGGAAACCGTCCTCGACCCGGCGCAGGGGCACCCCCGCCGAGTCGGCCTGTCCGGCCAGGCCATCGGGTTCCTTCCCGGCCCAGACGAGCAGCCCGCGGCCGCTCGCGCGGGCGCGGGCCAGAGCCCGGGCAGCGCGGTTCTCGAAGACGAGGCGCCGCTCGCGGCCAAAGGCGCGCTGAAGCCCCGCCCGCTTCCATAGTCGCATGCCGATGGCGACATGGCCGTGGCGGTCCTCGCGAAAGGCACGGGTCTCGGCCTCGAGCTGGTCGATCGCGTCCTCGAGCGTGCAGAGCCGGTCGCGGCAGGGATCGTACCATGTGGGATAGAGCATCATCGCTGCGGCGAAGAGCTGCGTCCGGGTCAGCTTGCGCGCCCGGCGCGGCAGCGGCGTCTCGTCAATCGTCAGGCCCCAGCCGGCATAGAAGGGCGTGCCAAAGACGCGCGGCCGGTGGCCGGCCATGATCGCCTCGAATCCCAGCTGCGACGAGACGGTATAGACCGCCACCGCCCCGTCGAGCAGCCGCCAGGGCGAGACGGGCGCACTCAACAGCGACACCCGCCCGCCCGCATCGCCGGGGCTGTAATGGCCGGGGCGGTGGCCGTGAACGGTTTCGGGATGGGTCTTGATGATTACGCGCGCACCGGGATTCTCGGCCTGGGCATGGACGAGCATCTCGGTGAACAGGCTTTCGGGCAGGGGGCCGCCGTCCTGCCCGCCATGGCGCAGCGAGGCGTCGCCGCGCACCTGATCGACCACCAGCACATAGCCCGGCTCGGGCGGCGGCAGCGCCGTGTCGTGCATGTTGTATTTGGACAGGTCGGCGGCGATGAGCCGCGCGGCGCAGTCACGCGCCCGGTCCAGCAGGGCCGCATCGTCGAGCGGCGCGCGCGAGAGAAGCGTTTCGAGATCGCTGGGCGTGGAGGGGTCAAAATGCACGCCCGCCTCGTCGATGACCAGCCCCAGAGGCGCCCCGCCGCCGGCCCGGCCCGGCCGGATGGAGCGCAGAAAGGCGTCCTCGACGCGCACGATCCGCGCCTCGCTGTGGGCGGCCACCCATTCGCCGCGCGCCGCCATCGGGCTGCGGCCCCACACGCCCACGCGGCCGTCCCGCGCGGGCCAGCCCGGGCGAGGCGGGTGGCCGGCGAGCTGGAGGATGCGCCGGACGCGGCCGCGCAGGAGCCCGGCGCTGTAGACATGCAAGGGGCCCGCCACGGGGCGTCCGGCGCCGGGCGGGCCTTGCACGGGCGTCTAGTTGCCCGAACCGGTCGCCTGATCGGCGAGGTTGCCGATCTGCGCGGCGCTGCCCAGCGTTCCGGTGATCGCGGCGATGGTCTTTTGCCACTGCACGAAGGGCGCCTCGGTGACATAGATCGTGTCGCCGTCGCGGATGGCGAAGTCACGCGCCTGGAACATGCCGTTGGGCGCGGTCAGGTCGAGCACGTAGACGAAACGCTGCGCGCCCGACAGATCGTTGCGGCCCAGAACGGCGTTGGCGATCTCGGCGGGTTCGTTGCGAAAGACGAAGACGCCCTTGGGATCGGCGAGGTTCGAGTTGAGCCCGCCCACCTGCGCGACCGCCTCAAGCGCGGAAATCGCCGTGCTCTGGAAGGGCACGCGGCTCTGCGTGCCGGTGGCGCCGAGCACGCTGAAGGTGCGGGTGTCCTCACGCACGGTGATGACGTCGCCGTTGCGCAGGGCGATGTCGAGCGCCGGATTGTCCTGGATGTCGGAGAGCCAGACCGTCTCTTCGCGGTCCCCGCGGGCGAGCGTGACCTGCGCGATCTCGGGCTGGACTGAGATTCCCCCCGCATTGGCGAGCATGGCCGTCAATGTCCGGGTCGGCCGCTCGATCGGGTAGACCCCCTGCGCGCCCACCCCGCCGAGCAGCGACACCGTCGCGCCGTCACCGGCGACGCGGCGGACGACGACCTGCGGGTCTGGTGTCTGCTCGTCAAGCTGGCCGGTGATGATCTGGCGCAGTTCGTCAGGGGTATTGCCGGCGGCGCGGATGCGCCCGGCATAGGGCACGAAGATGAACCCGGTACCGTCGACCTGGATCTCGTCGAGGACACCGACATTCTGGCCCCCGCCGGCGAGCAGGCCCTCCTCGACATTCTCGTAGATGCTCAGGCTGAGGGTGTCGCCGGGGTTGATGGTATCAGACCCGATCATCCCGGCGTTGCGCAGGGCTTCGGAAAAGCCGAGTGCGGGGGTGACCGATGTCGCCCGTGTGACGCGATCATTGACCGCCACGATGTAGGCGTCGCCCTCGCGCTGGACCGAGCCTGCGAAAATCTCGCGCGAACTTGGGCCTGAGCGCGGCAGACCACAGGCGGCCACGACGGCCACGATGGCCAGAAGGGCCAGTGATCTGGCCCTTCGCGTTCTGATGACATTCACTGCTCGGGCTCCTCGTTGTCGAAACTGCCTCTTTATTTTCGTGAAATGCTACCGAAAACGGCCCGGCAAGGCCAGCTTTCGATCCCCGGCGCCTACTGCACCACGCGAAGGTGTTGCCGTGGTGCCGCTTTGCCCTTGCGCAGCGCGTCATACGGGTCTTCGGGGGCGAGCATCATGTCGACCACCTGGCGCAGGAGCTGCCGGCGCCCGCGGGCCGAGTAGAAGCCGCCCGGAATCTGCGATGTCTCCAGCAGGAAAAGCCGGTAATCGCGATAGGCGCGCCGGTCGGGCCGCGCAGGCTGGGAAAAGAATTCGGGCAATGGCTGGGCAGAGACGAATTCGGGCTTGGCGTAGACTGCCGTGCCGAAAACCTTGAGCGGCATGCCGCGCCACAGCACCTGCTGGCCGGCGGTCGAATTGACCGTCACGGCGCTGCGGGCGTGGTTGAGCAGCCCGGCGAGCTTGCCGCCGCGCACGAAATGCACGCGGTCGGCAATGCCGTGCAGGCGGGCGAGCCGGCGGACCTCCCGGCGCACCGGCGTGCGGCCATCCTCGAGCGGGTGCGCCTTGAAGACGAGATGGTGATGACCCGGTGCGCCCTCGGCGAAGCCCTCGACAACGCGTTCGAGAAACTCCGTCATGGTGGAAAACGGGCTGTGCGTCTGGAAGCTCGAATCGTGTTCGAGTTGCAGCAGGGCGAGGTGATAGGGAAAACCGCCCAGCCTGACGCGCTGGGTCGCGCGCCAGCGTTCGAGGGCGTGCAGCGGCATCAGCAGCAGGCGGCGCAGATACAGCCGGAACTCGCGCGTCACCGAAAGCGCCCGGTGCGGACGGTAGCCCCCGTAGCGCCGGTTCGCCAGCAGCACGAAAGCATGGTAAACCGCGCCGTAGAAGACGTGATGGCGCATGTCGCCCCAGCGGGCGGGGGCTTCGGGCTGATCGCTGTCGCTGTTCTCCAGCGCCTTGCGCATCGCTCGCACCGACATCTCCATCAGGCGCGAATTGCCGTTCGAGCCGCCGCGCTCATAGGTGATCCAGTAGGGCCGCAGATAGCCCTCCTCGAACACATGCAGCGTGATGCCCCGCGCCCGCGCGATCTCGGCGGCGCGGGCATGGACGGGCCGCGTGTCGCCGTAAAGGACGATATCGGTGATGCCCAGCCGCGCAATCAGCGCACACAGCGCGTCCGGCCATTGCTCGGCCGGTTCGGTGAAGGGGATGTAGCTCGCCGCGTCGGACCAGAAGGCGCGGTCCCCCTGGTTGAACCCCACGCGCCAGACCTGCGCGCCCGTCGCGCGCAGCATCCGGCCCAGCCCATCGAAGAAGGGCCCGTGCGGGCCTTGCAGAAACAGAAATCGGCGATCCTTGCCCGTCATCTTCACCTGCACTCTTGCAACGGGGCATTATATGCGCCCCGTGGTAAACAATGACTAGCCGTCTTCGGCGGCAGCGGTGAGGCATGCCTCTGACGCCGCTGCGGCATATCGTGGCACGTTCATGGCTGCGGCGCCGAGGCTTGCCCCGCCCCGTTTGGCAGGCTAGATCGGAACCCGAAAGGGACGATCCATGTTCACCGGCATTATCACCGATATCGGCATCATTCGAGAGATCGACCAGCGCGGTGATTTGCACGCGCGGATCGAGACGGGCTATGATGTGGCCACGATCGACACCGGCGCCTCCATCGCCTGCGACGGGATCTGCTTGACGGTGGTCGCCACGGGCGGCGGCGATCCGGGCTGGTTCGAGCTCACCATCTCGGCGGAGACGGTCGCGCGGACCAACCTATCGGCGTGGGCGCAAGGCCGGCAGGTAAATCTGGAGCGCGCGCTCAGAGTCGGCGACGAACTGGGCGGACACATCGTCTCGGGCCATGTCGACGGAGTGGCCGAAGTCGTCGACATGCGCGACGAGGGTGAAAGCACACGGGTGACCTTCCGCGCGCCCGCCGCGCTGGCCGGGTTCATCGCGCCCAAGGGGTCGGTCGCGCTCAACGGAACCTCTCTGACGGTCAACGAGGTCGCCGGCACCGATTTCGGCGTCAACTTCATTCCCCATACCAGGGCCGCGACGACCTGGGGCACGGTGAAACCGGGCGATTTCGTCAATCTGGAGATCGACACGCTGGCGCGCTACGTCGCCCGGCTGCGGGAGTGGCAGGCGGCCTGAGCGGGCCGGCCATGCGCGTGGGCGCAGTTTGATCCCGGTCAACGCGCGTGCCGGCAGGTGCTGTTACACGCTGTCGCGGCGAGTCGGGGCCGGGGCGTTTGAGGGCCCGCGGCGCTGTTTTCAGGCCGATCAGGGATCCCACCAATGTCCGACCGCGCAACACTGGAACACCTCGTCGCGCGGGCGGTGCGCGCGCCATCCAGTCACAACACCCAGCCATGGCTGTTTCGCCCGCGGGCGGCGGGTGTCGCGCTGCTGGCCGACCGGAGGCGGGCATTGCCGGTCAACGACCCCGAGGACCGTGAGCTGACCATCAGTTGCGGTTGTGCCCTGCTGACGCTGCGCGCCGCTGCGGCCGAGGCCGGAATCGCCACCCGCGTGACGCCCTTTCCCGAGCCGGAGGACGAGGACGTTCTGGCCGATGTGGCGCTGGAGGACGGGTCGGCGCAGGCCGCGCTCGCCCCGCTCGCCGCCGCCATCGAGGCCCGCCACACCCATCGCAAGCGGTTCGAGGATACGCCCGTTGCCAAGGCGACGCTACGCGCCCTTGCCGATGCGGCCGAGGCGGAGGGCGCGCGGCTCGACATGCTGGAGGGCGAGACGACGCGCGGGGAAGCCGCCACCCTCGTCGCCGAGGGCGACCGGGCGCAATGGGACGACCCGCGCTGGCGCCGCGAGCTTGCCGCCTGGATGCACCCGCGCCGGCGCGGTGACGGTTTGACGCTTCCGGGCCTAGCTGTGCCGGTGGCGCAGCTTGTCGTGCGCAGCTTCGACATGGGTGGCGGCGTGGCCGCCCGCGACCGAGAGATCGCGGCCCATTCGCCGGTCATGGCGCTGATCTCCACGCCGGATGACGGGGTGGGCGACTGGCTGGCGGCCGGGCAGGCGCTGCAGCGCGTGCTGCTCGCCGCGGCGGTCGAGGGCGTCCAGGCCTCCTATCTCAACCAACCGATCCAGGTTGCCGCGCTGCGGCCCCGGCTGGGGCGGCTCGCCGGCGCACCGGGCGCGCCGCAGATCCTGCTTCGGCTCGGCTATCCCGCAGAGGCGCCATCGCCCGCGCCGCGCCGGCCAGTGTCGGAGGTGATCGAGGATTGAGCCGCCCGCGGCGTGGTCATCCGCAGCGCGAGACGCCAGCAGCCCCAGGCGACCAGCGCCCCGGCATAGCCGTCGATCGCATAGTGCCAGGCCAGCATCACCGACCCCGCCATGATCACGCCGGCAAAGCCCGTCAGCAGCCAGCCCGCCCAGGGCGCGTAACGAAAGCCGTAGAGCGCCAGCAGAGTGGCCACCGCGACATGCATGCTCGGCATCGCCGATATTCCCGAGACGCCCTCGCCGGTGCGATACCCCTCCCACAGCGCCTCATGGACATTCAGCGCCTGAACCGGGCTGACCTCGTGGGCGATGCGCAGCATTTCGAGAAGGGCGCGGAAATCGCCGCCCAGCCCCAGCCGGTCGAAATAGACCGGCCCGGCCGAGGCGAACAGCATCGCCAGCACGTTGCCGCCGATGAAGAATGTCAGCACGAAGGCAACCAGAAAGGCGCTGCGCGCGCCCTCGTCGGGGCGCGCGAAACAGGCGAGGAAGACGACAAAATACATCACCACGAACCAGGCGTGATACGCGACATTCAGCGCGGTGATGAGCCGCGGCGCCCCCAGAAGTGGCTCAAGGAGCCGCCACGGATCAGTTCCCAGATGAAGCGCACGGTCCAGCCTTGCGAGCGCGGGGTCCCAGCCGAAGGTCGTGATCGTGGGGATCAACTCCTTGAGAAAGCTGAAGCTGCCCGCGAAGGCCGAGATCGCCAGAAGGGCCGCGAGACCGCCGGCGATGCGCGGCCCGTCACTCAGGATCGCGCCGATATCCCCAAGCAGCCAGCGGATCGGACGCTGCGGGCGGTAGTGGCCGATCATCTGGAGAAACCGCCAGACGAGCAGCGCCAGAAGATAAAGCGGGATCATCACCCCGAACAGCAGCCCGAGCTGCTGGATCGTGTCGGGATTGAAGGCCGCGTCATAGATCTGCGAAAACCCCGCCGCGAGGGCCAGATGCGCGGCCACGATGGACAGAAGCGCTGCGTTGGGGCGCAATGCCTGCCCGGCGCGCCGGCACGGGCCGTGGAAGGGCGATATCGCTGCCTGCTGGGGCACCCGGGTTCCTCATGGCTGGTGGGTCGCGCTGGCCACGCTGTTACGCCATCATGGCAACCGTGAGGCGAGGTTGCGAAATCGGCGTGCCGGGCTCTGGTCAGCGGCGCGCGGATGTTCTATCCCGGCCGCAGTCAGAAAGGTGAATCCGGATGAGCTACGAGACCCCCGGCCCGGTGGAAGAAAACTGGCACGATGCGATCTCGCCCATCGAGGAGATCATCGAGGATGCGCGCAATGGACGCATGTTCATCCTCGTCGATCACGAGGATCGCGAGAACGAGGGCGATCTGGTGATCCCCGCGCAGATGGCCACGCCCGAGGCGATCAACTTCATGGCGATGCACGGGCGGGGGCTGATCTGCCTTGCGCTGCCGGGCGAGCGGATCGACGCGCTCGGCCTGCAACTGATGTCGACCAAGAATTCCTCGCGCCACGAGACGGCCTTCACCGTCTCGATCGAGGCGCGCGAGGGGGTGACCACCGGCATCTCCGCCCATGACCGCGCGCGCACCGTCGCCGTGGCCATCGACACGACCAAGGGCGCCGCCGACATCGCCACGCCCGGCCACGTCTTCCCGCTGCGCGCGCGCGAGGGCGGGGTGCTGGTGCGCGCGGGTCATACCGAGGCGTCGGTCGATGTCGCCCGGCTGGCGGGGCTCAACCCCTCGGGGGTGATCTGCGAGATCATGAACGAGGACGGCTCCATGGCCCGGCTGCCCGAGCTCGTCGCCTTCGCGCAGACGCACGGGCTCAAGATCGGCACCATCTCCGATCTGATCGGCTACCGCCGCCGGCACGACAATCTCGTGCATGAAAGCGCGGTCAGGCGCGTGACCTCGATCTATGGCGGCGACTGGATGATGCGCGTCTTCACCGACGAGACACAGGGCGCCGAGCACATCGCCCTCTCCAAGGGCGACATCACCGCGCCCGATCCGGTGCTGGTGCGCATGCACGCGCTCAACCCGCTGGAGGATGTTCTCGGCATCGGGTCGGGGCATGTCGGCGAGATGGCCGACGCGATGCGCCTGATCGCCGAGGAGGGGCGCGGTGTCGTCGTGCTCCTGCGCGACACGGCGATGAAGATGGTCACCGATGGCGAGCACTCCCCCCAGACCCTGCGCCAATACGGGCTGGGCGCGCAGATTCTCGCCGCGATGGGGCTGCACGAGCTCGAACTGCTGACGAATTCGCCCGCGCCAAGGGTGGTCGGGCTCGACGCCTACGGGCTGAGTATCGTGGGCACGCGCCCCATCACGAAAGGCTGAGGCCATGGCCGGACACGATTCCGACGACACGCTCGCCCTGCCGGGATTCGACCGGCCCGTCCGGTTGCTGGCGGTGGTTGCGCCCTTCTACCGCGACATCGCCGATGATCTGATCGGCGGCGCGCGGGCGGTGGCCGAGGCCGCCGGGGCCGAGTTCGAGGTGGTCGAGGTGCCCGGCGCGCTGGAGATCGCGCCCGCGATCGGCATGGCCCATCGCCAGACCGACCATGACGGCTTCGTCGCGCTGGGCTGCGTGATCCGCGGCGAGACCACGCATTACGAGACCGTCTGCAACGACAGCTCGCGCGGGCTTACCCTTCTGGGCCTTCAGGGCGCCTGCATCGGCAACGGGATTCTCACGGTCGAAAACCGCGCCCAGGCCGAGGTGCGTGCCGCTCCCGACGGGCAGGACAAGGGCGGCGGCGCCGTGGCGGCGGCGCTGCATCTGGTCGCGCTGTCGCGCCGTTGGGGAAGCCGCATCAAGGGCGTGGGATTCAAGCCCGGCGGCACGGAAGAGCCCGGCGGCGCATGACCACCACCGCCGAGAAGAACCGCATGCGCTCGGCCGCGCGGCTCTATGCCGTGCAGGCGCTCTTTCAGATGGAGGTGGGCGACCAGAGCGCCGAGGCCGTGCGCCGCGAATTCGAGACCTGGCGCATCGGCACCGACCAGCACGAGGGCGAGGAGATGGCCGAGGCCGACATCCCGCTGTTTCGCAGCCTGCTCGACGCGGCCGTCAACAGCCAGGCCAAGATCGACCAGATGACTCACCAGGCGCTGGTGGTGAAATGGCCCATCGCCCGGCTCGATCCCACTCTGCGCGCGCTGTTCCGGGCGGCGGGGGCCGAGCTGCTCCAGCCCGGCACGCCGCCGCGGGTGGTCATCAACGAATTCGTCGAGATCGCCAAGGCCTTTTTCCCCGAGGGGCGCGAGGCACGTTTCGTCAATGCCGTGCTCGACCACATGGCCCATCAGGCACGGCCCGAGGACTTCTGAGCCTGCGCGGATTTGCCCCGGCGCCCAGGGCTTTGCAATCCTGCCTCGCGCGCCCATCTTTGGCCTGTGATCAGGCAAGGGGGTGCATTATGCCCGAACTCGTGCGGCTTTATATCCGGCAGGTGGCCATCGGCTTTGGCATCGCCGCGGTTTTCGTGGCGCTTCTGCTGGGGCTCAATGTGGCCAATCTGCGCCATCTCGTCTTTGCCTCGTCCGACGGGCTGCTGGCGCTGTTCCTGCTGTTCTTCTTCAACGGGATCGTCTTTGCCGGCGTGCAGTTCGGCATCGCGGTGATGCGCATGGCCGAGCCCGAGAACGGCGGCGGCGGCAAGAGCCTGCCGCAGGCCGCGCACGACGCCTGGCAGGCGCTGACGGTGCCGGTGAAGGTGTCCGACGACGATGCATGGGGCGATCCGCGCCGGAAGTGAGCCTGCCCGCCGCTGCGCGTGCGCCGTGTTCCGGTATCGCCGGGGCCGCGCCCGTGCTGCGGGGGCGGGTAAGGCGGCGGGCCCGCAGCGACCGTGGAAGCGGAGATTTCCCGAGAGCCTGAAAGTTCAGGTGGGCGCCGGGTAACGAGGCCACGACCCCGACAGAGCCAGCTCCCTCGGAAATGGGTATCGGCCACTGGAAATAGGCTTCACACGCGAAGAGCAGAACCCGCCTGCCACAGACATAGGCCGCCCATGCGCGCCTCGCAAGGGTTGCGTGACATCCGCCTCGTGGTCATAACCTTGCCCATGCCCGGCGACCGCCACGAACTGCTTGTGCCCGGCGGCGACACCGCCGCGCAGGCTCCCGGCCAGCGGCTTGCGCGCGGTGTGGCGCGGCATCTTCGCAGCCACGGCTTTGCCACCGTCGAGGAGCTGGTGCCCACGCCGGGGCTGCGCGTGGATGTGATGGCGCTGGGGCCCAAGGGCGAAATCTGGGTGATCGAATGCAAATCGAGCCGGGCGGACTACGTCTCCGACCGCAAATGGCCGGGCTATCTCGAATGGTGCGACCGCTTTTTCTGGGCCGTGGGCGCCGATTTCCCGCAAGAGCTGCTGCCCGACGAGACGGGGCTGATCGTTGCCGATGATTTCGGCGCGGAAATCCTGCGCATGGGGGCCGAGGCGCGCCTTGCCGCGCCGCGCCGCAGGGCGCTGACGCACCGTTTCGCCGTCCATGCCGCGCTGCGGCTGCAGGCGCAGCGCGATCCGGGCGTCAGGGCTATCGCTTCGTCTTAGGCTTTTTCTTGCGGCCTGCCTCCGGCGCGGCCATCCCCCGCGCCCGCTCGGCCGCGCCTTTCAGTTCCGCCGCGATTTCGTCGGCCTCGTCGGGGTCAAAATCGAGCGGCAGTTCCATGCCCTCGGCCTCGATATACAACCTGACCATGCCCAGCGTCGTGGGGCCGATCTGCAGATTGGCCGAGATGTCGCTTTCCTTGTCGATCCCCATGGGTGCCTCCGGGCCTGATGCGCCGCCATGCCGCGCGGCAGCGGCGACAGATATCCCCCGCATCGCCCGGAATCAAGCGCGAGCGCTGCGCCGCGCCGCCCGGCGCCTCAGGGCGCCATGAACAGCGTCTGGGGCAGGGCGTGACGCTCCATCCAGCCAAACCAGTACACGTCGGTCGGTCCGATCACGTAATCCTGCACCTGCCAGACGTCGCCGGCCTCGCGCAGCAGGACCATGACGACATCGCTCATCATGTCGGCCTGCCAGTCCTGGGCGAAGGGGGTGTTCATCCACTCAATGGCATGGCCGTCGGGCTGACGCGGCGTGGCCTGCAGATAGGCCCAGCCCCCGCCGGCGCGCAGCACCTCGATATCGAATTCGACGGGCTGACCGATCACGCGGGCGACGGTCTCGCGCGCTCGCGCGATGATCGCGCGCCCGTCGGGCCCGTGGGGGTCGAGTGCGCCGGGCGCCGCCGGCGGCGCGGCCGCGCCGAGCCGTTGGAGATTGTTGCGCGCCAGATCCGCGTAAAGCCCGTTCGGCCAGCGGCTGAGATAGGCGGCGTAGTCGCTCGGGTCGTTGGAGGAGCGGATGGCTTCCCAATAGCTGCGCTGGAGGTCGGCGTCCTGGCTGTCGGGGCCGGGCTGCGCGGCGGCCGGTGGCTTGGCGGCGTCGGCCTCGGGCGCCCTTGGTGCGGGGGGCGTCGCCGGCACGTCCGGCCGGGTCCCCGGCGCATCCGGAGCGGGTGTGGCGGGGTCGGACGGTGCGGCATCGGGTGCGGCGGCTTCGGGCGCCGGCGGATTGGGCGCTGCGGGCTCAGTCGCGGGTGCGTCGTCGGCCGGTTTGGCCGCGGGTGCGTCGTCGGCCGGTTCGGCCGCGGGTGCGTCGTCGGCCGGTTCGGCTTCGGGTGCGCCGTCAGCCGGTTCGGCCCCCACGGCGGCGCTCAGACCTGCATGCGTTTCGGGTGGGCAGGGGGCGGCGTCGTCGGGGAGATAGAGCCAGACATTGTCGAGCAACGCGTCGAAGCCGCCGCGCGTCGCGATCCAGTCGTCATCGGCGCGCATGTCCACCATGACGGGTTGCGCGTCTTCCAGACACCGGTCGAGCACGGCGACATGGCGCGTCCAGCGGGTGTCCTCATACCCGCCGCGCCCGGCGAACAGCAGCGCGTCGTGGCCGAGTGTGGCGGTCTCGCGCAATTCGGGCACCCCGTCGAAGCCGTTGCCGAAACGGTCAAGCGGACGAAACGCCGTCTCGAAGGCGGCCGGATCGGAACTGATCGTCAGGCTGGGCCGTCCGCCCCCGTCCGGTCGCAGCGTCGCCGAACTGCGTGAGCGGGTGATCTCCATCCCCTCGGGCACGGTGAAGGCGGCCATCCCGCCCAGCTCCCACTGCGCGCCGGCGCGGATAGGCTCGGGGCAGGGCACGGCCGTCTCGGGCAGGGCGAGGTCCATGCCGGCGAGAACCGCGTCAAGGCCATTTTCTTCCAGCCAGCCCGGCGCGGCGGAGAAATGCGCCACGATGGGGCTGGGGCCGGGCAGGCAGTCGTCGAGAACATAGACCGTGTCCTGCCCGCGCACCTGCCGCGTCCCCTCCATCACGGCGGTGAAGGCCGCCGCCCCGCGATAGACGCGTGCGGGCTGGCCCAGGAAACTACCATCGCTTTCCTGTGGCGCCGCCTCAAACACGGCGTCCACCGCGGCGGCTTCGCGGCCCGCGGCGCCGGTGTAGATGTCGAGCACCGCCTCGTAACCCGAGGTGCGCATGTTGAGGCGTTCCTCGCGGTCGATGACGATACGCCAGCCTTCGGGGGGATCGACCTGCATCAGCCCGTCGAGCACGGCCTGCGACGCCCCGTCCGTCTGGGCTTGTGCGGCGATGCCAGAGAGAAGCGCGATGCCAAGCACGGAGGTGGCGGCTCGGTACGGACGCTGGAAAACTCGGAGTGCCATGGGATACTCTCTTGCTGCGACAGAGGGGCGGGCGCGGCGATCCGGCGCCCGATCACTGTGAGGGAAGCCTCGCAAGCATCGCACCCGCCTTGATTTGGATCAACGGGGCGGCGCTTTGTGTTGGGAAAATGCAACAGATCGGTGCGAAATCGCGGCTGCGGGCCTTTCCGGGGGCCCGATCGCCGGGCAGCGGGGTGCCATATATTGTAGCTGGCCCTGCGGCAGAGGCTAGGGCGCCGGGCCTCGGCAAGGAAGGCATGCCCCATGGCAGCCGGGCGACGGCCACTGGGGCCGAAAAAACAGACGCGATTTCAATTATCTAACCCCTCCGGTTGTGGCCGTCCCGGGGGCGTTGCCGACCGGGCCGGAGCGGCGGCGATGTGGATTGCTTTTTCGTCAACGGAACCATATCCTTAGCGGAAACAATAAATCGAGTGCAGCAAGGCAAGAAATATCGATCGTGGCCGTTGCCGGGACGGTGGCGGATGACGCGCGGGCGGCACGGACCCGCCGGCAGACGCCTCCGGGCGGGCGATCGAGGAGCGGGGCAGGCGCGATGAAATGCTTGAGCAGGGCAGGGATCGGCGCGGCCGATCCCGACGGGGCAGGCCGTGTCGGGGCGATAGCGGCCATGATCGGGCGACGCGCCTTGCCCGTGGCGGCAGTGCTCATGCTGGGAGGGTGCCTGAACGGCGCCTTCAACACCACCCGCGACATCGACGTGCTCGAAGACACCTCGCAATTCCGCATGGCGCCGGTGTCGCGCGCCTATGTCCTTGCGCCGGAGGCGCTGCTGATGCTCCAGCGGCGTCTGGGCGGCGCGGTCGAGCAACGCATCGCCCTGCCCAATTTCACGACGGTCCCCGGCGACAACATGCTGGTCGTGCGTGCCCAGACGTCGCAGGCGATCAATGTCAACACGTTCCAGCTCGAGGAATTCCTCGCGCGGATGGACGGGCCTCCGCCGCCCTTCTCGGAGATTGACGACAGCGCGCTTCAGACAGGCGAGGATGATTTGGGCCCGTATTTCTATGCCGAGCGGCGCGTGGGCGTCGATACCCTTTGCGTGCTGGTTTTGCGCCGCATCACCCAGGCGGCGCGCCCGCTGCCGGAGGGGGCCGGCGCGCTCGACGTGATGCTGCGCAACTGTGTTCAGGGCACGACACAGGACGCGATGGAGCCGATCAGCGGGCGGCGGCTGGCCGCCGCCCCCGTTTCCGGAGGCGATCCAAGAAACCCAAGTTTCTACACATTGTCGCCGCATGCTGCACCACAAGGGACGGCAGAACGGACGCGCTGAAACAGGGATGGGGCGTAATGAGGATCGGCACTTCACACATGACCGGCCGGGGCGCGGCGACCCTCGCGCTTTGGGTCGTGCTGCTGATACCGATCGTCGTGCTCGCCAGCACCCCGACCTCGAATACCGTTCAGGGCGTTCTCGGCGCCTTCGCGGTGCTGATGGTCGCCGCGCTCAAGCCCTTTGCCGAACGCATGCTCTCGCGGTTCGTGCTGTTGGCCATCGCCAGCGTGATTGTGCTGCGTTACTGGATGTGGCGGCTGCTGAACACGCTGCCCGAGCTGGACGATCCGCTTTCCTTCGCCGCGGCGGCGGGGCTGTTCGCGGTGGAAACCTATGCCATAGCGGTGTTCTTCCTCTCCTCCTTCATCACCGCCGATCCGATCAAGCGCGCCCTGCCGCCCCGGGTCGAGGCGCGCGATCTGCCGACGGTCGATGTTCTCGTGCCCTCCTACAACGAGCCGGTCGAGATGCTCTCGGTCACGCTATCGGCGGCGAAGAACATGTATTACCCGCCCAACAAGCGCAACGTGGTGCTGTGCGACGACGGCGGGACCGACGAGCGCTGCAATGACGCCGATCCCGCCAAGGCCGAGGCGGCGCGCCGGCGCCGGCGCGAGCTCCAGCAGCTCTGCAATGACCTCGGCGTGACCTATTCGACCCGCGCGCGCAACGAGCACGCCAAGGCCGGCAACATGAGCGCGGCGCTGGAAAAGCTCGACGGCGAGCTGGTCGTCGTCTTTGACGCCGATCACGTGCCCGCCCGCGATTTCCTCGCCCGGACGGTGGGCTTCTTCGTCGAGGATCCCGATCTTTTCCTCGTCCAGACGCCGCATTTCTTCATCAACCGCGATCCGATCGAGCGCAATGTGGGGCTGCACGGCCTCTGCCCGCCCGAGAACGAGATGTTCTATCACAAGATCCATCGCGGGCTGGATCGCTGGGGCGGGGCCTTCTTCTGCGGCTCGGCGGCGGTGATCCGGCGGCGGGCACTCGACGAGGCCGGCGGCTTTTCGGGCGAGACCATCACCGAGGATGCAGAGACCGCGCTCGACATCCACGCCCGCGGCTGGAAGAGTCTTTATGTCGATCACGCGATGATCGCGGGCCTGCAGCCCGAGACCTTCGCCAGCTTCATCCAGCAGCGCGGGCGCTGGGCGGCGGGGATGATGCAGATGCTCATGCTCAAGAACCCGCTGTTCCGTTCGGGTCTGAGCATCACGCAACGGCTGTGCTACATCAATTCGATGGGGTTCTGGCTGTTTCCCGTGGTGCGGATGACCTTTCTGCTGGCGCCGCTGCTCTATCTCTTCTTCGGGCTGGAGATATTCGTGGCCACCATCGAGGAGGTGGCCGTCTACATGACCAGCTACATGCTGATCAGCTTCATGGTCCAGAACGCGACCTTCGCGCGGGTGCGCTGGCCGCTGATCTCGGAAATCTACGAGTCCGCGCAGGCGCCGTATTTGTTCACCGCGATCATTCGCACGATGCTCAAGCCGCGCGGGGCGTCGTTCAAGGTGACCGCCAAGGACGAGGTTCTGGCCGAGGATTTCCTCTCGCCCATCTACGGGCCGCTGCTGATCACCTTCGGCCTGCTCGGCGCCGGGATCGCCGCGCTGGGCATCCGCTGGGCGCTTTATCCGGGCGATCACAACATCCTGCTCGTCGTCGGCGGCTGGGCGGTGTTCAATTTCCTTCTGATGGGCGCAGCGATCGCTTCCGTCGCCGAGCGCCAGCAGCGTCGCAGCGTGCCGCGCGTCGAAATGGAGGTGCCCGCACAGGTCTACTGGGGCGAGAAGGGTGAGAAATCGGTCAATGCCGTCATCCTCGACGCCTCCACCGGCGGGTGCCGCGTCGCCCTCCAGCCCGCCCCGGGCCGGTCCCCGCGCGAGCTGTCGGAGCTGGAGGAAGGCGGCATGATCTGGATCATCCCGATCTTCGAACAGGCGCCGCAGCTGGAGAACCCGGTGCTTCTAGAGATACTCAAGGTCATGCCGGGCCGGGGCGGGATCGTGCTGGGCACGCGCTATCATCCCGAACAGGACATGCGCGTGCGCGAAACTGTGGCACACCTGATATTCGGCGACAGCGCCAACTGGGAGACGATCCGCAAGAGCCGCAACCGCCCCAAGCCGCTGACCGCCGGCATGGCCTATGTCGCCTGGCTGGGGCTGACCAGCATGTGGCACACCATGCGCACGCTGCTGCGCGAGCCGGCGCGCCGCCGCCGGCTGAAGGAGCGCGACGCCGAGGACGTGCTCGCCCAGGACCAGCCGGTGCATCTGCTGGCCTTCGGACAGGAGTTCGCCGATTATGCCGATGGAACGGTGCCCGACGATCGCGGCGCGCCGGGCATGCCGGAGGGCGGGATGGCGCATCTGCGCCCGCTGGAGGCGGAGCCCGCGCCCCGGCGCACCACGCCGGGTGGGCCGGACGCCCTCATGCGCGGGGTGTCGTCATGACCGCCGACGGGCTGCAACGCGTCGTGCGGGCCGGGCGTGGGCTTGTCGGCGCGGCGGCGGCGGCGGTCGCGCTCTGGGCGCCGGAGCCGGGCCTGCGCGCGCAGCCGGTCGACGACGCCGGCCTGATTGTCATCCCCGGCACCGACATGCGCGGCGCGGGGGCGGCCGGCCAGCCTGGCGACCCGCGCAGCCGCGCGCGCGTGGTCCAGTCGAGGGCGGGCGCGTCGGAAGGCGATACCGGGGCGGGCGCCGTCCCGCTGGAGCGGCGCTGGTTGTCGCCGTTGCGCCCCGTCGATCAGGGCGACGGGGGCGAGGAGGCGGCGGGATCGACGCGGCTGCGCTTTGGCGGCGAGCGGGAGGTGCGCGAGTTCCGGCTCTTCGCCGATGCGGCCGACACCGCGCGGGAGCTGCGGATCGTCACGCAGTCGAGCATCCATGTCCTGCCGGAAAGATCGCGCATGCGGGTCTTTCTCAACGGGGGCGAAGTGGGCAGCCGGCAGCTTGAGAACTTCACCGAGCCGCGTGCCGCCACCTTCACGCTTCCGCCCGAGCTGCTCGAAAGGGGCGCGAACAGGGTGCGGATCGAAATGGAGCACTTCCACCGTATCTATTGCGGCCCCGAGGCGGCGTTCGGCCTGTGGACCGATATCGATCTCGCCCGCAGCGGGATCGGCCTCGACCCCGCCGATCTCGCGCCGGGTGCGGAGGGCTTTCTGATGGCCCTTGCCGGAGAGGCCGCGCGACGCCGCCCCGTGGAGATCCGCGCCGACGGCGCGCTCGCCCCGCGCTGGCAGGACTGGCTTGGCCGGCTGACGACGCGGCTCGACGCCACCCTTTCGGGCGCGCCGCTGGTCTACCGCTTCGCGCCGCGCTGGACGGTGCACGACGCCGCCCCGGCCCAGGCGCGCATCACCTTCATGCCCGGCGAGCCGGGCCGGGTGCGTTTCGTTCGCGGCGGTGACGGCGCGCGCGTGATGGTCGTCGAGACCGGCGACGGCGCGCCGCCGGAGATCGACGGGATATTTCCCCCCGTGGCCCAGCGCGCGCCCATTGCGCGCCTCGCGCCGGGGCGCGAGACCGCACTGGCCGATCTGGGTTTCGAGACGCTGCGCGCCAGCCAGCACTATCTCAAGCGCGAGCAGGTCTTTCGCCTGCCGGAAGACTGGTTGATCCTCACCGCGGCGAAGGCGCGGCTGCGCTTTGACTATGCCTATGCCGAGGGGCTGCCCGAGGGCGCGATGCTTCTTGTGCAGATCAACGGCGAGACCATTCGCATGCTCCCGCTCGAGGATGAAGGCGGCCGGCTCATCACGCGGTTTCCGGTGGATTTCCAGGCGCGTCTGCTCAATGGCGGGGCCAATACGCTGGGGTTCGAGCTCTTCGTGCCGGGGAATCCGCCCGACCTGCCTTGCGGAGGCGATGCCGGCCCGGTTCTGGAGTTGCGCGCCAGCTCGACGCTGCACGTCCCCGACAGCCCGCGCATGGCGATGCCCGATATGGAGCCTGCCTTTGCCCGTCTGGGCCCCGACAGCCTCACCGTCGCCGCGCCGACGGATGATGGGTTCTCCGACGGCGATCTGCTCGGGCTGACCGCGGCGCTGGCGCGCGGCCGCCCCGAGGGCGAACAGGGCCGCGCGCCGCGGCTGCATCTCGTTGCGTTCGACCATCTCGGCAGCGTGCCCGCGGGCGATTTCCAGCTGGGGCGGCGGGTGCTCGAGGACGTGCTGCTGCCCCAGAGCGCGGAGCTCACGGATGACGCGCCCGCCGCCGCGCCGCCCCGCGAGACAGAAGACGACCGCGCCGACCGCTTCGCCGCCCTCTATGGCGAGGACGCCGCCCCGCCCCCGGACAACGGCGAAGAGCCCGGCCCCGGATGGGGCGCGCAGGCGCTTGCCGTCGCCACCGATCTGGCGCGCGGGGCGAGCGACCTGATGATGCCGCGCACCGGGCAGCGCCTGCAGGGGTGGCTGTCCGGGCAGAACGGGCTCGCCGTCCTGCTGCAGCTCGATTACGATCGCCCCGAGGATATCTGGCTCGTGCCGGCGCGTGACGCCGACATCTCCGACATCGCCGCGGCAATCGTGCGGGCGCGCCAAACGGGGGAGGGGCCGGCCGGCCAGGTGTCGGTCCTGCAGCGCGATGGCGAGTGGCGCAACTGGGCGGCCCCCGACCGGCGCCCGGCATTGCGCGAGCCGCTCAGCCTCGGCAACATGCGGCTCGTGATGGGCAATTTCGTCTCGACCGTTCCGATCTATTTCACGCTGGCGCTGTTCGTTCTGGCCGTCTTCTCGGCGCTCGTGGCACTGCGCTTTGTCATCTCTACGAGGGAGAAATCCTCATGAACCGTCGCCGCTGTCTCACCGCGATCACAAGCCTTCTGGCGGTCGGCGCCGGGCTGCCGGCGGTGGCGCACGGCGCCGACGGCGGCCCGGACGCCGCGCCGGCGGGCAGGGCGCTCTGGCAAGCCTGGAAAGAGGCCCATCTGGCCGAGGACGGCCGCGTGATCGACAGGCTGCAGGATGACGCGAGCCATTCCGAGGGGCAGGGCTATGGCCTGCTGCTGGCGACGTATTTTGGCGACGAGGACGCCTTTCGCCGGATTCACGCCTGGACCGAGGCCAATCTGGCGGTTCGCGAGGACCGTCTCCTGGCCTGGCGCTGGCAGCCGATGAGCGCGCCGCATGTGCCCGACATCAACAATGCCAGCGACGGCGATCTGTTCTATGCCTGGGGACTGATGCGGGGCGCGCGCGCTTTTGGCGACGGGGTCCACTTCGTCCGCGCCGGCGGCATCGTCGAGGATCTCGCCGCCCATTGCGTTGTGCCCAGCCCCGAAGACCCGCAAGCGCGGCTGCTTCTGCCGGCGGCCGAGGGGTTTCGTCATCCGCTCGAGCCGGGCGGGGACGGGAACGTTGGAGACGGCGAGTCGATCATCGTCAATCCATCCTATTACATGCCGCTGGCGATGCGCGAGCTCAGCGCCGCCACGGGCCATGCCGACCTCGCCGCCGTCGCCGCCGATGGCGAGCGGCTGCTGACGCGCATCGCGCTGGACGGGCTGGTGCCCGACTGGGTGCGGGTGATCCCCTCGGGCTGGCAGATCGCGGCCGATATGTCAGAGAATGCCGGTTACGAGGCGATGCGGGTGCCGCTGTTCCTCGCCTGGTCGGGGTTGGTCAATCATCCCGCCGTGGCGCGTGCCGCGCGGGCCTATGCCCGCGGCGTGGAGTCCGGCGGCCGCGCGCCCACGGTGATGGAGGTCGCCACCGGCGAGGCGCTCGAATACAGCCCCGATCCGGGGTATCGTGCGCTCGCGGCGCTGGTGGCCTGCACGGACTCGGCCCGCATGGGGGCGCCGATCCCGCCCTTTACAACGCGACAGCCCTATTATCCGGCAACGCTGCACCTCTTCGCCATGATCGCCGCAACCGAAACCCTGCAAGGATGCGCCCCGCTATGATCCGCCCCGCCCAGCTGCTCGCCGCGATCGCGCTCGCCGGTGCGCTCGCCGGGCCCATCGCCGCCCAAACCGCCGGCCCGGAGGACTTGCGCGCGCTCATCTTCTATCTCGAGCAGAATGATCGCGAGAGCGTTCAGGCCGAGCTGCGCCGGCTCAGGGTGCGCTATCCCGACTGGGAGCCGCCCGAGGATCTCTCGACGCTGCTCGATGACGGCGGCGATCGGGCCGGCGCGGATGAAGAGCCGATCTGGGCGGCCATCGAACGCGGCGACTTCGAGCAGGCGCGCGCGCTCATCGACAGCACCCGCGAGGCGTTTCCCGAATGGACCCCGCGCACCGAGATGCTCGAACTTCTCGAACTCAACGAGGCCCAGGCCGCCTTCGACGCCGCGGTGACGGCGGGCCGCGCGGAGGAGGCGATCAGCATCTATCGCCGCACGCCCGCGATCCTGCGCTGCGACCGGATCAACAATGCCTGGCGCGTGGCGCAGATGCATCGCGCGCTCGACCAGCCGGACAATGCCGTGGCGACATATCGCGGGGTCATCGGGTCGTGCCAGACGCGCGACGTGATCTGGCCCACGCTGGAGAAGGCCAGCGAGATCGCCACGCCCAACCAGCTCGACGCATTGTTCGCCGAGGCCCGCACGGCCCTGCCCTCACAGACCGAGGAGATCGCCGCGCTGCGCGATCGTCTGTTGGCGGGCCGCGGCGCGGATGGCACGGAGACGGGGCAGCAGGCCGCGCCGGCGCAGCCGGAGGCCACCGCGCCGGACCCGCCGCAGGATGCCTCGCCCGCGCCCCGCGCCGACGCGGCCGACGCAGACTCCGGCCCGCGCGCCCCGGCGGAGGCACCGCGGACGCAGGACGCCTCGATCCTCGACAGCCTGCCCGCGCGCGGCGACAGCCGGCTCGCCGAGGTGCGCCGGGCCAAGGAGGCAGGGGCCTGGGCGCAGTGCATCCTGCGGTCGAACGCGCCGCGCTCGGTCGAGGTGCTGTATGAGCGCTCGTGGTGCGCCTATGAACTCTCGCGTCCGATGGAGGCGCTGGCAGGCTTTCGCGTCGCCGCCGGGTCCGGGCTCGACGCCACGGTGCGCCGCGATGCGCGGTTCGGCATGGCGCTCGCCTATCTGGGCATGCAGATGACCGAAGAGGCCGCCCGCGTCGCCGCGGCCACCGATTTCACGCGCGACCAGCGCATCGAGGTCGAGGCGACGATCCTCGATCAGCGCGGGGTGCGCGCCTTTCGCCTTGAGCGGTTCGAGCAGGCAATTTCCTATCTCGACGCGCTCGAAGAGCTCGACGGCGGTCTGCGCCGCGATCTGGAGATCATGCGGGCCTATGCCTATCTCAATTCCGGGCAACGCCGCCGCGCCTTCGACGAGTTCCAGCGCCTGCACGACCAGCTCGCCACGGCCGAAACGCGCGCGGGCCTGAACGCGTCACGCCCGTGACGGCCGCGCGGCCAGACGCCCGGCCCGAACGGTCGGATGCGGCCGGCACCGAGATCGTGTTTCATCTCGGCGTCCACTGCACCGACGCGGGGCGGATTGCCGGGTATCTGTCCGACAACGCAGCCATTCTGGCCGAGGCGGGGATCGCCGCCCCGCCTCCCGAAAGCTTCCGCCCGATCGTGAACGAGGCGATTCAGGAGCTGCGCGGCGGCATTGCGCCCGCGGCGCGCGAGGCGGCGCTGATCGAGCAACTCGCGGGCGACGCCTCGCCCCCGCGGATCGTGCTCAGCCACGAGTCGCTCATGGGCCCGGCCAGCCGGATTCTGGAAGGCGAGAGCGTCTATCCCGTCGCCGGTCCGCGCATTCACGCGCTGCGCAACCTGTTTCCGCGCCACCGGGTGTCCTTTGCGCTCGCGGTGCGCAACCCGGCGCATTTCCTGCCCGCGGCCTTTGCCCGTCAGAAGGACGTCACCGAAGAGGAGTTCTTCGCCCGGATCGCCGCCGACCGGCTGCGCTGGTCCGAGGTCGTCGCCGCGCTGCGCGACCATGTTCCGCAAGCGCCTTTCACGGTCTGGCGGCACGAGGCACTGCCCGATCTGTGGCCGGCGGCGATCGCCGCGCTGCTCGGGGCGGATGTGGACGTCCCCGTTCAGGGCGCAGCGCGGTTTCAGGACGAGGTGCTGTCCGAGAGCGGCGCGGCACGGCTGCGCGACTATGTCGCCGCCCAGCCGCCGGGCGACGCGGTTCAGGCGGCGCGCGTCTTCCGCGCCTTTCGCGGCTGGTTCGGTGCGCCGCCGCCCGCCCCCGCGCGCTGGGACAACGAGGCGTGCGCAGTGATCGCCGCGGCCTATGAGGCCGACGCGCCGCGGATCGGGCAGATTCGCGGCGTGCATTTTCTTGGCTGAGCGGGTGGCGGCCTCAGCCCCCGCCCGGCCCGTCGGAGCGGTTCCAGTGCGCGGCCGAGGCGGTTGCGCCACCTGCCGCGAGCAGCCTCAGCATGCGGCGGGCGCGGTAAAGGCGCACCCGCACAAGGCCGAGCCAGGCGAGCAGCCGCGCGCGCGGCCCCCGGATGCGCGGGCTGGTCAGCACACGACCGATTTCGGCAACCGGCGAGACCGCCACGGCGAACGCCCTGGCCGCCCGCCGGGCATGGCTGCGCCCCGCCGCGGCGTCGCGGGCGGCGTCGTGGGCGATGTGGCGGTCCCATTTTTGTGCGAGCTGTGCGAAGCTTTCGCGCGCCGGGTGGTAAACCCGCATTCCGGCCACATAGCGCGCGCAATATCCCTGCGCCGCGGCCCGCTTGCCCCAGTCGCGATCCTCGGCGATCTCGATGCCGCCGAAGGGGCCGACGGCGTCGAAGACGGTGCGGCGCATGGCGAGGTTGCCGGTGCCGGTGAAGCCTTCGCGGCGGATGTAGCGCGCCATCCGGTAGGCATAGATCGCCTCGTAGGCCTCCCATATCGTCGGGCGCGCCGGGTCGGCCATGTCGATGCGCACATCGCCGCCCAGTATCTGTGCCTGCGGGTCGCGGAAGGCCTCGGCGATCGCGCGCAGCCAGTCTTCGCCCGCCCGGCAGTCGGCGTCGATGAAGGCGAGGATGTCGCCCCCTGCCGCCGCGGCGCCACGGTTGCGGGCCGGGCCGGGGCCGGGGGTGGACTCGGCGAGCAGGCGGGTCCGGGGATTGGCGGCGCACACCTGCGCGGGCGGCTCGGTCGATCCGTTGTCGACGACGATCACCTCGTCGGCGCGGCGCGTGCCGGCCTCGAGCGCCGCGAGGCAGCGTGTCAGCGCCTCGGGCTGATTGAGATGGGGCACGATCACCGTGATGCGTGCACTGTCCTCAGGCTCGGCTGTCAAGGCCCGCCCTCCATTCGGCGCGGCGCGCCCAGACGTCGCGCCACATCGCCGCGGCCTCGCGATGCCCTGCCCGGCCGGTGAGGCGTGCGCGCAGCCCGTGGACCAACACGCGCGAAAGCGGCCAGGCGTCGAACAGCAGGCGCGCGGCGGGCCGCTGCCAGCGCGGCATGTGCAGCCCGATCAGCGCCCGCTTGGTGCGAAACAGCCGCACGATCTTGTCGGCCCGCACGGTTTCGGAGGCGCCGCCGTGATGGATGATCTCCGCCGCCCCCGTCACCCGCGGGCGCAGCCCGCACCCGCGGGCGCGCAGGCACAGATCGGCCTCCTCGCCATACATGGTGAACCGCTCGTCAAAGCCGCCCAGCATCTCCCAGTCGGCCCGCGCGATCATCAGCAGGCAGCCCGAGACGATGTCGACCTCGCGCTCGCCGCAGCGGTCCCAGCCACCATAGGCCTCGGAATTGAACAGCGCGCTGCCCGGCGCCACCGCCGTCAGCCCCGCCGCGCGGCAGAACAAGTTCCACAGGGTCATCCGGTGCCAGCAGGAAGAGGGGTTGAGCCGCCCGTCGGCGAAAACGGTGCGTCCGCCCCAGATGCGGGCCGCGGGCCGGGCGCGGGCAAAGGCGAGCAGGCGGTCGACCGCCCCGTCGAGCACCACAGTGTCGGGGTTGAGCAGCAGCAGGTAGTCCCCGCGGGCGACGAGCGCGGCGATGTTGTTTGCCCTGGCGAAGCCGTGGTTCTCGTGTTCGGCCAGCAGCCGGACCTGCGGGTGCTCCCGCGCGATCACCTCGGGGCTGCCGTCTTGCGAGGCATTGTCGATGACCACGACCTCGTGCGGCGCGCGTGTCTGATCGCGGATCGAGCGAAGGCACTCCAGCGTCATCGCGCGGGTGTTGTAACTCACCACGATGATGGTGATTTCCGGCTCGCTCATGTCCGCCTGTCCCTGCGCGACTCAACGAGTAGATGATGGCCCCGCGCCCCGCAAGGCGGGCGGCGGCCGGCGGCCGGTGATCGGCGGCGGGGTCTTCGGCCCCGACCCGCGCTCAGGAGCCGTAGCCATGGGCCGGCGCGGGGTGGCGCAGCTTGTTGAGCACGATGCCCAGCACGGTGCTGTGACGGGCGAGTTCCTGCTCGCAAAGGTCGATCTGCTGGCGGGTGGTGACCTCGGCCTCGGCGATCAGAAGCGCGCAATCGACCTTGTCGAGAAAGGCCAGGGTGTCATCGCTGCGCAAGAGTGGCGGCATGTCGAACAGCATGATGTCGGGTTCGAGCAGCTTCTCCATCCGGTCGAGCACGCGCGGCGCGTTGGGGCCCTGCAAGAGCTCCGAGGGGTTGGACACCGGCGCGTGATTGAGCGCAAGGCACAGATTGGTGCCGTGGCGCAGCAGGTGATCGGTCAGCGCGCCGTCGCCCTTGAGAACCTCGGCGAACTGGACGTTGCTGCCGACTCCGAGCATCGCGCCCAGGGCGGGGCGGCGCATGTCCATCTCGGCGATCACGGTGCGGGTGTCGGTCTGGCGGGCGAGGCTGTAGGCGAGGTTGGCGCATAGCGTCGTCTTGCCGCTGCCCGCATCGGGCGAGACGATGGCCACGCGCCGCCAGCCATGGCCGATCATCGCGCGCAGCAGCCGCGTTCGCAGCAGGTCGAAAGGGATCGCCGCCTCGCCCCCGTCGGGGGTGACGATGCGGTTGCGGCGCAGGTGATCGGGGTCGGGGACCACCTCGGTCAGTGTCGTCCACGCATCGGCGTTGGTGGCGGAGACGGCGGGCGCGCCGTCTACATCGGAGGCGCGTCGTGCCCGTTCTGCCCGAGCCTTGGCGATGGCCGACTGAATGCGTTCCATGTTCGCTTTCCCTCTCAGCCGCCGGGATGCATCCGCTCCGCCAACGGGACGAAACCGGGCTCGTCCATCGGGTCGGGCGAATGATGCGGGATGGTCAGCATCGCCGCTATCGCGACCGCGCCGCCCGCGCCGGTCAGGCGGCGCCACAGGCGTCTGCGTCGGGTGGGGCGCGAGGCATCGAGTAGCGGGATCGTCGCGAAGGGCGCGATGCCGAGCGCGCGGGTCAGATCCTCGGGCCGACGAATGGTCTGGTTGAGCTGTTCGAGCAGCAGGATGATCGCCGCGCCCAGGCCGAGCCCCGCGAACATGCCCCCCGTGACGATAAGCCGGCGGTTGGGGCTTTCGGGCCGGGCCGGCGGCAGGGCCCGCTCAAGCACCGTCAGCCGCTGCCCGCGCGAAAGCGTCTCGATCATGTCGCCGGTGTCGGCCGTGGCGGCGCGGTCCACCGCGGCGGCGTACTGCTCGCGCGCGGTCTGGTAGTCGCGGTTGAGCGCCTCGAGCCGGATCGAACTGGCCAGCGCGGCGGAAATCTGTTCGCCTAGCTCGTCGAGGGTGGCCTCGATGCGCTCCATTTCCTCGCGGCGGGTCTCGATCTCTTCGTCGATGGAGGCGAGCTGGCGCTGATAGATGTTCTCGGCATCGCTTTCGTCGGCCGAGAGCTGGGCACGCAGGCCGCGCTCGACCGAGGCGATGCGCGCGCGCAGGGCGCTCACCCGGTCGGGATCGGGGGAGTCGCCGGCCTGGACGACGTCAAGCTCCTGCTGCAGCGACGATAGCCGGCGCAGGAAGGGAGTGTAGTCATCCTCGACCACCACTCCGATGCGCCCGCTCTGCTGGTAGCTCTCGACATAGTCGGCACGCGCATCCTCCAGCCGGTCCAGTTCGCGGCGCATCTCGGCAAGCTCGGTCTCGCGCTCACTCTGGCGGGCGCGCAGATCCGCGAGCGCCTCGGGCAGCGCGTCGCGGTTTTCAAGACGGAAATCGAGGATGCTCTGGCTGCGCTGCTGCACCTCCTGCGAGAGCCGCTCGACCTCGCGCTGGAAGAACTGGGCGGTCTGCTGCGCGACATTGGTGCGCAGTTGCGCGTTTTCCTCCAGCATGAATGTGGTGAAGGCATTGGTGACCTCGGCGGCCTTCTCGGCGTTGTCGGCGCGGAACGCCAACCGGATCAACGTCGCCTCGTCCCGCCCCGTGTCGATGTCGATCTCGGTACGGTCGCGCAGGTTCTGCGCCATGTCGACGGGCTCGAGATCCGGGTCGTCGAACAGATCGAACCTGTCCGCCATCCGCAGGAGGTTCTCGCGCGTCATCATGCGCTGCTCGATGATCTGGAGCTGCTCCGTGCCGGCGCTCGTGACGGTCGAGGCGGCAAGCTCGTCGGATATCTGGGGCGGCTCCATCACCAGCTCGGCCGAGGCGCGATAGACCGGCGAGAGCGACAGCGCGTAGATCACCGAAAGGACGGCCGCCACCCCGCCCGTGAGCGCCAGGATCGGCAGGCGCCGCCGCAAAATCGAGAGATAGAAACGCAGATCCGTGTTCATTCGGTCAGTTCCACCGGAATTACCGCCCCGCCGGCGAAGAACACCCCGTCGTCGAGCACCTGAAGCACCGTATCGCGCTTCACCCGCCTCTGTCCGGCCGAATAGGCATAGGTCAGCGACAGGTCGCAAAGCTGGTTGACCAGCCGCGGAACGCCGCCCGTGGCCGCCTGGATCAGTTCCGCGGCGGGCTTGGAAAACAGCTCGGGGCTGCCGCCCGCAACGGTCAGGCGATGGCCGATATAGGCCAGCACGGTCGGCGCGTCCATCGCCGGAATGTGGTAATTGGCAGCGATCCGTTGGGCGAACTGGATCAGTTCGGGACGGCGCACCGTTTCGCGCAACTCGGGCTGGCCGACGAGGACGAGCTGCAGCAGCTCGTCCTTGTTGGTATTTATGTTGGTGAGCATGCGCAGCTGCTCCAGGCCGTCGCGGGTCAGGTTCTGGGCCTCGTCGATGATCAGCACGACGTGACGCCCCTCGGTGTATTCGTCGATGAGGAATTTCTGAAAACGGTCGTGCAGCTCGGCCTCGGAGGCGCCGCTCTCGGCGGTCAGCCCCAAGGCCGGCAGCACCCATCGCAGCAACTCGCCGCCGCCTGGGCGCGCGCTCGCGATCATGCCCACCCGCACATCATCGTCGAGGCGGCGCAGGAAATGGTGCACGAGCGTGGTCTTGCCGACACCGATCTCGCCGGTCAGCAGTGTGATCGGCGCCCGCGTCAGCAGGCCGTAATCGAGCATCGCATACGCGGCCCGATGGGCCGGCGACCAGAACAGGAAATCGGGATCGGGCACCAGCGTGAAGGGGCGCTGATTCAGGCCGAAGTAATCCACGTATATTTCGAGCGCGCTGGTCATGTCACCTCGGGCGTCGGTTCGGGCGTGCCGCACGGGCCGTCCCTGCCAAGCGCATATGGGAAGAGCTTGGCGAAATTGCCAATGGATGAAGGCGCTTTCGCGGCATTGCCGTGGCCGCGCGCGCCGGGCGGGCGGGGCGAATCGTCATGTTCAGATGGCCACCTTCGCGGGGGCGCTTCCCTGGGCCCGTGAAACTGCGGCGCCGTGACGCACTGGTGAAACGGGGCGGCAATAGAAACATTGGCGCTCACGAACAAAGGATTGGAGAGATTCAGCCATCAGCTAACAACCTTAGGCTGTAATGCACTGACGAGAAACAGTGTTTCCATGCCTGACAAAGGCGTTTAACGTTGCTTCTCGTTGCCGTGGAGACGGGCCTGACGTTACCAGTTCTTAACCATTTGCAACCGCAGCCCGCCCGATCCGGCACGATTCTCGGGCGCGGCGTCGTCGGTGGGTGCCCGGGAGACGAGGCGTGACGGTACAATTCCGCAATCAGGACATCCATCGCGGCAGGCCGCCGCGCGCCGAGCGGCGCCGCCGGATGACCGCGGCGGATGGGCGCAACCTTGCCCGGATCACGCGGATGCGGGCTGCGGGCGATGTCGGTGCGATCGCCTCGTCGCACGCGCCGGCCAGACCGCCGACGGCACCGACCCGTGCACGGGGCGGTCTCTACCGCGCCGCGGGCAAGCGGCTGTGCGATGTCGCGCTCATTCTTGTCAGCGCGCCTGTCGTTGCCCCGATTGTCGGTCTGCTCGCACTACTGGTGTTCGTCGCCGACGGGGCCAACCCGTTCTTCGGCCAGCCACGTGTCGGACGGGGCGGGCGGATATTCACCATGTGGAAGCTGCGCACGATGGTACCGGACGCCGAGCGCAAGCTGGCCGAGTGCCTCGCCGCCTCGCCCGAGATGCTCAAGGAATGGGCACGCAATCAAAAGCTGCGCAACGATCCGCGCATCACGCGCTTGGGGCGGCTGCTGCGCAGGACGTCGCTCGACGAACTGCCGCAGCTCTTCAATGTGCTGCGCGGCGACATGAGCCTTGTCGGGCCGCGGCCGATGCTGCCCAATCAGCGCGAGCTCTATGACGGCGAAGCCTATTATCGCCTGCGGCCGGGGGTGACCGGGCTGTGGCAGGTCTCGCGCCGCAATGCCGGCTCCTTCGCCGGGCGGGTCGCCTATGACGAGGAATACGACCGCCAGATTTCCGCGCGTCTTGACGGCAAGCTCATATTGCAGACATTTCACGTCGTCATTCGCGCGACGGGTGTCTGAGCTCACACCGGCCGGTTCGGGTGCCGGGCGGATTTCCAGCTTTGGCCATCTTTCCGCCACCGCCCCATGCAAGGCATGTCGCGCTAGGAACTGGAGTGACGGGATGATTGCGATCTGCGTGATGCTTGCGCCGGCCGCGATAGGCTGCGCGGGGCCCTCTGCGGGCGGCGGCGGCCATACCCGCCGCGTCGGTGTCCCGCCAACGCCTCGCCGATCCTCGTGCAGGCAAACGGGTCAGCCAGTATGAAGCGCCCCGACGCGACCGATCCGCGCTCGATCCGCTATCGCTTGCGCAAGGCGCGTTTCGCGCTGATCGAGCGGTTGATCCACGAGGCCGCGCGGGGCGCGGAGCCGGTGCGGATTCTCGATATCGGGGGGCGGCGCGACTACTGGAGGCTGCTCGATCCCGCGCTGCGCGACCGCGTGGAGATCACCATTGTCAATCTCGCCGAGGAGGTCGCCCGCGAGGAGGCGGACGACTCCTTCGGCATCCGGTTCGTCACCCGCGTCGGGGACGGCCGGGCAATGCCCGAGATCGCCGACGGGGAATACGATCTCGCCCATTCGAACAGCGTCATCGAGCATGTCGGGCTGTATGCCGACATGGCCCGTTTCGCCGCCGAGCATCGCCGGGTGGCGCGCGCCTATTACATGCAGACGCCCAACTACTGGTTCCCCATCGAGCCGCATTACGGGCTGCCCTTCTTCCATTGGCTGTCTGAGCCCGCGCGGCTGTTTCTGCACACGCATGTAAACCCCGGCTTCGCACGCCGGGCCGACTGGCCCGAGGCCATGTCCCGCGTCGATCATACCCGGATGATTCCGCGCCGGCTGGTGCGGGTCTTCTTTCCCGATGCCGTCCATGCCACCGAGCGGCTTGCGCTGCTGCCGAAATCGCTGATCGCATGGCGCGGGCCGGACCCGGGCGAGGGGGCACCATGATGCCGCATCCAGCGAAATGGCCGGCCGCGGCGGTGGTGCGGGCGCCCGCCCCGATCGCCGGCGCCGGTGTGCGGGGATTGATGGAGGCCGCTCTGCCGCGGCTGCCGCGGTTTGTTCCGCACTAGGCCCTCAATGAGCTATCGGGCGCCGGTGATCGGGCGCCGCAGGCCGCCGCCGGACCTGCCGCGGCTCTATACGCGGCCGGGGGCGCCGGCGGTCACGCTGGTGATCGCGCTCGCGGTGGTTCCCGAACTCCTTCTCAGTCTCGCCGATGCGGGCTATCTGGGCGCGCCCGGCTGGCGCGAGAGCGCCTATCGGCTGGGCGCGTTCTGGGCGGGCCTGCTGCACGGCTCCGAGCCGGTCTACCCCGGACAGGCCGCGGTGATGTTCGCCAGCCACGCCTTTCTGCACGATGGCGCGCTGCATCTTCTGGGCAACATGGCCGCGGTCATGGCGCTGGGCGGTATCGCGGTGGCCCGCACCGGGCAGCGCGGCTTTCTCGTCCTCTATGTCGTCGCCATGCTGGGCGGGGCCACGGGGGCGGCGCTGCTGGCCCCGGCGGACGCCGCGCCGATGGTGGGGGCCTCAGGGGCCGTATTCGGCCTGGTCGGCGCCTGGAAGTTCTGGGAATGGGAGGCGCGGCGGATCTTTCGCGCGCGCATGGCGCCGTTGTGGTGGTCCCTCGCCGCGATCGGTCTGATCAACCTTCTGTTGTGGCTCGCATTATCGGGCCTGCTGGCCTGGGAGGCGCATCTTGGCGGAATGATCGCCGGTGCCGGCTGGGCGGCGTTGTTCACCCGGACCCACCGCGCCGCCTGGTGAAAACCCGCTCATAGGCGGCCAGCAGCGGCGGCACCGAATGCGCCCATGAGAGGGTGTCGAGCACCCGTTCGCGCCCCAGCCGCCCCATGCGGGCGCGCAGGGTCGGGTCGTCGATGAGCCGGGCGATGCAGGCGGCGAAGTCGGCCGGATCGTTGGGCCGGGCATAGAGCGACGCCGCGCCGGCCGAGGCGCGCCCCTCGGTGAGATCGAACTGTACCACCGGCATTTCCAGCGCCATGTATTCGAGCACCTTGTTCATCGTCGAGATGTCGTTCATCGGGTTCTTCGGGTCGGGGCTCACGCCGATGTCGCAGGAATTGAGCGCGCGGAGCAGATCGTCGCCATAGAGCGGGCCGGTAAAGGTGAAATGCCGCTCGAGCCCGCGCGCGGCGACATCGTCGCGCATCGCCTGCAGATGAGGACCAAACCCGATGATGATCGCGTGGAGATCATCGCGGCCGAGGCGGCCGACGAGATGATCGACCGCCGCGACCAGCAGGTCCATCCCTTCCTGCTGGCCGATAACGCCGACATAGCCAAGCACCGTGCCCGCCCCCCGACGTAGCGCCGGGTCGCCGGGGCCGGGGGCGAAATTCTCCAGCCTGGGCGCGGAGCGGACGGTAAAGACGTCCCCGGGCGGCATCCGGCCCCGCTCCACCGCGATGCGGCGGAAACTGTCATTGGTGGCGAGCGAGACGTCTGCAGTGGCGAAGGTGAGCCGCTCCAGCAGGCGCATCACGCCGTGCAGCAGGCCGCGACGGTCGAACTTGGCCTCGAAAAGCTCAGGGCAGACATCGTGATGATCGAAGATATAGCGCACCCCGCGCGGCCGGTACCACAGCGCCAGCAGAAAGATCAGATCGGGCGGGTTGCAGCCATGGATGACGTCGAAGCCACGCTCGCGCCGCACCCGGCGGGCAAGCCTGAGCCAGTGCCACAGCGCCGCGCCGTATTCCCGCCCATAGGCCAGCGCGCCAGAATGCGCCTCGGGCGGCAGGGGGTGGCGGTAGATGTGGATGCCGTCGATGACCTCATGGGCGGCGTCCCAGCCGCGCCCGGCAGGGCAGATCACGCTGACCTCGTAGCCGTGGGTCTTCAGCGATGTCGCCTCCAGCCACACCCGCCGGTCGAGCGGCACGGGCAGGTTTTCCACCACGATCAGCACGCGGCGCGGCGGCGGGCCTGTTTGCGCCCCGCTCATGCGCCGGCCATCCGCCGGAAGGTCGCGTTGCGGCTCATCAGCGTGGCGTAGTCGCCTGCATCCGCCACTCGGCCATTCTCCAGAAGGAAGATGGTGTCGCAATCCTGAACCGTGACGAGCCGGTGCGCGATCATGATGATGGTCTTGCGCCCGCCCAGGGCGCGGACGGCGCGCATCACTTCGGCTTCGGTCAGGGTGTCGAGCGCCGAGGTCGCCTCGTCGAGGATCAGCACCTCGGGGTCGTTATACAGCGCGCGCGCGATCCCGATACGCTGGCGCTGCCCTCCCGACAGGCGCACGCCCCGCTCGCCCACGACCGAGCGATAGCCCGCCGGCAGCTCTTCCATGATGAACTCGTGCAGATTGGCCGCCCGCGCGGCGCGTTCGACGGCCTCATTGTCGATCTCGTGGGCGGACAGGCCAAAGGCGATATTGGCCGTCACCGTGTCGTCCGACAGAAAGATCGACTGCGGCACATAGCCGAGGCTCTTCTGCCAGGCGCGCAGGGTCTCGCGGTCGATGGGCCGATCGTCCACATAGAGCGCGCCCTCCTGCGGGGTGAGCAGGCCGAGGACGATATCGACCAGCGTCGTCTTGCCGGCGCCGGAGCCGCCGACGATGCCGACGGTGCTGCGCGCGGGAATGGTCAGGTCGAGCCCGTCCAGCGCGCTGCGGTCGGTATCGGGATAATGATAGCTGATGCCGCGCATCTCCAGGCTTTCGCGCAGGGGCAGGGGGGCGATGCCGGTGCGCTCGGTGCCCTCGCCCGCGTCATCGAGTGCCAGGATGTCGCGGTGGAGCATCCTCAGCCCCGGCCCCTGGAACCGGATGCGGCTGAGCTGGTGATACGCCTTTTGCAGCGCAGGGAAGAGCTTGAACCCCGCCACCGCCGTCATGCCGAGCGTCGGCAGCATGGTCGACAGGTCGCCGTCGCGGGTAATCAGCAGCCCCAGCGCGAGCAGCACCACCCCGCCGAAGGCCACACCCTCGATCACGAAACGCGGCAATTCGCCGATCAGCAGCGCGGTCGTCTGCACTTCGGCGTAGCGCCGCGCCGGGGTGCGAAAGCGGCTGAGAAAATTCTGTTCGAGCCCCAGCGCCTTGACCTCCTTGATGCCGCCGGTCGCCTCCTGCGCGATGCGGTAGCGCGCGTTGTCATTGAGCACGCGCTCATGGCCGACCTGCGCCAGAATGCCACGCAGCCCGACATAGACCCCCGCATAGACCCCGAACAGCAACGCGAACGCGCCCAGCGCCACCCAAGGATCGAGCAGCAGCAAGAGCCCGACGATGAAAAGCGACATGCCCGCGCTGGCGACGAACTGCATCATCGGCAGGATGCTGCGACCGACAACGCCGTCGACCTCCTGGAGAACCGAGCGGCCGAGCTCGGCGCTGTTGCGCGAGAGAAACCAGCTGTAGGGCTGGCGAAGATACCCCCGCAGCAGCCGCGCGCTGATCGCGTAGGCCCGCATCAGGCTGAAGCGCGTGATTGCATAGGTCGTCAGCGCCCGCACGCACAGCCCGACGACGACCACGGCGAAGACGGCAACGCCCAGAAAGACGGAAAAGCGGCGCGTGTTCTCGAACCCCAGGCCGTCATAGACCAGCGACAGCATGCGGCTGTCGTCGATCATCCCCGGATCGGAGAGAACCTGCAGGAAAGGCAGAACAGCGGCGACGCCGATCATCTCGAAGGCAGACATCGCCACGACCATCCCCATGATCGCGAGGAACTGAAGGCGCTCCCGCCGCGAGAGGATTTCCCAGATCATGCGGATCGTTTCTGTCATCGCCCGGATGTCTTTCCATATTGCTGTGGCGGGTGCGCCCGCGTGTAGGGCAGCGGGCGGCGTCGGGGATCGCCGGCCGCTTCGGGGCTCCGCGTCGGGCTGTCCTCTGCGCCGCGTCGCGATGCGGGGGGCGGGCCGGTCTGATCGACCTTGGCGGCAGGCTCCGGGGCAGTGTAGAAGAACGCGCCCGCCCCGATATAGAACATGATTGCCGCGAGCAGCGCATCCCAGATATGGACCGTCCCAAGGGTCAGCATCACGCCGGCCAGTGCGATGAGATACCCGTTGCGCAGCGTCCTGCCCGCCTCGTCGAGCCGGGCGCGCACGATCGCGGCGAGGTTGGCCACAAGCCCGACGATCAGCAGCCCCAGGGCCGGCAATCCGTAACGCATCGCCATGAGAAGCCAGAAATTGTCCACCGTCGGATGCACCATCCAGGCCGGGCGTTGCCAGTCATTGAGCCCGATCCCCAACAGCGGATGGCGCATCACCTCGGCGGTGCCGTATTCCCAGATATTGATGCGGTACCATGCCGAGACCGGGTTGAAGGTCGCATAGGAGATCAGGATCGTCACCGGCGTGCGGTTCGAGGCCAGATCGACCAGTATGTAAAGGCCGATGCAGATCGAGATCAGCAGCCACCAGCGCCCGCCGGTGAGAAAATGCCATATCACCAGCAGCGTCTGGAACAGCACCGACAGCAGCGGCCCCGCCGAGAGCGAGCTGAAGGTCATGCCGATCACCAGCGACATGCGCAGCGCGATGCGCGCAAGCCGGCCCTTGTAGACATAGAAGACATTGGCCGCCGCCAGCGAACAGAACAGCCCCCACAGGATCGGGTGCTGGAACACTGCCTGCACGCGCGACAGGCCCAGCCGCGTGCCCTCCTCGTTTGCTCCCACCGTGAAGACACGCGACAACAGCTCGGAAATGATCATGCGCCCGGTGAACAGCTCGACCGCCGCGAAGGGTGCAAGCAGCAGCAGCGCGGTCAGGAAATACCGGATGAAGCGTCTGTAATCCTGCGGTGTGCGGATCAGCAGCCGCCCCGCCAGGTAGCCGCCGAAGAGTTCGACACCCGTTATCCCCGCATAAGGGATATTCGCGGTGCCATGATGATAGACGAGCGAAAGAAAAATCCACACCACGGCCAGGAACATCGCCCAGTCGGCGGGCACGACCCGCCCGCCCCGGCCCGTCACCAGCGCCAGCGCGAACGGGATCGTGGCAAGGAGCAGATAGAAACGGTAGGGGCTGAGCCGGAGCGAGGCGACTTCCAGCTGGATCGGAAGCAGCAGCGTCAGCAGGAACATCGCCAGAAGCCGGCGCCGCCACACCTCGGGCAGCCCGCCGCCCTGCGCCTGGGGGGCGGGCGGGGCCGCGCGGGTGTCGGGCTGAGACGAAATCGTCATCACGGTCCTTCATTCGGCCACGCGCCGAGCAGGAGCGACTCGCGCGCATGCGCGTCCCGACTCTTTCCACGAACTTTGTTGAGGACGCGACGAAAAAGTGAAGCCTTCGCGCCTGCCGGCGCCTGGCCCTGCGCGGCTTCAGTCCGGATGCAGGCGGCGTGCAAGCCGGTCGCGCCCCCATGCTTCTCCGCGCCGGCGGGTGAGCAGCGCGGCGAGGATGATCAGCGCCGGGCCGGTGAGCTCCAGCGCCCAGTTCATCCGCACCGACATGACCTCCATGTCGATCAGGCTGTCCATGTGGTGAAACCCGACCGCCCGGATCAGCACGAATGCAAAGACGAAAACGAGCCCCGTCAGGGCCAGGCCCACCCGCGCGAGCGCGCCGCGCAGCAGCATCACAAGCCCCGCCCAGACGGCCACGGCGGTCGCCATCAGCGCGAGGATAACGGTGCGCTGCACGGCGCGGCGCTGATCGTACCACCCCTCCGCCTGGGCGACGCAGCGGCCCGTGGCGGTCATGAAGCTCTGAAGGTCGAGCTGCTTGTTGACCGCCAGAAAGGCCAGAAGCACGGCGGTCAGTCGCCAGAACACGCGCTCGCGCCCCATGCCGATGCCGCGGCCGCCAGCGCGCCACGCGGCGAGGGCAGCGGCGGCATAGGCGGCCACGGTTATCCACCCCATCGGATGGGGGTCGCCCAGCCCCGGTTGCCAGCGCGTCAGCGCACAGTCGAGAAGGTTGTCCATCGGCACCCCCTCCGTCGGCCTCGCGCTCTCGCTCGTCCGTCAGCGCGGTGTTCGACGATACCACAGCCAGCCGGCGAACCCCAGCGCCAGCGCGACCACCGCGATGATGATGGTGGCCAGCGCATTGACATCAGGGCTCACCCCCAGCCGCACCTTCGAGAACACCACCATCGGCAGGGTCGAGGCGCCCGGGCCGGTCACGAAGCTGGCGATGACCAGATCGTCGAGGCTGAGCGTAAACGCCAGAAGCCAGCCCGCCACCAGCGCGGGCGAGATGACGGGAAGCGTGATGTCGAAGAACACCCGCACCGGCCCCGCGCCCAGGTCGCGCGCGGCCTCTTCCAGGCTTTCGTCCATGTTGCGCAGCCGCGACTGCGCGATCACCGCCACGAAGGCCAGGCAGAAGGTCGTGTGCGCGATCACAACCGTGGTCATGCCGCGCCCGTCGGGCCAGCCCAGGGTGAGGTCCATCGAGACGAACAGCAGCAGCAGCGACAGGCCGGTGAGCACCTCGGGCATCACCAGCGGCGCGGTGATCATGCCGGTCAGCAGCAGCCGCCCCCGGAACCCGCCGAAACGCGTCAGCACGAAGGCGCCAAGCGTGCCCAGGATCGTCGCCAGCGTGGCGCTGTAGAAGGCCACGCGCAGGCTGACCCAGGCCGCGCCCAGGATCTGTTCGTCGGTCAGAAGCTCACCGTACCAGCGGGTCGAGAACCCCGCCCAGACGGTGACCAGTTCGCTGGCGTTGAACGAGAACACCACGAGCGAGAGGATCGGCGCGTAAAGAAAGGCAAAGCCTAGCCACGCAAGAATCGGCAGTGTCCAGCCGCGCTTCATGCCATCGCCTCGCGCCGCTCCAGCACCGACTGAAGCCACATCACCGGCGCGACGACGAGCACCAGCATCGCGATCGCCACCGCCGAGGCGACGGGCCAGTCGCGCGCCGAGAAGAACTCGTCCCACAGCACCCGGCCGATCATCAGCGTGTCGGGTCCGCCCAGCAGGGCGGGGATGACGTATTCGCCGATGGCGGGGATGAAGACCAGCATCGAGCCGGCGATGACGCCGGGCAGCGACAACGGCAGCGTGACCGTGAGGAAGGTCGTCAACGGCCGCGCCCCCAGATCGGCCGAAGCCTCCAGCAGCGACTCGTCCAGCCGCACGAGATTGGCATAGAGCGGCAGGATCATGAACGGCAGGTAGGTATAGACGATGCCGATATAGACGGCGAAGTTGGTGTTCATCATCACCAGCGGCGCATCCACGATGCCCAGCCCGGTGAGGATCTGGTTGATGAAGCCGTCGCGCTGCAGGAACCCGATCCACGCATAGACGCGCAGCAGGAACGACGTCCAGAAGGGCAGGACGATCAGCATCAGCAGGATCGAGCGACGCGGCTCGGGGCTTCGGGCGGTATAATAGGCGATCGGATAGCCCACCAGCAGCGTGAAGACCGTCGAGAGCGCCGCGATGCGGATCGAGGAGAGATAGGCATTGGCGTAGAGCGCGTCCGACAGCAGGAACCGGAAATTGTCGAGGCTCGCGATGACGTCGATCCCGCCATCCGTGCCGCGCTCCCACAGGGGCGAGTAGGGCGGTTGCGCGATCAGCGGCTCGGACAGCGAGATCCGGCCCAGAACGAAGAAGGGCACCAGAAAGAAGATCAGCAGCCACAGCATGGGGATGGCGATGACGAAGGCGCGCCCGGTCAGCCCCATCCGGGCCGCGAGGCCGCGCGGGCGCTCCTCGATGCCCGGCGCGCGGCTCATTCGGTCAGCACCCCGCAGGCCAGCGCCGGCCAGCTTGCCCAGACGCGCTCGTCCCAGCTGATCGGGTCCTCCTCGCGCAGTCGGTTGCTCTGCGTGGCGTGGACCAGCCGACCGCTTTCCAGCCGGATGCGGAAGATCGACAGGTGCCCCAGATAGGCCACGTCCTCGACCAGCGCCTCAACGGCGTTCTGGGCCTCGGGGCGCTTGCGGGTCAGGTTGATGCGCTCGGGTCGCAGCGAGATCCAGACGGTCTGGCCGTGCTTCAGCCCCGGCCGGGGCGGCACCAGAACCGGGCCCGCATCGGCCGTCTCGATGCGCATGAGGTCCGAGCCGGCCGCCTCGACGCGCCCCTCGAACAGGTTGACCGATCCGATGAAGTCGGCGACGTAGCGCGTCGCGGGGTGTTCGTAGATTTCGCGCGGCTCGCCGATCTGCTCGATGCGGCCCTCGTTCATCACCCCGATCCGGGTGGACAGCGTCATCGCCTCGTCCTGGTCGTGGGTGACGACGATGAAGGTCACGCCCAGGGTCTCCTGGATGCGCACCAGCTCGAACTGGGTCTCCTCGCGCAGCTTCTTGTCGAGCGCGGCCATCGGCTCGTCCAGCAGCAGCAGCTTGGGCCGCTTGATCAGCGCCCGCGCCAGCGCGACGCGCTGGCGCTGCCCGCCCGAAAGCTGGTCGGGCTTGCGCCTGGCCTGGCGCTCCAGCTTGACCAGCCGCAGCATCTCGGCCACGCGCCGCTTGACCTCGGCCTTGTCCACGCCCTCGCGCAGCAGGCCGTAGGCCACGTTCTTCTCGACGCTCATGTGGGGAAACAGCGCGTAGGACTGGAACATCATGTTGGTCGGGCGCCGGTGCGGCGGCACCTCGGACATGTCCTGCCCGTCGATGATGATCTGCCCGGCGGTGGGCCGCTCGAACCCCGCCAGCATCCGCAAGAGCGTGGACTTGCCGCAGCCCGACGCGCCCAGCAGGCAGAAAAGCTCGCCGCGATAGATGTCGAGGCTGACATCGTCGACGGCGGTGAAATCGCCGAAGGTCTTGGTGATGTCGCGGATCGAGATGAAGGGCCGCGCCCCCGGATCGCGCCAGGGCCGGGTGTCGGCCGCAAGCTCCTGCTTGCCCATGCGCGCCTCCGATGCGCGCCCCGCCGCCGTCGGGGGCGGGGCGCTGCCGTTTTCGCGTGTCACTGGCCGGTCTTGATGCGGGTCCAGATGCGCGTCACCAGCCGGTCGGTGCGCACGTCATAGGGCTGCGCCGTCCACAGCCGCGCGCGAACCTCCTCGGGCGGGAAGATGCCCGGATCCGAGGTGATCTCCTCGTCCACCATCGACAGGGAGTCCTCGTTGGCGTTGGCGTACCAGACGTAGTTGGTGATCTCGGCGGTGATCTCGGGGCGCATGATGAAGTTGATGAACTCGTGCGCGGCGTCGGGATTGGGTGCATCGGCGGGGATGCCCATCATGTCAAACCACTGCAGCGCGCCCTCTTCGGGGATGATGTAGCCGACCTCGACGCCGTTCTCGGCCTCGGCGGCGCGGTCGCGCGCCTGGAAGACGTCGCCCGACCAGCCCACCGACAGGCAGACATTTCCGTTGGCCAGGTCCGAGATGTACTGCGACGAATGGAAATAGCGGATATGGGGACGGATCTCCTCGAGCAGCGCGGCGCCGGCCTCGAGGTCGTCGGGGTCGGTCGAGCGCGGGTCGAGCCCCAGATAGTTCATCGCCGCCGGCAGCATCTCGCTGGGGGCGTCCAGGACCGTCACGCCGCAATCCTCGAACTGCGAGACGATCTCGGGGTCGAAGAGGATCTCCCA
This sequence comes from Rhodobacteraceae bacterium WD3A24, assembly GCA_002967695.1. Lineage (GTDB taxonomy): Bacteria > Pseudomonadota > Alphaproteobacteria > Rhodobacterales > Rhodobacteraceae > Alkalilacustris. The sequence continues at coordinate 2,116 of PUHN01000031.1, read as the reverse complement.
GCTGTCGACCTCGTAGTCCTCGCCCAGCCGCTCGGCCACGGCGTCGGCGTTGTAGCCAAGCCCCGTGGTGCCCCACATGTAGATGACGCCGTACTCGTTGCCGGGGTCGTAGTTCTCCGCGGCCGCCATCAGGTCGTCGTCCATGTGCTCGAGGTTGGGCAGCCGCGACTTGTCGAGCGGCTGATACACCCCCGCCGCGATCTGGCGCTGCATGAAGTCCGAGGTGGGCACGACCACGTCGAAGCCCGAATTGCCCGCCAGCAGCCGGGCCTCGAGCGTCTCGTTCGAATCGTAGACGTCGTAGTTGACCGCGATCCCGGTCTCTTCGGTGAACTGGTCGAGAACGCCCTCGGCGATGTAGTCCGACCAGTTGAAGACGTTGAGCGTCTGATCCTGCGCCGCGGCACCGCCGGCGGTCGCGAAGGCGGCGACGGTGGCCAGGAGGTATCTCTTGTGCATATCGGCCCTTCCCTGTTGCGAGGCCCCCGCGCGCGCCGTCGCACAACGCATGCGGCCCCGTCATTTCAGTTGGCGCGCAAGCGGCGCCGGCTGCTGGGCATCGACAGTAAAGCCGGACTCCGCGCGCGAACAAGCCCGTTTTTTCGGCGCTGCGGGCAGCGGGGCGCTCAGGCCGCGGGCTGCATCGCGTGCCTGAGCGTCAGCGCCGGCCCGGCATGGTCGATCGCCACGTCGTCGAGGCGCAGCATCGCGTCGCGCGCCACGTCGCGGCGCAGCACGACCCGGTGCGCGAGGCCCACCGGCAGCGCGCCCGCCGCCCGGCTGGCCCCCGCCGGCATCGCCCGGCCATAGACGGTGTAGCCGCCCTCGCCGTCGAGCGTCTCGCCCGCGGCGAGGTCGCGCTTCGCCACGGCCACCGCGTCGGCGCGCCATGCACGGGTGGTGCCCGTGGGCTCGCCGCGCAGCGCGGCCGAGAGCACCGAGATGGAAAGCTCCATCCCGATGAGGTGAAAGGGCTTGTACATCGCGGCATACCGCCCCGTGGCGTCGGTGGGCAGCCCGTACTGGCCGAAGCAGTCCGCCGCGTAGTCGGTGCGCGCCTTGAGCACGACATAGACGCCCCAGCGCAGGTCGCGGAACACCGGGCGCCCGTCGCGTTCGAGCGAGGCGACGACCTCCACCGTCCCGTCGCGGTCGAGCCGGCCGCCCAGCGCGCGCGGGCGCAGCACATGGGCTAGGTCGTCCACCCCGCAGGGCGGAAAGGCCAGCCCGGCCTCGGGGACGTCGAGCCCGCAGGAATTGGCGATCGCCGCCGCCTCGATCGCCGACTTGGTGCCGTCGAGAAAACTGTTGAACATCTGCGGGTTCATGCCCGCCGCCGCGGCCTGCCCGGCGTCGAGCCCGTAATGGCGCCAGACATCGTCGGGGGTGACGTGGTGGTACTCGGGCAGATACCGGGTGCCCTTGCCCGCCGCGGTGACCTCGAAGCCGACCGCGCGCGCCCAGTCCACCATTTCGGAGACCAGCGCGGGCTGGTCGCCATAGGCCATGGAATAGACGACGCCCGAGGCGCGCGCCTGCTCGGCCAGGGCGGCGCCGGCGAGGACGTCGGCCTCGACATTGACCATCACGACATGGCGGCCCGCCGCGATCGCGGCGGTGGCGTGGCGCAGGCCCGGCCCGGGCGCGCCGGTGGCCTCGATCACCACATCGACATCGGCGCGGGCGGCGGCCTCGCCATCGTCGAGAAAGCTTGTTTCTGCGATCCGCTCGGCCGACCAGCCCGCGGTGCGGCAGGCCGTCCGCGCCCGGTCGGGGTCGAGATCGGCGATATGGGTGACCATCAGCCCGGGAACATGCGGGGCCTGCGCAAGGAACATCGTGCCGAACTTGCCCGCCCCGATCAGGGCGGCGCGCACGGGCCGGCCGGCCTCGGCGCGCTCGCGGGCCATCGCGTGCAGGTTCATGGGGCTCCTCCTGTTGCGGGCATGCGCCGTTGTTGGGGGCGAGCCTCGCCCGGCGGGGCGGCGAACGCAACGCCCGCGTCCCAGGGGCCGGGCCTGACCTTGCGGCGCGGGCGCTGGCGCGCCCGCACACCTTCACCGGGCGGCCCCGGACGCGGTGGTCCGGGGCCGCGCTGGCGCCCGTGGCGGCCCCG
>PUHN01000030.1 GCA_002967695.1 Rhodobacteraceae bacterium WD3A24 | reverse complement strand
CACATTCTTCGCCAGATCGAGACCGACCGTGGTAATCTCCGACATGACCGTCCTCCTCTGTGGATCGTCGCAGACCCACCTTGGCACATCGATGCCGTCGGGGGGCGGTCACATCATCAGAGTCCTCGCAACCAATAAAAATACCGTTAAACCAAACACTTAAGTCCGCCACGAGCGGGGCTTTACGCGTTACGCCAGAGCGCGGTGCTACGGTGTTGCTGCAGTGGAAGCACAAGCGATGGGCGCTGTCGGTTTGACTCGGCCGCTTTCGCTGCGGAGCGGAAAAGCAGTGTGCACGACACGCGGCAGTAATCGCGGTTATGACGAGGTATAAGCCATCGTCGACAGCAAGTCGGCGAGCGCCAGAGATCGTGGACGGATGCGCCGCTTGGGGAAGAGTGACGCTGCCCCGGTTGGCGAGCGCGGCCGATGCCGCGTCCAGGAGCGCCGCCAGGATACGCGGCCGCGCCACCTCAAATCGCGGCCAGAGATCATCCTAGTAGGCCCGCGCGTCCTCCGCGATGGCGGGCATAGGCCTTGTTCTCGGTCGGGTTCGAGAAGCGGACATCTGTTCCGGGCGGCAGCGGTATCAGGCTGCCGCCCTTCGGCACCAGGTCGGGAACGAGCCACGCGCGCTCCGGCACGGGCCGGTCTCCGTGCGCGGCGGCCGGGTAGAAGCACGAGCGCGGCTCGCCGTCGCCGTCGCGGTCGGAGCGGGACAACGGAACGATGCTGGGATCGTCGAAAGGGTCACGGGCCATTACTTGTCCGTCCGCTGCCAGAACTGGCCCGCGGCATCGACGCGGCCAAGGAACTTCTGCATCTCTCCCAGCGGCAGGCGCTCCGACGCAAGGCGCCAGCAGGCAACCGACATCTTTTTTCAAGGAGTTGCGATGCAGGGACGGTGCTGTAGCTCCGCGAGCGCGGCGTGCGCGACCTCGACAAGCTCCGTTTCAGACGCGCTCGCGGCCCACAGCGCAACGTCGGCCTTCAAGGCGCTGCGCGGATCGTCGCGGAGCGGATCGGCGGCAGGTCGGCAGGTCCAATTGCGCTCCAGTGTTCGGTGATAAGCGCCGCGGCATCGGCCGGGTGGCATTCGGCCAACGCCTCGGAGAGCCGGGTTGCCTTCTCGAGCCGCCGGCCGCAAACTGAGGTTAGGAACCTGCCACCGTTCTGATCAGCCCCGGTCGAGCCCGCCAACTCGCCGGGGCTTTCATTTTCCGGCGGGTCGCACGTGTCCGACCGGTTCGCCAGACGCCGATTTTCTTCAGTGTTTCCAATGCCCCAGTCTGCCGCGTTCGCCAGCGCAACATCTTGATTTGCAACAGCTTCCGGCGGCCCTCCGGGCCTACCATGCCGCGCGCATTGCAGTGTTCTCCCTTGCCAGGTCGGAAGAGCCTCCCGCATCAAAGTGGGCATGGGGCGTCAGGCCGCGTTTCCGCCGCAGAGTGTGAGGCCCCTTATGCGCGCCGCACAGCTGACCGGCGCGTCAGGCCCACGGCCCCGGCCTCCTTGTTGTTGTATCGAGGTGGCGCCGGGGCTACTTTGGGCCGAACGATCTGGATCGGATATTCATGCGGCATCACGCCCATCAAGGCCGCGCCTACAGCCGCGCCGAGCGGATTTCGGACGCGGTCGTTCATATCACGGGCATGGTGGTCATCGCGCTGGCGGCCCCGGCGCTGATCGTGGTGACCACGTTCACTCAGCATGACGGCTCCGCGCTCGTCGCGGTCAGTGTGTACGGCGCCGGCCTCGTGGCGGTGATCTTCTGCTCGGCACTCTACAATCTCAATCGGAAAACCGAGCTGCGCTGGCTGTTCCAGCGGCTGGATCATTCCGCGATATATCTCAAGATCGCCGGCACCTACACGCCCTTCGCGCTGCTCTCAGGCCAGGGCCTCGCACTGACGCTGGGTCTTTGGGGCACGGCCGCGATCGGTATCGCGATGAAGCTCGTCTCGCCGCTGCGCTGGCGCTGGCTGGCGCTGGCGCTCTATCTTGGGATGGGCTGGGTCGGCGTCTTTGCCGGGCATGCCGTGTTCGCAGCCCTGCCGATGCCGGTGCTCGTGTTGATGGCGACGGGCGGCGGGCTCTATACCCTCGGCGTGCCGTTCTATCTGTGGCAACGCCTGCCGTTTCACTACACCATCTGGCACGTCATCGTGCTGGCGGCGAGCCTGCTGTTCTACGCCGCGGTCGTGATGTTTCTCCTGGGCTGACGGTCGAGGGGCGGCTGGCGACACAAGCGCCGTGGCGAGGCCGCTCGTGATGACGTCGGCTCCGGCCGGTCTCCGGATCGCCCTTGGTAATTCCCTTGCGACAGGCCATATGACGGCCATGCTCTCGCGTCGCCTCACCTCCTCCTGGCAGCATGTCAGGTACATCCCCCTGCTTTCCGTGCTGACCTTCTCGCGGTGGCGCAGCTTCGAGAAGCGCTCGCACGCGCTGGGCACGGCCATCGGCGCCGCGATGCGCTGGTTTCCGCCCGCCAGGCGCCGGTTCGAGCGCGAGGTGCTGCGCGTTTTCCCTGACATGGCGCGCCGCCAGCGCGCGATCATGAGCCGTGACATGGGCCGGCGAATGGGCCAGACATTGTTCGAGATCTATCATTGCGCCGAGTTCCAGACACGGCAGGAGAAATTCAACGTCTCCGGCCCCGGCCTCGCGGCGCTGGAAGAGGCCCGCCGGGCCGGCAAGGGCGCGATCATCGTATCCGGCCATTTCGGGCAGTGGGAGGCGGTGCGGGCGGTTCTGAAGGCCCGCGGCCTCGAAACCGGCGCCGTCTACCGCCCGCAGGCAAACCGGCACTACCAGCGCCAGTTGTTGGCCGGCATCGAGGCGGGCGGCAGGCCGATCCTCGAAACCGGCACAATCGGGACGAAGGCGCTTGTCCGCCACCTGCGCGCGGGCGGCTTCATCGCGATCCTTCTCGACGAGAAATACGCCGAGGGCGTGCGCATGCCGTTTCTCGGACAGCCGGCGCTGACCTCGCTGTCCGCCGCGCAGCTTGCGCTGAAATACGCCCTGCCGATGGTTCCGGCCTATGGCACGCGCACCGCGGATGGCAGCAGTTTCGATGTGCAGTTCGAGGCGCCGATCGCCCACACCGACAGCCAGACCATGACACAGGTTTTCAATGACAGCCTGTCGGCACGCATCCTCGCCGCCCCCGACCAGTGGTACTGGTTGTTGGGCCGCTGGAAAGGGGCGTGAGCGCAAGCCCGGGCAGGGACGGTTTGTCTATCGGGCGGTCGAACGGGGCCGCGCACCGGCCAGCGCTTCAGACATCGAGGAGCCGCTCCGCGATTCGAGGTGTTCTGCCACTCCGATCCGGAGCCTCCGGCACATCCGGCGCGCTGGCCGCAAGCTGCCCCGAAAGCCGCGCCGCGCGACCGGGGCGCGGCACACAAATCCGGCCATGCCTTGCCGGTTCAGTCGGCCAGAATCTGGGTGGCGTAGAACTGCCCGCAATAGGGCGCATCGGCGGCTAGCGCCGCGCCGTGACCCGCACGGGTCAGCCGCGGGTCGAGCATGTTGGCGCGGTGGTCGGGCGAATTCATCCAGTCGGCCGCGATCCGCCGCGCGAGCGAGGCGTAGCTGTGCGGCGAAAGGCGCTGGCCCGATGTATCGACAAAGACGCAGCGCGCCGGCTCGCTACGCCGCAGGCGCTGACCGGCCAGGCGAAAGCGATAAGCCAGCGCGATATTCTCGGCGCCCCTGCGGATGGACAGGCCCGAGGCGTCGAGCCGCTGGCGCAGCGTGGCCAGGCCCTGCAGGCGCGAGCGATGCGACATGCGTTGCACCCGCGCCATCCAGCGGCTGTGGCGCCGGGCGACCCCGGCGAGGCCCGCGGCCGGGCGCAGGGGCGCAAGCCCCGCGCGGCAGCGGTGATAATTCGCCTCGGCCAGCACCGCCGCGTCGAGAAGCCGCGCATCGTGATCGGCGCCGGCGCGCACCATGGCGCCGCTCCCGGCGGGCATGTCCCGTTCGCAGGCCGACGCCGGCGTGGTGAGCGCCATCAGAACCGATCCCGCGATGGCCAAAACGATCTTCATGCCCGCTCTCTCCCTTTTTCGGCGCGCTCACTTTGGCCCCGTCAGCGCCGGCCGCGCAATCTCCGTTTTGCCGCCGCGCGGCGGCGGGCCGCGAAAGCCGGGCATCGGGGCGTTGACTGTCCCGGCCGGCTGGACTACACGGCGGCGATGTTCCGCGCCGGCAGGGCCGGGGTGGGCGCATTCTTTGGTGTTGGCGGCCCCCGCGAGGGGATGCCTGTCGCCCGAGGCCGACGAGGGCCGAGGGAAAGGACAACGCCCTTCACAGGATCGAAGGAGATCAGCCGTGACCAAACGCACGTCTGCCAAGTACAAGATCGACCGCCGCATGGGCGAAAACATCTGGGGCCGCCCCAAGAGCCCGGTCAACAAGCGCGAATACGGCCCCGGCCAGCACGGCCAGCGCCGCAAGAGCAAGCTGTCGGATTTCGGCCAGCAGCTCAAGGCCAAGCAGAAACTCAAGGGCTATTACGGCGACCTGACCGAAAAACAGTTCCGCCGCATCTTCTCCGAGGCCGAGCGCGTGCGCGGCGACACCGTCGAGAACCTGATCGGCCTGCTGGAACGCCGGCTCGACGCCGTCGTTTATCGCGCGAAATTCGTGCCCACCGTCTTTGCCGCGCGCCAGTTCGTCAACCACGGCCATGTCGAGGTCAACGGCAAGCGCGTCAACATTCCCTCCTATCGCGTCAAGGAGGGCGACGTGATTTCGGTGCGCGAGAAGTCGCGCCAGAATGTCACCGTGCTCGAGGCCGTCGGTCTCGCTGAACGCGATGTGCCTGACTACATCGACGCCGATCATTCGAAGATGACCGCGACCTTCACCCGCACCCCGGCGCTGGGCGACGTTCCCTATCCGGTGCAGATGGAACCAAACCTCGTGGTCGAGTTCTACGCCAAGAACTGATCGGCGCCCCGCCGGGCGCCCGGTTCGGGCCGCATCCGCCGGATGCGGCCCTTTTGCGTTTGCGCCCTTCGGGCGAGGCATTGCATCATGGCAACGCTGCGGGAATTGTGCCCTAAGACCCCGCCGCGCAGGCGAAATGCCGCTGGTCTTGCCTCCGGGGCGTCGCTAGAAGGACGCGGAAGTCACGGAGAGCGATAATGAGTGATGCCATCCGGCCACGTCCGGGGATCATGGAGATCTCGCCCTACGAGGGCGGCCAGTCCCGTCTGCAGGGCAGGCGTGACGCCATCAAGCTGTCATCCAACGAAAACCCCTTCGGCCCGGCCGAACGCGTGATCGAGGCCTTCGGGCGCAGCGGTCACACGCTCCATCGCTATCCGCCCACCGACCACGGCGCGCTGCGCGACGCCATCGCCGCGGCCCACGGGCTCGACCCCGCGCGCATCATCTGCGGGGCAGGGTCGGACGAGATCATCACCTTTCTGTGCCGCGCCTATGCCGGGCCGGGCGACGAGGTGCTGTTCACCGAGCACGGCTTTCTGATGTATCGCATCTCGGCGCTGTCGGTGGGCGCGACCCCGGTCGAGGCGCCCGAGCGCAACCGCACCACCGATGTCGACGCGCTGCTCGCCGCCGCGACCGGGCGCACGCGGCTGGTGTTCATCGCCAACCCCAACAACCCGACCGGCACCATGATCCCGTCGAGCGAGATCGCGCGGCTGGCCGACGGGCTGCCGCCGCAGGCGATCCTCGTGCTCGACGGCGCCTATGCCGAATACGCCGAGGGGTATGACGGCGGCGCGGCCCTGCTGGAGAAACGCGACAACATCGTGATGACGCGCACCTTCTCCAAGATTTACGGGCTGGGCGGGCTGCGCGTGGGCTGGGGCTACGGCCCCGCCGCCATCATCGATGTCCTCGGCCGGCTGCGCGGCCCGTTCAACCTGTCCACGCCGCAGCTCGAAACCGGGCAGGTGGCGGTCGAGGAGCAGGGCCATGTCGAAAGGTGCCGCGCCGAGAACGCGCGCATGCGCGCCTGGCTCGTCGAGGCGCTCAACGGCATCGGCGTGGCCTGCGATCCCTCGCACGCCAATTTCGTGCTCGCCCGTTTCCGCGACGCCGACGAGGCGGCCGCCTGCGACGCGCATCTGAAATCCCACGGGCTGATCGTGCGGCAGGTGGGCAGCTACAAGCTGCCACACTGCCTGCGTATCACCGTGGGTGACGAGCCTTCCTGCCGCCGGGTCGCTCACGCCATCGGCCAGTTCCTGGGCGCGCGCTGATGGCGGCGATCTATCATCGCGTGGCGCTGATCGGGCTGGGGCTGATCGCCTCGTCGATGGCGCTGGCGATCCGCCGCCGGGGTCTGGCCGACGAGATCACCGGCACCGCCCGCAGCGCCGACACGCGCGCCGCGGCGGTGGAGCTGGGCCTGTGCGACCGGGTGTACGAAACGGCCGCCGAGGCGGTCGAGGGCGCCGACCTGGTCGTCCTCTGCGTGCCCGTGGGCGTTATGGGCGCCGTGGCCGAGGAGATCGCGCCCCGTCTGGCGGCCGGCGCGACACTGTCGGATGTGGGCTCGGTCAAGCAGGCGGTGATCGCCGCGGTGGGGCCGCATGTGCCCGAGGGCGTGCATTTCATCCCCGCCCATCCCCTTGCGGGCACCGAGCACTCCGGCCCCCGCGCCGGTTTCGCGGAGCTTTTCGAGAATCGCTGGTGCCTGCTGGTGCCCCCCGAAGGCACCCCGCCCGAGCCCGTCGCGCGGTTGCGGGAACTGTGGGAGGGCATGGGCGCCCATGTCGATACCATGGACCCGGCCCATCACGACCTTGTCCTCGCGGTGACCAGCCACGCGCCGCACCTGATCGCCTACACCATGGTCGGCGTGGCCGACGATCTGGGCCGCGTGACCGACAGCGAGGTGGTGAAATACTCGGCCGCGGGGTTCCGCGACTTCACGCGCATCGCCGCCTCCGATCCGACGATGTGGCGCGACGTGTTCCTGACCAACAAGGCCGCCACGCTGGAAATCCTGGGCCGCTTCACCGAGGAACTCTTCGCGCTGCAGCGCGCGATCCGCACCGAGGACGGCGCGCATCTGTTCGACTACTTCACCCGCACCCGGGCAATTCGCCGCGGCATCATCGAGGCGGGGCAGGACACAGACGCCCCCGATTTCGGCCGCGTCAAGAAGGCGGGTGACTAGGCCGGCTCTGCCTGCCCGGCCGCGCCTCGCGAGGCCACGCACGGCTTGACCCGGCGCCGTGGGGCGCCAATGATTGGCGGGGCAACAGGGGCCCGGCCATGCTCGAGACGCTCAAGATCATCCATTTCCTGTCCTTCGCCGTGGGCATCGGCGGGGGCGTGGCGAGCCTTCTGGCCGGGTTGGCGATGCGCACGGCCGGGGGCGGCGCGCCGGCACTGGCGGGGTTGCAGCGCAGGCTCGGCCGCGCCTCGGCCGTGGCGATCGTGCTGCTCTGGATCACCGGGGTCTGGATGCTCTACGCGGTCTATGGCGGCTGGGGCGGGATGTCGGGCTGGTTCTGGATCAAGATCGTCGCAGTCGTCGGGCTGACGGCCGTTTCCGCGCGCATGCAGTGGCTGTCGATCACCGCGCAGCGGTCAGGAACGCCGCCCGCGCCGCGGATCATGGCCGGCCTCGGCGCGGCGGCGAACCTGCTGGCCATCGCGGCGGTGATCATCGCCGTGATCGCCTTCACCGGCTGAGGCCGGGCTCAGACCTCCTCGACCGCGAGCACGCCGGTGATCGCCTTGATCGCCCCCTTCACCTGCGGGGTCACCGGGAATTCGCGCCCGGCGGTGATGTCGTATTCCCGTCCCGATGCCGGGTCGCGGACGCACAGGATGATCGGCCCCTTGCCGCCGCGCGCGTCGCGGCTGCCCTCGAGAAGCGCAGCGACGGAATTCACCGCGGCCTCCTCGGCGACATGGATGCGCAATCCGGCACTGCCGGCATCGGCGACGACGTCGTCGATCGGCTGCACCGCCCGCGCGAGCAGCTTGAGCGTATCGGCCTCCATGGTCGCCTCGGCGGTCAGCACCACGTTGGCCCCGGGTTCGAGGTGCTGGCGCGCCGCTTCCAGCGTGTCGGAAAAGACCGTCACCTCGTAAAGCCCGGTCGGGTCCGACAGCTGCACGAAGGCGAAGCGGTTGCCGCGGGCCGATTTCTTCTCCTGCCGCGCGGCAACGGTGCCGGCCATCCGAACGACCAGCGCGCCGCCCTGCGCCCTGGCGGTGACGCCTGCCAGCGTCTCGATCTCCTTGCGCCTGAGCGGGCCGGCGTAGTCGTCCAGCGGGTGGCCCGACAGGTAGAAGCCGATCGCCATGTGCTCGCCCGCGAGGCGTTCGCTGGGCTGCCAGTCGTCGCCTGCCGGCAGGGGCGGCTCGGGAATGTCCTCGCCCGCCTCGCCGAAAAGCGAGACCTGGTCCGAGGCGCGCGCGTCGAATATCGCCGTGGAATAGGCCATCAGCGCGTCGATCGCGTCCATGACCCGCCGGCGGTTCGGGTCGAGCTGGTCGAAGGCGCCCGCGCGCGCCATCATCTCGAGCTGTCGCTTGCCAAGCTTCTTCAGATCGGCCCGCCGGGCGAAGTCGTAGAGCGTGGCGAACGCCTTGCCATCGCGCGCATCGACGATCAGGCGCATCGCTTCGACGCCCACGTTCTTGAGTGCGCCAAGGGCGTATACGAGCCGGCCTTCGGAGACCGTGAACGTCGCCTCCGAGCGGTTGACGCAGGGCGGGATCACCTCGATCCCCAGCCGGTCGACCTCGCGCTTGTAGACGTTGAGCTTGTCGGTCAGGTGAATATCGCAGTTCATCACCGCGGCCATGAACTCGACCGGATGGTTCGCCTTCAGCCATGCGGTCTGATAGCTGACCACCCCGTAGGCGGCCGCGTGCGACTTGTTGAAGCCGTAATTGGCGAACTTGTCCAGCAGGTTCCAGACCTCGACGGCCTTCGCCTCTTCCACGCCGTTGGCCTTCGCGCCCTCGATGAACTTGGGACGCTCGGCGTCCATGGCGGCCTGAATCTTCTTGCCCATCGCCCGGCGCAGAAGGTCGGCGCCGCCGAGGCTGTAGCCGGCCATTTCCTGCGCGATCTGCATCACCTGTTCCTGGTAGACGATGATGCCCTGCGTCTCGTCGAGGATGTGGTCGATCAGCGGGTGGATATGGTCGCGCTGGCTCAGCCCGTTCTTGACCTCGCAATACTTGGGAATGTTTTCCATCGGGCCGGGGCGATAGAGCGCGACCAGCGCCACGATGTCCTCGATGCAGGTGGGCTTCATGCGCCGCAGCGCGTCCATCATGCCCGAGCTTTCCACCTGGAACACCGCCACCGTGCGGGCGGAGGCGTAGAGCTCGTAGGTCTTCGCGTCGTCGAGCGGGATCATCGACGGGTCGACATCGACCCCGCGCAGCTTGAGCAGATCGACCGCGTTCTGGATCACCGTGAGCGTCTTGAGGCCGAGGAAGTCGAACTTCACCAGCCCGGCCTGCTCGACCCACTTCATGTTGAACTGCGTCGCCGGCATGTCCGAGCGCGGGTCCTGGTAGAGCGGCACCAGCTCGTCCAGCGGCCGGTCGCCGATCACCACGCCCGCGGCATGGGTGGAGGCGTTGCGCAGCAGCCCCTCGATCTGGCGGGCATAGGTCAGCAGCCGGTCCACGACCTCCTCGGCGCGGGCTGCCTCGCGCAGGCGGGGTTCGTCGGCCAGCGCCTTCTCGATGCTCACCGGCTTGACGCCCTCGACCGGGATCATCTTGGAAAGCTTGTCCACCTGCCCGTAGGGCAACTGCAGCACCCGGCCCACGTCGCGCACCGCCGCCTTCGATAGAAGCGCGCCGAAGGTGATGATCTGCGCGACCTTGTCGCGGCCGTATTTCTGCTGGACGTAGTCGATCACCTCCTCGCGGCGGTCCATGCAGAAGTCGATGTCGAAGTCGGGCATCGAGACGCGTTCGGGGTTGAGGAACCGCTCGAACAGCAGGTTGTAGCGCAGCGGGTCCAGATCGGTGATCGTCAGCGCCCATGCCACAAGGCTGCCCGCGCCCGAGCCACGCCCGGGGCCCACGGGGATGTCGCGTGCCTTGGCCCATTTGATGAAATCGGCCACGATCAGGAAATAGCCGGGAAAGCCCATCCCCTCGATGACGTCCAGCTCGTAGTCGAGGCGGGCCTCGTAATCCTCGGCCGACGCCGCGGGCGGGTTGACGCGCAGCCGCTCGGCCAGACCCGCGCGGGACTGGCGGCGCAGTTCCTCCACCTCGTCATCGGCGAAGCGCGGCAGGATCGGGTCGCGCTTCTCGGCCTTGAAGGCGCAGCGCCGCGCGACCTCGACGGTATTCTCGACGGCCTCGGGCAGGTCGGCGAAAAGCGCGCACATCTCCTCGGCCGTCTTGAAATGGTGTTGCGGTGTCAGCTGCCGGCGCGCCTGGTTCTGATCCACATAGGCCCCCTCGGCGATGCACAGCATGGCGTCATGGGCCTCGTACATCCCGGCCTCGGGAAAGTGGACATCGTTGGTGGCAACCAGCGGCAACGCCATTGCATAGGCCATCTCGACAAAGGCGCGTTCGGTCGCCCGCTCGGCCTCGGGCACCGCGCCACCCTCGCCGGGATGGCGCTGCAACTCGACATAGAGCCGGTTCGGAAAGGCCGCCGCCAGCCGGCGCATCAGCGCCTCGGCAGCCGGTTGTTGCCCGGCCCGCACGAGTTGGCCCACCGCTCCGTCGGGCCCGCCGGTCAGGCAGATCAGCCCCTTGGCATGGGCCTCGATCTCTTCGGGCGTGACATGGCCCGCCTGCCCGTCGCCGCGCAGATAGAAGCAGGAGTTGAGCTTCATCAGGTTGCGGTAGCCGGCCTCGCTTTGCGCCAGCAGAACCACTGGCGCAGGGGCGCGCATCTTCTCGCCGGGCCGGCTGGGCGGCTCGGCGAGGTCGAGCTGACACCCCATGATGGGCTGCACCCCCGCGCCCGCCGCGAGCACGGAGAATTCGAGTGCGGCAAACATGTTGTTGGTATCGGTCACCGCCACCGCGGGCATGCCCTGCGCCGCGCAGCGCCCGGCCAGTTCCTTGACGGGCACGGCTCCCTCCAGAAGCGAGTACTCGGTATGCAGGCGCAGATGGATGAATCGGGGCGCATCGGTCATGGCGCCAGCCTAGGCGAGCCGCACGCGCAGCGGAAGGGGCGACGCCGCTTTACGCCGCGCCCCGTTGCAGGCAGTCTGCGCTCATGAGCTTCACCGAACGCACCCCGCACGAGCGCGGTTTTGCTCGTATCCACGAACAGCGCGTGCGTCCCGCGCTGGATGCGCTCGCCGCGCACCATCGCCAGCTCTTGGCGCAGCGCCGCCGCCGCATGCGCGTGTTCGGGGGGCTGGCGCTGGTGGCGGCGGGGATTTGCGCCGCCGCCGTCATGGGGGCGTTCTCGCAGGTTTCCGGGCTCTGGGCGCCGCTCCTCATCATCGGAGCCTGGATCGTTTTCCTGGTATCCTTTCCCCTGCTGCTCGTCACATGGGGCCGCCCGGCGATCGGCCTCGACGACGCCACCCGGCGGCGCCTCATGCCGATCGTGGCCGAACAGCTGGGGCTGAGCTACGCGCGCGAGGCGCCGAATCCGCCGGAACCCGCCCCCTTCCACCGCCGCGGCCTGATCACCCGGGCGAACCTGGGGCGCTTTGAGGATGCGCTGACGCTGCATACCGGCGGGGCGGAGGTGACGATGCTGCGCGCCAATTTCGCCAATCGCGGCAACGAGACCGCCGCGGACTGGAACGGCCTGCTTTTGCAGGCCGAACTGCCCGCGCCGGCGCCGGCGACGATCCGTATCGGCGGCGACGACGCGTGGCGCCGCGCGGACGGCTTCGCGCCTGTCACCGTCACACCGGCGGCAGCGCCGGACGTGGCCGCCGATGCGCCGCAGGCTGCTGCCGAATGGCTCCCGGAGGCTTTTCTGGAGCGGGTCGGCGACCTCCGCCGGCGCCTCGAGCCGGAAGATACGGGCACATGGAGGGCGGGACCACGTCGCGAGTTGCGCGCGGTGATCGAGGGCAGCTGTCTGCGCCTTTCCATCCGTGACCCGGCCGAGCCCCCCTTGCCCATGCCGGACCCCACCGCCGATCCGACCCGGATCGAGTCGGTGCTGCACGCCCTGATCGCCGACGCGGCGCTTCCGCTCGATATCGCGGCGGCTTTCGGGCAGACGACGCGGTGAACGCCCCGGGAAACCGGAACCGCAGGCAATTTTCACTTGCCAACATCGATTTCCAAAGCCTAGCCTCACATAAGCATCAAGCCCGCGCGCTCTCTACGCCGCATCGACGGCGCGCATCAGGGGCAGACGACCGGGTAAGGCGGCGGGTTCATCAACATGGACATCACCTTTCTTCTCAACGGAGAGAGCGTGGCACTGACCGGCGTGGAGCCGACCTCCACGCTGCTCGACTGGCTGCGCGAGGATCGCGGCCTGACCGGCACCAAGGAAGGATGCAACGAGGGGGACTGCGGCGCCTGCACGGTGCTGGTCACCGACGCGCATGGCAGCCACCCGCTGAATTCCTGCATCCTGTTCCTGCCGCAGCTGCACGGCAAGGCCGTGCGCACGGTCGAGGGCATCGGCGGCCCCGAGGGCCGGCTTCACCCCGTCCAGCAGGCGATGATCGAGCATCACGGCTCGCAATGCGGGTTCTGCACGCCCGGCTTCATCGTCAGCATGGCCGCCGCGCATCTCGACGGTGCGACCGACTTCGACGACCGGCTGGCCGGCAACCTCTGCCGATGCACCGGCTACGCCCCGATCATCCGCGCGGCCGAGGCGGCGGCGGACGAGCCCGCGCCCGACTGGATGACGGCCGATGCCGTGGCGCTGCGCGCACATGATTTCACCTTCGCGGAAATATCCTCGGGGGGAGCCTCCGCGCCAGCGGAGGCGGGGGGCGGACAGCCCCCCTCCGGCGCCTACCGGCCGCGCGACGCCGAGGATCTCGCCCGCTGGTATGCCGAGCATCCCGACGCGACCCTCGTCGCCGGGGCCACCGATGTCGGGCTCTGGGTGACCAAGTCCCTGCGCGAACTGGCGCCGGTGGCCTTCATCGCCGGGCTGGGCGACCTGCGCGGCGTCACCGTCACCGACAGCGGGATCAACGTCGGCGCGACGACCACGCTGGCCGAGCTCGGCCCGGCCATCGCGCCGCATCACCCGGACTTCGCCGAGCTCATCCGCCGCTACGGCTCGGTGCAGGTGCGCGGCGCGGCGACCATCGGCGGCAACATCGCCAACGGCTCGCCCATCGGGGACGGGCCGCCGGCGCTGATCGCGCTGGGCGCGACGCTGCATCTGCGCCACGGCGAGAACCGGCGCAGCCTGCCGCTCGAGGACTTCTTCCTCGACTACGGCAAGCAGGACCGCGCGCCCGGCGAGTTCGTGGAGGCCGTGACGATCCTCCGCCAGCCCGACGCGCTGCGCTGCTACAAGCTGTCCAAGCGGTTCGATCAGGACATCTCGGCGGTGTGCGGTTGCTTCAACGTCGCCGTGGCCGACGGGGTGGTGCGCGAGGCCCGGATCGCCTTCGGCGGCATGGCAGGGATTCCGGCGCGCGCGCCGCATGTTGAGGCGGCGCTGACGGGGCAGCCCTGGACGCGCGAGACGGTCGAGGCCGCAATGGATGCCTTCGCGAAGGACTTCTCGCCGATGACCGACATGCGCGCCTCGGCCGAGTATCGTCTGGAGGCCGCGCGCAACATGATGCTGCGCTATTTCCTTGAGGCGCAGGGCGCCCCCGCACGGGTGCTGGAGGTGGCGTCATGAGCGTGCAAAAGCCGCTGCCCCACGATGCCGCCGCGCTGCACGTCACCGGCCAGGCGCGCTACGTGGACGACATTCCGGTTCCCGCGAACACGCTCAACCTGGCCTTCGGGCTGTCCGAGCGCGCCCATGCCGAAATCACCGGGATGGACCTGTCCGCCGTGCGCGCCGCGCCCGGCGTCGTGGCGGTCCTGACCGCCGCCGACCTGCCGCATGCCAACGATGTCAGCCCCTCGGCCCATGACGAGCCGCTGCTGGCCGATGGTGCGGTGCATTACTTGGGCCAGCCGCTCTACCTTGTCGCCGCCGAGGGGCATCTGGCCGCCCGCAAGGCGGCGCGGCTTGGGCGTGTGCGCTACGAGGATCGTCCCGCGGTGCTGAGCATCGACGACGCGATCGCGGCGAACAGCCGGTTCGAGGAGGGCCCGCGCATCTGGGCGCGCGGCGACCCGGAGGCGGCGATCGGCGGGGCCGCCCACCGCATCGAGGGCGCGATCGAGATCGGCGGGCAGGAGCATTTCTATCTGGAAGGGCAGGCCGCCCTCGCCCTGCCGCAGGAGGGTGGCGACATGGTCGTTCATTCCTCCTCCCAGCATCCGACCGAGATCCAGCACAAGGTGGCCGATGCGCTGGGCGTGCCCATGCATTCCGTGCGCGTCGAGGTGCGCCGCATGGGCGGGGGCTTCGGCGGGAAGGAAAGCCAGGGCAACGCGTTGGCGGTGGCATGCGCGGTCGCGGCGGCGGCGACTGGGCGGCCGTGCCGCATGCGCTACGACCGCGACGACGACTTCACCATCACAGGCAAGCGTCACGACTTCCGCATCCATTACCGGGCGGGCGTCGACGCCGAGGGCCGGATCGAGGGCATCGACTTCGTCCAGTATGCCCGTTGCGGCTGGGCGCAGGATCTGTCCCTGCCGGTCGCAGACCGCGCGATGCTCCATGCCGACAACGCCTATTTCCTGCCGAACGTGCGGATCGAGAACCACCGCCTGCGCACCAACACGCAAAGCGCAACCGCCTTTCGCGGCTTCGGCGGCCCGCAGGGAATGGTCGGGATCGAGCGGGTGATGGACGAGATTGCTTACCGCCTGGGCCGCGACCCTCTGGAGGTGCGCCGGGTGAATTTCTACGATCCGCCGCCGGGAGGGGGGCTTTCCGCCCCCCGCGCGCCTGCGGCGCGCCCCCCCGAGGATATTTCGGCGAAGGTGAAGGCCGGGGAGGATGTGAGCGCGGGCCGGCGCCGCACGCCCTACGGCATGGAGGTGGAGGATTTCATCCTGCACGAGATGGTGGACCGGCTGGCGCGGACGGCCGATTACGCCGGCCGCCGGGCGCGGGTGGCCGAGTGGAACGCGGCCAACGCGGTCCTCAAGCGCGGTATCGCACTGACGCCGGTGAAGTTCGGCATCTCGTTCACGCTGACCCATCTCAACCAGGCGGGCGCGCTTGTCCATGTCTACCAGGACGGCTCGATTCACATGAACCACGGCGGGACCGAGATGGGGCAGGGGCTGTTCCAGAAGGTCGCGCAGGTGGCCGCCGACGCCTTCGGCGTGGAGGCGGCGCGGGTGAAGATCACCGCCACCGATACCGGCAAGGTGCCCAACACCTCGGCGACGGCGGCCTCGTCGGGGTCGGACCTAAACGGCATGGCGGTGCGCGCGGCCTGCGACACGATCCGCGACCGGCTCGCCGGGATGCTGGCCGAGATGCATCAGTGCGACCCGGCGGATGTGGTGTTTGAGGCGGGCCGCGTGCGCGCAGGCGGCGCGGACTATTCCTTCGAGGATGTCATCGCGCGCGCCTACACGTCGCGCATCAGCCTGTCATCGACCGGCTACTACCGAACCCCCGACCTGACCTGGGATCGCATCAGGGGAGAGGGCCGGCCCTTCTACTATTTCGCCTATGGCGCGGCGGTGACCGAGGTGGTGATCGACGTTCTGACCGGCGAGTACCGCATCCTGCGCACCGATATCCTGCACGACGCGGGCCGCTCGCTGAACCCGGCGATCGATATCGGCCAGATCGAGGGCGGTTTCGTCCAGGGCGCCGGGTGGCTGACCACCGAGGAGCTGGTCTGGGACGGCTCGGGCCGGCTGCGCACGCATGCGCCGTCCACCTACAAGATCCCGGCCTGCTCGGACCGGCCGCGCCTGTTCAACGTGGATTTGTGGGACGGCGAGAACTTCAAGCCGACGATCCACCGCTCGAAGGCGGTGGGCGAGCCGCCGCTGATGCTGGGCATCTCCGCGCTGATGGCGCTGTCGGATGCCGTGGCCGCCTGCGGCGACGGCAGCGTCTACCCGGCGCTGGACGCGCCCGCGACGCCCGAGAGGGTGCTCGCGGCGGTGGGCCGTCAAAGGGGGCGCGCATGAGCCTCGACCTGTCCGCCCTTCGCGCCGCGGTGGCGGCGCATGGCGCGGTGATCCGCGTGGTCGTGGCGGGGCATTCCGGCTCGGCCCCGCGCGAGGCAGGCGCGGCGATGCTGGTCCGGGCGAGCGGGCAGTCGGGCACGATCGGCGGCGGCGCGCTGGAGTGGCAGGCCGCACAGGAGGCGCGCGCATTGCTGGCCGGCGGCGCGGCACGGGCGCGGGTGACGCGGCTGCCGCTTGGCCCGGCGCTGGGCCAGTGTTGCGGCGGGGCGGTGACACTGGTCCACGAGCCCGTCGACGCGGCGCGGCTCGCGGCGCTGGAGGGGGCGGAGCGTGACGGGGTCGTGGCCCGGCCGGTGGAAGCCGATGCGCCGCGGGAGGCTCCGCTCGTGGTGCGCCGGGCATGGGCGGCGGCCCGCGAGGGGCGCGGCGCGCCGGATGGGGCGCGGCTGGCGCATGGCTGGCTGATCGAGCCCGTCGCCGCGCCGGCGCGCATGCTGTGGGTCTGGGGGGCAGGGCATGTGGGCCGCGCGATCGTGGAAGTGCTCGCGCCACTGCCGGATTTCGCGATCACCTGGGTGGACACGGCCGCCGCGCGTTTCCCCGAGGCCATCCCCACCGGTGTCACGCAGCGCGTGGCGCAAGACCCGGCCGATCTGGTCGCCGGGGCGCCGCCGGCGGCCGAGCATCTGATCGTGACCTATTCGCACGCGCTCGACCTGGAGCTTTGCCACCGGCTGCTCTGCCGGGGGTTTGCGCAGGCGGGGCTCATCGGCTCGGCCACCAAGCGGGCGCGGTTTCGCGGCCGCCTGCGCGCGCTGGGGCATGCGGATGCCCAAATCGCGCGCATCGCCTGCCCGATCGGCGATCCCGGGCTGGGCAAACATCCGCAAGCCATTGCGGTGGGCGTGGCCGCCGCGCTACTCAATGGGGCGCGCAAGGGCCGCGCCACGGGCAGTGAAGCGCGCGATGATCGCGCGACAGGCAGGGAGCAGGCCAAGTGACCGAGCACACGCCGCTGCTGGAGATTGACGGAGTGACCAAGGCGTTTCCGGGCGTCGTCGCCAATGACGGTGTGAGCTTCTCGATCCGCGCGGGCGAGGTGCATGCGCTGCTGGGCGAGAACGGCGCGGGCAAGTCCACGCTGGTCAAGATGATCTACGGGCTGGTGCGCCCCGATGCGGGGCGGATGCGGCTGCACGACGCGGCCTACGAGCCCCGCGACCCGAGCGAGGCCCGCGCGCAGGGCGTGGGCATGGTATTCCAGCATTTCTCGCTGTTCGACGCGCTGGACGTGGCCGAGAACATCGCGTTGGGCATGGACGACCCGCCGCCCCAGCGCCGGCTGGCGCGTCGGATCGAGGAGGTCAGCCATGACTACGGCCTGCCGCTGGACCCTGCGCGGCTGGTGGGCGATTTGTCGGCCGGCGAACAACAGCGGGTCGAGATCATCCGCTGCCTGCTGCAGAATCCGAAGCTGCTGATCATGGACGAGCCCACGAGCGTGCTGACCCCGCAGGAGGTGGAAATCCTTTTCACCACCCTGCGCAAGCTCGCCGCCGAGGGAACGGCGATCCTCTATATCAGCCACAAGCTCGAGGAAATCCGCGCATTGTGCGATCATGCGACGATCCTGCGCGGCGGCAAGGTCGTCGATACCTGTCTGCCCGGCGAGAAAAGCGCCCGCGAAATGGCCGAGATGATGGTCGGCGCGCGTCTCAACACCCCGGCGCGCGCCGAAACGCAGCCGGGCGACGTGCTGCTGGAGGTCAGCGAGCTGTCGGTGACACCCGCCACGCCCTTCGGCACCAAGCTGCACGACATTTCGCTGCAACTGCGCGCGGGTGAGGTTCTGGGCGTGGGCGGCGTGTCGGGCAATGGCCAGGACGAGCTGCTCGCCGCGCTGTCGGGGGAGACGCGGCTTCCCAAATCCGAGATCGTCTTCAAGGGGCGGCCGATCGGCGCCTCGGGGCCTAATGCGCGCCGCGCCATGGGAGTGCTGAGCGCGCCGGAGGAGCGGCTCGGCCACGCCGCCGCCCCCGACATGACGCTGACCGAGAACGCCCTGCTGTCGGGCGCGGTGCGCGAGGGGCTCGCGCGGCGCGGCTTCATCGCCTGGCGCAAGGCGCGGGCCTTCGCAGAGCGGATCATCGCCGCCCATGACGTGCGCACGCCGGGGCCCGAAGTCGCCGCGCGGGCGCTTTCGGGGGGCAACCTGCAGAAATTCGTGATGGGCCGCGAGATTCAGCAACGCCCCGAGGTTCTGATCGTCAACCAGCCCACATGGGGGGTCGATGCGCAGGCAGCCGCGGCGATACGCCAGGCGCTGCTCGATTTGTCGGCTGCCGGGGCGGGGGTTCTCGTCATCAGTCAGGATCTCGACGAGCTGATGGAGATCACCGACCGTTTCGCCGCGCTCAATGCCGGCCAGTTGAGCGCCCCGCGGCCCACCCGCGGGCTGACCATGGAGCAGGTCGGCCTGATGCTGGGCGGCGCGCATGACATGGAGGTGGCGCATGAGACAGCCTGACGCGGGCGCCGGCGGCGCGCCGGGAGGCGGGCGATGATGCGGCTTGAGAAGCGGCCGAGCCCGTCGCGGCTGTGGACGGCGGCGACGCCGGTGCTGGCGGTCGTGGTCACGATGGTCGCCGGCGGGATTCTTTTTGCCACGCTGGGCAAGGATCCGGTCGCGGCGATCCGCCTGATCTTCTGGGATCCGCTGTTCAGCGAACAATACGCCTCCTATTCTCGGCCGCAGCTTCTGGTGAAGTCCGGCCCGCTGATCCTGATCGCGGTGGGGCTGTCTTTCGGGTTTCGCGCCAATGTCTGGAATATCGGCGCCGAGGGGCAGTACATCATCGGCGCGTTGTGCGGCACCGCCGTCGCGCTGGCCTTCTATCCGGCGCCGGGCTGGTATATCTTTCCGCTGATGGTGATCGCGGGGGCCTTCGGCGGCTGGGCCTGGGCCATGATCCCGGCCATTCTCAAGACGCGGTTTCGAACCAACGAGATTCTCGTCTCGCTGCTGCTGGTCTATGTGGCCGAGAAACTGCTGGCGGCGATGGCGCTGGGCGCGATGCGCAACCCCGATGGCGGGGGCTTTCCCGGCTCGCGCAACATCTCGCGCTATGAGCCCGCCGCCAATACCGAGCTGATCGCCAACACCGGCCTGCACTGGGGCGTCGTCACCGCCTTCATCGCGGTGATCTTTGCCTATGTGATGCTGCACAAGCACATGCTGGGCTTTCACGTCCGGCTGGCCGGGCAGGCCCCGAGGGCGGCGCGCTTCGCCGGGGTCAGGCCCGGCGCGCTGGTGGTGTTCTGCCTGGGCCTTTCGGGGGCGCTGTCCGGCCTTGCGGGGATGTTCGAGGCCGCGGGCCCCGCGGGGCGGATCAGTATCGACTTCGCCGCGGGTTACGGATTCACCGCCATCATCGTGGCGTTTCTGGGCCGTCTGCACCCAATCGGCATCCTGCTGGCGGGGCTGCTGATGGGGCTGACCTATATCGGCGGCGAAATCGCCCAGCTCACGCTGGGCCTGCCCGCCGCGGCGATCCAGGTGTTCCAGGGGATGCTTCTTTTCTTTCTGCTCGCGCTCGACCTGTTGTCGAACTATCGGGTGCGGCCGGGCCGCCGGGAGATGACGTGATGGACCTTTCCGCGATCGATCCGCTCGTTCTGGCCGCCTCGCTGATGATCGCGGCCACGCCAATCATGCTGGCCGGCATCGGCGAGCTGATCTCGGAGAAGGCCGGCGTGCTCAATCTCGGCGTGGAAGGGATGATGATCACCGGCGCGATCACCGGCTTCGCCATCGCGGTGCAGACGGGCAACCCCTATCTGGGCATGATCGCGGCGATGGCCGGGGGCGCCGCGCTGGCGCTGATATTCGCGGTTCTCACGCAGCTTCTTCTGGCCAATCACGTCGCCTCGGGCCTGGCGCTGACGCTCTTCGGACTGGGTTTTTCCTCCCTGCTCGGGCAGCCTTACGTGGGCGTGCGTCCGCCGCGGACCTTCAAGCTCGAGATTCCGGTGCTGTCGGACATTCCGGTGCTGGGGCGGGTGCTGTTCCAGCACGACCTGATCGTCTATATCTCGGTCATTGTCGTCGCGCTGGTGTGGTATTTCCTGAAATATACCCGCGCCGGGCTGATCCTTCGCGCGGTGGGCGAAAACCACGACGCCGCCCATGCGCTGGGCTACGGCGTCGTGAAGGTGCGCTTTCTCGCGATCCTGTTTGGCGGCGCGACGGCGGGGCTGGGCGGCGCCTATCTGAGCCTCGTGCGCGTGCCGCAATGGACCGAGGGCATGACCGCCGGTGCGGGCTGGATCGCGCTGGCGCTGGTCGTCTTCGCCTCGTGGCGGCCATGGCGCGTTCTGCTGGGGGCCTATCTCTTCGGCGGGATCGTGGTGCTGCAGCTCAATCTTCAGGCCGCCGGCGTGCGCGTGCCGGTCGAGTATCTGGCGATGTCGCCCTATCTGATCACCATCCTCGTGCTGGTGATCATCTCGTCGGACCGGGCGCGCGCCTCGCTTGCCGCGCCGGGCTCGCTCAACAGGATTTTCCATGCCTCGCACTAGGCGGGGCGTTCCGAGGGCGTTCGCGCCCGTCATCAACAGGGAGACGCAATCATGAAACATGCCAGACTGCTCACGGGCGCGCTCATGGCGCTGGCGCTGGCGGCGCCGGCCGCCGCGCAGGACGATCCGGTCAAGGTCGGCTTCATCTATGTCGGCCCCGTCGGGGATTTCGGCTGGACGCATGAGCACGACCTCGCCCGCCAGGCCGTCGAGGAGGAATACGGCGACGCCGTCGAGACCTCGTTCGTCGAGAGTGTCCCCGAAGGCCCCGATGCGGAACGGGTAATGACGCAGATGGCGCTGTCGGGAACCGACCTGATCTTTGCCACCTCCTTCGGCTACGGCCCCGCGGTCAACAACGTGGCCGAGCGTTTCCCCGACGTGGCCTTCGAGCATGCGACCGGCTATCAGCAGGATCACCCCAACGTCTCGCTCTACAACGCGCGTTTCTACCAGGGCCGCGCGGTGATCGGCCACATCGCCGGCCACATGACCGAGACGAGCACCATCGGCTATATCGCCTCCTTTCCGATCCCCGAGGTGATCAGGGGCATCAACGCGGCCTTCATCCATGCGCGCGAGGTCAACCCCGATGTCGAGTTCCGTATCGTGTGGGCGTATTCCTGGTTCGATCCCGCGCAGGAAGCCTCCGCGGCCGAGGCGCTGATCGAGCAGGGCGCCGATATCCTGATGCAGCACACCGACTCGACCGCGCCGATGTCGATCGC
This sequence comes from Rhodobacteraceae bacterium WD3A24, assembly GCA_002967695.1. GTDB lineage: Bacteria > Pseudomonadota > Alphaproteobacteria > Rhodobacterales > Rhodobacteraceae > Alkalilacustris. Next base: position 21,049 of record PUHN01000030.1, on the reverse strand, counting down.
CGAGGATCGCGGCCTCTATGCCTTCGGCCAGGCCTCCAACATGATCGACTTCGGCCCCAACGCGCAGCTTACCGCGATCATCGACAACTGGGCGCCCTACTACATCGAGCGGGTCGGTGAGGTGATGGACGGCACCTGGGAGGCCGGCAATGTCTGGACAGGGATCGGCGACGGCACCGTCGCATTCGCCGACTTCTCCGACGCCATCCCCGAGGAGGTCCGGGAGTCCGCCGCCGCGCTGCGTGACCGGATCGCGGCCGGCGATTACCACCCCTTCACCGGCCCCATCAATCGCCGCGACGGCAGCGAATGGCTGGCCGAGGGCGAGGTGGCCACCGACGAGGCCCTGCTGGCGATGGATTTCTATGTCGAGGGCATCACCAGCGAATTGCCCGAGTAACCGGACGCCGTCCGCCGCCACCGGGCGGCGGGCGGCCCCCTTGGCCCGGCCGCGCGCAGCTTTACATCCCCGCCCGGCGGTGAAACAGTCGCGCTCATGACGTCCGACTTTCTCATCATCGGCGGCGGCATCGCCGGTCTTTCGGCTGCGGCGCGGCTGTCGCATCTGGGCAGCGTGACACTGCTGGAGGCCGAGGAGCATCTGGGATTTCACGCCTCGGGCCGGTCGGCGGCGCTGTTCGAGCCCGGCTATGGCGCGGCGCCCACCGTGGCGCTCAATCAACTCAGCGAGGAATACCACGCCAGCGCCAATGGCGGCGTTCTCAGCCCGCGGGGGCTGATGGTCGTGGCCCGCGCCGATCAGGCCGCCCAGTTCGAGCGCGACGCCGCCGCGCAGGGGCTCGCGCCGATCACCCCCGAGGCGGCGTGCGAGCGCCTGCCGATCCTCGACCCAGCGCGGCTGGCCTTCGCCGCCTTCACCGATGCCGCCCGCGACATCGACAGCGACCGGCTGTTGCAGAACTTCGCCCGCGAGGCGCGCGGCAACGGCGCCACGATCCTCACGCGCGCGGGGGTCGAAGGGATCGCACGCGCCGCCGGCGGCTGGCAGGTGCAAACGGCGCAGGGGGTCCAGTCGGGGCGCATCCTGGTCAACGCCGCCGGCGCCTGGGCCGACCGCATCGCCGGGATGGCCGGCCTCGCCCCGATCGGGCTGCAACCGCTGCGCCGGTCGATGGCGCGGCTGCCTGCGCCGGGCGGGCACGATGTTTCGGCCTGGCCCATGATCGTCGGCGCGGGCGAGACCTGGTACGCCAAGCCCGATGCCGGAAAGTGGCTGGTCTCTCCGGCCGACGAGGATCCGGTCGAGCCGCACGATGCATGGGCCGACGACATGGTGCTGGCCGAAGGGCTGGCGCGGTATGAGGAAATGGTGACCGAGCCGGTCACCCGCGTCGAGATCAGCTGGGCGGGCCTGCGCAGCTTCGCCCCCGATCGCACGCTTGTCATCGGGCCCGATCCCGCCGAGCCCGCCTTTGCCTGGTTCGCCGGCCAGGGTGGGCAGGGTTTTCAGAGCGCCCCGGCCGCGAGCCGTCTTCTGGCCGATCTTCTGGGCGGAACCCCGCCCGAGCCCGACGCCGATCTGGTTGCCGCGCTGACACCCGGGAGGCTGCGCCGATGACACCGCCGCAAGATCCCGGCCCGCCCGACAACAACGCGCCCGATGAGGGCGACAAGCGTTTTGCCCCCGCGGCGGCGCGCAACGAGGCGCCGATTGCGGCCGTTCTCGAACAGCATCTGCCGAAGTCGGGCCGGCTTCTGGAGATCGCCAGTGGCACCGGCCAGCACGCCTGCGCCTTTGCCGCGCGGTTTCCGGGGCTCATCTGGCAGCCCTCCGACGTCGACCCGGCCAAGCTTGCCTCGATCCGGGCACGGATCGCCGAGGTGGATTGCCCCAATCTGCTCCCGCCCGTCGAGCTCGATGCCGCCGTGCCGGGCTGGGCCGAGCGGATCGGCCCCTTCGACGCGATCCTGATCGTCAATCTCCTCCACCTGATCGGCACCGGCCCGGCGAACACGGTTCTCGACGAGGCGGCGCACGCCCTCGCCTCCGGCGGGCGGCTCGCAATCTATGGCCCCTTCCTGCGCGACGGCCGCTTTGCCAGCGAGGGTGACGAGCGGTTCCATGCGAGCCTGCGCGAACAGGACCCGACCACCGGCTACAAGGAGGTCGCCGATATCCGCGCCCGCCTCGAGCGCGCCGGGCTGGAGAACATCGCGCGCGAGGAGATGCCGGCAAACAACCTGATGCTTGTCGCCGCACGGCACCGGCTTGGCTGAGCGCATCGCGCGCCGGCGACCACCGACATATGCATTTGCATCATGGCGGGCATTCCGATGCGTGCATTGTGCATGCGCAGCATGGTCTTAGGTTCTGTCTCGAAACACACGGGCGGCCGCATGGCCGCCGCAGCCGAGAGGAAACCGACATGGCCGTCACCAACGAGACCTTCCACGCCGAGACCAGCCTGCGGGCCTTTTTCCAGCGCGCCGCCATTGCGCTGCGCGAATGGCGCGTCCAGCGCGCGAAGTTCCGTCAGACCTTTGACGAACTCAGCGCGCTGTCGGATCGCGAACTGGCCGATCTGGGCATTCATCGCACCGAGATCGGCGAGATCGCGCGCGGGACGACGACCGTCCGCTGAACCGTCCGGCAAGGCCGGGGGGAGATTGACGCGGGCGGGTATGCCGCTTACCCGTGATCGGTGCGAGACGAGGAGGCCGCCATGCGACCGACCACAGACGCCCTGATCATCGTGGACGTGCAGAACGATTTCTGCCCCGGCGGCGCGCTGGAGGTGCCCGAGGGCGATGCCGTCGTGCCCGCGATCAACGCCCTGATGGACGACTTCGCGGTCATCGTTCTCACGCAGGACTGGCACCCTCCGCGCCACGGCTCCTTCGCCAGCGAGCATCCCGGCCGCGCGCCGATGGAGACCGTGCAGATGCCCTATGGCGAGCAGGTCCTCTGGCCCGATCACTGCATCCAGGGCAGCCGGGGCGCGGCCTTTCACCCCGATCTGCGCACCGATCCCGCGCAACTCGTCATCCGCAAGGGCTTTCGCCCCGCCATCGACAGCTATTCAGCCTTTTTCGAGAACGACCACACGACGCGCACCGGGCTCGAGGGCTATCTGCGCGAGCGCGGCGTGGAACGTCTGACCGTGGCCGGGCTGGCCACGGATTTCTGTGTGAAGTTCTCCGCGCTCGACGCCGCGCGGCTGGGATTCGAGGTGACGGTGCCCGAGCATGCCTGCCGGGGCATCGACCTCGACGGGTCGCTGGCCGCCGCGCGCGACGAGATGCGCGGCGCCGGGGTGGTGCTGGCACCCTGAGCGGGCTCGGCGCGCACCGGGGCGGGGCGGCCGTCCCTTGCCAGCCGGCGCGCGAGTTGATCTAACCCCCGTGGCGGAATGACAGGGGCTGCGGATGACCGAAATCGCCACGCGCGTCTATAATCACAAATGGAAGATCGACCCGATCGTCCGGTCCCTGATCGACACGGATTTCTACAAGCTGTTGATGTGCCAGTCGATCTTTCGCAACCATCCCGGCACCAACGTCACCTTCAGCCTGATCAACCGGACCGACGACATCCGGCTGGCCGAGCTCATCGACGAGGGCGAGCTGCGCGAGCAGCTCGACCATATCCGCACGCTGTCGCTCAGCCGGGGTGAAAGCACCTTCTTGCGCGGCAACACCTTCTACGGCAAGCGCCAGATGTTCCGGCCCGACTTCATGGAGTGGTTCGAGAACCTGCGCCTGCCGCCCTATCACCTGGAAAAGCGCGAAGGGCAATACGAGCTGACCTTCGAGGGCCCCTGGCCCGAGGTGATGATGTGGGAGATCCCCGCGCTCGCGGTTCTGATGGAGCTGCGCACGCGCGCGGTTCTCCATGACATGGGCCGGTTCGAGTTGCAGGTGCTCTATGCCCGCGCCATGACCCGGGTGTGGGAAAAGGTCGAGCGGCTGCGACAGCTCGACGGGCTCAAGCTGGCCGATTTCGGCACGCGGCGGCGGCATTCCTTCCTGTGGCAGGACTGGTGCGTGCAGGCGCTGATGGAGGGGCTGGGCGACAGTTTCGTCGGCACGTCGAACTGCCTGATCGCCATGCGCCGCGAGGTCGAGGCGATCGGCACCAACGCGCACGAGCTGCCGATGGTCTATGCCGCGCTGGCCGACAGCGACGAGGAGCTCGCCCGGGCCCCCTACAAGGTGCTGGCCGACTGGCACGAGGAGCACGAGGGCAACCTGCGCATCATCCTGCCCGACACCTTCGGCACGAAGAACTTTCTGGAGAACGCGCCCGACTGGCTGGCCGAGTGGACGGGCATCCGCATCGACTCGGGCGATCCGGTCGAGGGCGCTGAGATCGCCATCGACTGGTGGAAGAAGCGCGGGCAGGATCCGCGCGAAAAGCTCGTGATCTTCTCCGACGGGCTCGATGTCGACGTGATCGAGGACCTCCACCGCCGGTTCGCCCACCGCGTGCGCGTCAGCTTCGGCTGGGGCACGCTGCTGACCAACGATTTCCGCGGGCTGGTCCCCGGCGACCGGCTGGCGCCCTTCAGCCTTGTCTGCAAGGCTTCGGCGGCCGAGGGGCGGCCCACGGTCAAGCTTTCCGACAATCCCAACAAGGCGATGGGCCCCGAGGACGAGATCGAGCGCTACAAGCGCGTCTTCCATGTGGGAAAGCAGGAGGCGATGGACGTCCTCGTCTGAAGCGACCGGCCGCAGGCTAGAGCGTTATCAGGTTCAGCAGCAGGAAGAGCCCGCCCGACAGGAGCGCCGTCGCCGGCACGGTGATGACCCAGGCGGCCATGACCGTCATCATGTGCGAGCGCCGCACCAGCTTGCGTCGGGCGCGCTCCTCCACGGGCAGGTCGCTGCCATTGCGGTTCTTCTTGCGGATCGCCTCGGCATACCATTCGCGGAAGAATCCCACCCCGAACACGCCGCCCACCGCGATATGGGTCGAGCTCACCGGCAGCCCCAGCCACGAGGCGATGATGACCGTGATCGCCGCCGAGAGCGCGACGCAGTAGGCCCGCATCGGGTTGAGCCGGGTGATCTCGCTGCCCACCATGCGGATCAGCTTGGGCCCGAACAGGATCAGCCCGACCGACAGCCCGAAGGCCCCGATCGCCATCACCCACAGCGGGATCTCCACCCCCGACGTCGTGGCATCCCCCGCCTGCACCGCGTGGACGATCGCCGCCAGCGGCCCCACGGCGTTGGCCACGTCATTCGCCCCGTGGGCGAACGACAGCAGCGCCGCGGCGAAGACCAGCGGGATCGAGAACAGCGCCTTAAGCGAGCGCTTGCGGTTCTCCATCCCCTCGGACTGGCGACGGATGACGGGGCGCATGACCAGCGTGGTCAGGATCGCGAGTGCAAGCCCGATCAGCAGCGCCGGCCCGATCCCGACATCGACGATGCGCTTGAGCCCCTTGATCGCCATGTAGACGGCGAAGGCCCCCGCCATGATGCCCACCAGCACCGGCACCCAGGTGCGCGCGGCGGCGATCTTGTCGTCGCGGTAGATCACGCGCGTCTTGACGAAAGCCAGAAACAGCGCGGCAAATACGCCGCCCATCGCCGGCGAGATCACCCAGCTCGCCACGATGGCAGCCATGGTCGGCCAGTTGACCGCGGCCAAGCCGGCCGCGGCAATCCCCGCGCCCATCACGCCGCCGACGACCGAATGCGTGGTGGAGACCGGCGCGCCCAGCCAGGTTGCAAGGTTGATCCACAGCGCCGCGGCCATCAGCGCGGCCATCATCGCCCAGACGAACACCTGCCGGCCGGCCACCGACTCCGGCGCGATGATCCCGCGCGAGACCGTGCCGACAACATCGCCGCCCGCGAGCAGGGCGCCGGCGGTTTCGCAGACCGCCGCGATGACCAGCGCGCCGCCAATGGTCAGCGCGCGCCCGCCCACGGCCGGCCCCATATTGTTGGCCACGTCATTGGCGCCGATATTGAGCGCCATGTAGGCCCCGAACACCGCCGCCGCGACAACCACGAAGCCCAGCGGCTGCTGGCCCAGGAAAACCGCGGCGATGATCCCGACGAGCCCCATGAAGATCAGCGCGAGGCCGGGCGCCACCAGTGGCCGGGCGGCGAACTGCGTCGCCTGTTCCAGCGCGCCGATACGGCCGAGATCCTTGTCGAGGGTCTTCCAGGTCTTCGGGTCGCTCTCGGTCACGGCGGGCCTCGTTGCGGTCGGTATCCTTCGCGGCCGCTATCGCCGCTCCGGCCCCGGCGTGCAACAGGTGCGGCGCGGGCCGGAGCCGGCTAGAGGCTTCTGAGCAACGCGCGCAGTTCGGGCTCCTGCACCATCTTCGCGGCCTTGCGGGGCGAAACCCATTTGCGCCGACGCTTGCCTGCCTCGGGGTAGTCAGCGGCGAGCCGCGTGACGCGAATGCGGAACACCTCGACCGTGCAGCGCAGGCGCAGGCCGCCGTTTCGCACCTTGTCGTAGGCAAAGCGGCCGACGGGCTCGGGGTCGGCCTCTCCCAGGACGCCGGCCTCCTCCCAGGCCTCTTCCTGCGCGGCCTCGGCAAGACTGCGGCCGGGCATCGGCCAGCCCTTCGGGAGAATCCATCGTCCGGTCGTGATGGTCGTGACCAGCAGGACTTCCCTGCTACGGCCGTGACCGCGCATGCACAGCGCGCCGACCTGCAGATGCGCCGGCCGCTGGAACAGCGGCTTGACGAATTCGCTCAGGGCGGTGGTCAGGCGGGTCTCGGTCATGGGCGCATCCTGTGGCGCGGGCATGTGCCTGTCGGGCGGAACCTGCGCTGTAGATCACTCTTCGGGATTCACGGGGCCGCGCATCGCCTTGACACGGCTACGCCGCGCTTTGGCATCCTTGCGGCGGCGCTCGCTGGCGCGGGTAGGTCGGGTCGGAATGCGCCGCTTGGGCGCGGTCAGGGCGCGCCGGACCAGCTCGACAAGCCGCTCGCGCGCGATTTCGCGGTTGCGTGCTTGGCTGCGCGTCTCGTCGACCTTGAGCACCACCGCGCCGTCGCTCGTCCAGCGGCGTCCGGCGATGCGCTTGAGCCGCGTCTTGACCGGGCCGGGCAGGTTGGGCGAGCGCTCCGCCTCGAAGCGCAGCTCGACCGCGGTCGCGACCTTGTTGACGTTCTGCCCGCCGGGTCCGGAGGCGCGGACGAACTGCTCCGTCAACTCCCAGTCCTCGATTGCGATTTCGTCGTCGACATGCAGCATGGCGCGGGTCTGATCGGCTGGGGCGGAATCGAAGAAGGGCCGCCCGTGTGCCGGACGGCCCTCCCGAGTTCGTCGGAGATGGGCCAGTTAGGGTCTCGGCCCAATCAGGCGGTCACCCCTGCGGGGCTGCCCTCAGGCGTGCGCCTCCCTGACTGTTCCGGCACCACTCTCCAATATCACTCTCGACACTGGACCACCTCCTTTCGCTTGGTTGCTGTTAAAAGAATGGTCGCACATATTTTGTGTTTGTCAAAACATTTTACGCTGTCCGTTGCGTGAGCCGCGATACGATCAGTCGGAACGGGATCAGCGCGATCAGCGCGAGCGACAGCTTGACCAGCCAGTCGGCCGCCGCGAGGCTCACCCACAGCGGCACCTCGGGCCCGGACCCGAGCAGCGGAAGCGGATCGGCCGCCCAGCCCACCTCGTCGGCCGGATTGATGAAAGACAGCGTGGCCGAGAAGGCGATGGAGAAAAACAGCACCGTATCGACGGTCGAGCCTATGAGTGTCGAGGCCAGGGGTGCGCGCCACCAGCGGCCTTCGCGCAGCCGGTCGAAGATCGCCACGTCGAGCATCTGCGCGGCCAGGAAAGCCGTGCCGGAGCCGATCGCGATCCGAAGCGTCGTGGCCTCGAATCCCGCCGCAATGAACGAACTGGCGACGCCTGTCGCGAAGCCCGCCCAGACGACCTTGCGCGCCGCGGCGGGCCCGTAGACGCGATTCATCACGTCGTTGACAAGAAAGGCGAGCGGATAAGTGAACGCCCCCCATGTCAGCCACTGACCGAAGAGGAACTGCACGAGGATGTTGGAGGCCACCACGATGGCGGCCATGGCAATAATGCCGGGAAGGTGCTTGCGGGTCATGTCATGTCCGTTTTGGCAAGGTTGCGGAGACTTGGCCGCCCGGCTGGCGGGCGACAGGCCCGCTTAGCCGCGCGCGGCGCCGCGATCAAGCACGGATCGCCCCGGCACCCGGCCGGGCGGGGCGGCTCAGGGGTGCATCGCCCTGTGCGGCGGGGGTGTCGCGGTGGGGTGGCTGCCCTCACCGTGCGGGCGCACCCAGGCCATGAGGATCAGCCCCAGCGCGAACAGCACGATCAGCGGCGCGACACCGGCGCGCTGGCTGCCGGTCAGATCGGTGGCCAGCGCGATCAGGCCCGGCGCGAGAAAGGCCGTCGCCTTGCCCGACAGCGCGTAGAGGCCGAAGCCCTCGGTCATCCGCTCCGGATTGCCCTGGCGGACCATCATCGTCCTCGATGCCGCCTGCAGCGCGCCGCCCGCTGCGCCGATCACGCCGCCGCAGACATAGAACACGACATCCGGCAGGGCGGAGCCCGCCGCCACCGGCAGGCCCAACACCATCGTCCGGTCGGTGGTGACCACGAGCAGGCTGACCGCGATCAGCGCCGCGACCCCGCTGACGATCACCGGCTTGGGGCCGAAGGCGCTGTCGGCGCGCCCGCCGACCCAGGCGAACAGCGCACCGATCACCGCCGCCGTGATGCCGAATATCCCGATCTGCGTGACCGACCAGCCCAGCACCCCGGCGGCATAGATGCCGCCAAAGGTGTAGATGCCGTTGAGCCCGTCGCGATACAGCATCGACGCGCCCAGATAGGCGAACAGGCTGCGCCGGCGCGGCAGCCCCTTGAGCAGCGCGCCCAGATCGCGCAGTCCTCGTCGCACGGCGCCGGGCGTTTGGGCGTGGCTGCCGGTTTCGGGCACCCACAGGAAGAAGGGGATGACAAAAACCGCGTACCAAAGCGCGGTAAACGGCCCCACCGCGCGCGTGCCCTCGCGCGCCGCCGGGTCGAGCCCGAAGGCCGGGTCGAGGCCGATCAGCGTGGTGCCGCCGTCATTCTCGGCGAAGAACAGCAGGATGATGAAAAGCGCCAGAACGCCGGCGACATAGCCGAATGCCCAGCCCGAGCCCGAGATGCGGCCGATCTCCTCGCGCGGGCCGAGGCTGGGCAGGATCGCGTTGGTGAAGATGATGCCGAACTCCAGCCCGATCATCCCCAGCCCGAAGGCCATCAAGACAAAGAGCAGGTTATCCCCCCCCGGAACGGCCCACCACAGCCCGAAGCAGCCCGTCACGTAGAGAACCGACCACAGCACGATCCAGGGCCGCTTGGGCCCCGCCGAGTCGGCGACCGCGCCGAGCACCGGGGCGAGGATGGCGATGCCCACTCCCGTCAGCGTGAGCATCCAGCCCCACAGCGCCTGGCCCGTGGCCGGGTCGGGCGCGACGGAGGCGGCGAAATAGGGCGCGAAGACGAAGGTCAGCAGCAGCGTGTGAAAGGGCTGGTTGGCCCAGTCGAAGAAATACCATCCCCAGATGCGCCGGCGTGCGGAGTCTTGGGCCATGTGCCCCCCTTGCCTGATCGCGCATATGGCCCGTCCGGGGAGGCGGCGCAACCGCCCACTCCCGGTGCCGGCAGGCATCGGGGCGCGCGGCAGCCGCCCCGCCGGCGCGATCAGCGGACGGTGACGACCGTGCAATGGGCGTGGGTGACGATCTTTTCGCTCACGCTGCCCAGAACCATGCGCTTGAGCGGCCCGAGCCCGCGGCTGCCCATCACGATGATGTCGAAATCCTCGGCGTCGGCCAGATCGACGAGCGTCTCGGCGGTATCGCCGGTCAGCACGCGGGTGTCGGGAGAGCCCGCACCCAGCTCCCGGGCACGTTTGGCCGCCCGGTCGACGATCACGTCGCCCACCGCCGCGATCATCGCGTCGCGCTGCGCGCGGGTGTCGAAACCCTCGAAGAATTCGCTCAGATGGGTGGGAAGATGCGCGACATGCGGCGCGCCGGTCTTGGCGGCCTCGCGCACGAGGTGTTCGGCCTCGGCCATGCGCGCGAACTCGGCGCCCACGCGGCGCCCTTCGAGCAGCACGTGAACGACCGTCAGCGCGCCATCCATCTTGGCGGCCATCTCGGCGGCGAAATCGACCGCCCTCGCGGCGCCGTCCGAGCCGTCGGTGGCGACGAGTATCTTGCGGGGCATGGGCTGTCCTCCCTCGTTGCGGTCCGGCGATGCTAGCGGCTGCCCGGACCGAGTCAACGACCGTGGCGCAAGGGGGCGCTACCAGTGCGGCGGCGTCCAGTCCGCGACGGGTGCGGTGCCGCCGGTCTCGTATTCGCGCTCGGCCTCGCGGGCGAGCAACAGGGCGATGCGCCGTTCGAGCCGGGCGATGCGCGCCTCCTGCGCCTGAAGGGCGTCGCCGAGGTCATCGACGGCGCGGGCGAGATGGGCGGCGCGTTCCTCGGCCTCGGTCAGGCGGTGCGCGGTGTCTGCGGGCATGGCGGGCTCCTTCTTTCGACGGGCTGGACGGCGCGTATGATGCCCCACGGCCGCCGCCGATGCACGCCCCGCCGCCTTGCCCCCACACCGCCCATCCGCTAGACGAGCGCCAGCACCCAGCGGGGACGGCAGGAATGGCGAAGAACAAGGCTCCCAGACGGCCCAGGGCGGAAACGCCGAAGGGCTTCCGCGACTATTTCGGCCCGGACGTGACCGAGCGCAAGGCGATGCTCGACACCATCGCGGGCGTCTATCACCGCTATGGCTTCGACCCGCTGGAGACCAGCGCGGTGGAGACGCTGGAGGCGCTGGGGAAATACCTGCCCGACGTCGACCGCCCCCATGCCGGCGTCTTCGCCTGGCAGGAGGATGACGAGGGCGGCAAGGGCGACTGGCTGGCGCTGCGCTACGACCTGACCGCGCCGCTCGCCCGCGTCGCCGCGCAATACCGCAACGAGCTGGCCTTTCCCTATCGCCGCTACGCGATGGGGCCGGTCTGGCGCAACGAGAAGCCGGGGCCGGGCCGCTACCGCCAGTTCTACCAGTGCGACGCCGACACGGTGGGTGCGCCCAGCGTGGCCGCCGACGCCGAGATCTGCGCAATGCTGGCCGAGGTGTTCGAGGAACTCGGCCTTGGCGGGAAGTACATCATCCGGGTGAACAACCGGAAGGTGCTGGAGGGCGTGATGGAGGTGGCCGGTATCCTCGACCCCGCCGAGCCGAGCCGTTTTGAGGCCGAGCGCGGCATCGTCCTGCGCGCCATCGACAAGTATGATCGGCTGGGCGAGGACGGGGTCCGCGCCCTTCTGGGCGAGGGTCGCAGGGACGAGTCGGGCGATTTCACCGAAGGCGCCGGTCTAAGCGACGAGCAAGTGACCAAGATCATGCGCTTTGTGAACGCCAAGTCCGAAATCGACAGCCGAATGCACAGATATTGGGAAGCCAAAGGCTCTCCTAACATCGTCCATGACAATGATCCAACCGCCGTCGCGCTTCGCTCCGGTGGCGTCGGGCGAAGCACACAAGCCGGGCGGGCTCAAACCCCTGAGTCCTCCAACGAAATGCTGAAGCATACTGTGGCCTATCTCTTGGAGATTGTCGGAACGTCGGAAGTAGGTGCCGAAGGCGTAGAGGAACTCAAGCACATCGCCGAGATCCTTGCCGCCCAAGGCTACCCCCCCGACCGTATCATCATCGACCCTTCCGTCGTCCGCGGCCTCGGTTACTATACCGGCCCGGTCTATGAGGCCGAGATCACCGACGAGAAGGGCCGCTCCAGCCGGTTCGGCTCGGTCGCCGGGGGCGGGCGCTACGACGATCTGGTCAAGCGGTTCACCGGCCAGCAGGTGCCGGCAACCGGCGTGTCGATCGGCGTGGACCGGCTGCTGGCCGCGCTGCGCGCCGACGAGGAAGAGAGCGGAACCACGCGCGGGCCGGTCGTCGTCACCGTCATGGACCGCGCGCGCATGGCCGAGTATCAGGCGATGGCCGCCGAGTTGCGCGCCGCCGGCATCCGCGCCGAGGTCTATCTGGGCAACCCGAAGAACTTCGGAAACCAGCTCAAATACGCCGACAAGCGCGGCGCGCCCGTGGCCGTGATCCAGGGCGAGGACGAGGCCGCGCGCGGCGTCGTGCAGGTCAAGGATCTGGTGCTGGGCGCGAAGATGGCCGAAGGCGCGAGCCTGGAGGAGTGGAAATCCCAGCCCGCCCAGCGCGAGGTGCCGCGCGAGGAGATGGTCGCCGCGATCCGCGAAATCCTGGAGCGGGGCTGAGCCGATGGCATCGAAGGCCGCCGCCCGCGCCGAGGCCGCCCGGCTGATGGAAGCCTTCGCCCGCGCCGGCGCGGTCGAGGTGGAGGCCGACATCCTGCAACCGGCCGAGACGCTGCTGGACCTCTACGGCGAGGATATCCGCGGCCGCGCCTATGTCACCGCCGACCCGCTGCGCGGCGAGCTGATGCTGCGCCCCGACTTCACCGTGCCGGTGGTGCAGATGCACATGGACGATGGGGCGGAACCCGCGCGCTATACCTATGCCGGCGAGGTTTTCCGCCGACAGGAACATCGCGGCGCGCGCGCCAGCGAATACATGCAGGCGGGGTTTGAGTTGTTCGCGCGCGACGACACGCCGGGCGCCGATGCCGAGGTCTTCGCACTGTTCGCCCAGGTGCTCGCGCCGCTCGGCCTGCGGGCGGTGACCGGCGATATCGGCATCCTGACGGCCGCCGTGGGCGGGCTGTCCACGACCGAACGGCGCAAGGCCGCCCTGATGCGCCACATCTGGCGGCCCCGGCGGTTTCGCGCGCTTCTGGAACGCTTCGCCGGGCGCACGGCCCCGTCGGCGGCGCGGCGCGAGATGCTCGACCGGCTTCGGGCCGGCACGGCGGCCGAACTGATCGCGGCCGCCGGGCCGATGATCGGCAAGCGCGGCGCGGACGAGATTGCGGCGCGCTGCGATGCGCTGGTCGAGGACGCCGCCGAGCCGCCCATCCCGGCCGCCGAGGTCGATCTGGTCGAAGATGTCCTGACACTGCGCGAGACCTCGCCCGACGCGCTGGAGCGGCTGCGCGACATGGCGGTCGACATGCCGGCGCTGGCCCCCGCCGCCGACCGGCTGGCCGCGCGGCTCGCGGCGCTGGAGGCGCGCGGGGTGGACACGGCGTCACTGGATTTCGAGGCGGCCTATGGCCGGACCAGCATGGAGTACTATGACGGCTTCGTCTTCGGCTTCCTCGCCCCCGGGCGGGAAGACATGCCGCCGGTCGCCAGCGGCGGGCGCTACGGCGCGCTGACCGCGGTGCTGGGCAGGGGCCGCGCGATTCCCGCGGTCGGGGGCGTGATCCGGCCCGGCGTCGTGGCCGATCTCGGGGGGCTGGGGTGATGCTGAAGCTTGGCGTGCCGTCCAAGGGCCGGCTGATGGACAAGACCTTCGCGTGGTTTGCCGAGCGCGGCGTGACCCTGCGCCGCACCGGGTCGGAGCGCGAATACGCCGGCGCCGTCGAGGGTGCCGAAGGCGTGGCGCTGGTGCTGCTTTCGGCGGGCGAGATCCCGCGCGAGCTGGCCGCGGGGCGCATCCATCTGGGCGTGACCGGCACCGACCTCGTGCGCGAGACGATCCCCGACTGGCAGAGCGAGGTCGAGGAGCTGGCCCGGCTGGGCTTCGGCCATGCCGATCTGGTGATCGCCGTGCCCGCGGCCTGGATCGATGTCGAGACGCTCGACGATCTCGACGCCGCCGCGGCGGCCTTCCGCGCGGTGCATGGCCACCGTCTGCGAATCGCGACGAAGTATCACCGTCTGGTGCGCGAGCATCTGCGCGAGAATGGCGTGGCCGACTACCAGCTCGTCGACAGCCAGGGCGCGACCGAGGGCACGGTCAAGAACCAGACCGCCGAGGCCATCGCCGACATAACCTCGTCGGGCGAGACCCTGCGCGCCAATCACCTCAAGACGCTCTCCGACGGCCCCATCCTGCGCAGCGAGGCCACGCTGTTTCGCGCGCGCAACGGCGCATGGGCGCCGGCCGAGACAAATGCGCTGGCCCGGCTGAAGGAACAGCTTGGCCTGCGGGCCTGAGGGCGGAGGGGTCGCCTATAGCCGGCGCAGGACGAGGACGGTCGATCCCAGACCGATCGTGGGGAAGTGGCCGCCCCGCTCGCGCATGAGAAGCTCGCATTCGCCCTGCGCGACGGCCCCGTCGATCGGGTCGAGATAGCCTTGCTCGATCGCATAGTCGTTGAGGGTGAGCGCGAACAGCCCGCAGCGCGGCAGCAGGTCGATCAGGGGCGCGATCAGATCGGCCGGGGCGGCGCCGGGACTGATCGCGGCGACGGCCGTGATCGCGGCATAGACGCCGGGCTCGGCGCCGATCGCGCCGCCGGGCTTCATGCGCCAGAGGCGGCGATAAATCCCCTTGCGCCGCGCCTGCGCGAGCATGCCCTCGGAAATGTCCACCCCGTCGATACAGCCAAAACCCTCCTGCACGAGGGCGGCGCCCGAAAGGCCCGTGCCGCAGGCAAAATCGAGCACCGGCGCGTCGCGGTCGGGGCTGAAGCGCGCCAGCGCCGCCGCGACCCGCGCCGGAGAGCCGAAGCCGTTGGCGGCGAGTTCGGCGTCATAGGTCTCAGCCCAGTCGTCATAGAAGACCCGCATCGCCTCGGGCGTGTCGACGTCATAGACCCTGTCAAGATAACCGCCGGTTTCGGGCATGCTGGACTCCTGTTGGCGGCCCGCCTGGGCGGACGGTTCAGATCACGCCGATCTTGGACAGCGCGGCGTCGAGTTCGGGGGGAAGCGCGTCGTCGCCCGCGCGGGTCTCGGGCAGATCCTCGGGGGCGTCGGCGGCCTTGAAGTAGCGCCAGCCCTGGAACGGGCGGCGCGGGCTGGGCCGCGTGCGAATGATCGTGGGGGCAAGCACGATGCCGCAGCGCGTGATTCCGTCGTCGCGCGTGACCTGTTCGAGGCGAAGAATCCGCTGCCGGGCGAGGATCACGCCCTTGAACACCCAGTAGAGCGAACCGCCGTCAAGCAGCTCGGCCTCGCGCCGCGGCCACATCCGGGTGACATGCATCGGGTTTCCGCCGGATTTCGCGGCGCGCCCGCCGGCCTGCCAGGCGGCGAGATCCTCGACCCCTTCGGCGCCGACGCAGAGTTTGAGCAGATTGAGCCCCGCGGCCATCGCACACCCCTTGCGGCTTCGCCTCCATACCCGCCGCCGGGATACAGGGCAGGCCGGGTGCCGGCAAGCCCGCAGCCGGCACCCCGATTGATATTGCCGGCGCAGGCGCCTAGTTTGTCCGCCCCGCTCCGTGATGCCGAGGCCCCGCGATGACGTCCCTGTCCACCCCGATCGCCCAGCAGATCTGGGAGATGAAATACCGCTTCAAGGCCGCCGATGGCAGCCCCCGCGACGCCAGCGTGGAAGATACCTGGCGGCGCATCGCGCGCGCCCTGGCCGAGGTCGAGGACGCGCCCGAGACATGGGAGGAGCGTTTCTATTCCGCGCTGGAAGGCTTTCATTTCCTGCCGGCGGGGCGCATCACCGCCGGGGCAGGCACGCAGCGGTCGGTCACGCTGTTCAACTGTTTCGTGATGGGCACGATCCCCGACAGCCTCGCGGGCATCTTCGACATGCTCAAGGAGGCCGCGCTGACCATGCAGCAGGGCGGCGGCATCGGCTATGACTTCTCGACCATCCGGCCGCGCGGCGCATCGGTCGAGGGCGTGGCCGCCGATGCCTCGGGGCCGCTGTCCTTCATGGATGTGTGGGACGCGATGTGCCGTACCATCATGTCGGCGGGCTCGCGGCGCGGCGCGATGATGGCGACGATGTGCTGCGATCACCCCGATATCATGGATTTCGTCACCGCCAAGCAGGACGCCGCGCGGCTGCGGATGTTCAACCTGAGCGTCCTTGTCACCGACGCCTTCATGGAGGCCGTCAAGGCCGACGCGACATGGGACCTGCAGTTTGGCGGCAAGGTGTATCAGACGATCCCGGCGCGTGATCTGTGGAACCGCATCATGCGCGCCACCTACGACTATGCCGAGCCGGGCGTGATCTTCATCGATCGCGTCAACGAGATGAACAATCTCAACTATTGCGAGACGATCAGCGCCACCAACCCCTGCGGCGAGCAGCCGCTGCCGCCTTACGGCGCCTGCCTGCTGGGCTCGGTCAACCTCGCCCGGCTGGTCGAACGGCCGTTCGAGGACGATGCGCGCATCGACGAGGCGGCGCTCGACGAACTCGTGCGCACGGCCGTGCGGATGATGGACAATGTCGTCGATGTCAGCCGCTTCCCGCTGGAGGCGCAGGCGCGCGAGGCGCAGGCCAAGCGCCGCATCGGGCTGGGCGTGACGGGTCTTGCCGACGCGCTGATCATGCTGAGGCTGCGTTATGGCAGCCGGGAGGCCGCCGAGCGGACCGAGGCAATGATGCACCGCATTGCCCGCGCGGCCTATCTCGCCAGCGTCGATCTGGCCCGCGAAAAGGGCCCCTTCCCGCTCTTCGACGCCGAGCCCTACCTCGCCTCGGGCAACATGATGCGCATGGATGACGACGTCCGCGAGGCCGTGCGCCGCCACGGAATCCGCAACGCGCTGCTCACCTCGATCGCGCCCACGGGGACGATCAGCCTTTATGCGGGCAATGTCAGCTCGGGAATCGAGCCCGTCTTTGCCTACAGCTACACGCGCAAGGTTCTCCAGAAGGACGGCGCGCGGACCGAGGAGGAAGTGACCGACTACGCCGTGCGGCAATGGCGCGAAAAGCACGGCGACGCCCCCTTGCCGGAGGCCTTCGTCAATGCCCAGACGCTGTCGCCCATGGACCATGTGCGCATGCAGGCCGCCGCGCAGCGCTGGGTGGATTCCAGCATTTCCAAGACGATCAACGTGCCCAAGGATATCGGTTTTCAGGATTTCAAGGATGTCTATCTCGCCGCCTATGAGGCGGGGTGCAAGGGTTGCACCACCTATCGCCCCAAC
This sequence comes from Rhodobacteraceae bacterium WD3A24, assembly GCA_002967695.1. Classification (GTDB taxonomy): domain Bacteria; phylum Pseudomonadota; class Alphaproteobacteria; order Rhodobacterales; family Rhodobacteraceae; genus Alkalilacustris. The sequence goes on along the minus strand of PUHN01000030.1, from coordinate 4,061 downwards.
GAGGTGACGGGCTCGGTGCTGTCCCTGTCCGAGCAGGCCGAGGATGCGCCCGAGGCCGACAGCGGCGCCGATGTCGTCTATCTCTCCGAGCCGCTGGAGCGCCCGCAGGTCCTCGAAGGGGTGACCTACAAGCTCAAATGGCCGGGCTCCGAGCACGCGATCTACATCACGATCAACGATGTCGTCGTCAACGGCCATCGGCGCCCCTTCGAGATGTTCATCAACTCCAAGAACATGGAGCACTATGCCTGGACCGTAGCGCTGACGCGGATGATCTCGGCGGTGTTCCGGCGCGGCGGTGATGTGAGCTTCGTGGTCGAGGAACTCAAGGCGGTCTTCGACCCGCGCGGCGGCGCGTGGATGGAGGGCCGCTACATCCCCTCGATCCTCGCCGCGATCGGCGGCGTGATCGAGCGCCATCTCGTCGCCATCGGCTTCATCGGGGGCGAGGGGCTGGGGTTGAAGGCCGACCCGACCGCACGGATATCCGTCACCGGCGAGGCGCCGCCCGGCCGCGCATGCCCCGCCTGCGGCGCCTACGAGATGCGCATGATAGAGGGCTGCATGACCTGCATTGCCTGCGGCCACTCGAAATGCGGCGACTGAACTGGTCGGTGATGAAGCTGTTCTTACGGGTATAGTTATGCCAAAACCCCCGAATTCGTCTGCCGAGAGTTGGGATTAGAATTGCCAGGAGTCCGTTAGGTCGTGTTGACAAATGGGCTTCACAGCTGGGCTGTCGCGTGATTCAAAATGGTATCTGCTATCGAGACCAGCTTGGCACGAGACCTGATGTCGGACGAGGAATGGGCCTTCTTTGAGCGGTTCATCCTGGCTGTCCGTGCGCCGAACGGGCGCAAGCCGACCAACCACCGTCTTGTTCTTGATGGGATTTTCTGGATCGCACGAACCGGCGCCCCATGGCGGGACCTGCCCGAAGAGTTCGGCAAACGGTCGAGCGTCTACCGGCAGTTCCGGCGCTGGACGCTGGCAGGTCTCTGGGAGGACATCATGGACGCCCTGAACCAAAGCGTGGCAGCGCCGGATGCCTTCCAAATGATCGACAGCACCGTGGTTCGCGCGCATCATCAGGCAGCGGGCGCAAAATGGGGACTCCGAGACAGGGTTTCGGCCGCTCGAGAGGTGGCTTCACGACCAAGATCCACCTCCGGGTCAATGCTCAAGGGCTGCCCATGAGAACCGAGATCACGCCGGGACAGACATCGGATTGCGCTGGCTTCGACCTCGTCATGTCCGGGCGTGCTGCTGGCGGACCGGGGCTATGACGCCGACAGAATTCGTCGAGCCATGGAGAGTAAGGATGTGCTGCCGGTGATCCCGATGCGCAAGACCCGAAAGATGCGGGTCGGTGTGGATCATTCACTCTAACGCCTGCGGAACCTTGTCGAGCGCTGCTTCAACAAGCTCAAAAACGCGAGACGCGTCGCGACCCGCTACGACAAGCTCGCCGAAAGCTTCTCGGGTTTCCTTGATATAGCGTCGATCCGACTCTGGATCAGACATTTGTCAACATGACATAGATTCCGGAAGGCTCCTTGCTGACACTGTTATCCTCGATCCGCATCGACGTCATATCGGCGCCGCTAGTCGAGCAATGGAGTAAAGATGATGTAGATCAACGTCGATAGGTCATGCCGCTGATCGCATCGCCCACTTTGGCACGACTGGGCGCGGCTGCCCGGATGGGCGCGTCCCGTCGCTTGCGCGACGGGCGCGGATTTCAGTTCAACGCGAAGCCAATAGCGTGGGACGCGCGCGACAGATGACAGCGTGATAGCGGCGCGTCGTCAGCGGTATCCCCTCACGGCTCCGGCACCAGCACCTCGCGCTTGCCGACATGGTTGGCGGGGCTGACCACGCCCTGGTCCTCCATTTGCTCCACCAGCCGGGCCGCCTTGTTATACCCGATCGCCAGCTTGCGCTGGATGTAGCTGGTCGAACACTTCCGGTCGCGCGCCACGATGCCGACAGCCTGGTCATACAGCGCGTCCTCGCCGTCGGTGTTGCCGCCCAGCCCCAGCACCGCGTCGATGTCGGACTCCTTGCCGTCATCGGGGCCATCGACCACGCCGCCCACGTATTCGGGGGGGCCGAAGCTCTTGAGGTGGGTGACGACGTCCTCGACCTCCTCGTCGCTCACGAACGGACCGTGGATGCGGGTGATGCGCCCGCCGCCGGCCATGTAGAGCATGTCGCCCATGCCCAGCAGCTGCTCGGCCCCCTGTTCGCCCAGGATCGTGCGGCTGTCGATCTTCGAGGTCACCTGAAACGAAATCCGGGTGGGGAAGTTGGCCTTGATAGTGCCGGTGATGACATCGACGCTGGGCCGCTGCGTGGCCATGATCAGGTGGATGCCGCTGGCCCGCGCCATCTGCGCCAGCCGCTGGATGCAGGCCTCGATTTCCTTGCCGGCGACCATCATCAGGTCGGCCATCTCGTCGACGATGACCACGATGTAGGGCATCGTCTCGGGGGCAAATTCCTCCGTCTCGAAGACGGGCTCGCCGGTCTCGTCGTCAAAGCCCGTCTGGACGGTGCGCTGGAACATCTCGCCGCGGTCGAGCGCCTCGCGCACGCGGCCGTTGTAGCCCTCGATGTTGCGCACGCCCATCTTCGACATCTTGCGGTAGCGGTCCTCCATCTCGGAGACCACCCATTTCAGCGCGACCACCGCCTTCTTCGGGTCGGTCACCACGGGCGACAGCAGGTGCGGGATGCCGTCATAGACCGACAGCTCCAGCATCTTGGGGTCGATCATGATCAGCCGGCATTCCTCGGGCGAGAGCTTGTAGAGAAGCGACAGGATCATCGTGTTGATCGCCACCGACTTGCCCGAGCCGGTGGTGCCCGCGATCAGCAGGTGCGGCATCTTGGCGAGGTTGGTCAGGATCGCGTCGCCGTCGATCCCCTTGCCCAGCGCCAGCGGCAGCTTGAGGCTGGAGTCGTCGAACTCGCGCGTGGCGAGGATCTCGCGCAGGACGACCTTCTCGCGGCTGGCATTGGGCAGCTCGATCCCGATGACCGAGCGGCCCGGCACCGTGGACACCCGCGCCGACAGCGCCGACATCGACCGCGCGATGTCGTCGGCCAGCCCGATCACGCGCGACGCCTTGAGCCCCGGGGCGGGTTCGAGTTCGTACATCGTCACCACCGGGCCGGGGCGGACGCTGACGATCTCGCCGCGCACGCCGTAATCCTCCAGCACGTTTTCCAGCATCCGGGCGTTCTCTTCCAGCGCCTCGTCCGAGAGGTGGTGGCGCTCAATCTCGTCCGGGTCGGTCAGCAGCGACAATGGCGGGAGTTCGTAATCCGGTGCGGCCTCGTCGAAACCCAGCGCCGGCTGCGCTTCGGCCTGCGCGCGGGCCGAGGGCGCGGGGCTGCGCCGGGGCGCGTGCTGGACGACGCCGCGGTGCTGCGGCTCGAGGGGCCGCGCGATCGGGGGCCGCGGGCGCGGGGCTGCGCCGGGGCGCGTGCTGGACGACGCCGCGGTGCTGCGGCTCGGCGCGCGGCGGGCGCTGGGCCGGCTCTTGCGCCTCGGCATCGAATAGCGGGTCGGCCACCAGCGGCCGGCCCGGTGCGTCGGCCTCGCCCCCGGTGGCGCGGCTGTGGGGCTGCTCGCGCGGGGGAGCGGCCACATCATCTCCCGGCGCGGGGGACGGGCGCGGCTGAGGGGGGGCGGGGCGGCGGCCCACCACCGGCGGCTCGGGGCGGTCGATCTGGAGGACCGGCGTGCGGCGCGAGCGGTTGCGGATCACGTCGGCGATCTTGGCCTTAACCCTGTCGTCGCTCGGGGCGGGCGCGTCGGGCGTCCCCTCGGGGCCCTGCGGCTCGACCAGTTCGGACTCGGGCAGCGGGCTGGTGTCGGGGCCGGCGGGGCGGCGCACCAGACCAGCCACCCGAAAACGCAGGCCCGCGCCGCTCTCGGCGGCCTCCTCGTCGAATGACGCATCCGGGGCGTGGCGTGGCGGCGTCCCGCCTGCAGCAGGTGCGGGCCGGGCCGCGCGCGCCGCCCGCCGGCTCTCGGCCGCGTGGCGCGCGCC
>PUHN01000003.1 GCA_002967695.1 Rhodobacteraceae bacterium WD3A24 | reverse complement strand
GGCGGCGCCGGCGCAAGCGCTGGCGGCGGGGCGGCGGGTTCGTGCGCGGCGTGCCGCGGCTGATCGCCGGGTTGCTGGGGCGGTTCCACCTGCACCGGGTGCGGCTCGACGGCGCCTTCGGCCTGCCCGACCCGGCCGAGACGGGGCATGTCTTCGGTCTGCTGACGCCATTGATCTACGCCACGCCGCCATCGTCGCGCATCGCTGTGCGCGTGCGGCCGGTCTTTACCGGCCCGCATCTGAGCGGCGAGGCCGAGGCGGTCATCCGCGTGATCCCGCTGACCCTTCTGGGCCCCGCGATCCGCTTCGGCTGGGACAATATCGGGCCGGGGCGATGACGGTCGCACTGGACCCCCCGCGCATCTGCGGCGGCGTGGCGGTCGCCGCGCTGGCGCGGACCGAACGCCGGGTGCGGGCGCTGGGCGGCGCGGTGGCGCTGCACGCCGAGAAGACGCCGGTGGCGATCCTGTTCCATGACGGCGCGCGGACCTGGGCGCAGGACTGCGCCGGCCGCAGCGTGCCGCTCGGGCGCATCGCCGTCATGGCGCCGGGCGCCGAGGCGCAGCTGGCCGAAGCGTGGCGCGTGGCGCAGCCCGGTTCCGGCCCGGCGGATTGAGGCGTGCGCCGGCGTCAGCCTGCGATCATCTCGGCCTGCCGGACGATGACCTCGGCCTGCTTGATGCTGGCGATGTCCACCAGCCGGCCCTTGTAGACCGCCGCGCCCTCGCCGCGCGCCTTGGCCTCCTCCATCGCCGCGAGGATCTCGCGCGCCTCGGCCACCGCCTCGTCGCTGGGGGTGAAGACCTCGTTGGCCAGCGCGACCTGCTTGGGGTGGATGGCCCATTTGCCGACCATGCCCAGCGTGGCCGACCGGCGCGCCTGGGCGCGGAACCCGTCATCGTCGGAGAAGTCGCCGAAGGGGCCGTCCACGGGCAGCACGCCGTGGGTGCGGCAGGCGGCCACGATCGCGGCCTGCGCCCAGTGCCACGGATCCGACCAGTGCTTCTGGCCGTCATGCAGCATGTAGTAGTTTTCCTGCGTCCCCCCGATGCCGGTGGTGGCCATGCCCATGGAGGCCGCGAAGTCCGCCGCGCCAAGGCTCATCGCCTGCAGGCGGGGCGTGGCCGCGGCGATCTCCTCGACATGGGCGATGCCCGCGGCGGATTCGATGATGACCTCGAAGCCGATGGGCTTCGTGCGGGCCTTGTCGCGCTCGACCGCCGTGACCAGCGCGTCGACCGCGTAGAGGTCGGCCGCGCAGCCGACCTTGGGGATCATGACGAGGTCGAGCCGTTCGCCGCCCTGCTCCAGCAGTTCGATGATGTCCTTGTGCCAGTAGGGCGTGTCCAGCCCGTTGATGCGCACGCTCAGCGTCTTGCGCCCCCAGTCCACGTCATGCGTCGCCGCGATGACGTTGGCGCGGGCAGCGGCCTTGTCGTCGGGGGGGACCGAGTCCTCGAGATCGAGGTTGATGACGTCGGCGGCGCTGGCGGCCATCTTCTCGAACAGCGCGGGGCGCGAGCCCGGCCCGAAGAGCTGGCAGCGATTCGGGCGGGCCGGGGGCGCGGGCTGGATGCGAAAGCTCATGGTCGTCCTGTCGGCAATGATATTACGCTTGGGGTCATATCGAGGGCTAGATTATTACCGCGCGCCGTGCAACCCGTGTTTCGGGCCCGCATGGTGGCCCCGCGCGTGCGGCGAGTCCTTCGCGGAATGCGGAGACTCGCGCACGAATCATGTGCCAAAATGCCAAATACGTGCAGATCATGCGGCCCCGACAGCCGGTTCGTTTCCAGAAACTCAGGACATTCGCATCGATATGCGCCATTCTGCGCGGCGAACCAACGGAGTAGCGCGATGATCGAGACCCCTTATCTGCTTTTCCTCGGCGACGCGCCCGACCAGCTCGCCGCCAAGGTGGCCCAGGGCATCAAGGACTGGCGGCCCGACTACGCCGTCGGCCATTTCCGGCTCGAAGGCTGCGGCGCCGACATGGGCCTGCCCGACATGACGCTGGCCGAGGCCCGCGAGGCGGGCGTGAAGACGCTGGTGATCGGCGTGGCCAACCGGGGCGGCGTGATCTCGAAGGCCTGGAAGAAGGTGCTGGTCGCGGCGCTGGAAGAGGGTTTCGACCTGGCCTCGGGGCTGCACAACCTTCTGCGCGACGAGCCCGACCTGGTCGAGGTCGCCCGGGCCACGGGCCGCAGCCTGCACGACGTGCGCGTGCCCGACCGCGCCTATCCGATCGCTGACGGCAAGGCGCGCAGCGGCAAGCGCTGCCTCGCGGTGGGCACCGACTGCTCGGTCGGCAAGATGTATACCGGCCTGGCGATGGAGCGCGAGATGCGCGAGCGCGGCATGAAGGCCAGCTTCCGCGCCACGGGCCAGACCGGCATCCTGATCACCGGCGAGGGCGTGCCGCTGGACGCGGTCGTGGCCGATTTCATGGCCGGCTCGATCGAATGGCTCACGCCCGACAACGAGGCGGACCACTGGGACCTGATCGAGGGGCAGGGCAGCCTGTTCCACGTGTCGTATTCCGGCGTGACGATGGCGCTGATCCATGGCGGCCAGCCCGACGCGCTGATCCTGTGTCACGAGCCCACGCGCGAACACATGCGCGGCCTGCCCGACTACAAGCTGCCCAGCATGGAGTCGCTGCGCGACCTGGCGTTGCAGGTGGCCCACATGGCCAACCCCGGCTGCAAGGTGGTCGGCATTTCGGTCAACACCGCCGCGCTGGGCGAGGACGAGGCGCGCGCCTATCTCGAAGAGGTCGAGGGCCGCATGGGCCTGCCCGCCGTGGACCCGTTCCGCCACGGCGCCGCGCGGCTGGTGGACGCGCTGGAGGCGGTCTGAGCGATGGAACTTTCCGTAAGCCGCGACAGCTTCCCCCTGGCCGAGGTCTTCACCATCGCGCGGGGCTCGCGCAGCACCGCCGAGGTTCTCACGGTCCACGCCAGCGACGGCGGCGCCACGGGCCGGGGTGAATGCGTCCCCTACGCCCGCTATGGCGAGACGCTCGACAGCGTTGCCGCCCAGATCATGGGGCTGAGCCTGCCGCTGGACCGTGCCGCGCTGCAGGCGGCGCTGCCCCCCGGCGCGGCGCGCAACGCCGTGGATTGCGCGCTGTGGGATCTGGAGGCCAAGCGGACGGGGTGCCGCGTGTGGGAACTGGCCGGCCTGCCCGCGCCGGGCACCGAGATCACGGCCTTCACCCTGTCGCTGGACGCGCCCGAGAAGATGCGCGCGGCGGCGGCCCGCAACGCTCATCGGCCGCTTCTGAAGATCAAGCTGGGCACGCCCGAGGACATGCCGCGGCTGGAGGCCGTGCGCGCCGGCGCGCCCGACTCGCGCATCATCGTTGACGCGAACGAGGGCTGGACGGCCGAGGTCTATGCCGATCTCGCCCCCCATCTCGTCCGTCTGGGCGTGGAGATGGTCGAGCAGCCGCTGCCCGCCGGCGACGACGCCATGCTGGCCGAGATCGCGCGGCCGCTGCCGGTCTGCGCCGACGAGTCCTGCCACGACCGCGACAGCCTACCGGGGCTGGCGGGCAAGTACGACATGGTCAACATCAAGCTCGACAAGACCGGCGGGCTGACCGAGGCGCTCGCCCTGCGCGCCGAGGCTCTGGCGCAGGACTACCGGGTGATGGTGGGGTGCATGGTGGGCACTTCGCTGGCGATGGCGCCGGCGGTGCTGGTCGCACAGGATGCGGCGGTGACCGATCTCGACGGGCCACTTCTGCTGGCGCAGGATAGGGCGTCAGCGCTGAAATTCGACGCCGAGGGCATCCATCCGCCCGAGCCAGCGCTGTGGGGGTAGCGGCGTTATCGCCGCCGCGCTGACGCGGTGGTCGGGGCGTGGCCTACTGCCCGTTGCGCCCACCGCCGGAAGGCGCCCCAGCGCCCGCCGCCCCCGTTTCCCGCCCGGCCGGGCCCGGCAGCATCCAGACCGCCGCCGCGAGGGCGAGGATGAACACCGCCAATCCGCCGAAGACATCGCTGAGATGGTGGCCGCCATGGGCCAGCGTCGCCGGGATCATCGGCGCGTTAAGCGCCAACGCGGGCAAAAAGAGCCGCGTTCCAAGCGTGAAGACGACCACCATGCAGGCCATCACCGTGTGAAGCGACGGAAAGGCGATCACGCCGGAAATCTCCCTGGCCTGGATCGTCGCCGTCCCCTCGCGGGCGAGCTGCGCGAGTTCCTCGCCGTACGCCGTGTCAACGACGAGGTTGATGTTGTCGCTGATCGATTCGGGAATCTCGTAATAGGCCGAAGGGCCGATGCTGGGCGCCGCCCACCATATGGCGAGCGTCAGGCACACTGATACGGTGCCGGCGACGAGAAAGCGATGAAGCTGCAGCTGCCGCTCGGTCAGCCCCAACAGGACGATCACCCCGAGCACCTGGAACAGCGCGCTGTTGTAGATGTAGGACAGCGCCACGCCGATGCCGGGCATCCGGTCAAAAAAATGGACGAAATCGCCCCAGAAATAGCCGAGCTGCCGGTCGATGCGAAACAGCAGCGGGTCGATCATCTCGCGCTCGATCGGGAACAGAAGATAGTTGAGCAGGGCCGCGCTGCTGCCGAAATTGAACAACAGCCCGACCGATATCATCGCATGGGCCGCGCCCGGAGAGGTGTTCAGCGCCCGGCGTTCGAGCCCGCCACCGATCAGCACCGCGGCAAAGGCGTTCCAGAGGATGAACTCGCCCCAAGCGACGCTTTGCTGGCTTTGTGTGGCCAGCAGCAGGCTGGCCGCAAACAGCGTGCCGCTCGTGGCCAAAGCCAGGATTTCGGCACTATAGAGCCGAGTGCCCGTCCGCGCGTCGTCCGCCATTGCGCGCTCCATGCCTCCCTCGCACGCCGACCACGGATTTCGCGGCCGCCGCGGAACGCAACTCCACGATACATATTTTGGCATCGCGCGACCGGCAGGCAACCCGTCGGAGCGGCGAATCGGCGAATCGCCGCCCATGACCCCGCCCGTGCCGGTCAGCGGCCCCGTGTTGTGGACTGGATGTAGCGTGCCGTCATCAGATCGAGATGGGCGCCGCCGCCATTCTTGCAGACGGTGATCTCGTCGTCGGAGCCGCGGCGGAAATGCCCGGCCGCGATGTCGTAGAAATCGGCAATCACGTCGTCGCGGGCGATCACGCCCTCGACGAGCGGGATGCGGAGCTCTCCGATGTGGTCGAGCGTGGTCGCGCGGCTGTCGACAAAGAGCCGTGCGCGGCGCAGCACATCGTCATCGGCCTCGCGGGTGTCGGGGCGGAAGGCGCCGATCAGGTCGACATGCTGCCCCGGCCGCAGCCATGCCCCGTGCAGCACCGGATCGCGCGTCATCGTCGTGGTGCAGACGATGTCGGCGCCCGCCACCGCCGCCTCGATGTCGCTGGCCGCCGTGGCGCCCTCGACCGAGTCGGCAAGGCGCTCGGCCGCCTCCGGCGTGCGGTTCCACACCGTGAATCGCGCGGATGGAAAGGCCGCGCGATAGGCCTCGATCATCGAGCGTGCCACGTTGCCCGCCCCGATGATCGTGATGGCGCGGCTGTCCGGCCGCGCGAGCAGGCGCGCGGCGTAAAGGCTGTCGCCGGCCGTCTTCCATTTGGTGACAAGGTGGAAATCCACCACCGCCTCCAGCCGCCCGTCGGTGTCGGAATAGAGGGTCACCCCGCCATTCACCGTCGCAAGCCCCGCGGCGGGGTTGGCGGGAAACAGGGTGGCGGTCTTGACCGCCATGCCCATGCCCGAAATCCATGCCGACCGCGACAGGAGCGTGTCATCCCCGCGATAGAGAAAGCTGTCGGCGATCTCGGCGCGGGGCATCTCATGGCCGCGCGCGAAGGCGTCACACAGGCCGAGCCAGTCGAGCCCCGCCTCTGCCTCGGCGCCGATGATGCTGATGGTCATGGCCGCGTCTCCCCCTCATCCAGCAGTCCCGCGGCGACAAGCCGGTCGGCCCAGCCATCCGCGCCGCGGAAAATATGTGTCTGCCAGCCGCGCGCCCGCGCGGCGTCGATGTTCTCGGGCTTGTCGTCGGTGAACAGAAGCCGTTCGGGCGGCATGCCGCAATCGGCCTCGACCATCGCGTAGATTTCCGCGTCGGGTTTGATGACACCCATATGCCCCGAGATGTAGTGGCGGTCGAACTCGTCGAGAAAGGCATACTGCCTGCGCGCGAAGGCGAAGCTGTGTATGCCGAAATTGGTCAGCGCAAAGACCGGCACCCCACGCGCGCGCAGCCCGCGCAACAGGTGCAGCGAGCGGTCGATCACCGGTGCGGCGATATCGATCCAGCGGTCGTGCCACAGGCGGATATGGGCCTCCCATTCGGGGTAGCGCGCCGCCCAGGCATAGACCGTCTCGCGGAACGGACCGCCGGCGTCGATCTCGTCATTCATGCCGTGCAGATCGACCTCGGCGAACATGCGCTCGCGCTCGGGGCGCGGCATGATCGAGTCGTAGAAGCGTTCGGGCTGCCACTCGATCAGCACGTTGCCGATATCGAAGATCACCGCCTGCGGCCGTTGCGCCATGCCCTGTCCCGCCTCTTGATGCCCGTCCCTGATACAGCGCGGGGGCGGGGCTGAAAAGGCGGGGCGCGGCCGCCATTGCGCCGACCCTCGCCTCTGCTAGGCTGCCCCTCGCGCGAGGGGAGAGAGATGGCCGACTGGGACTACATCGTCGTGGGCGCGGGCACGGCCGGGTGCCTTCTGGCGAACCGGCTGAGCGCGCGCCACAGGGTGCTGCTGCTCGAGGCGGGCGGAAGCGACCGCTATCACTGGGTCCATATCCCGATGGGCTACCTCTATTGCATCGGCAACCCGCGCACCGACTGGATGCTGCGCACGCGCGAAGAGCCGGGCTTGGGCGGGCGCAGCCTGCTCTATCCGCGGGGCAAGCTGCTGGGCGGGTGCTCGTCGATCAACGGGATGCTCTATCTGCGCGGCCAGGCGGCCGATTATGACGGCTGGCGGCAGATGGGCTGCACCGGCTGGGGCTGGCACGACGTGCTTCCCCTTTTCAAGCGCCACGAGGACTACCACGCAGGCGAAAGCGCCGCCCACGGCGCCGGCGGCGAATGGCGGGTCGAGCCCCAGCGGCTGAGCTGGACGGTCCTCGACGACTGGGCCCGCGCGGCCGATGCCGCGGGCATTCCCCACACCGACGATTTCAACGACGGCGACAACGAGGGCGTGGCCTATTTCAAGGTCAACCAGCGCCGCGGCTGGCGCTGGAACGCGGCGCGCGGGTTCCTGGCCCCGGTGAAGCGGCGCGAGACGCTGAAGGTCGAGACCGGCGCGCAGGTCGAACGCATCGTCATCAAGCAGGGCCGCGCCACGGGCGTGCGCTACCGCCGGGGCGGGGCGACGGTCGAGGCGCGCGCGGGCGCCGAGGTGATCCTCGCCGCGGGGACGATCGGCTCGCCGCAGATTCTCCAGCTTTCGGGCATCGGCCCGGGCGCGCTGCTGCAGGAGATGGGCGTCGAGGTGGTCCGCGATGCGCCCGTGGGCGAGAACCTGCAGGACCATCTGCAGATCCGCTGCGCATGGCGGCTGCACGGGGCGCGCACGCTCAACACCATGGCGAACTCGCTGGCCGGCAAGGCGCGGATGGCGCTGGAATACGCGCTGACGCGGTCGGGGCCGATGTCGATGGCGCCCAGCCAGCTCGGCGCCTTCGCGCGCTCGTCGCCCGAGGTCGCCACGGCCGACCTCGAATATCACGTCCAGCCGCTCAGCCTCGACGCCTTCGGCGAGCCGCTGCACGACTTCCCCGCGCTCACCGCAAGCGTGTGCCACCTGCGGCCCGAAAGCCGCGGCCATGTCCGCATCACCGCGCCCGACCCGGCCGCGCCGCCCGAGATCGCGCCGAACTACCTGTCCACGCCGGGCGACCGGCTGACGGCGGCGCGCGCGATCCGGCTGACGCGGCGGATCATGGCCCAGCAGCCGCTTGCGCGCTACAGCCCCGAGGAGTTCCGCCCCGGCGCCGAGGCCGAGAGCGACGCGGCGCTGGCCGAGGCGGCCGGGCGCATCGGCACCACGATCTTCCACCCGGTGGGCACCGCCCGGATGGGCGCGGATGACGGCGCCGTGGTGGACCCGGAACTGCGCGTGCGCGGGGTGGCGGGGCTGCGGGTGATCGACGCCTCGGTGATGCCGACCATCACCAGCGGCAACACCAACGCGCCCACGCTGATGATCGCCGAAAAGGGAGCCGACATGATTCTGGGGAAGTAAAGCCGGCCGCAGAATTGCCACGGCATGGCCCGAACATTCGTCCCCCCATGTCACGCTTTGTCCCCGGTTGCGCGGCAAAAGAGCGTCAACGGAGAATGAACGACCGGAGGCAGAAGAAATGCAGCGTTGGCGTCAACTGATCGCGCGAACCATGGGGCGTTCCAGCGTCTTTGACTGCGAGAGCAGGCTGACCGACCGCCTGCACCGTGCCTATGGCGGCAGCTCGCCCCATGCTGCCGGGGCGTATCGGGTCTTCAGAACGTAACCCGGATATCGGGCAGGTCGAGCGCGGTGACGAGGTCGCGCAGCTCCTGACGGGCGGCGATGTTGGACATGCTGAGCTGCTCGACCCCGATATCGCGCAGATCCAGCAGGGTCAGCCCGCGTGGAAAGAGTTCTCGAAAGACCACGCGCTCGCTGAAACCCGGCACGACACGAAATCCGATGCGGCGCGAAAGATCCTCCAGCGCCTGACCCACCTTGCGTTTGTTATGCATCTGCAGCGTGCCCAGCCGGTTGCGCAGCACGATCCAGTCGATCGGCCTGAGCCCCGCCTGCGCCCGCAGCTGGCGCGCATTCCAGACCATCTCCGAATAGATCGACGGCCCGAGCACCTTGCCCGAATAGGGGTCGAAGCGGGCGAGAAGATCGAAATCCACGAAACTGTCATTGAGCGGGGTGATCAGCGTGTCGGCGAGTGAATGCGCCACCTGGCTGAGCCGCGTGTGCGATCCGGGGCAGTCGATCAGGATGAAATCGGCTTCCTGTTCGAGCCCGGACATGGCCACCGAAAGTCGGTGGTCATGGATGTTCTCGCCGGGATCGAGGCTGTCGCGGTCCACCTCGGGCAATTCGCGCAGGATCGGCGTGGGCAACTCGATCCCCGACTGTTCTGAATAGGCCTGCCGATTCTCGATATAACGTCCCAGGCTGCGCTGGCGCAGATCGAGGTCGATCACGCCGATCCGCTGGCCCAGCCGCGCCAGCGCGATGGCGATGTGCATCGAGGTGGTGGATTTCCCCGAGCCGCCCTTCTCGTTGCCGACGACAATGATATGCGCCACTGCCTTGCCCTTCTACCCGTCCGTCCGCGGCGCTGCGCGCCGTGACGGCAACTATATATTGTGGCGCAGGCCGGATAAAGCGGGCTCAAGGGCGAGAAACCGGAATATTTGGTGGCTGTGGCGTCTCAAAACGCGCGAGGCCGCCACGCCGTGGGCGGGCGGCCTCGAACATGCCGGCGCTGGCGGGCGATCAGAAGCCGAGGCCAGCGTATTTGTTCTTGAACTTCGAGACCCGGCCGCCCGCATCCATCAGGCGGGTCGAGCCGCCGGTCCATGCGGGGTGGCCGCTGGGGTCGATATCGAGGGTCATGGTGTCGCCCTCCTTTCCCCAGGTCGATTTCATCTGCACCACGGTGCCATCGGTCATCTTGACGTCGATGAGGTGGTAGTCGGGATGGATGTCGTGTTTCATCGGGCGGTCCTCAGGCTTCGGCGCCGCGCAGCGGGCGGTAATTGGTCTTTTCGGGAATGCGTGCCGCCTTGCCCCGGCGCTCGCGCAGGTAATACAGCTTGGAGCGGCGCACCTTGCCGCGGCGGATCACCTGGATATGCTCGATATTGGTGGAATACAGCGGAAAGACCCGCTCAACCCCCTCGCCGAAGGAAATCTTGCGCACGGTGAAGGAGCCGGCGATTCCGCCGCCGTTCTTGCGGCTGATGCACACGCCCTCGAAGTTCTGCACCCGGGTGCGCGTGCCCTCGGTCACCTTGTAGCCCACGCGGACGGTATCGCCCGCCTTGAAATCGGGGACCGTCTTGCCGAGCTCGGCGATCTGCTCGGCTTCGATCTGCGCGATCATGTCCATCGCGTTCGTCCTTTCTGCAGCGCGGTGTTGCCCGCGACGTGATGCCTCCCGAGAGCTCCTGGTCTTCGCTCGGGTCCCTGCCGCGCTGCGCACGGCAAGCCCGCCGGAGATCGAGGCGGCTTTCCTTCCGGTGTCGGACGCCCCGGCCGCACGCGCCCTCGCGTCGTGCGGGCAGAAGAAAGCCCGCGAAACGAAGGATCGGCCGAAACGACCCCCCCGAGTCGGCGAACCGATGCGGGATCGGCCGGTGTCTAGGCGAGATGCGCCGTCCTGGCAAGAGCCCAGATGGCGCCGATCTGCCTGTCTATTCCAGAACGACCTCGCCCACCAGCATCTGCGGCTCGCAGTTCGTGAAGTTCGGTATGTCCTGCAGGAGCGGGTCGGCGGCCCCCATGGCCGCGTCCATGGCCTCACGGTCGGCAAAGACCATCGTCGTCACCGCGTGGAAGGCCGGTGGTGCGTCGGGGCCGCTGGCAAGGCCCCTGGTGACAAGCGTCCGGTCGATATGGGGGCCCAGATGCTGCTCGACCATCGGCATGTGAGTGGCGAGGTAATAGTCGAAATCGAAACGTGTTCCTTCCGACGCCGGATAGACGACCTGCAGCGAATACGCCATTGCGTGACCTCCCTCGTGGCAATTGGTCGGGCTCTTTCGCGGCGACCCTAACACGGCCCCAAGGGGGGGCCGGATCACGCTTCGGTGTCGTCACGCGCTGCGCGGTAGGCGGCCCAGAGATCGGGGCGGCGCGCGCGGGTGAGCGCTTCGGCCTGCGCGCGGCGCCACCGGGCGATCTCGCCGTGATGGCCCGACATCAGGACATCGGGAATCCGCCGCCCCCGCCATTCGGCCGGACGGGTATACTGCGGATGCTCCAGCAGGCCCGCGGAATGGCTCTCCTCCTCGACCGAGGCGGCATTGCCCAGCACGCCGGGCATCAGCCGCACCGTTGCGTCGATCACCGCCTGCGCGGCGATCTCCCCGCCCGACAGGACGAAATCGCCCAGGCTGACCTCTTCGACGGCGTATTCCTCCAGCACGCGCTCATCCACACCCTCGAAGCGCCCGCAGATCAGGGTGATGCCCTCGGTTTGCGAGAGGCGGCGGGCCATCGCCTGATCAAACCGCCGCCCGCGCGGCGAAAGACAGATCACCGGCCACCGTGCGTGCTCGGACGGCACCCCCTCGGCGGCGCGGTCGAGCGCGGCGCCCAACACGTCGGCGCGCAGCACCATGCCCGCCCCGCCTCCGGCGGGCGTGTCGTCCACGTTGCGATGCCTGCCCACGCCGAAGGCGCGCAGATGGATGGTCTCCAGCCGCCAGAGTCCCTCCTCCAGGGCCCGGCCCGTCAGGCTGTGGCCCAGAACGCCCGGGAATGCCTCGGGGAAAAGCGTGATGACGCGCGCACACCACGCGTTGGCGAGCGCCGGCTGGTCCTCCAGCAGGTCGCGCGGGCGGGCGGCGGGGCGGATACTCAGCCGCCCGTGGGATTTGGGCCGGTCGCTCATGGCTGCCTCATAGCGCGATCGGCGCGGCGCCGGAAGCTCAGTCTGCCGCCCTTCGCCGGGCCGCCGCCACCCGGCGGGCAAGGGGGACGAGGCCGGGGTCGGCCCGGCCCTGTGTCTCGAACCATTCGGTTTCAGGCAGGGCCTCGGCGCGGCCTTCCTCCAGCAGGGTTTCGGCCAGCCGAACGGCTTCGGCCCGGACGGTGGCATCCATGCTTGGAAGCGTCAGAAAGACCGCGACCTCGGCCTCACCACCTGCGGCGAGCCGCGCGCGCAGGCTGGGGCGCGCCAGATACCGAAGAAGCGCCAGATCGAAGCGCGCGTCGCCCTGTCCGGCCTCGCCGATCAGGCTGTGGATCGCGCCGTCATCCAGCGCCGTCTCAAGCTCTTCCACGATCGGGTCGATCCGCACAGGGTCGGGCCGGGCGGGCAGCGCGCGCAGGCGGTCGAACGCGGTCTTCACCGTCGAAAGCTCCGCGTCGTCGAGAACGCTTTCGGACGGGTCTTGCGGGGTCGGGGCGTCGCGCAGCGCCGTGAGCGCCTCCTCCAGCGCGCTTTCGACCTCGCGCGCGTCGCGGTAGCGCCATGCCGCGAAGGCCGCGGCCGTCCCCGTCATGGCGAGCGGCAGCCAGAGCGGGACCGCCAGCCCCCCGAGCAGCCATGCCCCGCCCCGGCCGGCCGCGAAAAGCAGCGTGACCACGGCAAGCTGCGCGGCGGCCAGCGCGCCGAAGCGCAGCGCCCCGGCCGCGCTGTCCAGGGCGACGCGGCGCGTGACGACCATCATCAGCAAAAGCAGCGCCGCGAGCACCGGGATCACGGCGGGTGGCTGTGTCGCAACCCCGGCAAGCAGCGGCCCGGTGTAAAGCGGGACGGCGTAAAGGGCGATCCCTGTGCGGGTATGGCGGCCGGGCAGTTTCATCCTTCCCAACCTGAGGGCCAGCCCGCTGGCCGGCAAGCCCCGCTCCCGGCCATGCGGGCGCGCAGGCGCGATCAGTCGAACAGCCCCTCGGGCGGGTCGGCGATGATCAGTCCGGCCCGGAGATCGACGGTCGGCACGATCTCGCGGGTAAAGGGCACCAGAACGCTGCCCTGCCGCCCCGGCGCCTCCACCTCCAGCAGATCGCCCGCGCCGTGATCGAGCACCGCGCGCACCCGGCCAAGGCTGTTGCCGTCGGCGTCGCGCATCTCCAGCCCGATCAGGTCGGCATGATAGAACTCGTCGTCGGGCAGCACGGGCAGGCGGTCGCGGTCGGCATAAAGCCGGGTGCCCCGCAGCGCGTCGGCCTCCTCCTTGCTACTGACACCCGAAAGCCGGGCGGCCAGCCCGCCCGAGGCCGGCCGCGTCAGCGTGACCTCGAAGCGGCGGCCGCCGTCCTCGGTCTCCAGCGGGCCGTAATCGGCGATGGCGCCGGATTCGGCGCAGAAGCTCTTGAGCCGCACCTCCCCGCGAACGCCGTAGGCGCCCGCGATCGCGCCGACGCAGACCCGCTCACGCGGCATCGGCGCGGCCCGTAGCAGCGGCCGCGCGGGCGGCGCCATGGCCGCCCGGCGGGGTGGCTCGGCACACTGGCCCCGGCATGTCGCGCAGGCGCGGGCGGATCACTCCGCCGCGGCGTCCTCGGTCGACTCGGCGGGGGCGGCAGCGGCCTCGGCCGCCGCGGCGGCCTTGTTGGCGCGGGCCTTCGCACGCTCCTGGGCCTTCTTGCCGGGCTGGGCCTTTTCCATGTTGGCCCGCGTCTTCTTGGGCAGAACGCCCGCGGCCTCGAGCATCCGGCTGACCCGGTCGGTGGGCTGGGCGCCGTGGTCGAGCCAGGCCTGCACGCGTTCCATGTTCATCTTCACGCGGTCTTCGCTGTCCTTGGGCAGAAGCGGGTTGTAGGTGCCCAGCTTCTCGAGGAAGCGGCCGTCGCGCGGCATGCGCGAGTCGGCGGCGACGATGCTGTAATGGGGCCGCTTGTTGGAGCCCCCGCGGGACAGGCGGATCTTGGT
Organism: Rhodobacteraceae bacterium WD3A24; assembly: GCA_002967695.1. Lineage (GTDB taxonomy): Bacteria > Pseudomonadota > Alphaproteobacteria > Rhodobacterales > Rhodobacteraceae > Alkalilacustris. The sequence goes on along the minus strand of PUHN01000003.1, from coordinate 133,561 downwards.
TGCCATGACGTTTCTCCTTGTCGATGGGGCCGGGCGCGCCCGGCCGCAGTGTCACTTGCCGTTGAGCTTCTCGTGGTGACGGATCACTTCCGAGATGATGAAGTTGAGGAATTTCTTGGCGAATTCCGGGTCCAGGTCGGCCTCCTTGGCCAGCCATTCCAGCCGCTCGATCTGGCGCGACTCGCGCGCCGGGTCCGAGGGCGGCAATTCGTTCTCGGCCTTCAGGCGGCCGACGGCCTGGGTGTGCTTGAAACGCTCGCCCAGGGTGTAGATCAGGATCGCGTCGAGCCGGTCGATGCTCTCGCGGTGTTCCTTGAGCAGCGCCTCGGCGCGGGTGGCGATGTCCTGTTCGACGGTCGGATCGGTCACGACAGCCCTCCATCGCGCGTCCGCCATCCGTCCGGCATGCGTATGGCATCCGTCTGGCACCCCGGCGGCACCGCCGGCGGGGCGGCACGGCCGCTGCTTGGCGCGCGGGTGCGGGCCGCGGCGCTCATTTCTTCTTTCCCATGCCGGAAAGTCCCGGCGGCAGCGACTGCCCGCCGCCAAGGCCCGACATGCCGCCCATGCGGCCCATCTGCGCCTGAAGCTGCGCGGGGTCCATCCCGCCGGCCTGTTCGAGCTGCTTCTCGGCGCCGCCCTTTCCGAACATGCCCGACATGGCCTGCTTGAGCATGCCCTTCTTGCCCATCTTCTTCATCATGTCGGCCATCTGGCGGTGCTGCTTGAGCAGCTTGTTGAGCTCGGTCACGTCGAGCCCGGCGCCCTTCGCGATCCGCTTCTTGCGGCTGGCCTGAAGGATCTGGGGGTTGGCGCGCTCCTTCTTGGTCATCGACTGGATCAGCGCGATCTGGCGGCGCAGCATCGAGTCGTCGAAGCCGGCCGCCTCGGCCTGCTTGGCCATCTTGCCGGCGCCCGGCAGCATGCCCATAACGCTTTCCATGCCGCCCATCTTGAGCATCTGTTCAAGCTGCATCTTCAGGTCGTTCATGTTGAACTGACCCTTCTTGAAGCGCTTCATCATGCGCTCGGCCTGCTCGGCCTCGAAGGTCTCCTGCGCCTTCTCGACCAGCGCGACGATGTCGCCCATGCCAAGGATGCGGCCCGCGATGCGCTCGGGGTCGAAGCCCTCCAGCGCGTCGGTCTTCTCGCCCAGCCCGACGAAGCGGATCGGCTTGCCGGTCACCGCGCGCATCGACAGCGCCGCGCCGCCGCGCCCGTCGCCGTCCATCCGCGTGAGCACCACGCCCGAAATGCCGACCTTGCCGTCGAACTCGGTGGCGACGTTCACGGCGTCCTGGCCCGTCAGACCGTCGACGACCAGCAGCGTCTCGCGCGGCCTGGCGATGTCGCGCACCGCCTGGACCTCGTCCATCAGCACCTCGTCGATGTGCAGACGGCCGGCGGTGTCGAGGATGTAGACGTCATAGCCGCCAAGGCTGGCCTGCGTTCCGGCGCGCTTGGCGATCTGGGTGGCGGACTCGCCCTTGACGATGGGCAGGGTGTCCACCCCGATCTGGCCGCCGAGAACGGCGAGCTGCTCCATCGCCGCCGGGCGGTTGGTGTCGAGCGAGGCCATCAGCACCCGCTTGCCCTCGCGCTCGGACAGGCGGCGGGCCAGCTTGGCGGTGGTCGTCGTCTTGCCCGAGCCCTGAAGCCCCACCATCAGGATCGGCGCGGGCGGGTTGTCGATCTTCAGCGCGCCGGGGTCGTCATCGCCCCTGAGCGTGGCGATCAGCTCGTCATGGACGATCTTGACCACCTGCTGGCCCGGCGTGACCGACTTCGTCACCGCCGCCCCGGTGGCCTTGGACTGCACCCGCTTGATGAAATCGCGCGCCACGGGCAGGGAGACGTCGGCCTCCAGCAGCGCCACGCGCACCTCGCGCAGCGCGGTCTTGACGTCCTCCTCGGTCAGCGCACCCTGTCTGGTGAGCCGGTCGAAGACGCCCGAGAGGCGTTCGGACAGGTTTTCGAACATGCACGGCCCTCCTTGAGCCCCAATCCCCTGTCCCGACAGATAATGCCGAGCGCGCCAATCCCCAACGGCACCCACGGGCGAAACTCGCTGGCGGGCGGCGATCCCGGCTCGATGGCCGGGACCGGAAGCTGACAGACTTCCGGAGGGAATTTCCCCGGCTGATACGGTGCGGGCGGGTAGGAGTCAAGCTGGCGATGGGCGTGCGCGGGGGCCTGCGGACGCAGCCCGGCGCCCGCGATCAGGCGCCGGGGGCGGAGAACTGGTTACAGGAACTTTCTGGCCTGATCGCGGTGCGCCCAGGCAATGATGGCGCTGAACACCAGCAGCACCGTGGCGGGCATGGCCGACGGGCCGAGGATGAGCAGATGCGACAGGATCGCCCCAATCATCGTGGCCCCGAGCAGAAGCGCTCCCACGAGCTGCGCGCCGGGCACGAAGATCAGCACGGCGCCGCCGATCTCGATCAGGGCGGTTAAATAGCGAAACCACTGGCCCAAGCCGATTGCGTCAAAGGTGGCGACCATCATTTCCACCCCCATCAGCTTGGCGCCACCGGCCATCACGAAGGCCAGCGCGGTAAGGGCCTTTACGGCCAGAAGGCTCCAATAGGCCAGCTTGCTGCGCGGTGCGGACTCGGTCATGGTCATGGGTCGGTCTCCTGGTTGAGGCGGTCGATTTGTCGATACAGCTTAAGTCTTGCGCGAAATGGAACAAACACGATATTTCAAACCACGACTGTTCCTGTGCGCACAATCACACATCCGTGCCCTTTGCGGGGCAGGGCCATGGGCATGAGGCGATGAAGGATACCACCCCACACGACCAGACCGTCGCGTCAGCCATCCGCGCACGCGGGCTGGTCAAGCGGTTCGGTCCGCTGGAGGCCGTCGCGGGCGTCGATCTCGACGTGCCGCGCGGCATGATCTTTGCCGTGCTCGGCCCCAACGGGGCGGGCAAGACCACGCTGATAAGGATGCTGGGCACGCTTCTGAGGCCGGATGCGGGCGATGCCACGGTGATGGGCCATGACCTGCGCACCGCCCCGCACGAGGTGCGCGGAGAGATCGCGATGACCGGGCAGTTCGCCTCGCTCGACGAGGATCTGACCGGGCGTGAGAACCTGATCCTGCTGGCCCGGCTCTGGGGCTTCGGCCGCCGCGATGCCCGCGCCCGGGCCGACGAGCTGTTCGCGGCCTTCGACCTGTCGCACGCCGCACGCAAGCGGGTGAAGGACTATTCGGGCGGCATGCGCCGCAGGCTGGACATCGCCGCCTCGCTGGTGGTCACGCCCGGCGTGCTGTTCCTCGACGAGCCGACGACGGGGCTCGACCCCACCGCGCGGCAGCGGGTCTGGCGGATGATACGGCGGCTGGCGGCCTCGGGCGTGACCGTCCTTCTGACCACGCAGTATCTCGAAGAGGCCGACCAGCTGGCCGAGCGCATCGCCGTGATCGACCACGGGCGCAAGATCGCCGAGGGCAGCAGTCGCGAGCTCAAGGCCGCCACCGGCTCGGGCTTTCTGCATGTCACGCTGGCCGGGGCCGGGGCGCTGGAGCGCGCGGCGCGGGTGCTGGAGCAGGCGCTTTCGGCCCCCGTCCAGATCAGCGCCGAGGGCGCGCGGCTGTCGGTGCCCGCCCCGACCGCGGCAGCCGCGAACGAGGCCGTCGCCGCGTTGCTTGCCGCAGGCATCACGCCCGAGGAGTTCTCGCTGGGCTCGCCCAGCCTGGAGGAAGTGTTCTTCGCCCTGACCGGGCAGAGCCCCGAGACGGAGGGTCACCCGTGAGCACCGCCCCGCGCCCCGCCACGCTGCGCCACGTCGCCCGGCCGCCGCGGCCCTCGCGGCTGTCGAACGCGCTGGTCTTCGGCTGGCGGGCGATCCTGAAGTTCCGCCACGTGCCCGAGCAGCTCTTCGACCTGGTGATGACGCCGATCATGTTCACGCTGCTGTTCACCTTCGTGTTCGGCGGCGCGCTGGCAGGGTCGACCGGCGACTACCTGCAGTTCTTCCTGCCCGGCATCCTCGTGCAGACGGTGGTGTTCAACGCCGTCTATTCGGGCATGGGACTGTCGACCGACATCGGCAAGGGGCTGTTCGACCGGTTCCGCTCGCTGCCCATCTGGCCGCTGGCCCCGTTCGCGGGGCTTATGGCCGGGGACGTGCTGCGTCACCTGATCGCGGGCGGGATCATCCTCGGCATCGGGCTCGTGCTGGGCTACCGCCCCGAGGCGGGCCTGGCCGGCACGGCGGCGGCCTTCGCGCTGCTGGTGGCGATCGGCTTCGGGACGGGCTGGGTGTTCATCGTGCTGGGGCTGGTGATCCGCACGCCGACGACGGTGATGACGCTGGGCTTCACGGTGCTGTTCCCGCTGGTCTTCGCCTCCAACATCATGGTGGATCCGGCGACGATGCCGGGCTGGCTGCGCGCCTTCGTCGAGGTCAATCCCGTCACGCTGATGACGACGGCGATGCGCGGGCTCATGGCCGGCCACGCGACGCTGGCCGAGATCGGCCTCGCCCTGAGCGCGCCGGTCGCGCTGACGCTCGCGCTGGCGCCGGTGACGCTGTGGCTCTACCGGCGCGAGTGAGATGCCCCGCGCCAAGGGAGGGGCCGGGTGACGGACAGCCGCAACGGCCAGCCCGCGACGATCCGCCCGCGCCGGCGGGGGCCCGATCAGTTGCATCCCGCGGCAAAATCGCCATGACTGTGCCCGCAGCCTCCGCCGGCGGAGGCGGGAAGGAGTGGCGAGACCGATGAGCATTGAGGGTTGGGACGAAATCCGCACCGCCTATCATGTGGCGCGCGAGGGCACGGTCAGCGGGGCGGCCGCCGCGCTGGGCGTTCACCATGCCACCGTGATCCGCCATGTCGATGCGCTGGAGGGCCGGCTGGGCGTCAAGCTGTTTCAGCGCCATGCGCGCGGTTACACGCCAACCGAGGCGGGCGAGGATCTCCTCAAGATCGCGCGGGCCACCGACGATCAGTTCGCCCAGCTCGCCAGCCGCATCCGCGGGCGCGGCACCGCCGTCGAGGGCGAGCTTGTCGTCACCTCGATTCCGGGGCTGTCGCGCGTGCTGGCCGGCTGCATGACCCGGTTTCAGGAGAGTCACCCGGAACTGATCCTGCGCTTTGTCACGGACGCTCGGCTGCTCAGGCTCGAATACGGCGAGGCGCATGTGGCGATCCGCGCGGGCCAGACGCCGCAGGAGCCCGACAATGTCGTCCAGCAGCTGGGCCAGCAGCGCCACGCGCTCTACGCCGCGCCTGGCTATGGCCGGGCCGACGATCTGCCGCTCGACCTCGACGATCCCGCGCAGATCGCGCGGCATCGGTTTGTCGGCGCCGACACGGCAGACACGCGGGTGCCGTTCCTGCGCTGGTTGCAGGAGGTCGCGCCCGCCGAGGCGATCAGCTTTCGCTCCAACGATCTGGCCGCGCAGGAATGGGCGGTGGTCGCCGGGGCTGGTATCGGGTTTCTGCCCGTGTGGGAGCAGGTGCGCGCGAGCGGCGCGACGGAGCGCAATCTCATCGAGGTCGCGCCCGAGCGGGAGGAATGGAGCGCGCCGCTGTGGATCGTCACCCATGTTGATCTGCATCGCACGACCAAGGTTCAGGCCTTTCTGCAGCATCTCAAGGCCGAAGCCGCCGAATGGCCTCTGGGATGACCCGTTGATGAGCAGGATTCCTCCGCGGTTGCGCGGGCATCTGGCGATGCTGGTGTTCTCGGCGCTGGTTGCAGGGTCGTTCAGCCTCGGCGCGCTGGCGGCCAACGAGATCGCGCCCGCGGCGCTCAACGCCGTGCGGTTTCTCATCGCGGCGCTCATTCTCGGCCCGATCGCCTGGGCGGGGCCGGGCCTGAAACAGGCGTATTTCGCCGCCCCCTGGCGCTATCTCGTGCTGGGGGGGATATTCGCGATCTATTTCGTGCTGATGTTCGAGGGGCTCAAGACGGCCACGCCCGTCTCGACCAGCGCGATCTTCACCCTCACACCGCTGATGGCGGCGGGATTCGGTTTCGTTTTGTTGCGCCAGCTCATGACCGGACGGATCATGCTTGCACTGGCCACGGGCGGGGCCGGCGCGATCTGGGTGATCTTTCGCGGCGACATTGCGGCGCTGGCCGCGCTCGATCTCGGGCGGGGCGAGGCGATCTTTTTCATCGGCTGTGTGGCGCATGCTGCCTTCACGCCCCTGTTGCGTCGCTTGAACCGCGGGGAGCCGGGCGTGGTGGCGACTTTCGGCGTGATGGTCGGAAGCTGCCTCGTTCTGCTGGTCTGGGGCTGGGGGCCGCTGTGGACGACCGAATGGACCGCGCTGCCCACGGTGGTGTGGGTGACGATCCTCTATGTCGCCGTGATGGCCAGCGCGGTGACGACCTTTCTGTTGCAATACGCCGCGCAGCTTCTGCCCTCATCCAAGGTCATGGCCTATACCTATCTCACGCCGACATGGGTGATCGGCTGGGAACTCGGGCTGGGTCACGGCATTCCGCCGGCGACGGTGCTGCCGGGCATCGCGCTGACGACGGCGGCGCTGGTGCTGTTGCTCAAGCCCGGCGCGGAGGAGCGCGGCGCGGCGCCGCCGGCCGGCTGATCCGCGCCGGGCCCGTTCGGGCCTACTGTGCGCCGTACTGGGCGAGAAAGGCCCAGAGATCGGCCGCGTTGCCGTTGAACTGGAACGTCATGTTGGTGCTGGCGGACTCGTCGTCGAGATAGTCCTGCAGGAAGCCCGCCGGGTCGGCGACATAATCCGCGAAGCTGTCGGCGTCCCATGTCAGACCGGCCTCGCCCGCCGCGGCGAGGGAGTCGGAATAGTCGAACCCTTCGACGCTCCCGGCGGTGCGGCCCGCGAGCCCGTACAGATTCGGCCCGATCTGCCCGCCCGCCTGGATCGTTTCGTCGGGGCCTTCGATGCTGTGACAGGCACGGCACTGGGCAAAGGCGGATTCCCCCGCCGCGGGATCTCCGTCCTGTGCGATGGCGGGCGCGGCGGCCAGCGCGGCGGCGGCGGTAAATGCGAGATGTTTCATGCGATAGGCTCCCCTCCTTGTTGCATCAGCCGTCATCCATCGCGCGCGGCGGCGCGGGATACACGCGGTGTGACGATGCGACAGCCGGGCGGGCCTCGGCAAGCCCTGCGGCGGAGCGTGCGCCGGATTGGCGGTTTTTCGTGCAACGCAAACCCGCTGGGCCGCTTGCCGATTGTCGGCGTGCGCGCCACATGCCAGAGTGCGAGCCAAGACAAAGACGGACCGGGGATGGGTGTGAGCGCGAAACCGCAGGCCGAAAGATGCCGCGCGGCGGCGGTAACGGGGCTGCTGTGCGCCGCCGTGCTGCTGTTCGCGGCGCCGGCGGCAAGGGCGCAGGAGTCGTTCGAATTCCGCACGCCCGGCGCAGACGAGATGCTGGGCGAGGAACTCCGCGCGGCCTCGCTTCTGCTCACGGCCCGCGACGAGGGCACGCGGGATCCGCAGGAACTCTTCTCGATCGCCCGTGCCGAATACGGCCGCCTCATCGGGGTGCTCTACGAGTACGGCCATTATGGCGGCACCATCGAGATTCGCCTCAATGGGCGCGAGGCCGCGGCAATTTCGCCGCTCTACGCGCCCGGCCAGATCGAAAGCATCATGGTCACCGTCGAGCCCGGCCCGCAGTTCAGCTTTGGCGCGACCGGGATCGCGCCGCTCGCGCCGCAGACGGTTCTGCCCGAAGGATTTTCCACGGGCGCCCCGGCCTTCAGCCCCGTGGTGCGCGAGGCCGCGCAGGCTGGCGTCGAGGGATGGCGCGCGCAGGGGCATGCGCTGGCCGAGGTGGAAAGCCAGGACATCACCGCCGATCATGCCAACGCCACGCTCGACACCGATATCCGCCTTGCTCCCGGTGACCGGCTACGTTTCGGCACGCTGTCCGTCGAGGGCCATGAGCGGATGCGCCCCGAGCGCATCCGCGAGATCGCCGGATTTCCCACCGGCGAGGTTTTCGACCCTGAAAACGTCCAACGCGCCAGCCGCCGCCTGCGCCGCAGCGGGGTCTTCGCATCGGTTGCCCTGCGCGAGGCCGAGACGGCCAATCCCGACGGCACGCTCGACATCGCCGCGAGGGTGACCGAGGCGCCGCTGCGGCGCATCGGTTTCGGCATCGAGGCGGATTCGCTCGATGGCGGGCGGGTCACGGGATTCTGGCTGCATCGCAATCTTCTGGGCGGAGGTGAGCGGCTGCGCTTTGACGGGGAGATCGGCGGGATCGGCGCGCGTGACTACGGGCTGGATCTGCGCGTGACGTCGCGTCTGAGCCGTCCGGCGACGGTCACGCCCGACACGACCTTTTTCATCGGCGCGCTGGTCGAGACTGTGGACGCTCCCGATTTCGACGCGCGGCGGCTGGAGGTCGAGACCGGCCTGTCGCATATCTTCTCGTCGACGCTCACCGGCGAGGCGGCGTTGTCATACCGCTTCGAGCGGACCGAGGACGATCTGGGCACGCGCGATTTCGGCATGCTCGCCACCCCGGTCGGGGTGACATGGGACCGGCGCGACGACTCGCTCGATCCCGCCGGCGGCACCTATCTCGAAGCCTCGCTCACCCCCTATCTGGGGTTTGAGACTTCCGATACCGGGCTTCAGTTCACCACCGACGCCCGGGCCTATCACGGGCTGGGCACCGAGGATCGGCTGGTGGTCGCCGGCCGTGCGCAGCTCGGCGGGGTGGCTTTCGCCGATCTCGATGACACCCCGCGCCAGCTTCTGTTCTATTCGGGCGGCGCGGGCACGGTGCGGGGGGTTCCGTTCCGCTCGCTCGGGGTCAGCCCCGGCGGCGTGCGCTCGGGCGGGCAGGGCTTCGCGGCTTTTTCGGGTGAACTGCGCGGCAGCATCACCGAAACCATCGGCCTGGTCGGGTTCGCCGATGCGGGCTATGTCAGTGAGGGCCTGTTCACCGGAGAGGACGACTGGCACGCCGGTGTCGGGGTCGGCCTGCGTTACAATACCGGGATCGGGCCGCTGCGCCTCGACGTCGCCGCGCCGGTGCGCGGCGAGGAGGGCGGCGGCGTTCAGATTTATCTCGGGCTGGGGCAATCCTTCTGATGCGCAGGGTTTGGAGATGCCTCGCCACGACGCTGGTGCTGTGGTGTGCCCTGTCGGTGGCGATGCCGGCCGCCGCACAGGAAGATGATCCGGGCTTTCTCGCCGGTTTGTTGCAGGATCAGCTTTCCGATGCCGGCCGCGATGTCCGGATTCGCGGTTTTGAAGGGGCGCTGTCGTCCCGCGCGACGATCGAGAGCCTGACCGTTGCCGACGGGGAGGGCGTCTGGCTGACCCTGCGCGATATCGCGCTGGATTGGCGGCGCAGTGCGCTGCTGTCCGGCCGGCTCGAGGTCAATGAGCTTTCGGCCGGCGAAATCCTGCTCGACCGGCTGCCCGTCGTCGAAGCGTCGGGGCCGTCGCCCGAAGCCCGCAGCCTTGCCCTGCCGGAATTGCCGGTCTCGATCGAGATCGGCACGCTCAGTGCCCAGCGCGTGCGGCTGGGCGCGCCGATTCTGGGCGAGCCGGCGGAGTTGCGGCTCGACGGGTCGGCGAACCTCGCCGGTGGGGAGGGCGAGGCCTCGCTGGTGGCCGAGCGGATCGACGGGGCCGAAGGGCGGCTGAGCCTGGAAGGAAGCTATGCCAACGACACACGCCACCTCGCGCTGGCGCTTGAACTTTCCGAAGGCCCGGCGGGGATTGCGGCAAGCCTCATCGGCCTGCCGGGCGAGCCCGCGCTGGAGATGTCCATCGCCGGCGAAGGTATCCTTGACGATTTTGCCGCCGACATCTCGCTGGCCACGGCGGGGCGGGAACGGCTCTCGGGCCGGGTGACGCTGGTCTCCGACGCCGCCGATGGGCAGGCGCCGCCCGAGGCGGCGGCACAACGTTTCGATGCCCGGCTTGAGGGCGATTTGAGGCCGCTCGTGCCGCCCCAGTACCGCGCCTTCTTCGGCCCGGAGTCGCGGCTCGTCACCTCGGGGGCGAGCTATGCCGACGGGCGGATGGAGCTTTCCGAACTCTCGCTTTCGGCGAGTGCACTGTCACTTGGCGGGCGGGTGGAGCTTGCCGCCGGCGGGCTTCCGAAGCTTATCGACCTCGACGGCCGGATCGAGAGCCCCGAGGGCGGTGCCGTGGCGTTGCCGGGTGCTGGCGGGACGACCCTGCGCCGCGCGGCCCTCGCGCTGAATTTCGACGCCGATCGTGGTGAGGACTGGAACGCCGACATCACCGCGCGCGAGGTTCGCAGCCCGGGCATGAGCATCGAGACCCTGCGGTTGACCGGCAGCGGCCAGATCGTCGGGCCCGCGGCCACCGGGGTGCAGCCGGAGGGCGCGCGCGTGTTAGCCCAACTCGTTTTCGGGGCCGAGGGGCTCGCCCCTGATGACCCGGCCCTTGCGCGCGCCCTTGGCGGGGCGGTGCGCGGCACCGCCGATCTCGACTGGCGGCAGGGCGCGCCGCTGCGTCTGGGCGCGCTGACGCTGTCGGGCGAGAATTACGGCCTCGCCGCGAACGGGCGGATCGACATGCGCGGCTTCGACGGCACGGTCGAGGGCCAACTGGCCGATCTCGCCCGGCTGTCCGATCTGGCCGGCCGGCCGCTGTCCGGCGCGCTGGAGGGGCGGCTGGAGGGCCGCTTTGCCCCGCTGACGGGCGCCTTCGACGGCAATGCCAGGCTGACAGGGCGCGACCTCGCCATCGATCAGCCGCAGGCCGACCGCCTGCTGGCCGGGCGCAGCGAAATCTTCGTCTCGGCGCGCCGCGATACCGAGGGCACTGCCCTGCGCAGCCTGACCGTCGATGCGCGTACGCTCGATCTCGACGCCTTCGGTCAGTTTTCGAGCGAGCGCAATGCGCTGACCGCGCGGCTCGATTTCTCGGATCTCGCGGTCCTAGGTGACGGCTATGGCGGGGCGCTGACGGCCGACGCCCATCTTTCCGGCCCAGCCGGTGGTCATGAGATCAGCCTGCAGGCGCGGGCGGAGGCGCTTTCGACCGGGATCGCCCCGCTGGACGGCCTCTTAATCAGGGAGACGACGCTGGCGCTGCGGGGCCGGCAGGATGGCGCGGGACTGCGGGTGGAGCGCGCCGCCCTCGACGGGGCAGGGATTTCAGCCCGGCTCGACGGCCGGCTGGAACAGGGCGCGAGCCGGCTTGAGGGAGCCGTGTCGCTGGCCGATCTTTCGCGGTTGCACCCGCGCCTGTCTGGGGGCCTGTCGGCACAGGCGACCTTGTCGGAGGACGGCGCGCGGCGCCGGATTTCACTCGACGCCACGGGCGAAGGGCTGGCGGTGGACGATCCGCATGCCGACCGCCTGCTGCGCGGCCGCACCACCCTTTCGGTGCGTGCCCAGGCCGAGGATGGCGAAATCAGACTGGACCGTCTCGGCCTCGAAAACGAGCGCCTCGAGGTGAGCGCGCAGAGCGTGGCCGACGCCGACCCCGGCGCCATCGTCCAGCCGGACCTTTCTGTGAGCGCCCGCATCAACGACATCGCCGTGCTCGCGCCCGATTTCTCCGGCCCCGTCGAGGTGTCGGGCCGCATCAGCCGGAACGGGTCCGAATACGGGCTCGACCTGTCGGGCAGTGGCCCGGCCGATATCGCGCTTTCGGTGCAGGGCGGACTCACCCGCGACCTGATCGCCGACCTTCGCCTCACGGGGCGCGGGGAACTTGCCGTGCTCGGGCTGATGCTCGAACCGACGACGATCGAGGGCCCCGCGGAATTCGACATCGCCGTGAACGGGCCGTTGCAGCTCTCGTCCGTTTCGGGGCGGGCGAGCACCTCGGGCGCGCGTATCGTCGAGCCGCGTCAGAACATCACCCTTGAGAACGTGACCGCAAGCGCCGATCTCGCCGGCGGTCGCGCCGAGGTCGACGTCGCCGGCGAGGTCGCTCAGGGCGGGCGCTTTTCGCTCTCGGGGCCGATCACCCTCGCCCCCGGCCTGCCGGCCGCGCTGGAGGTGACGGCCCAGAATGCCCGCGTGGCCGATCCGCGCCTTTACGAGGCGCGCCTCTCCGGCCGGCTGGGCATAGACGGCCCGCTGCGCGACGGGGCCCTCATAAGCGGGACGCTGCGCCTGCAGGAGGCGGAGCTGCGCATTCCAACCGCGAATTTCGGCGATAACGGCCATGTTCCCGACGGGCTGCATCACGTCAACGAATCCGGCGCCGCCCGCGCCACGCGCGACCGTGCCGGCATTCTCGACGGTGGAGAGCGTCGGCGAAACGGCCCGCCGTTTCGGCTCGACGTCACCCTAGAGGCGCCCAACCGCATATTCGTGCGCGGGCGCGGCCTCGACGCCGAACTCGGCGGAACGCTCCAACTGCGCGGCGACACCGCCGACGTCATCCCTGCCGGTGAATTCGGGCTGATCCGGGGCCGGTTCGATCTGCTGGGCAATCGCTTCACCCTCAATGAGGGGTTTGCGACCCTTCAGGGGCGCTTCGTCCCCGTCATCCGGCTCGTGGCCAATACCGACACCGGCGGCCTCACCGCGCGGGTGATCATCGAAGGAGTCGCGACCGAGCCGCAAATCCGCTTCGAGTCCGTGCCCGAGCTGCCCGAGGAAGAGGTCGTCTCGCGGCTGATCTTCGGCGAGAATCTCACCGAGCTTTCACCCTTCCAGGCCGCCCAGCTCGCCTCGGCCATCGCCACGCTCAGCGGGCGGGGCGGAAACGGGCTGGTGGACAATCTGCGGCAGAATTTCGGGCTCGATGATCTCGACGTGACCGCGGGCGAAAATGGTGGCGCGACGCTGCGCGCGGGCCGCTACATCACCGAAAATGTCTACAGCGATATTGCCGTGGATTCCGAGGGGCGCAGCGAGGTCACGATCAACCTCGACATCTCCTCCTCGGTCACGATCCGCGGGCGCGCGACCTCCGACGGACACACCGGGCTCGGCCTCTACTTCGAGCGCGATTACTGAGGGGGGCTTTCAGCGGCAGCGCGGATCGTCCGCCTTCGCCCGCGTCCCGTCACGCAGGTGCCGTCTGCCATGTCAATTGAGAGCCTCGGAGGCCTCGTCCGATGCCGGCGGCATCGCTGAATCGCGCAGAACGCGATTGAACGCGGCCCCCAGAAGCACCGCATAGGCACTGATGTAAAACCACACCAGCAGCGCGATGACCGCGCCGATGGAGCCATAGACCTCGTTGTAATTGCCGAAATTGGCCAGAAACCGCGACAGCGCCACCGAAGCCGCCGCCCAGAGGGCGACGGCCAGGCCCAGCCCCGGCGACAGCCAGCGCGTGCGCCGGCCGGGAAGATTTGGCCCGAAGCGGTAGAGGATGGCGAGCCCGACGACCACGGTGCCCACCGCGACGCCCCATTTGGCGGCGACAATGGTGCTCTCCGCCAGCGGGCCGAGGGGCATGAAGGCCAGGACGACCGGCAGAATCAGGATCGCCGCGAGCGCGACGATCGCCACCGCCATCAGGAGCACCGTCAGCGCCAGCGCGATCACGATATGGCGAACGCCGCCGCGCTGCGCGCCACCCATGATCGCGTTCATGCCCCGGATCACGGCTGCCACGCCGAGCCGCGCAGACCATAGCGCCACCGCCAGCGACACGAGGGAGGCCACGCCCAACCCCCGCTCATTCGTCCCCACCAGCCGCTCGATTTGCGTCTCAAGCAGGGCGAAGGCCTCTGGCGGAACGAATTCCCGCAGGAGTTGAAGCTGCTGCTGAACCACGACCGGATCGGCCCAGAAACCCCAGAGGGCGATCACCGCCGCCACGGCCGGAAAAATCGCCAGCAGCGCGAAAAAGGCCACCCCCGCAGCGATCAAACTCAGATCGCGGGCAGCGGAGATGCGCCACAGTTCCCGAATGGCGGGGAGCGGTCTCATTCACGACTCGTCGCGCGGATGGCGCAATGCGCCGCGCCGCGGCATGTCAGTTGCGCGATGGAGGCAGCGCAATGGCCGCCAGGGGCGCGACAGATCAAATCGCGAGATCGTCCAGTGTCTTGCCCGACTCGAGCGCCTCGTTGACCCACCGCGGACGGCGCCCCCGCCCCGACCATGTCCGGCTCGGATCCTGCGGATGCACGTATTTCGGCGCGGCCTGCTTGCGTTTGCGCCGCGATTGCGCGCCGGTGAGTTCGGAAAGGGTAAATCCCTTTTGTTTCGCGATCGCCTCGAGTTCGGCCAGGGTTTCCTGCCGCTTGCGCTCCTCGAAATTATCGATCGCTTTCGCGACGTCCTTCTGAAGTTTCTTCAACTCGTCGAGGGAAAGTTCGTTCAGGTCGATTTCGGCCATTGTGTTCGTCCCGTTTCAAAAAGTGCCGGCTTGATGCCGGAATTGAGAATGAAGTGCAAGAGGAATGTGCCCCAGGAATTGTGCAGCGAATGTCCGGGAACGCTGGCGGAATGCGAGCGGAAGCCGCGAGGTCCGCGCGCCCGGCAGTGGACGGGGGCCGCCCGGGCCGTGACCATGGCGCAACAACCGGCCGGATTCTGCCGCCGCGTGCCCCTTGACCTGCACAGGCCGCTGCGAAAGTGCTAAGCAGAGGAGAACCCAAATTTAAGAGGTGCAAACTCATGCGTAGACTGCTCATCACCACCACCGCCGCCGCAGCGGTTGCCGGCACCGCCGCGATGGCCAGCGGCCCCGCGCCTGCCCCGGTCGAGCCGCCGGTGGCTCAGCCGGCCCCGCCGCCCGCCTTCACCTGGACCGGCCCATATGCCGGTGTGCAGATCGGGATGCTCGACGGCAATATCGACTGGAATGATCCTGGGTCCGAAGAACCCATGGTGACACCGACGGTGACGAATGGTGGCGGCGGCGGCTATTCCGCGTCGCCCGATGCCGATGGTTTCGTCGGCGGCATCTATGGCGGCTACAACTTCCACAGTTCCGGCAACACGGTGTTTGGCGTGGAAGCCGAGTATAACTGGTCGCACGCCGACGGCGAAGACGACATCACCTACTCGGGCGGGAGCCCGACTCCCTATACCCTCGAAAGCGAGATCACCGACACGGCCGCAATTCGCGGAAGGCTCGGCTATGCGATGGATCGCACCCTGTTCTATGGTGCGGCCGGCGTCGCCTGGGCAAGCCTGAACCTCGAAGTGTTCGATTCCAGGGGTGGCTCGCTTGAGGATTGGTCCGACACGCTGAACGGCTGGACTATCGGTGCGGGCGTCGAGCATGCCTTTACCGACCGGATGGTCGGCCGGATCGACTATCGTTACTCGGATTTCGGCGAAGAAGAGGACTTCGACGGCTCCGGCACCGATGTCGAGATGGATACCCACGAGATCCGCGCGGGCGTCGCCTTCCGCTTCTGAGCGCGGCACCCACGCGACACTCGAAAACCCGGCCCTTTAGGGCCGGGTTTTTTCTTGCCTAGTGGCGGGAATGCAACAATCGCGCGGCTTGCGGCGCGGACGCATCGTGTTGTCTGGCGGGGTTCCGGCGCCCATGGTAAACAAAATTCTAACAATCAGTATGAGGCTATTCAGATGCGTCAAATTCTCTTCGCCACCACGGCCACTGCCCTTTTCGCCGCGACAACGGCGATGGCCAGCGGCCCCGCCCCCGCCCCGGTCGAGCCGCCCGTTGCCCAGCCGGCCCCGCCGCCCGCCTTCAACTGGACCGGCCCCTATGCCGGTATTCAGCTGGGCATGCTCAACAGCAACTTCGATCGGCAAACCGAATACTACGGGTTCACCACACCGGAGACGAACCCTGACCCCGAAGGTTTCGTCGGCGGGATCTATGGCGGCTATAATTGGCAAGGTGCCGGTAACGTTGTCTACGGCATCGAGGGCGAGTACAACTGGTCCCATGCCGACGGCTCCGACGTCGACGAGGAGTCCGGTTTCGGCTCCTATACCGAGGCTGAAATCTTCAGCACAGCAGCCCTGCGCGGGCGCGTCGGCTATGCCATGGATCGGACCCTCTTCTACGGTGCCGCCGGCATCGCCTATGCCGATTTCGATTCGGCGGCCTACAACAGCGATGACAGCCTCGTCGCCAACAGCGAGATCTCCGACAGCCGCACCGGCTGGACCATCGGCGCGGGCGTCGAACACGCCTTTACCGACCGGATGGTGGGCCGGCTCGACTACCGCTACTCGGATTTCGGCGACGAGACCTACGATCTCGACGAAAACTACACCGCCGATATAGACTTCGACACCCACGAGATCCGCGCGGGCGTTGCCTTCCGCTTCTGAGCGCGACAGTTGAACGACACGCGAAAGCCCGGCCTTGCGGCCGGGCTTTTCGTTGTGCAGTGGCAGGAAGGCAACGATCCCGAGGTGGCGCCAGCCGCGCCTTCAAGTTGTCTGGTGGTGTTGTGGCCTTCATGGTAGCAAATATTCTGACCATCAGTAAGAGGCCGTTCAGATGCGTATACTAGTCTTCTCCACAACCGCCACCGCCCTTTTCGCCGCAACAACGGCGATGGCCAGCGGCCCCGCGCCCGCCCCGGTCGAGCCGCCGGTGGCCCAGCCGGCCCCGCCGCCCGCCTTCACCTGGACCGGCCCCTATGCCGGTGTGCAGATCGGGATGCTCGACGGCAATGTCGACTGGAGTGACTCCAGACCCGAAGAGATGATGAACGGAGAAAGCATATCGGCAGAGATCAATGGGGGCGGCGGCTATTCCGCGTCGCCCGATGCCGATGGTTTCGTCGGCGGCATCTATGGCGGCTACAACTTCCACAGTTCCGGCAACACGGTGTTTGGCGTGGAAGCCGAGTATAACTGGTCGCACGCCGACGGCGAAGACGACATCACCTACTCGGGCGGGAGCCCGACTCCCTATACCCTCGAAAGCGAGATCACCGACACGGCCGCAATTCGCGGAAGGCTCGGCTATGCGATGGATCGTACCCTGTTCTATGGTGCGGCCGGCGTCGCCTGGGCAAGCCTGAACCTCGAGGTTTTCGAACCCAAGGCAGGTTCGGTTGCCGATTGGTCCGACACGCTGAACGGCTGGACCATCGGTGCGGGCGTCGAGCACGCCTTTACCGACCGGATGGTCGGCCGGATCGACTACCGTTACTCGGATTTCGGCGAAGAAGAGGACTTCGACGGCTCCGGCACCGATGTCGAGATGGATACGCACGAAATTCGCGCGGGCGTCGCCTTCCGCTTCTGAGCGCCGCAGCGGAACGATACGCGAAAGCCCGGCCCATACGGCCGGGCTTTTTCGCTACGGTCTCATCCTGTGCGCATTGTAGCGCGGCCGTTCGGGCCCGCTCAGTTCAGCGGCACCACGCAGTCGCAAATGCGCAGGCGCACCCGCTGGCCGACATCGATCTGCGCGCCGGGGCCCGAGATCACGAGCATGCAGCGCTCCCCCTCCTGCACCCAGTAAAGCTGGTCGTGGCCGCGGAATTCGCGGCCGACCACGGCGGCGGGTCCGTTCGGGTCGGGTTCAAGCATGATCTGCTCGGGGCGCACGGCGATGCTGACCTTGCCGTTGGCGGCCCGCGACAGCGGCAGCCGGCCGAAGGCGGTGTCGGCATCCATCCCGTTCGCGGTGCCCGGCACGATGTTGGAGCGCCCGATGAAGCTCGCCACGAAGGCGCTGACCGGGTTGAGATAGATCTCGTCGGGCGTGCCGATCTGGACGACGCGCCCCGCCTCGATCACCGCGATACGGTCGGCCAGGGCCAGTGCCTCTTCCTGATCGTGGGTCACCAGGATCGCCGCCGAGCCGGCCCGCTTGAGCAGCTTGCGTACCTCTTGCCGGGTCTCGACGCGCATGGCGGCGTCGAGGTTGGAGAAGGGTTCGTCCAGCAGCACCAGCGGCGGGGCCACCGCGAGCGTGCGCGCCAGCGCCACACGCTGCTGCTGGCCGCCCGAAAGCTCGTGCGGGCGGCGCGCGCCGAGCCCCTCCAGCCCGACCAGCCGCAGCATCTCGTGTGCGCGCGCCTCGGCGGCGGCGCGCCCCAGTCCGCGCAGGCCGAATTTCACGTTTTCGAGGACGTCGAGATGCGGAAACAACGCGTAGTCCTGAAAGACGAAGCCGATGCCGCGCTTTTCGGGGGGCAGGTCGGTGATGTCGCGCCCGCGCAGGCGAATGGTGCCGGCGTCGGGCCGCTCGAATCCGCCGATCATGCGCAGGGTGGTGGTCTTGCCGCAGCCGGAGGGTCCGAGAAGGGCCAGCAACTCGCCCTCTCCCATGGCGAAGCTCACGCGCTCGACAGCGGCCGCATCGCCCTCGTCGAAATGGCGGCGCAGCCCCTCGACCTCCAGAAGCACCTTCTGTGGGATCTGGCGAAAACCTAGGGGCGATGCCTCGGCGGGCATCTTGAAGCCCACGGATTTGGGCAGTTCGTTCACCTTCACCCTCCTGCCTTCCGATCGTGGCGCAGCACCACGCCCACGAACACGGCCGAAAACGCGATGATCGCCCCTGCATAGGGCGCGGCCTCCATCAGCAGCCCTTCCGATGTGCGCGAAAACATGGTGATTGCCAAGGGGCGGAACCCGACCGGAGCCAGCAGAAAGGCGATGGGCAGCTCTTTCATCGCGATGACGAAGACCAGCACCATCCCCGCCACCACACCGGGCCGGATCATCGGCAGCGTCACGCGCCGGAAGGTCGCGAAAGGCCCCTGGCCGAGCGCGCGCGAGGCCTCCTCCAGCGATGGCCGCGCCTGATAGAGCGCCGAGCGGATCGGCCCGAGCGCAAGCGCGAGGAAGGCCAGCGCATAGACCACCACCAGCAGCAGATGGGTCTGATACAGGAACCGCGCGCCCTGCAGCGCGAAGAACACGAAGGCCAGCGCGAAGGCCAGCGGCGGCACCGCATAGCCGACAAAGGCCAGCCGGTTGACCAGCGTGGAAAGCGGCGAGGGATAGCGCACGGCGAGCACCGCCACCGGAATGGCCATGAGGGCTGCCAGAACCGCAGAAGGCACCGCGATCGACAGCGATTGCAAAAAGCTGGCGATCAGATCGGGCAGGGTGGAGGCCAACTCGCCCCGCGTCATCCAGAACGAGAGCACCGCGACCGGCAATCCGATGGAAGCAAGGACGACGAGCGATACGAAGGCCCAGCCCAGGATCTGCCCACGACCGCCCAGCGTGAAGCGCTGCGGCCCCGCGCCCGCGCCCGAGCCGGTGCGGGCGTAATGCGCCCCCTCGCGCAGGCGGCTTTCCCACCACACCACCGATAGCGCGATGGCGATCAGGATCAGTGCCAGCCACGAGGCATAGACCCGGTCGAAGGCGGCCGAATACTGCGTGTAGATGACCAGCGAGAAGACATCGAAGCGCATCAGCGCCACCGCACCGAAATCGCCGATCACGTAGAGCCCGATGACGAGCCACCCCGCCAGCAGCGCCGGCAGAAGATGCGGCAGCGTCACGCGCGTGAAGACCTCGCGCGGGGTGGACCCCAGCGCGCGGGCGCTTTCCTCGAGGCTTGCATCGAACCCCGACAACGCGGCGCGCAGGTTCAGATAGAGATAGGGAAAGGTGTAAAGGCTCAGCGCCAGCGTTGCCCCGAGCCAGCCATGCGGGCGCGGAAGGGTGACGCCGAAAATCTCGCTGAGAAAGCCGTAATCGCCCGACAGCCCGATCAGGGCATAGGCCATGACATAACCGGGCACCGCCAGCGGCAGCACCGCCAGCACATTGACCGCCCGGCGTCCGCGCAGATCGGTGCGGCTGACCAGCCAGGCCAGCGGCAGCGCGATCAGGGTCGTCAGCGCCAGCACCCCGAGGGTCAGCGCGGCGGTGTTGATCAACAGCCAGCCGGTGCGCGGACGCAGGATCAGGTCGACGACCTGCGCGGGTTCGGCCTCGAGCGCCCGCATCACCAGATAGAACAGCGGCAGAACGGAAAGCGCGCCCACGCCGAGCGCGAGCGCGGTAAACAGCAGCCGCGACGCCGGCAGTCGCCGGCGCCGCGTCAAGGCCGCCGCCTGGGTCACAGCAGCCCGGCGTCGCGCATCATCTCGAGCGTGCCCTCGAGATCGGTGAGCGCGTTGAGATCAACGTCGGGCGCGTTGTCCTGCGCCTCCTGATAGGTCACGCCGAGCCCCGTGAAGGCCGGGATGCCCTCGCCCGCGAGCGGGAACTCATAGACATTGCCGGTGAAATACTGCTGCGCCGCGGGGCTGAGCAGGAACTCGACAAAGCGGAAGGCGGCCTCCTGATCGTCGGAGCTCTCCAGCACGCCGATACCCGCTGTCATGAGAAGGTTGCCGATATCGCCGGCCTCGAACTGCGCGTGGCGGACGGGGAAGTCGGCGTCGTCGGCGAGAAAGCGCGACAGGTAGTAATTGTTGGTGATCGCGAAATCGGCCTCGCCATTGGCGATGGCCTGATGCGCGGCGGTGTTGTTGCGCACGATGACGGGGTCGAGCGCGGCGAGATCCCCGAGCCACTCGCGGGCGAAATCGTCACCCGCGACATGGCGCAGCGCGGTGACATGGGCGAGGAAAGAGCCGTTGGTGGGCGGCACGGCGATGCGGCCCTCATAGCGGTCGTCCACGGCTTCGGCCATGGTGTCGGGCAGCTCCTCCTCGCTCATCCGTTCGGTCGAGTAGATCAGAACGCGCGCGCGCCCCGAGGTGCCGATCCAGCGGCCCTCGCTGTCGCGGAAGCGGGGGTCGACGGTCTCGGCGATGCTGTCGGGCAGGGGCGCGAACAATTCGGCGACGGTGCCCAGCGCGGCGACGTCCTGCGCCCAGTAGAGGTCGGCGGGGCTGGCGTCGTCTTCCTCTTGCAGGAGGATCGCCAGCTCGGCGGTCCCGCCATAGCGGACATTGACCTCGATCCCGGTCTCGCGGGTGAAGGTGTCGATGATGGGGGCGACGAGCGTCTCGCCGCGACCGGAATAGAGCGTGAGCTCCTGCGCGCCGAGAGGGGCGGCGGCGAGTGCCGCAGCGGCCATGAGCGTGGTGCGAAGGGTTTTCATGATGTCCTCTTGCCGTAACTGCTTCGATCTTGGGTCGATCAATGCAGGAACAGGATCCCGGTATCGCGCGTCGTGCGCCTGCCTCCCGCGCGGCGCCGGCATGTGCGGCGGCGCGCTCAATTCCTACTGCAGGAGTCAGTAATAGAAGCTGACAATATTAGTCAACTAAAAAAGCCCCCGGCCCGTTCGGGGCCGGGGGCGGCATGGCGGGCCGGGTCAGCGCACAAGGGCGGCGCGGGCCCCGGGCCGCGTCAGCCGGAAAGCACCCGTGGCAGCCAGAGCACCAGTCCGGGGAAGGCCAGCAAGATGGCAACCCGCAGAATCTCGACCAGAAAGAATGGCACGATGCCCTTGAAGGTCTCGCTCATGGGCGTGTCGCGTGCCAGCGCCGAGATGACGAAGACGTTCATCCCCACCGGAGGGGTGATCAGACCCAACTCCACCACGATGAGCGCGAGGATGCCGAACCAGATCTTGAGATCCTGCGTGGACATCCCGAAGCCCGCCCCTTCGGCGATCTGGTAGGGCCCGCCATTGATCTCGGAGAGCACCGGCCAGAAGAACGGGATCACCAGCAGGATCATCGACAGGCTGTCGAGCAGCATCCCCAGCAGGATCAGCGCGACGAGCAGCAGGATCATCACCGTCATCGGCTCCAGCCCCGAATTCGAGATCCAGTCGGCAGTGAACTGCGGCAGGCGAACCCGCGACATGTAGATCTTCATCAACTCGGCGCCCAGCAGGATCAGATAGATCATCCCGCTGGTCGAGGCGGTCTCCAGCAGGCTGCCGCGGATGTCTCCCCTGGTGAACCGGCCCTTCAACGTGCCGATCAGCCAGACGAGGAACACGCCGACGGCCGCTGCCGGGGTGGGGCTGTAAAAGCCCGCATAGATGCCGCCGAGCACCACGGCGAAGATGACGAGGATCGGAATCACGCCCAACGAGGCTTCGCGGAAATCCTGCCGGTCCTTCGCGCCGCCCTTGGGGCCGGCGTTGGGCCAGATCGCCACATAGACGGCGATGGTCAGCAGAAAGAAGACCACGGCCATCAGGCCCGGAATCAGCGCGGCCATGAACATTGTGACGATGTTGGCCTCGACGATGATCGCATAGACGATCAGGACGACCGACGGCGGGATCAGGATGCCCAGCACCCCGCCCGCGGCCAGCGACCCGGTCGCGAGTGCGCCCGAGTAGTTGTAGCGCTTGAGCTCGGGCAGGGCGACCTTGCCCATCGTCGAGGCCGTGGCCAGCGATGAGCCGGCAACCGCGCCGAAGCCGGCGCAGGCCGCGATCGCGGCCATCGCGGTGCCGCCACGCAGCCAGCCCAGCCAGGCGTTGGTGGCCCGGAACAGCGACTGGCTGAAGCCCGCCCGCGTCGAGAGCGCGCCCATCAGCACGAACATCGGGATCACCGACAGGTCGTAGATGGAGAACTGCCCGAAGGCCAGCGTCTTGAGCTGGCTCATCATCATCGTTGTGCCGTTGGGCACCGCCAGGGCGGTGCCGATGCCCCCGACGAGGATCATCGCATAGGCGATCGGCATTCGCAGGACGATCAGCGCGAAAAGCGTGACCAGCCCCGCGAAGCCGAGGAAAACCGGATCGGTTATCAATTGTCTTCCCCCGTGGCTGCGTAGCGGGCCTGCTCGATCAGCGTGACAATGGCCGCCAGCACCAGAAGCGCCAGCGATATCACCATCGGCACGAAAGCCCACCATTCGGGAATGTCGAGTACGGCGGTGGAGTAGCCGTATTCACGGTGGTCGATCGCCCCCAGCGACATCTGCCGCAGCAGCAACCCGCCAAAGAGAATCGCCACCACCGCGGCGGCGAGCTTGAGCACCGCGATGGTTCGCGGCCCGGCGCGGGCGGTGAAGATGTCGGCGGTCACGTTGGCGTCGGTCAACTGGCACCACGGCAGAAAGCAGAACGCCGCCGCCGCCGCCGCGAGTTCGGTGATTTCGACCGAGCCCGAGAAACGATACCCCGTCAGGGGGCGCGTTGCTGCGGTGAGCACCTCGAAGACATTGACGGCAACCAGGAAAATCAGGATTGCGCCGCCGAACAGCGCCCAGAGCCGCACCAGCCGCTCGATCTGGCGCGAAAACCCTTTTCGCCCGCCGGATTCAGGCACGCTCATGCCGCACCTCCCGCCGCGGCGGGCGTCATACGGATCGCAGGCGTCGTCGCAAAGGCGTCGGGTCGCATGGCATTCCTTCCGTCGTGGGCGTGCGAGAATGCCGCGCTCTCTACCCTGTTCGGCGCGGCCTGTGCAACATGCGCGAAGCGCGGCGATGACAAAGATCGCCGCGCTTCGCGCGCCAGCACCGACTGTAGGCGCCGCGGCCAATCGGTAAAGGGGGAACTTTCCGTGCGGCGATCAGGCCGCGATGGCGTCGCGCATCGAATGGCGCATCCGGTCCAGCGCGCGCTCCTCGAGCTGGCGGACGCGCTCTTTCGAGATACCCAGTTCCTCGCCGAGTTGATTGAGCGTCTTGGGTTCGTCCTGCAGGTGGCGCTGCTCGACGATCCGCCGCTCGCGTTCGGGCAGCGCCGCGACGGCTTCGTGCAACAGACCACGCTGCCGGCGCAGTTCCATCCGGTCGAGCACGGCCTCCTCGGTCTGCGGGGCGTCGTCCTCCAGCAGTTCCATCCAGTCGCGGCTGTCGGGGCCATCGCCCTGGGGCGCGTTGAGCGACATGTCCGGGCCGGCAAGACGGCCCAGCATCGCCTCCACCTGATCCTCGGAGACCATCAACTCGCGCGCGATATCGGCGACGATCCGGGCGGAATCCCCCTCGCCGGCGCGGTCCATGCGGCTCTGGACCCGACGCAGGTTGAAGAACAGCTTTTTCTGGGCGGCGTTGGTCCCGGTGCGCACCAGCGACCAGTTGCGCATCACGTAATCCT
Organism: Rhodobacteraceae bacterium WD3A24; assembly: GCA_002967695.1. Lineage (GTDB taxonomy): Bacteria > Pseudomonadota > Alphaproteobacteria > Rhodobacterales > Rhodobacteraceae > Alkalilacustris. The sequence continues at coordinate 109,752 of PUHN01000003.1, read as the reverse complement.
GCATCGACGCCTTGATCCACCACGCCGCGTAGGTCGAAAAGCGCGCGCCGTTGTCGGGGTCGTATTTCTCGGCCGCGCGCATCAGGCCCAGATTGCCCTGCTGGAGCAGATCCTCGAACGGCACGGAATACCGGCGGAACTTGCCCGCGATCGAGACCGCCAGCCGCGAATGGGCGCGAATCAGCCGGTCGAGCGCAGCCTGATCACGCCGGTCACGCCAGGCAACCGCCAGCGCGTGCTCGGTCTGCTGGTCGAGCATCTCGCGGCGCATGGCGGTGCGGATGTAGTTGCTCGTCTGAAAATCGCGCTGCTGCATGGCAAGGCCCCGGCAAAGAGATTTCGCATCGCTATTACATTTTCCACGGGGTCTTGTCAAACTGATAGCGAAACGATACTTGATTGCCATGACACAAGGGCCTTGCCAAATGTCGGAGGATAGCGCCCAGGCGGCTGCCGAGTTGTTGGTGCATCTGGCGCGGCTGGCACAGGGCGGCCCGGACACGCAGGATCTCACACCCGCGCAGTGGACGGCACTGCGCTATTTCGCGCGGGCCAACCGGGCCTCGCGGACACCGTCGGCCTTTTCGGAATTCCATGCCACAACGCGCGGGACGGCGTCACAGACGGTGAAATCGCTGGTGGCGCTGGGCCTGCTGGAACGCCATGCCAGCGATACCGACCGTCGCAGCGCGCGTTTCGAGGTAACCGAGGCTGGCCGGGCCAAGCTGGCTGACGATCCCCTTGCCGCCCTTGCGCGCGTGTTACGTGAGCTTCCGTCGGGCGAGGCCTCACGATTTCTCGACACGCTGCGCACCGCCACCTCCGAACTCGCCGCGGCACGCGCGGCGCCGGTATTCGGCTCGTGCAACGACTGCACATATTTCGAGGGCGGCACGAGCACGGGCTATTGCCACTGCGCGGAAGCGTCGCTGCTGGGCGAAGAACTCGCGGCGCTTTGCATCGACTACAACCCGCGCGCCTGAGCTCGCACGCCAGAGCACGGGTTCGCCGGCGGGGCAGGGGTGGCCGGGATACTTCAAGCCTGAAATTTTAACCTTGAAACATTTCCGGGCCGCTGGCATCCTTTCCCCCGAATCCATGTGTTGGGGAGGACCTCACGATGAAGGCACTGGTTATCGGCGGCGGCCCCGCCGGCCTGTACTTCGCGATCTCGATGAAGCTGCGCGACCCCGCCAACGAGATCACGGTGATCGAGCGCAACCGCCCCGACGACACGTTCGGCTGGGGCGTCGTGCTGTCGGACGAGACACTCGACAACATGCGCGCCAACGACGCCGAAAGCGAGGCGCTGATCCGCTCGCATTTCGCCTACTGGGACGACATCGCCGTCATCCACAAGGGCGTGCGGACGGTCTCGACCGGGCATGGCTTCTGCGGGATCGGGCGCAAGCAGCTGCTGCTGGATCTGCAGAACCGGGCGCGCGAGCTGGGCGTTGACCTGCAGTTCGAGACCGAGGCCGGCGATACCCGGCAATACATGCGCGACTACGACCTTGTCGTGGCCGCCGACGGGCTCAACTCCAGGGTCCGCAGCGAGTTCGCCGAGCACTTCCGCCCCGAGATCGACGTGCGGCGCAACAAGTTCGTCTGGCTGGGCACCCACCAGAAATTCGACGACGCCTTCACCTTCATCTTCGAGAAGACCGAGCACGGCTGGGTCTGGGCGCACGCCTACCAGTTCGACGACGACACCGCGACCTTCATCGTCGAGTGCGGCCCCGAGACGTATGACGCGTTCGGCTTCGAGCACATGAGCAAGGAGGAGAACAGCGCCGTCTGCGAGCGCATCTTCGCCGACCATCTTGGCGGGCACAAGCTGATGTCCAACGCCAACCATGTCCGCGGTTCGGCCTGGCTGAGCTTCCCCCGCGTCCTGTGCGAGAAGTGGTATCACGAGAACCTCGTGCTGCTGGGCGACGCCTCGGCGACCGCGCATTTCTCGATCGGCTCGGGCTCCAAGCTGGGGATGGAAAGCGCCATCGCCCTGGCCGAGTACCTCCACAGCGAGAAGGACAAGCAGACCGCCTTCCAGCGGTATCAGGAAGAGCGCCGCCTCGACGTGCTGCGCCTGCAGTCGGCGGCGCGCAACTCGACCGAGTGGTTCGAGGAGGTCGAGCGCTATCTCGACCTGGACCCGGTGCAGTTCAACTACTCGCTTCTGACCCGTTCGCAGCGGATCAGCCACGAGAACCTGCGCATGCGTGACCCCGAATGGCTGGAATCGGCCGAGCGCTGGTTCCAGACGCAGGCGGGCCGCTCGGCCAATGCCAGCGTGCGCGCGCCGATGTTCGCCCCCTACAAGCTGCGCGAGATGGAGGTCGAGAACCGCGTCGTGGTCTCGCCCATGGCGCAGTACAAGGCCGTGGACGGCTGCCCGACGGACTGGCATCTCGTCCATCTGGGCGAACGCGCGAAGGGCGGCGCCGGACTGGTCTATACCGAGATGACCTGTGTCAGCCCCGAGGGCCGGATCACGCCGGGCTGCCCGGGCCTGTATGCGCCCGAGCACGAGGCGGCCTGGAAGCGCATCGTCGACTTCATCCATGACGAGAGCCGCGCGCGGATCTGCTGCCAGATCGGACATTCGGGGCGCAAGGGCTCGACCCAGCTTGGCTGGGAAGAGATGGACGCCCCCCTAAAGGAGGGCAACTGGCCGCTTATCTCGGCCTCGGCCATCCCGTGGTCCGAGCGCAACCAGGTGCCCAAGGCGATGGACCGCGCCGACATGGACGCGGTGCGCGAGGAGTTCGTCGAGGCCACGAGGATGTCCGAGCGCGCCGGCTTCGACATGATCGAGCTGCACGCCGCGCACGGCTACCTGATCTCGTCCTTCATCTCGCCGCTGTCCAACATCCGCGAGGACGAATACGGCGGCAGCCTCGAGAACCGGATGCGCTACCCGCTGGAGGTGTTCCGCGCGATGCGCGAGGCATGGCCGGCCGAAAAGCCGATGTCGGTGCGCATCTCGGCCAATGACTGGGCCGGCGACGACGGCGTGACGCCAGAGGAGGCGGTCGAGATCGCCGCCATGTTCCGCCAGGCCGGGGCCGACATCATCGACGTGTCCGCCGGGCAGACCTCGACGCAGGCAAAGCCGGTCTATGGCCGCATGTTCCAGACACCGTTTTCCGACCGCATCCGCAATGACGGGCACCTCCCGACGATGGCGGTGGGCAACATCTACGAGATGGACCACGTCAACTCGATCCTGATGGCGGGCCGGGCCGACCTGGTCTGCCTGGCGCGACCCCACCTGGCCGACCCCTACTGGACGCTGCACTCGGCCGTCGCCCTGGGCGACGAGGAGACCGCATGGCCCGATCCCTACCTGCCCGGCCGCGACCAGGCCCGCCGGCTGGCCGAGCGCGCCGGCGAGGCGATCCGGGCATGACGCTGGAGGGCAAGCGCGCGCTGATCACCGGCGGCGGCACCGGCACGGGCGCCGACCTCGCCCGCGGCCTCGCGGCCGCCGGCGCCGAGGTGGTGATCGCCGGCCGGCGCGCCGGGCCGCTGGAGGCCGTGGCCGAGGGCCGGTCGGGCATTCGCCCGCTGACGGCGGATGTGGGCGACGAGGCCTCGGTCGACGCCCTGTTCGAGGCCGCGGGTCCGGTGGACATCGTCATCGCCAATGCCGGCACCGCCGAAAGCGCCCCGCTGGCGCGCACCACGCTGGACCAGTGGAACGCGATGATGGCGGTCAACCTGACCGGCGTGTTCCTGACGCTGCGCGCGGGGCTGCGCCAGATGAACGGGTGGGGGCGGCTGATCTCGGTCGCCTCGACCGCCGGGCTGAAGGGCTACGCCTATGCAGCCGCCTATGCCGCCTCCAAGCACGGCGTGGTGGGGCTGACGCGCTCGCTCGCGCTGGAGACGGCGCGCAAGGGAATCACGGTGAACGCGCTCTGCCCCGGTTTCCTCGACACCGAGATGACGGAGCGGTCGATCGCCAATATCGTGGACAAGACCGACAAGAGCCGCGACGACGCCCTTGGGGCGCTGACGGCCTCGAATCCGCAGGGGCGGCTTGTGCAGCCCGCCGAGGTGACGGCCGCCGCGCTGTGGCTCTGCGGGCCGGGCTCGGACGCGGTCAACGGGCAGGCGATCGCCATTTCGGGGGGCGAGGTATGAGCTGGCCGGAGACGCGGACGAGCGGCGAGGACGCCGACCCCGCCGCCGCGGTGGTGCCGGGTGCCGACGAGGCCGGCTCCAAGGCGCGGCTGCGCGTCTGGCTGCGGCTGCTGAAGACCTCCAAGCTGATCGAGGCGGAGCTGCGCGAGAAGCTCAGGCGCGAGCATGACACCACGCTGCCGCGCTTCGACGTGCTGGCCGCGCTCGACCGCCACCGCGACGGGCTGCGCATGAGCGCGCTTTCGGGGGTGCTCAAGGTCTCGAACGGCAACGTCACTGGCATCATCGAGCGGCTCGTTGCCGAGGGGCTGGTCGAGCGCGTGCCCGTCCCCGGCGACCGGCGCGCGACCATGGTGCGGCTGACCGCGAAGGGCCGCGACCACTTCGCCGAGCAGGCCGCCGCCCACGAGGCGTGGATCGACCGCATGCTGGCGCATCTGCCTGCCGAGGAGGCGGCCGAGATGGGCCGCACGCTGGAGCGCATCACCGACGGGCTCGAGGCCCGGCTGAAGTATCAGGAGAGCGACGACCGATGAAGATCGCCGACCAAGCGACCGAACATTTCCGCCTCGAGATGCAGGGCGACATCGCCGTCATCCGGCTCGACCGGCCCGACCGAAAGAACCCGCTGACCTTCGAGTCCTACGCCGAACTGCGCGACTGGTTCCGCGCCCTACCCGGTGCCGAGGACGTCAACGCGGTCGTCGTCGCGCCCAACGGGGGCAATTTCTGCTCGGGCGGGGACGTGCACGACATCATCGGCCCGCTCACGAAGATGAGCATGAAGGAGCTTCTGGCCTTCACTAGGATGACGGGCGATCTGGTCAAGGCGATGATCCACTGCCAGACGCCCGTGATCTCGGCCGTCGATGGCGTCGCCGTGGGCGCGGGGGCGATCATCGCGATGGCCTCGGACATGCGGATGGCCACGCCCGAGGCCAAGACGGCCTTCCTGTTCACCAAGGTCGGCCTTGCGGGCTGCGACATGGGCGCCTGCGCGATGCTGCCGCGCATCATCGGGCAGGGCCGCGCGGCGGAGCTGCTCTATACCGGGCGGGTGATGACCGCGCAGGAGGGGCTCGACTGGGGCTTCTACAACGCCCTGCACCCTGCCGACGCGCTCGAGGGCGAGGCCCTCAAGCTGGCCGGCAGGATCGCGGCGGGGCCCAATTTCGCCCACGGAATCACCAAGACCCAGCTCAATCAGGAATGGGCGATGGGGCTCGACCAGGCGATCGAGGCCGAGGCGCAGGCGCAGGCGATCTGCATGCAGACCGCCGATTTCGAGCGCGCCTATCGCGCCTTCGTCGCTGGGGAGAAACCGGTTTTCGAGGGCGATTGAGGCCCGCGCCGGGGGCGCTGCCCCCGGACCCCGGGGATATTTGAGCGAAGGTGAAGGGCAGGACGCATGGCGGACAGGAGCTTTCTGGAGTGGCCGTTTTTCGAGGCGCGCCACAAGCGGCTGGCCGAGGAGCTCGACGCCTGGGCGGCGGCGAACCTTCCGGTCGACCACGGGGATGTGGATGCGGCCTGTCGCGGGCTGGTGGCAAGGCTCGGCGCCGACGGGTGGCTGCGCCACTCCGGCGCGGGCGAAGGCGAGACGCTGGATGTGCGCACGCTGTGCCTGATCCGTGAGACGCTGGCGCGCCATGACGGGCTGGCGGACTTCTCCTTCGCGATGCAGGGGCTGGGCATGGGGGCCGTGAGCCTCTTCGGCAGCCCCGCACAGCGCGAATGGCTGGAGCGTACGCGGGCGGGCGAGGCGATCGCGGCTTTCGCGCTGACCGAGCCGGCAAGCGGCTCGGACGTGGCCAACATCGCCACGACCGCCGAGCGCGACGGCGAAGGCTTCCGCCTGAACGGGGAGAAGACCTATATCTCCAACGGCGGCATCGCCGATCTCTACATCGTCTTCGCCCGCACGGGCGAGGCGCTGGGGGCCAAGGGGCTTTCGGCCTTCCTGCTGCCCGCCGACACGCCGGGGCTGGAGATCGTCGAGCGCATCGACGTGATCGCCCCGCACCCCTTGGCGCATCTGCGCTTCAACGACATCCGCCTGCCTGCCGACGCGATGATCGGCCGCCCCGGCGAGGGCTTCAAGATCGCCATGTCGGTGCTGGACGTGTTCCGCTCCTCGGTCGGGGCGGCGGCGCTGGGCTTTGCCCGCCGGGCGCTGGACGAGGCCATGGGCCGCGCCCGCTCGCGCGAGCTGTTCGGCGCGCCGCTTTCGGAGCTGCAGATGGTGCAGGGGCATCTGGCCGACATGGCGCTGGACGTGGATGCCTCGGCGCTCTTGGTCTATCGCGCGGCCTGGACCAAGGACTCGGGCGCGAAACGCATCTCGCGCGAGGCGGCGATGGCCAAGCTCCACGCCACCGAGGCCGCGCAGCGCGTCATCGACCAGGCCGTGCAGATATTCGGCGGCGACGGCGTGCGGTCGGGCGAGATGGTCGAGAGCCTCTATCGCGAGATCCGCGCCCTGCGAATCTACGAGGGCGCCTCGGACGTGCAGAAGATCATCATCGCGCGCGCCGCGCTCGCAGCGGCCGAGGGGGGCTGAGCATGGCGTATTCGCGCGACATCCGCATCGAGTTCAACCACTGCGACCCGGCCGGGATCGTGTTCTACCCGCGCTATTTCGAGATGACCAACTCGGTGGTCGAGAACTACTTTCGCGACGTGCTCGACTACCCGTTCGAGCGGATCTCGATGGCCGAGGGGCGCGGCGTGCCCACCGTTCATATCGAGTGCGATTTCCGCGCACCGTCCGAACTGGGCGAAGTCGTCACCTTCACGCTGGAGGTCGTGAGGGTCGGCCGGGCGAGCGTGCAGTTTCGCATCACGGCCCGTCGCGGGGGAGAGACCCGGCTGACGGCGACGCTTACCCTGGTGTGGGTAAATGCCAAGGGCCGGGCCGAGAGCTGGCCGCCCGCAATCCGGAAAGGGCTGGAGGCCGCGCGGGGCAAACGGATCGAGGAGAAAGCGACATGACCATGCACGAGCAGCTCAACCCCGCCAACTGGAAGCCCGCCCGGGGGTATGCCAACGGCATCGCGGCGCGGGGGCGGACGCTTTATCTGGGCGGGCTCGTCGGCTGGACCGGCGACCAGGTCTTCGAGACCGACGATTTCCTGGGACAGGTCGAGCAGACACTGACCAACATCGTCGCCGTGCTGGAGGAAGGCGGCGCCGGGCCCGAGCATCTGGTGCGCCTGACCTGGTATGTCACCGACAAGCAGGAATACCTGGCCAACCTGAAGGGGCTGGGCGAGGTGTATCGGCGCGTGATCGGGCGCAACTTCCCGGCGATGGCACTGGTGCAGGTGGTTGCCCTGGTGGAGGATCGCGCCAAGGTCGAGATCGAGGCTACCGCGGTCGTCCCCGACTGAGACAATCGGGGGATCGCCCAGTTCGACGAGTCGCCGGACAACGGCGCCGCTGCAAAAGGGAGGAGACCACATGCTCGGACCGAGCGCCCATGTCGACACGTTCACCCGCGATCGTCTGCCGCCGTTCGACGAATGGCCCGATCTGCTGCTGGAGGGATTCGATTATCCCGATCATCTCAACGCGGCGGTGGAACTGACCGACCGCATGGTCGAGCGCGGCTTCGGCGACCACACGGCGCTGATCGGCAACGGGCGGCGGCGCAGCTACAAGGAGCTGACCGACTGGACGAACCGTCTCGCCCATGCGCTGGTGGCCGATTACGGGGTGCGGCCCGGCAACCGGGTGCTGATCCGCTCGGCCAACAACCCGGCGATGGTGGCGGCCTGGCTCGCGGCGACCAAGGCCGGCGCGGTGGTCGTCAACACCATGCCGATGCTGCGCGCGGGCGAGCTTTCCAAGATCGTCGACAAAGCCGAGATCGGGCTGGCGCTGTGCGATACGCGGCTCATGGAGGATCTGGTTGCCTGCGCCAAGGGCTCGCGCTTTCTCGGCAAGGTCGTGGGCTTCGACGGCACCGCCAATCACGATGCCGAGCTCGATCGCGCCGCGCTCGACAAGCCGGTCAGCTTCGAGGCGGTGCGCACGGGCCGCGACGACGTGGCGTTGCTGGGCTTTACCAGCGGCACCACCGGCAGCCCCAAGGCCACGATGCATTTTCACCGTGACATCCTGATCATTGCCGACGGTTATGCCCGGGAGGTTCTGGGCGTGCGCCCCGACGACGTGTTCGTGGGCTCGCCGCCGCTGGCCTTCACCTTCGGGCTGGGCGGGCTGGCGGTGTTTCCGCTGCGCTTCGGGGCCGCGGCGGCGTTGCTGGAGAATGCCGCGCCGCGCAATCTGATCGAGATCATCGAGAAATACCGTGCGACCGTGTGCTTTACGGCGCCCACGGCCTACCGGGTGATGCTGGGGGCGATGGAGGAGGGCGCCGATCTGGCCAGCCTGCGCGCGGCCGTCTCGGCCGGCGAGACGCTGCCCGCGCCGATCTACGAGGAGTGGATGGCCAAGACCGGCAAGCCCCTGCTCGACGGGATCGGGGCGACCGAGATGCTGCACATCTTCATCACCAACCGCTTCGACGATCATCGCCCGGCCTGCACCGGCCGGCCGGTCACCGGCTATGAGGCACGGATCGTGGGCGAGGACATGGCCGAGTTGCCGCGCGGCGAGGTCGGCCGGCTGGCGGTGCGCGGCCCGACGGGGTGCCGCTATCTCGACGATCCGCGCCAGACCGATTATGTGCGCGACGGCTGGAATCTGACCGGGGATACCTTCGCGCAGGACGAGGACGGCTATTTCCATTTCGCCGCGCGCTCCGACGACATGATCCTCTCATCGGGCTATAACATTGCCGGTCCAGAGGTGGAGGCCGCGTTGCTTGCCCATGAGGCGGTGGCAGAGTGCGCCGTCGTCGGCGCCCCCGACGACGCGCGCGGCCAGATCGTGGAGGCGCATGTGGTGCTCACTGAGGGGGCCGAGCGATCGGGCGAGACGATCACGATGCTGCAGGACCACGTCAAGGCGACGATCGCACCTTACAAGTATCCGCGCCGCATCGTTTTCACCGAGGCCCTGCCCAAGACCGCGACGGGTAAGATCCAGCGCTTCCGCCTCAAGCCCGAGGCGTGAGCGCCCGGCAGGTGCCACGCCGCACCCGCCGCCGGCTTTCAACAAACTGATACCGAACTGTCACCCCGGCGTCACCGAGATGCGTCACCAGACATGGGTCTGCACAACCCATCAGGAGTGACACATGTCGATCCGCCTATTCTGCATGACCTCGGCCCTGGCACTGACCGCCGGTCAGGCCGCCATGGCCGAAATGAGCTTCACCCGCATTGCAAGCTTTCCGACCTATCTGAACCTTGCCCACGATGCACGCGACCAGGCCACGTCGGCCGAAATCATCGACGCGACCGCCGACGGGACGGTGCTGGTCTATACCGACAGCCCGCTGGGCGCGCTGGGGATGATCGACTTCACCGACCCGGCCGACCCCCGGCCGCTGGACACCATCATGCTGGGCGGCGAGCCGACCTCCGTCGCCGTCGCGCAGGGCCGCGCCTATGTTGGCGTGAACACCTCGGAAAGCTTCGTTGAACCTTCCGGCTACCTGGCCGTTTTCGATATTGCCAGCCGCGAGGAGCTGGGGCGCTGTGATCTCTCTGGCCAGCCCGACAGCGTGGCGACCGCGCCCGACGGCTCCTTCGTCGCCATCGCCATCGAGAACGAGCGCGACGAGGATCTTGACGACGGCGCGGTGCCGCAGCTGCCCGCGGGCACGGTCGACATGTTCGATATCGCCGAGGGCACCGCCGACTGCGAGAGCGTGCGTTCGGCCGACCTGACCGGGCTTGCCGAAACCGCGCCCTCGGATCCCGAGCCCGAATACCTCGACATCAATGCCGAGGGCGAGGTCGTCGTCACCCTGCAGGAAAACAATCACATGGTCGTTCTCGACCGTGACGGGGAAGTGCTGTCGGACTTCACGGCTGGCGCGGTGGACCTCGAGGGGATCGACGTGACCGAGGAGGGCGCGATCACCTTCGACGACGCGCAACCCGGCCGCCTGCGCGAGCCCGACACGGTGCAGTGGGTCGGCAACGATCACTTCGCCACCGCGAATGAGGGCGACTACCAGGGCGGCTCGCGCGGCTGGACGATCTTCAACCAGGACGGCACGGTCGTCTACGAGTCCGGCACGGACTTCGAGCGCGCATTGATCGAGGCGGGCCACTACCCCGAGGAACGCTCGGGCAACAAGGGCGTGGAGCCCGAGAGCCTCGAGTTCGCCATCTTCGACGGCACGCCGATGGTGTTCGTCGGGTCCGAGCGTGGCTCGATCATTGGTGCCTACGACATCACCGACCCGGCCGCACCCGTTCTGACCCAGCTCCTGCCGTCCGGCGTCGGCCCGGAGGGCTTCGTCGCACTTCCCTCGCGCGGGCTTCTGGTCTCGGCCAACGAGGAGGATCTACGCGAGGACGGCGGCCCGGCGGCCCATGTGATGATCTTCGAACACAACGAGGCAGCGCCCGCCTATCCGCAGCTCACCGCGGCCGGGGCCGGGGAGCTGATCGGCTGGGGCGCGATCTCGGGCATGACGGCCGCCGGCAACGGCATGATCTATGCCGTCAATGACAGCTTCTATGCCATGCAGCCGCGCATCTTCGAGATCGACCCCTCCGAGCGCCCCGCCCGCATCACCCGCGCGATCGAGGTGACGCGCGACGGCGCGCCGGCACAGATGCTGGACCTCGAGGGCGTCGTGACCGATGGCGAGGGCGGCTTCTGGCTGGCTTCGGAAGGCGATGCGGATGACCTCTATCCCCACGCCATCCATCATGTCACCGCCGGGGGAGAGATCGATCAGCAGATCGCCTTCCCCGCGGAGTTGCGCGCCGTCGCCCGCCGCCACGCCGCCGAGGGGATCACAATGGTCGGCGACACGCTCTGGATCGCGCTGCAGCGCGAATGGGACGACGACCCTGCGGGCCACGTCAAGCTTGTCGCCTACAACACCGAAAGCCGCGAATGGGGGGCGGTCCACTACCCGCTCAACGACGTGGCGCGCGGCTGGGTCGGGCTGTCCGAGATCAGCCTGCATGGCGATCATGTCTACGTGATCGAGCGCGACAACCAGTTCGGCGCCGACGCGCAGGTCAAGGCGGTCTACCGCGTCCCGCTCGACCAGATGGAGCCGGCGCCGCTGGGAGGCGAGCTTCCGGTGGTCGAACCCGAGCTGGTTCGCGACCTCATCCCCGACCTCGAAGCCTTCAACGGCTATGTCGTGGACAAGGTCGAGGGGCTGGCCATCATGCCCGACGGAACGGCTTGGGTCTCGACCGACAATGACGGGGTGGATGACAGCTCGGGCGAGACCTTCTTCTGGTCGATCGGTCAAATGTAACCGCCCTGCTCGGGGAGGACTCGCGGCCCGGAGGCATCGCCTCCGGGCCTTTTCGATCGCGCCGCATTGACCCTGCCTCGCCCGCGCATATGGTCTGCCCTGATCGCAGCGACCACAGACAGCAAGGGCAGACCGCGCATGACACCGAAAAGCGACGCCGCCACCCCCATCGACCCCGTCAAGCTGGACCGGCTGGCCGAGGTCGGCGTGAAGGTGGGCCTCAACCTCCAGCCCGGACAGGATCTGCTGCTGAGCGCGCCGGTCGAGGCCCTGCCGCTGGTGCGCCGCATCGCGGTGCAGGCCTATGAGGCCGGCGCGGGGCTGGTCACGCCGCTGCTGGGCGACCCGGAGCTGACCCTGGCGCGGTTCCACCATGCCCGCGACGAAAGCTTCGACCGCGCCGCCGGCTGGCTCTACGAGGCGATGGGGGCCGCGTTCGACGCCAACACCGCGCGAATGGGCGTCGTGGGCGACGACCCGATGCTGCTGTCGAACGAGGATCCGGACAAGGTCAGCCGCGCCAACAAGGCGCAGGTGATGGCCTACAAGCCCGCGCGCGAACGCATCACCAGCTTCGCGATCAACTGGAACCTCGTCTCCTACCCCGGCGCGGCCTGGGCGCGGCAGGTCTTTCCCGACCTTCCCGGGGACGAGGCCGTCCACAACCTGGCCGAGGCGATCTTCCGCGCCAGCCGCGCCGACACCGACGACCCCGTCGGCGCCTGGACCGCCCACAACGCGAAGCTGCGCGAGCGCACCGACTGGCTGAACGAGCAGCGCTTCCACGCGCTGCACTTCACCGGCCCCGACACCGACCTGACCGTCGGCCTTGCCGACGGGCACGAGTGGATGGGCGGCGCCTCGGTCGCCCGCAACGGCGTGGTCTGCAACCCCAACATCCCCAGCGAAGAGGTCTTCACCACCCCCCACGCCCAGCGGGTGGAGGGCCATGTGCGCGCGACCAAGCCGCTGTCATATCAGGGCACGCTGATCGAGGATATCCGCGTGCGCTTCGAGGGCGGGCGCATCACCGAGGCAAGCGCCAGCCGCGGCGAGGAGGTGCTGCAGAAGGTGCTGGACTCGGACGAGGGCGCGCGGCGGCTGGGCGAGGTCGCGCTGGTGCCGCATTCGTCGCCGATCTCGCAGTCGGGGCTGCTGTTCTACAACACGCTGTTCGACGAGAACGCCGCCTGCCACATCGCGCTGGGACAGTGCTATTCCAAGTGTTTCGTCGACGGCGACAAGCTTTCGCCCGAGCAGATCGCGGCACAGGGCGGCAATGAGAGCGCGATCCATATCGACTGGATGATCGGATCCGACAGGATCGACGTGGACGGTGTCCGCGAGGACGGCAGCCGCGTGCCCGTCTTCCGCAAGGGCGAGTGGGCGTGACGGCGGCTCACACCCCGCCGATCAACGCATCGGGCAGGTGGCAGGCGGCCTCGGCCGCCGCCATCTCGGCGGGCAGGCCATGCAGGCGGAACCGGCCCAGCCGCGCCGCCTCGCCATCCAGCCCGATCAGGCGGCAGGCCATCCAGGCGCCGACCACCGCCCAGCCCGCTCGCAGCATCCCGTCGGCGGCAAGTTCCGGCGGTGAGAGGTCCGGTGCCCTCTCGCGCAGCGCACGGACCAGCGCCTCGAAACGGGAAAGAAGGTCATCGGCGGTTTCCGCCGCCGCTCGGTCGGGGCACGCATCCAGATCCGCGCGCATCCGCGCGGACAGCGGCGCGGGCGCCCCGGCCCCATCGGCCAGCACGCGGCGCAGCAGGAAATCCTGCGCCTGGATGCCCGTCGTGCCCTCGTAGATCGCGATGACCCGCGCGTCGCGGACCATCTGCTCGGCCGGCCAGTCGCGGGTGTAGCCCGCCCCGCCCAGAACCTGCACCGCGCCGTTCGCCGTCTCGAAGGCCGTCTCGGCGCCGAAGTTCTTGGCCAGTGGCAGGAGCATCGCGGCGAGCGTTCCGGCCTCGGCATCGCCGTCTCGGGCAAGGTCCAGAAGGCTCGCGAGCTCAGTGACCAGCGCCTCGAGCACCGCCGTTCGCGACTCCATCACCGCAAGCTGACGCCGCACATCCGCATGGGCCAGGATCGGCACCGGCGGCCTGTCGGGCTGCCCGCCCTGGCGGCGCTCATGGGCGTAGCCGCGCGCCTGCCGGCAGGCGGCCTGTGCAACCCCCAGGCCCTGACAAGCGGTCTGCAGCCGCATCAGCTCGATCATCGCGAATATCTGCCGGATGCCGCGCCCCGCCTCGCCCAGAAGCGTCGCCTGCGACTCGTCGAAGGACAGCGCGCAGGTGGGCGAGCCGTGCAGGCCCATCTTCTCCTCGATCCGGGTGACGGTCACGCCGTTGCCCGCGCCATCGTCCAGACGGTCGGGCACCAGGAACAGGCTCAGCCCGCGCGTGCCCTCGCCCGGCCGGCCGGTGCGGGCCAGCAGGCAGTGCCCGATGCGGCGGCTCATGTCGTGGTCGCCGAACGAAATCCAGACCTTGTTGCCGGTGATGCGCCAGATGCCGTCGACCTTCTCGGCCCGCGTGCGGATGCGCCCCACGTCCGAGCCCGCATCCGGCTCGGATATGCAGATGCTGGCCGCCCAGTCGCCGCTTGCCAGTTTCGGCCCCCATTCCGCCGCCACATCGGGGGCCACTCGCGCCAGCATGTGGGCAGCGGCGCGGCTGGAGCCGCCCGCCATCATGAAGGCCATCGCCGCCCCTTCGAAATGCGGGCTCGCCGCGGCGTGCAGGGTGGTCGGCAGACCCTGCCCGCCCAGCGCCTCGGGCAGGTCCATTGCCAGCCAGCCGTCGCGGCCCATCCGGGCATAGGCTTCGGCGAAGCCTTCGGGCGTGGCCACGCGCCCGCCCTCCAGCCGGCACCCCTGCCGGTCCGAGACCGCGTTGAGGGGCGCTAGCGCGCCCTGCGCGAACTTCTCGGCCTCGCCCAGGATCGCGGCGGCCAGGTCGTCGTCCAGATCGGGCCGCGCGGCGGTCAGGGCCTGCCAGCCCGGCGTGGCCGCCAGCAGGGCCAGGGTCATCTCCATCCCCGGCGCGGTCATTTCGGGGGCAGCCGCACGCCGCCATCCAGCCGGATCACCTCGGCGTTCAGATAGCGGGTCTCAAGGCAATAGCGCACCGTGCGGGCGAATTCCTCCGGATCACCCAGCCGCTGCGGGAACGGGATCGAGGCGGCGATGCCGTCCTGCACCTCCTGCGGAAGCTCGGCCAGAAGCGGCGTGAGGAACACGCCCGGCGCGATCGTGTTCACGCGGATGCCGAAACGCGCCAGCTCGCGCGCGGCGGGCAGGGCGAGCGAGGTGATCCCGCCTTTCGAGGCCGCATAGGCCGCCTGCCCTATCTGGCCGTCGAAGGCCGCGACCGATGCCGTGTTGACGGCCGCGCCGCGCTCGCCGTCCTCCATCGGCTCGGCCCGCGCGATACGCTCGGCCGCGAGCCGCAGGACGTTGAAGGTGCCGATCAGGTTGACGCGGATCACCCGCTCAAACGCGTCCAGCTCCATCGGCCCCTCGCGGCCCAGTATCCGCGCCGCCGCTGCGATGCCGGCGCAATTGACCACCCCGCGCAGGGGCCCGCGGACTTCGGCCGAGTCGAGCGCGGCGGTGATCGCGGCGTTGTCGGTCACGTCGGCCTCGGCGGCGAGGCCGCCGATATCGCCCGCGACGCGGGACGCGGCTGCAGCGTCGCGGTCCAGCACCACGACGTCGGCGCCACAGGCGGCGAGGTGGCGCGCCGTGGCCTCGCCCAGCCCCGACCCCGCGCCGGTCACGAGAATGACGGCATCTTCAACCTTCATGTGCCCGCCTCCGATGTTGCCGGGTGGATCACGCGCGGATCGTCACCGAACAGCGCCTCGACCAGATCGGCACGCTCGCGCAGAACGGCGCGCTGGTTGATCGAGCCCTTGTCGGTGACCTCGCCGCGGTCGAAGCGCAACGGCTCGGACAGGAACATCATCCGCATCACGCGATTGGCCGATCCGGTTGCGCGCGCGCCGTGCTCGGCCAGCCGTTCGGCGGCGAGCGCGCGAACGGTCGGGTGCGCAAGCAGCGCGTCATCATCCAGCGCCTCGCCCACAAGCCCGCGCAGCGCATCGTAGTCGGGCACCACCAGCGCGGCCAGTTCGGGGCGGTTCTCGCCGGCGATCACCACGTCGCTGGCGATGCCTTTCATGTCGTCGGTCAGGGTGGCGCGCAGCGGCCCCACCGCGACCCATGTGCCGGTGTCGAGCTTGAAGTTCTCTGCGAGGCGGCCGTCGAAATAGAACCCCCGCGCCGGGTCGCCGGGCACGGCGAAGCGCAGCGCATCGCCCAGCTTGTAGTAGCCTTCCTTGTCGAACGCCCCGGCGGTCAGTTCCGGGTTGCGCCAGTAGCCCGGCGTGATGTGCGGCCCCTTCATCCGCGCCTCGAGCTTGTCGCCCTGCGGCACCAGCTTGAGGATAACGCCGCGCGCGGGCGGGCCCAGGTTGCCGGCGGTCTCCTGGCGCTCGGTGCACATCAGCGAGAACGGTCCCGTTTCGGTCGCGCCGTAGCCCGTGGCCAGCAGCACGCCGCCCGGCACCGCGGCCTCGGCAACGCGGGTCAGCCGGTCCCACACAGGCTGGCTCATCCCCGCGCCGGCATACATCATCATCGACAGCCGGGCGAAGAAGGTCTCGCGCAAGCGGTCGTCCGTCTCCATCGCGTCCAGCAGCATCTGGTAGCCGACGGGGACGTTGAAATACCAGGTCGGCGAGATCTCGCGAAGGTTCTCGATGGTCTTGCCGATCAGCTTCGGGCTGGGCTTGCCGTCGTCGATATAGAAGGTGCCGCCGTTGTAGATGACAAGGTTGAACACCTTGTTGCCGCTTGCGGTATGGTTCCACGGTGCCCAGTCCACCACCACGGGCGGCGTCTCGCGCATGAAGGCGTAGCAATCGGCGACCATTTCCTGGTTGGCACAAAGCATCCGCTGCGTCTGGATCACCGCCTTGGGGGAGCCGGTCGTCCCAGAGGTGAACAGGAACTTGGCCACCGTGTCGGGGCCGGTCGCCGCAAACGCCTTCTGCACGGCCTCGGTGACCGGGGTTCGGCAGAGAGTGTCGAAGGACAGCGTCTCGCGCCCCTCCACGCGCCCGGCGACCGAGACGACGGGCACATCCGGGCCGAAAACCGCGTCGATCGCGGGGGCGAAGGCGGCGGCCTCCTCGGCGAAGATCATCCCCGGGCTTAGCTGGCCGGCGATGTCGCGCAGCTTGCCGTAATCCTCGGATTGCAGCGAATAGGCCGGCGCGATCGCCGCCGACGGCACGCCGACATGCTGCGCGCCCAGCGCCATGAGGGCATGGGCGATGCTGTTGGCCGACAGGATCACCAGCGGACGCTCGGGCGATAGCCCGCGGTCGAGCAGGGCTTGCCCGATCGCCTGCACGCGGGCGGCGGCCTCGGCATAGGTGACCTTGCGCCAGTCGCCGTCTTCGCCGCGCCGGGCCATCCAGACACGGTCGGGCGCGGCTTCGGCCCAGTGCAGCAGGCGCTCGTTCAGCCTGTCGGGATAGGCGCCCAGCGGATCCTCCTGCCAGATCAGGATGGCACCGTCGGGGCGCTCCTCCATCCTAACGGTCGGGTTCCACAGCGCCGGGTTGCTGCGGGAATCGCGCGCCCTGTCTGCCGCCATCTCTCCCCCACGGGTCTCCAGCCTCGTCGCGTGCAACTTGACTCGGCGCGGCAAATTTGTCTACTGGGAAACAGAATATTCGTGGACAATATCGGCCGCCGGTCACGATCCGGGCGCCGCGCGAAGGGGGAAGGCATGAACGCACCGGCGACGCAGGCGCTCGTCACATATGAGCTTCGCGGCCCGGTCGCGGTGATCGGCCTGAACCGCCCCGACAAGCGCAACGCCATCAGCGACCGCTTCATCGAGGCCATCGCCGAAGTGGTGGAGCGCGCCGAGGGCGAGGCGCGCGCGGCCGTGATCCACGGCCACGGCAGGCACTTCTGCTCGGGGCTCGACCTTGCCGAGCATTCCACGAAAACCGCGATGGAATCGGTGCGCGGATCGCGCCGCTGGCACGCCGTCTTCGCGATGATCGAGCGCGGCACGATCCCCTATGTCAGCGCGCTGCACGGCGCGGTGGTGGGCGGCGGGCTCGAACTTGCCTCGGCAACCCATATCCGCGTTGCCGATCCGACCGCGTTCTTCGCCCTGCCCGAGGGCCAACGCGGCATCTTCGTGGGCGGCGGCGGATCGGTCCGGGCGGCGCGGCTGATGGGCGCGGCCCGGATGGGCGACCTGATGCTGACCGGCCGGGTTGTCACCGCCGAGGAGGCCGAGCGCTGGGGCATCGTCCAGTACCTGACCGCCGAGGGCGGCGCGCTGGAAAGGGCCGTCGAGCTGGCCGCCAGCGCCGCCGAGAATGCCGAGATGTCGAATTACGCGATCCTCAACGCGCTGCCGCGCATCCAGGACATGTCATCCGAGGACGGATTGTTCGTGGAGTCGATCATGTCGTCGCTGACCACCACTACGCCCGAGGCCGAGGAACGGCTGCGCGCCTTCCTCGAAAAGCGGGCGAAGCGGCTGAACATCCCCGGGGGCGGCGACTCATGACCCGCACGATCCCGCGTCCGCCCGCCAGCATGGAGGACGTCGCGCTCGACCGGCTGTCGGGATCGCTGGGGTTCCTGCTGCGGCTCGCGCAGGTTCAGGTCTTCGAAGCCTTCTTCGAGGATCTGGGCCAGTACGGCCTGCGGCCGGGGGAATTCTCGGTTCTTTACGTCATCCACCTCAATCCCGGCATCCGGCAGGGATTGCTGGCCCAGCGGCTGCGCATCAAGCGCGCGCACATGACCAAGATGATCCGCAACTTCGAGGAACGCGGCCTGATCGCGCGGCGCACCCCCGACGATGACCGCCGCGCTATCGAGCTGCGCCTCACGCCCGAGGGCGAGGGCTTCGTCAGCGCGCATGCCGAGGCGTTCTTCAGCCACGACGCGCGGCGTCCCACGCCCCTTGACCCAAAGGAGCAGGCGCAGCTTTTCGCGCTGCTTCAGAAGTATGTCGGCCTGACCCCGGAGACGACGCCGTGAACATCGACGACCTTGTCGCCATAGATTTCCACACCCATGCCGAGGAGCCCTGCTGCGGCCCCCGGGACGACGGGTATGACGAGTTCCAGGCCGCGCTCGCCAAATACTTCCGCAACCCCGCCGGGCAGGACCACGATCACCTGCCCAGCGTCCAGCAGACGGCCGACTACTTCCGCGAACGCAGGATCGGCTGCGTGATCTTCCCGGTGGATTCCGAGCGCGAGACGGGCTTTCGCCGCTACTCCAACGAGGAGGTCGCCGGGATCGCCGCCGAGAATGACGACATCATGATCCCCTTCGCCTCGATCGACCCGGCCAAGGGCCGGGCCGGCGCGCGCGAGGCCCGGCGGCTGGTGCGCGAGTTCGGCGTGCGGGGCTTCAAGTTCCACCCCACGATGCAGGGCTTCTACCCCAACGACCGGTCAGCCTATGTCATGTACGAGGCCATCCAGGACGAGGGCGCGATCGCGCTGTTCCACACCGGCCAGACCGGGGTCGGTGCGGGCATGCGCGGCGGCATGGGGATGCGGCAGGGCTATTCCAATCCGATCTATATCGACGATGTCGCGGTGGATTTCCCCGACATGCCGATCGTGATGGCGCATCCGTCCTTTCCCTGGACGGAAGAGGGGCTGACCGTCGCCAATCACAAGCCCAACGTCTACATCGACATGTCTGGATGGTCGCCGAAGTACTTTCCGCCGATCTTCACGCATTACGCGAACACGCTGCTCAAGAAAAAGATGCTGTTCGGGTCGGACTGGCCGGCGCTCACGCCGGACCGCTGGCTGAGCGACTTCGAGAAGATCGAGATACGCGACGAGGTGCGTCCGCTGATCCTGAAGGAGAACGCGCGCAAGCTGCTCGGACTCTGAGCGGCACGGTCAAACAAGGGAGGAGACCGAAATGAAACTGCCAACAAGACTTGCCACAATGCTCATGGCCGGGACGCTGGCCGCCGGCGCGGCCGGGGCGCGCGACCTGCGCATCGCCCCCGGCGTCCCGCCGGCGCATCCGGCGCACAGCCATCTCTACGAGGGCCTTGTCGAGTATCTGCCCGAGGAGTCCGAAGGCGCGCTGACCGCCAGCATCCTTGGCCCCGAGGTCGTCTCCCTCGGCCAGATGAAGGACGCGCTGCAGACCGGGCTCGCAGATGTGGGCAACCTGCTGCCGCTCTACTTCCCCGCCGAGCTGCCCAACATGGCGCTGGCGGGCGAGCTGTCGCTGTCGGCCGTCAATCCGCACGCGGTAGCGGCCGCCATAACCGAATACACGGTGACCTGCGATAGCTGCCAGACCGAGATGAACGACTTCGACGTCGTCTATCTGGGCTCGGGCTCGTCCGACCCGTATGTGCTGATGACCAACACGCCGGTCGAGTCCGCGGACGATCTGGAGGGGCTGCGCCTGCGCTCCGGCGGGGCGCCGTTCTCGCGCTGGGCCGAGAATTTCGGGGCCGTTCCCGTTAGCATCGGCGTGGGCGACACCTTCGAGGCCATGTCGCAGGGCACGATCGACGGCACCATGGCGTCGGTCGGCGACCTGCTGTCCTTCCGGCTGGTCGATCTTGTCACCCATGTGACCGAGGTGCCGCTGGGCGCGTATTTCTCGACCTCGAACTTTACCGTGGCCACCAGCACCTGGGGCGAGCTCAGCGCCGATGAGCGCGCTGCGCTGGTCCGCGCGGCCAACCGGGCGAATGCGGACTTCACCTATCGCTGGGGCTACGACTTCCCGCAGGCCGCCCGCGCCGCCGCCGAAGAGGCCGGCATCGAGTTCCTCCAGGCCGACGAGGACTTCGTCGAAGCCTCGCGCGACTTCGCCGCGGCCGACCGCGACACGGCCGCCGAGCTGTCGGCCGAGCGGTTCGGGATGGACGACGCGTCCGAGCGCGTGGCCGAGTTCATGGACCTTGTCGAGAAGTGGCGCGGCATCAACGAGGAGGTCGGAGACGACCCCGAGGCGATGGCGCAGGCCATGTGGGACGAGATCTGGAGCCAGGTCGACTTCGCCAGCTACGGCGAGTGACACCCTTCGCCGGGCCGCGTGGCGGCCCGGCCCACCCCGTCATCCGGAGTCACGATGAGTGCGCTGGCACGACTTGCCGAACGCATGGCCCAGACGCTCGCGCTTGTCGGCGCGGTCGGGGTTTTGCTGATGATGGTCCATGTCGGCATCGACGTCGCCGCGCGCAACATTGTCGGACGGCCGCTGCCGGCGACCAACGAGATCGTCTCGCGCTATTACATGGTGCTGATCGCCTTCCTTCCGCTGGCCTGGGTCGAACGCCGGCGCGGCATGGTCTCGGTCGAAGTGGTCGACGCGATGCTGGGGCCGCGGATCACCCGTGTTTCCGACGTGATCGTGGCGCTTCTGGCCTGCGCGATCTACGCGGTGATGACCTACACCACGTGGGAGACCGCGCTTTCGAACTGGGGCAGCGGCTCGTCGGTCATCGTGCTCAACATGCTTCTGCCGGTCTGGCCCACCTATTTCCTGCCACCGGCCGGCTTCGCGCTGGCCGCGCTCGTCACCGCCTTTCGCGCCGTCGAGGTGGCCGCAGGCACCGAAGGCAAGGGTGACGGGACATGAGCCCCGAGACCGGATTCTGGGCCATCGGGCTGCTGATGGTGCTGTTGCTGCTGCGGGTTCCGGTGGCGCTGGCGCTGACCGCGGTCTCGTTCGGCGGCATCGCCTGGCTTCTGGGGTTCGAACCCGCGCTGGGGATCGTCGCCAATACCCCCTACAGCTTTGTCGCCAGCTGGACGATGAGCGCGGTGCCGATGTTCCTGCTGATGGGGTTCGTGGCCTTTCACGCCCAGCTCACGACGGAGCTGTTCGACGCGGCCAAGGCGCTGCTGCATCGCCTGCCCGGCGCACTCGCGATCTCGTCCATCTTCGCCTGTTCGGGCTTCGCGGCGGTGTGCGGATCTTCCCTGGCCACGGCGGCGTCCATGGGCCGCATCGCCATCCCCGAGATGATCCGTGCGGGCTACGCACCCAGCCTGGCCGCGGGGTCGATCGCCGCCGGCGGCACGATCGGCGCGCTGATCCCGCCCTCGATCCTGATGATCGTCTATGGCGTGTTCTCGGAGACCTCGATCACCCAGGTGTTCCTGGGCGGCATCGGGATGGGGCTGATGACGGCGGTGAGCTACGCCCTGCTCGTGCTGGTCATTGCATGGCTCAGGCCCGACGTGATCCCCCGGCGCCCGGTCGAGGGCGCGGCGCTGTCAGTGCGTGCGGCCTTCGGGCGGATATGGCCGGTGCTCCTGCTGATCGCGATCGTCTTCGGCGGGCTGTTCTCGGGCCTTTTCACCGCCACCGAAGCCGGCGCCGTCGGCGCGGCCGGCGCAATACTGTGCGCCGCGCTGGTGGGGCATCTGAACCTCGAGGTGATGCGGCAGGCCCTTCTCGAAACCCTGATGACCTCGGCGTCGCTGTTCATCATCGGCGTGGGCGCGGCGATGTTCACGCGCTTCCTGGGGCTGACCGGGCTGTCGAGCGTCATCTCGTCCTTCGTCACTGACGCGGGGCTGGGCTATTTCCAGCTGATGTTCGTCGTGGTGGTCGTCTACATCCTGCTTGGGATGGTGATGGAGCCGTTTGGCGCACTGCTCGTCACGCTGCCCATCCTTCTGCCGATCTTCGAGGCCCAGCAGATCAGCCTTGTGTGGTTCGGCGTGGTCGTGGTCAAGCTGCTGGAAATCGGAATGATCACGCCGCCCGTGGGGCTCAACGTCTTCGTCATCCGCAACGTGGCCCACAAGTATGTCAGTGTGGTGCAGATTTTCGCGGGCGTCCTGCCCTTCCTGGCCGCGGATATCGTGGTGGTCGCGCTGGCCGTCGCGTTTCCGGGGCTGGTGATGCTGCTGCCGAACCTGTTCTAGGCACGGTGATGGCGACCCCGGCAGGACTTGAACCTGCGACCTCCAGATTAGGAATCTGCTGCTCTATCCGGCTGAGCTACGGGGCCATTGGCCGGCGTTTTGGCGCGAAACGGCGCGCGACGCAAGGGCCGGGCCGGCAGGCTTGGCCTTTGCCGGCAATGGGGATAGAAAACGTCAAAGCCCGCATCGGATGGAGCAGGCGTGACCCATGATCCCCCGCAAGAGCCGCGCCGCCCGCTGACCCTGCGCGATGTCTCCGAGGCCAGCGGCGTGAGCGAGATGACCGTCAGCCGGGTGCTGCGCAACCGTGGCGACGTCAGCCCCGCCACGCGGGAGCGGGTGATCCGCGCGGCCAAGCGGCTGGGCTATGTGCCCAACAAGATCGCCGGTGCGCTGGCCTCGCAGCGGGTCAATCTGGTGGCCGTCATCATACCGTCGCTGGCGAACATGGTGTTTCCCGAGGTGCTCACCGGCATCTCGCGCGCGCTCGACGACACCGGCCTGCAGCCCGTCGTCGGGGTGACGGACTACGCCCCCGCGCGCGAGGAGGCCGTTCTCTACGAGATGCTCAGCTGGCGGCCCTCGGGCGTCATCCTCGCCGGGCTGGAGCATTCCGACGCCTCGCGCGCGATGCTGGAAAATTCCGGCATTCCGGTGGTGGAGATCATGGATGTCGACGGCCCGGCCATCGACTCGGTGGTGGGCATATCGCACCGCCGCGCCGGGCGCGAGATGGCGCGCGCCATCGTCGCGGCCGGGTATCGGCGCATCGGTTTTCTGGGCACCAAGATGCCCGACGATCACCGCGCCCGCAAACGCCTGGAAGGCTTCCGCGACGGGCTGGCCGAGGCCGGGCTCGAAGTGGTCGATACCGAGTTCTACTCGGGCGGCTCGGCGTTGCTCAAGGGCCGCGAGATGACCGAGGCGATCCTCGCGCGCAACGCCGATCTGGATTTTCTTTATTATTCCAATGACATGATCGGCGCCGGTGGGCTCCTGTGGTGTCTCGATCACGGCATCGACGTGCCCGAAAGCCTTGGCCTGGCCGGGTTCAACGGGGTCGAGTTGCTCGACGGGCTGCCGCGCCGGCTGGCGACGATGGATGCCTGCCGGCTGGAGATCGGCCTCAAGGCCGCCGAGATCATCGCCGGCAAGGGCGGCGAGGGGGTCGTCGGCGGCGTGCGGATCGAGCTGACGCCCCGGCTGGAGCCCGGCGACACGATCCGCCGGCGCTGAGCGCGGTCAGTCCTCGTCGTCGCGCAGCCGGTTCGAGCCCAGCTCGTCGGGGCGCAGGATGATCCCGAATTCCATTCCGCCGTCGGTCTCGATCGTCAGGCCGAAGCGCAGACGCGCGCGGCTGGTCAGCTGCCAGCGCCGGTCGGCCGACATCGATTCGTCATAGACGATGCCGAAGCGGCCGTCGCCATTGATGACCGGCCCCGCCCCGGCGCCGGGCGCGGCGGGGGTGAGCAGCGCGAGTGCGAGGCTCGTGGCGAATGCGGTGCGCAGGCGGATCATGCGGACAGGCCCGGTGTTGCCCGCCCAAGGTGCCGTGATGGCGGGCGCCGATCAAGCCCGGCCAGGAGACAAGGAAAAAGAGCGGGCACAAGGCCCGCTCTTTCCCGTCCCTCGTTTGTCCCGTTGTTCGGGATCAGAACGACATGCTGATGCCGAAGTCGGCAAGGGTGTTGTCGGTGGCTTCGTAGTGGGCGATGCCGCCGACCAGCGCGGCGCCGCCGCCCAGATCGTATTCCGCGCCGAGGCCGTAGTTGGCGTCTTCGGCGAAGTCGTGGAAGTAGTAGCCGGTCACCGTGGTCGGGCCGGTGACATAGTCGAGCGAGACACCGCCCTGCGTGTTGTCGTTGCTGAAGCCGGCCGCCGCGGTCAGGGTGACGGCGCCGAAGGTGCCGCTGCCGCTGAGCGCGAAGTGCTCGTCATCGGGGCCGGTCGGGGTGGCCGTGGTCGAGGTGTCCTTCTCGAAACCGGCGGCGAAGCTGTAGTTGCCCGCGCTGTAGGCGGCACCGATCGACCACTCGTCATCGGACGACGAGATCTGGTCGGCGCCGAGATAGACGGAGAAGCCGCCCGAGCTGTATTCATACAGCGCCGCCGGCAGCGTGTCGTTCGACAGGTAGGCCATCGTGTCTTCGAGGCCCGTCAGGCCGACACCCGAGATGTCGCCCACGGCGGCGTCGGCGGCGCTGTCGACATCGCCCATCGACAGGCGGCCGAAGGCGCCCGAGATGAAGACCGAGCCGTCCGTGCCGCCGGCCGCACCGACGGCCTCGTCGGCGTCGAAGGAGGCGCCGAACTGCAGGCCGCCATCGGTTTCGCCCGACAGGGTGAAGCCGACGGTCGCCTCACTGGTGAAGCTCCATTCGTTGGCCATCGAGTCGTCGAACATCACGCCCATTTCGGCGTCGCCGGAGAGCTCGACATTCGGGTTGTCCGCGGCCGCGATGCCGGTCGTCATGACCAGGGCGGTCGAGGCAAGGAGAATCTTTTTCATGGCTTTCCCTCGTGTTTTTCAGGACTGCCCAGGCCGGAGCCGCCCGGCTTGGGTCTGTGCCTGTTTCCCGCGTCGGCCCTTTTCATGCAAGAAGCCGGCGCGGGGGGCGAAATGATTGCGGCCGCTATGGTGCATTCATGTCACAGTGGCTTTCGGCCCCGCCGGTCTGCCACTGGCGGCGGCGCGCATGCGTGTGGGCGCGGCGGGGGAAAGCCCTTGTTCGTGACGGCCCCCTCGGCTAGACAGCGCGAAGGGCACCTTTGGGGGGCAGCGATGATGATTTCTCACCGTTTTGCGCGCGCGGGGGCGGCGCTGGGCCTTGCGACCGTTGTCGCGGCATGCTCGGGCGACGGCCCGTTCAGCGGCGGGGTCAGCGACAATCCCAACGTGCCGCAGGAGCGCGTGACCCCGGCGGAGGCCAATCGCTCCTCCATCTGGGATCTGTTCGCCAATCGCGACGACCCCAACACCACCGTCGAGGTCAACCGCTATATCTGGAACGCCGCGCTCGAGGTGCTCGACTTCCTGCCGGTCGAGCAGGTGGACCCGTTCACCGGCGTGTTCGTGACCGGCTATGGCACCCCGCCCGGCGGCGGCACGCCCTATCGCGCCACGGTGCATGTGACCGACCCCGCGCTGGACGCGCGCGCGCTCAACGTGGCGGTGATGACCCGCTCGGGGCCGGCCGGCGCCGAAACCCAGCGCGCCGTCGAGGACGCTATCCTGACCCGCGCGCGCCAGCTCCGGGTGCGCGATCTGGGGCTCTGACGCGGGCGGTCGCGCCGGCCTCTGGACCCCGCGCGCCGGGCTAGTATAACCCGGCCCGGCACAGGATCAGGACAGAGGGCGCCGAGATGCCGCGATACGACCCGAGCCGGAGCGAACCGAAATGGCAGGCCGCCTGGGACGAGGCTGGCGTGTTCACTGCGCGCCACGACGAATCGCGTCCGAAATACTATGTGCTGGAGATGTTCCCGTACCCCTCGGGGCGCATCCACATGGGCCATGTGCGCAACTACACGATGGGCGACGTCGTGGCGCGCTACAAGCTGGCGCAGGGGTTCTCGGTGCTGCATCCGATGGGGTGGGACGCCTTCGGCATGCCCGCCGAGAACGCGGCGATGGAACAGGGCGGCCACCCGGCCGACTGGACCTACGCCAACATCGCGGACATGCGCGAGCAGATGAAACCGATGGGGCTGTCCATCGACTGGAGCCGCGAATTCGCCACCTGCGACCCGGAGTATTACGGCCAGCAGCAGGCGATGTTCCTGGACTTCCTCGATGCCGGGCTGGTCTATCGCAAGAACGCGGTGGTCAACTGGGATCCGGTGGACCAGACCGTGCTGGCCAACGAGCAGGTGATCGAGGGGCGCGGCTGGCGCTCGGGCGCCGAGGTCGAGCGGCGCGAGCTGACGCAGTGGTTCTTCCGCATCTCGGATTATGCCGGGGAACTGCTCGCCGCGCTCGACGGCCTCGACAAGTGGCCCGAGAAGGTCCGCCTGATGCAGCAGAACTGGATCGGTCGGAGCCAGGGCCTGCAATTCGCCTTCTCGACCGTGGGCGCGCCCGAAGGGTTCGAGCGGCTGGAGGTCTTCTCGACCCGGCCCGACACGCTGCTGGGGGCGAGCTTTGCGGCGATCTCGGCCGATCATCCGCTGGCGCGGCATCTGGAGCGCCACGACGATGACGTCGCGGCCTTCGTGGCCGAATGCCGGCACCTGGGCACCTCGGAAGAGGCGCTGGAGACGGCCGAGAAGAAGGGCCTGGATACCGGCATCAAGGTGTTGCATCCGTTCGACAATTCGGTCGAGCTGCCGGTCTATATCGCGAACTTCATCCTGATGGATTACGGCACCGGCGCGATCTTCGGCGTGCCCGCCCACGACCAGCGCGACCTCGATTTCGCGCGGAAATACGGCCTCGACGTGATCGAGGTGTTCGAGCCGCGCGACGCGCCGCTGACGGTCGAGGACGAGGCCTATGTGCCCCCCAAGACCGAGCCGGTGCGCTATGTCCGCCCGCTGGCGGGCGGCGAGCGCCAGACCGGCGACGAGGCGATCGGGGCCGCCATCGCGTTCTGCGAGGAAAACGGCGTGGGCCACGGCGTGACGCAGTACCGGCTGCGCGACTGGGGCCTGTCGCGCCAGCGCTACTGGGGCTGCCCGATCCCCGTGGTGCATTGCGACACCTGCGGCGTGGTGCCCGAGCGCAAGGAGAACCTGCCCATCGAGCTGCCGCGCGACGTCAGCTTTGATCAGCCCGGCAACCCGCTGGACCGGCACCCGAGCTGGGCGCACTGCGCCTGCCCGAAATGCGGGGGCGAGGCCCGGCGCGAGACCGACACGATGGACACCTTCGTGGATTCCAGCTGGTACTACGCGCGCTTCACCGCGCCCCGTGCGCCCACCCCCACCGACCCGGTCGAGACCGACTACTGGATGAACGTGGACCAGTATATCGGGGGCATCGAGCACGCGATTCTCCACCTGCTCTACTCGCGGTTCTTCGCCCGGGCGATGCACAGGACGGGCCACCTGCCCGCCAAGGCGGTGGAACCTTTCGACGCGCTGTTCACGCAGGGGATGGTCACGCACGAGGTCTACTACACCCGCGACAACCGCGGCCGGCCCGTCTACCACCTGCCCGACGACGTGGACAAGGACGCCCGCAGGCTCAAGGCCACGGGCGAGGCGGTCGAGGTGATCGGCAACGCCAAGATGTCCAAGTCCAAGAAGAACGTCGTGGACCCGGTCAACATCATCAGCGCCTTCGGCGCCGATACCGCGCGCTGGTTCATCCTCTCGGACTCCCCGCCCGAGCGCGACGTCGAGTGGACCGAAGCCGGGGCCGAGGCCGCGTTCCGCCACCTGTCGCGGGTGTGGCGGATCGCGACCGAGGTGGTGGAAAGCGACACCCCCGCGAGTGAGGCGGACGCCGAGCTGAACAAGGCCGTCCACCGCGCGATCCACGAGGTTACCGAGGGCATCGAGGGCTTTGCCTTCAACAAGTCCATCGCCACGCTCTATGCGCTGACCAATACCGTGGCGAAGTCGAAGGCCGGCGCCGAGGCAAAGCCCGCTGCGATGCGCGTGATGGCCCAGCTCATGTCGCCGATGGTGCCGCACCTGGCCGAAGAGGTCTGGGCGCTGATGGGCGGCGAGGGGCTGGTCGCGCAGGCCGATTGGCCCAGGGCTGACCCGGCGATGCTGGTGGATGAGGAGATCGTCCTGCCCATCCAGATCAACGGCAAGCGTCGCTCGGAGATCGCGGTGCCGCGCGATGCGCCCCGCGAAGAGGTTGAAAAGCGCGCGCTGGCCGATGATGCTGTGATCAAGGCGCTGCAGGGAGCCGCGCCGAAAAAGCTGATTGTCGTGCCGGGGCGGATCATCAATGTGGTTGTCTGATCGCAGAAGCCTGCTCGCGGGGCTGGCGGCATTGCCGCTGGCGGCCGCGTGCGGCTTCAGGCCGGCCTATGGCCCCGGGGGCGGCGCGGCCCGGCTGCGGGGCGCCGTTCGCCCCGACGACCCCGAAAATCGCGCCGACTTCGCCTTTGTCGCCGCGCTCGAAGAGCGGCTGGGCCGTTCCGACGTCGCCCCCTACGCTCTGTCCTACGACATCGACATCTCCGGGCGCGGCGTCGCGCGCGAGCGCGGGATGGGCGACACCCGGCGTCAGCTTGCCGGCACGGTCGATATTGCCCTGACTGATCGCGCAAGCGGCGCCACCCTGACCGAGGGCCGGGCGGAGGCTTTCGTGGGCTATTCGACCACCAGCACCCAGCTTGCCACCGCCATTGCCGAAGACGACGGCCGCGACCGGCTCATGCGCATCCTGGCCGACCGCGTCGCCACGCTTCTGATCGCCGCGGCGGACGATCTGGCACGATGAAACTGTCGCCGCGCGACGCGCCGGGGTATTTCGCCCGGCCCGACCCGGACCGGAGCGGGCTGCTGATCTATGGCAGCGACGCGATGCGGGTGGCGCTGCGCCGGCAGGAGGTCATCGCCAATCTGATCGGCCCCGAGGGCGAGGCCGAGATGCGGCTTTCGCGCCTGCCCGCGGGTGATCTGCGCCGCGACCCGGCCGCCTTGATGGACGCGGTCAAGGCGCAGGGCTTCTTTCCCGGCCCGCGTGTGGCCTTTGTCGAGGAGGCGACCGACGGCCTGGCCCCGACCATCGGCGCGGCGCTGGAGGCATGGAAGCCCGGCGATGCGCAGATCGTCGTCACCGCCGGTCCGCTCAACGCCAGATCGGCGTTGCGCAAGCTGTTCGAGGGCCATGACAACGCCTACGCCGTGGCCCTCTACGACGATCCGCCGGGCCGCGGAGAGATCGCGGCGATGCTCACTACTGCGGGGCTCGCCGAAGTGCCGGACGAGGCGATGGACGCGCTCGGGGAACTGGCCGGCGGGCTCTCGCCCGGCGATCTGCGCCAGACGGTCGAGAAACTGGCCCTCTACAAGCACGGCGACGAGACGCCCGTCAGCGCCGCCGACATTTCTGCCTGCGCGCCGGCCACCTTCGAGTCGGGGGTCGATGAGATGCTCGACATCGTCGCCGAGGCGCGGCTGTCGGAGATCGGCCCGGTCATGCGCCGGCTCGAAGGGCAGGGTGTGGCGCCGGTGACGTTGTGCATCGGCGCGCTGCGGCATTTCCGCGGCCTGCACACGGCGGCCTCCGACCCCGACGGGGCGCGGGCCGGGATCGGCAGGCTGCGCCCGCCCGTCTTCGGACCGCGGCGCGACAGGATGCTGCGGCAGGCGCAACGCTGGAACATGCACCGGCTCGAACAGGCGCTGGGCATGATCATGGAGACCGATCTTTCCCTGCGCTCGACGACGCGGGCGCCGGCGATGGCGATGATGGAGCGCACCCTGATCCGGCTCGCAATTCTGGCGAGCAGGGAAGGGGCGGAAGGAGCGCGCGGATGAGTGGTTCGGGATATACTGTGATCGGAACGGCCAGCAGCCGCGCGATGCGCGTGCTGTGGATGTTGGAGGAACTCGGCCTGCCCTACCAACACGTCCCGGCGGCGCCGCGCTCGGAAGGGGTGGTCAGTTTCAACCCCGCCGGCAAGGTGCCGGTCCTGATCGAGGACGGCACGCCGATCACCGATTCGACGGCGATCATCCAGTATCTGGCCGACAAGACAGGGCGGATGACCTATCCCGCCGGTACGCTCGACCGCGCGCGGCAGGACAGCCTCACGCAGTTTCTGCTCGACGAGTTCGACGCCGCGCTGTGGATGGCGGCGCGCCACAGCTTCATCTTGCCCGAGGAGCTGCGCGAGAAGGCGGTCAAGAACAGCCTGAAATGGGAATTCGCCAACAGCCAGAAGACCCTGGCCCGGCGAATGGGCGACGGCCCGTTCCTGATGGGTGCCACGATGACCGTGCCCGACATCATCCTGACCCATTGCGGCGTGTGGGCGCATGCGGCGCGGTTTCCCGTCGCCGAGCCGCGTCTGGCCGAGTATCTCGAACGGATGCAGGCCCGCCCGGCTTTCCAGCGTGCCATGGCCGCCGGCGGGGGCGACGGCTGAGCGGCCTAAAGCCGCGCCGCCGCGCATCCGGCCCAGCGCCCCGTCGCCAGGCATGCGGTCAGCAGGTAGCCGCCCGTGGGTGCCTCCCAGTCCAGCATCTCGCCCGCCGCGAACACCCCCGGCAGCGCCTTGATTTCGAGCCCGGCGGTCAGCGCCTCGCGGCGGATGCCGCCGGCGATCGAGATCGCCTCGTCCAGCGGCCGCGGCCCGGCCAGCGGCACGGGCAGCGCCTTGATCAGGCGGGCCAGCGCCTCGGGGGCCGCCGGGGGCGGGCCGGCGCATTCCCGCAGCAGCGCCCGGCGAACGCCGGCCAGCCCCAGCGCCCTGCGCAGCCGGTTGGACAGGCTGAGCCTGCCCGGTTGCGCGGCCAGCCGGCGGGCGATCTCGCCGGCTTGCAGATCGGGGGCCAGATCGAGCACGAGCGGCGCGCCCTCGCGCAGAGCGCGGCTGACGGCATAGACGCCGCCGCCCTCGATTCCGCGCGCCGACAGCACGAACTCGCCCCGCGCGTGCAGCTCGCCCGCCGACAGCGCCACGCCCTTGACCGGCGTGCCGAAATACGGGGCCATGTGGTGCGACCAGTCCACCCTGAAGCCCATATTCGCGGGCTGGAACGACGCGACGGGCACGCCCTGTCGCAGGAGTATGTCGCGCCACGCCCCGTCGGAGCCCAATCGCGCCCAACTTGCCCCGCCCAGCGCCAGCACGATGACGTCCGCGGCGATCAGGGCCGTGCCCGCGGGCGTGTCGAACCGCGCCGCCTGCCCCTGCCAGCCCTGCCAGCGCCAGCCCGTGCGCAGCTCGACGCCTTGATCCGCCAGCCGGGCGAGCCAGGCGCGCAGCAGCGGCGAGGCTTTCATCGCTTGTGGAAAGACCCGCCCCGACGAGCCGGTGAACACCGGCTGGCCGAGCCCGCGCGCCCAATCCTGCACCTCTGGGGGGCCGAACGACGTGATCATCGGAGCCAGCCACCCGGCGGCCTCGTCATAGGCGTCGAGGAAGGCCGCCGGGGGCGCGTCCTTTGTCAGGTTCAGGCCCGACTTGCCGGCCATGAGAAACTTGCGCGCGGGGCTCGGGCGCGCCTCGACCAATATCACTCGCCGACCGGCCTGCGCCAATGCGTCGGCGGCCATCAGCCCCGCCGGCCCCGCCCCGATCACGAGTGCATCGCATTTTTCCATCGCATCTCTCCGGTGGCCGCGCCGGAGTGGGGTGGCACCCTTTGCCGGGCGGGGCAAGCGGCGGGCTTGTGTCTGCGCACGCCGGAGCGTAATCATCGAGCGACCAACGCCGGCAGACGGAGCGCGCCGATGATCTTCGGAATGAGCTATGCGGCCTATGTCGCGATCGTGGTGGGCACGCTCGCCCTTGCTGACAACACCAATCCGACACCGGCCGATCTGAGCGCCGACGGCTACTGGCTCTACGGTTTCGGCGGCAACGACCCCGATGTCGGCCACCGGGACAGGTCGGGCGAGATCACCGTGGAATACCGGCCCAACGACGCGCTGTTTCTGGGGCTGCGTCCGCTCTATGCCGCGGGTGTGGCCGGTGACGGGGGCGGGTTCCTGTCGATCGGGGTGCGCCGCGACTACTTTCTCGGCCCCTTCCAGATCACCCCCTATACCGGCCCCGCGCTGTATCACGCGCCCGACGACGGCGATGACGAGGGCGCCGGCTGGCTTCAGTTTCGCACCGGCTTCGACGTGATGTACGAGGTCGCCCCCGATGTTTCGGTGTCGGCGGGCTTCTATCATCTTTCCGACGCGACGGCCTCGTCGAGTTCGGCGGACCGCGACGTGGTGCGGATGGGGCTTCAGTACCGCTTCTGAGCGCGGCGGCCGGGGCGTTGTTGCGCGGGCGCGCGGGGGGCATTAGATACGCCCCGGCGCGGCCCGCCTCGGGGCCGTGTTCGGACAATCGGGGGGCGCCTTGGCCAATCATCTGCACCGCGACGACCTGCCCGATGGCCTCGATCTGGGAGAGGTCGTGGCCATCGACACCGAGACGATGGGGCTCAACCCTCACCGTGATCGGCTTTGCCTTGTTCAGCTTTCCGCCGGCGACGGGGATGCGCATATGGTCCAGATCCGGCCGGGCGGGCGGCCGGCGCCCAATCTGGCGCGGATGCTTGCCGCGCCCGAGATTCTCAAGCTGTTTCATTTTGGCCGCTTCGATATCGCGGTGCTCGCCCACGCCTTCGGGGTGAAGGCCGCTCCGGTTTACTGCACCAAGATCGCCTCGAAGCTGGTGCGCACCTATACTGATCGCCACGGGCTCAAATACCTGCTCCAGGAGCTGCTTGCGGTGGACATCTCCAAGCAGCAGCAGAGTTCGGACTGGGGTGCCGAAGAGTTGAGCGAGGCCCAGCTGGCCTATGCGGCCTCCGACGTGCTGTATCTGCACCGGCTCAAGGAGGCGCTCGACCTCCGTCTGGCCCGCGAGGGCCGTGCGGAGCTTGCCCGGGCCTGCTTCGATTTCCTGTCCGACAGGGCGATGCTCGACCTCGCCGGCTGGCCCGAGATCGACATCTTCGCCCATTGAGCGGGGCGCGGTCATGCCCTGGCGTGTGACGCGGGTCGATGACACGTATTCGCGCCTCGTGGCGTGGCTCAAGATCGTGCTGCCGCTGGCGGCGCTGGCGATGCTGTCGAGCCTGTTCCTGATGGCGCGGGGTATCGACCCGAACCGCGCTGTCGACCGGGCCGATCTGGATGTCGAGCGGCTGGTGCGCGAGCCGCGCCTTTCAGGGGGAAGCTATGCCGGCGTCACCGCCGACGGCAGTGCCATTACCCTGAGCGCGGAGACGCTGCAGACAGACCAGAACGCGGCCACACGTCTGCACGCGACGGGGCTGAGCGCGCGCATCGAGACGCCCGACGGGCAGAACACGACGCTGCGTGCCGAAATCGGCTGGATCGACCGCGAGCTCGGCCGGCTGGCCTTGCTGGGAGGAGTCGATGTCACGGCCGCGCCGGGCTATGAGCTCGTCGCGCAGAGCCTGTCCGCCCGTCTCGACCGCACGCGGGCCGAATTCGAGGGTGGCGTGGCCGGCACCGGCCCCCCGGGCAGGATATCGGCGGACCATCTCGTCCTGCGTGCCGACCCGGCGCATGAGGGCCGGTATATTCTTGATTTCACGGACAACGTGATGGTGGTATACCACCCCCAACCAGAGGATTGATCGATGGCACTCCTGCGCCCATGCGCCGCCCTTTTCGCCCTCGCCCTTGCGGCCCTGCCCGCCGCGCTGCCCGCGCAGGGGACGGAAGTGATGCTGGGCGGGCTGGAGCATGACACCACCCAGGCCGTCGAGGTCTCGGCCGATCGTCTGACGGTCGAGCAGGCCACCGGCACCTCGATCTTCAGCGGCGGTGTCGTGGTGGGGCAGGGCGAGATGCGCCTGTCGGCGGAAACCGTGCGCATCGAATACCGCGAGGGCGCCGCCAATGCCGCGACGGGCGAGCGCCAGCAGGGCGCCATTGCGCGCATGCTCGCAAGCGGGGGGGTGACGCTGGTGACCGGCAACGCCGCGGCCGAGGCACAGGAAGCGGAGTACTCGATCGACTCGGGGCGGATCGTGATGGAGGGTGACGTGCTGCTGACCCAGGGCGGCAACGCGCTTTCGGGCGACCGGCTCATCGTCGATCTGACCGAGGGGACGGGCACCATGGAGGGGCGCGTGCGCACCATCATCCAGCCCGACGGCAACCAGTGAGCGCCGCCCCCCTGAGCGTGACCGAGGGCGGGGCAGGGCTGCGCGTGACGCATCTGCGCAAGAGCTATCGCCGCCGGCCCGTGATCCGCGATGTCAGCCTCGCGCTCGACCGCGGCGAGGTCGTTGCGTTGCTGGGGCCCAACGGCTCGGGCAAGACGACCTGCTTTTACTGCATCGCCGGGCTGGTGGCCGCCGAGGGCGGATCGGTCAGCCTGGACGGCCGCGAGGTCAGCGCGCTGCCAATGTATCGCCGCGCGCGGCTGGGCATCGGCTATCTGCCGCAGGAGGTCTCGATCTTTCGCGGCCTGAGCGTGGCCGACAATATCCGCGCGATCCTCGAAGTCACCGAGCCCGATCGCGCCCGCCGGCGCGAACGGCTCGAGGAACTGCTTTCGGAATTCTCGATCACCCATCTGCGGCGCGCGCCGGCGATGGCGCTGTCGGGCGGCGAGCGCAGGCGGGTGGAGATCGCGCGCTGTCTGGCCTCGGATCCGAAATATGTTCTCCTCGACGAGCCTTTTGCCGGGGTCGATCCGATCGCGGTGGGCGATATCCGCGCGCTGGTCGGTGAACTCAAGACGCGCGGCATCGGTGTTCTGATCACCGATCACAACGTGCGCGAGACCCTTGAGATCGTCGACCGCGCCTATATCCTGCATGATGGCGGTGTGCTGATGAGCGGCTCCGCCGAGGAGGTCGTGCGCGATGAAAACGTCCGGCGCGTCTATCTGGGCCAGAGCTTTCGCATCTCCTGAACCGCCAGGCCGGGCGCCATGTCGTCCGTGAAGCCGCGGCTGGGCCTTTCCGCGCGGCAGAGCCCGGTGCTGACGCCCGAATTGCACCGGGCGCTGTGGATTCTCCGCCTGCCCGCCGCGGGGTTGCACGAGGCGCTGGCCCGGGCGGCGGCCGACAATCCCTTTCTTGTCTATCGCCCTCCCGCGCGTGTGGTCGGCGGTGTGGGGGGCGCCGCGCTGGCTGCAATGGCCGACCGCCCCGGTCTGCTGCACAGCCTCGGCGATCAGCTCGCTGCGATGTCGCTGCCGTCCGAGGCGCGCGATGCGGCCGCCTGCATCGCCGGCTCTCTGGACGATGACGGCATGCTCGATACCCCCTTGGGCGAGATTTCCGCCACCTTCGGCCTGAGCGACGCCGCCGCGCGGGCGGGGCTCGCGGCGGTGCAGTCCTGCGAGCCGACCGGCGTGGGCGCGCGCAGTCTCGCCGAGTGCCTCGAATTGCAGCTTCGCGAGCGGGGCGTGGACGGAGCCCTCGCCGGGGGGCTCGTGGCCGGCATGGAGGCGATCGCGCGCGGCGACATGGCCGCGCTGTCAAAACGGCTGGGCGTCCCCCGCCAGGAAGCCGAGCGGCTGACTGCCCTCCTGCGGGGCCTGCGCAGCAAACCCGTCGAGACCGGCGATGCCCCCGCCACGGCCCTGATTCCCGAGCTGGAGGTCGTCAGGGGCGCACGCGGCGCGCTGGATGTTGTGCCGCTGCGGGCCGCGCGCCCCGGCCTGCGTCTTGATGCCGCGCTGGCGGGCAAGGCGCGCGCCGGCGGCTTCAGCGCCGACATGCGCCGCGCGGCACAGGCGCTCTTGCGCGCGGTGGAGATGCGCGAATCGACGCTACTGCGCATCGGCCGGGCGATCGTCGAGCGGCAGCACCGGTTCTTCGACGAGGGCGCACAGGCGCTGCGACCGCTCTCGCGCGCACAACTGGCGCAGGAGCTTGCGCTGCATCCTTCGACCGTTGGCCGCAGCGTGTCCGGCAAGGCGCTCAGCCACGAGGGGCGGGTCATTCCGCTGGCGACATTCTTTTCCGGCGCGCTGCCGGAGGCTGCAGAGAGCAGCCTGTCAGCCGCGGCCGTGCGCGCGCGTATCGGGGCGATGATTGCCGCCGAGCCGCCCGATGCACCGCTGTCCGACGACGCCATCCGTCTGCGGCTCGAACGGGAAGGAATTGACATCGCCCGGCGAACTGTCGCCAAATACAGGGGATGGTTGCGCCTTCCCTCGTCCGCCGGGCGCCGTCGGAACCGGTCGCGCGCCGCCCCGCACCGCGGGGGTTCGTGATCCATCAGCCCCGCCGGCCCACCATGCCGATTCCTGGCGTGGCGCGCCGCCATCAGAGGAGGAGCTTCATGCGCTATCAGATCTCGGGCCGACAGATCGACGTGGGCGACGCGCTGCAGACACATGTCAAGACCGAGCTCAGCGAGGTGGTCGAGAAATACGCGCAGCGGCCCACCGACGCCGTGGTGGTATTCTCGCGCAATGCCCACCAGTTCGTCTGCGAGGCGACGGTGCATCTTTCCACCGGGCTGACGGCCCAGGCCAAGGCCGCCGCCAACGAGATCTACGCCGCCTTCGATGCCTGCCGCGACAAGATGGACAAGCAGCTGCGCCGCTACAAGCGCCGGCTCAAGGACCATCACCGGACGCGTTCGCAGCCGGTTGAATTCGCGGGGGCCTCCGCCTATATCCTCGCCGCCGACGGAGCTGCGGAGGAATCGGAGCGGGAGAGCCTTCAGCCCATCATCATTGCCGAGACGGAGACGCGAATCCCCTCGCTGTCCGCGGGTGAGGCGGTCATGCAGATGGAGCTGTCGGAATCGCCGGTCCTGGTGTTCCGCAATGAGCGCCATGGCGGGATCAATGTGGTCTATCGCCGCGAGGACGGAAACATTGGCTGGGTCGATCCGCCCAACAGCCAGAGCTGACGGCACCGCTGGACCACCGCGGGCGGTGCCCTGACACCGCCCGATCACGGGCAGTACGAAGCAGAAAGGTGGGCGCATGGAACTGTCGCGTCTGATCGAGCCCAAAGCCGTTCGCATCGTGGGCCATCTGACAAGCAAGAAGCGCCTCTTCCAGGATCTCGCGGATGTCGCCAGCGCCGTCTACGGCGTCTCGGCCGTCGAGGCACTCGACGCCCTGCAGGAGCGCGAAAGTCTCGGGCCGACCGGGGTGGGCCATGGCGTCGCGCTGCCCCATGCGCGGCTCGATCACGCCGACCGCGTCGTGGGCGTGTTCTTTCGCATGGAGCGGGCTTTCGACTACGGATCGGTGGACAAGGCGCCGGTCGATCTGGTCTTTGCGCTGTTCGCGCCGCGCGAGGCGGGCGTCGATCATCTCAAGGCGCTCGCGCTGGTCTCGCGCACCATGCGCGACCCGTCGATCTGCGCCAAGTTGCGCGCCAACTCCGATCCGGCCACCTTGCACGCCATCCTCACCGAGGCACGGGCAAGCAAGGCCGCCTGAGTCAGCCGCGCCAGCGGTCGAAGCCGAACTCCATGAAATCGCGCGGATAGGCCTCGCGCACCGCCGCCTCAAGCCCGTCATCGGCGATCTCTGCCAGGGGGTGGGGTACGTCGGCCGGCGTGGCGACGATGCGCGGGGCCGGGGTACGACCGGCGGGCAACGTGGCGAGTCCCGCCTGCAATTCGTCTTCCCGCAGGACCGCATCGGGCAGGGCGAACTGTGCGAACCCCTTGAGTACGGCGCTCTGGCTGGCCCATTCGGGCGCGACGCGCAGGCCGGTCTGGCCCGAGAGGACAGCCTTGAGAAAGGCGAGGAAGGCGCCGAAGGCGGCGCGATGTGCCTCGGGGCTCCAGCCCTCGAACCGGCCCGGCGGCGGCAATTCCACGCCGTGAACCCGCTTGAGATGGCCGCGCACCGCCTCGGCTCCGCGCATCAGCACGCTGTCGCAGAACACCGCGTGGGCCCGTGCCAGCGGATGGCGCAGCACCGTGAAGCTGCGGTGACCGGGGCGGCTGCGTTTCCATCGCCGCAGCGTCTTTTGCGTGAAACCCGTCTGCAGGGCCGCCCGATCGACCCAGTCGAGCGCGGCGAGCCAGTCCGCGACGGCCTCTGTCGGCCCGCCGGCGACGGGCATGAAAAGCAACGCGCTCTCCGCCGCGGCGATGAACCGCGGCACCATGGGCCCCCGGCGGGGCTCGAAAGCAGGGGTGCGCGTGAGATTGAAACGGTCGAGCCGGGCAATGGCCGTTTCGAGTTCATCGGGGTTGACCACCTTGTCCTCGATCGGCGCCGGGTTCTGTTTCTTGAGCTTGGCCGAGGGCGCCTCGATCCGCGCCGGCACACCGAGATAGGCGGCGAGTCCATTGAGCACCTCGACATCGCCCAGATCCTCATAGGCGATGTAGAAGGCCGTCTGTCCGGTGGTCTGCAAGCCCCGCTGAAGCGTGATCTGGAATGCCTGCAATTCCTGCACATGGGCCTCGAACTCGGCGGCGTCGAAATTGATGCGCGCCGCTTTCTGATGCTTGACGTCGGTGAGCTTCCACTGCCCTGTCCGGCCGGCGATCTTGCGCGAGATGTAGCTTTCGACCGGGTTGCGCGTCAGCACGATCTTGGCGCAGCGCGGGTCGGGCAGCACCCGTGCCAGCACGCGCGGATCGTGATCGTGAAAGAACCGGAAGCCCTGCAGATCAGCCCCCCCGTGCAGCCGGTCGAGAAGCTGAAGCGGATCTTCCTCGCGCCCGGTCATCGTCACGCCGAGATATTCGGTGCGATCCTTCTGACCGATGAAATGCGGGTTGAACAACTCGCCGTGGCAGGTGATGCCGTCGAACTCGTTGAGACTGGCCTCGAGGAAGTTCGAGCCCGTGCGCATCTCCGCGAATACCACGAAATGATCGAAGGGGCGGGTCATCGGCCGTTCACCTCGCCTGCCGGGCGCGCCGGGCGGGCGGCGCGGGTTGCGGTGTGTCCTCCAGCGGAAAGTCGCCCGCCAGCCATGGATTCATCCCCGCATTCCTGAGTGTCTGAAGGAAACGGCCGAAACCTGTCAGATCGACCATGCGCGGCATTTCGGTCAGCCGGGGCTGACCGCGGGGTGTGATCTCGTCAAGAATGTCCTGAATCGGCTCGGCAGGCGCCGCGGCGAAATCGGCCAGCGGCCACACGCGCACCTGCGCGCGGACCCAGTTGTTGCGCAAGAGCCCCAGATGCTCGGCCTCCGTCTTTTGCAGGCGTGCCGCCCGCGCGCGGATTTCGTCGAACGGTGTCGCAGCGCGGAACAGCGGCACCGCCCAGGCGCCGGTGATGACCGAAATCCGCGCATTGGGATCGGCGGCGACGAAGCCCGCCGGCGCCTGATTGTCGGCCGGTCCGAACTGAAAGCAGGGATGTTCGCTGCGTGTGTTCCAGATCAGGTTGGTGAGGAAATCCGTCGGCACGTAGTCGCGCAAGGCGGCACTGTCGCTCAGGCAGCCGTTGAAGAGCCGCTCGCCGCCGGCGAAGTGCGCGCGGTCCGGGGCATAGAGATGGCCGTGGACCCGCGCGCCGATCGCGCGGCCGAGCCATGTCTCGAAATCCTCGAACAACTCGGTGAACCCCTCGAAGACCGAATAGCGCGTGGCGGTTCGGCCGTTTTCCCAGTGCTCGCGCGGGTAGCGGCTTTGCATGTAGAGGCCCGCTCGGCCGCGGGTACGCCGGGCCGTGGCCTGTGAAAACAGCCTGTCGATCCGGCCAGGCTTGGGCTCGGCCCGGCCCGGCGCGCCGGGCTCCAGCGACAGGAAGTGGTCGTAGAGCCCATCCGCGCCGGGCCATATCTTGCGCGCCACGAAACAGTCGGATCGCCGCAGGAGCTGGAGGTGATCGTCATAGAAGATGTGCGGCTTGCCCTGAAAATCGAACTTCGACAGCGTGAGCGAGCGGCTCTCGATCCGCCGAGCGTGGCGGCGGGCGAGCGTCTGGAAATAGGATTCGTCGGGAATCCAGACGGTGCGGAAATAGCGGTCGAACTCGCCCCGCCGCGGATCGGTCAGGATCGCCTCCAGCGTCTCGCGCGTCAGGCACCACCATTGCGAGCCAAGATGCGGCTCGATGCCCTCGGGGATCGGGCGCTGCAAATGCAGGCGGCGCTGCAACGTGACCCAGCGGTCGAAAAGCCAGCGATGACGCTTCCAGGCGAAGGGAAAGCGCAGGGTGAAACGTTCGAGGCTGAGTCCGCCCTGCGTCCAGCCGACATCGGCGGTGGTGACGGATTCGATGAAATCGGTGTCGGGGCGCGCGTCGAGCCAGTCGCCCAGTTCGGCCGTCGGGCGCAGCGGCAGGCACGAGCCCGATGCGGCGTAGACGCGGCTGACATCGGGAAAGGCCGCGAGCATGAGCTCGGCGGCCGACTGCATCGCCGCCACGAGCGACCAGGTGCCCCATTCGCAGCGGTGGCGCGGTGCGAAGCGCACATCGGCGCAGTCGTCGAGCGCGCGCTTCATGCCCTCCAGCGCCGCCTCGCCCACGCGGGCATCGACATGGATGACCACCGGGCATCCCTGCTGCGCCCAGTGGCGCGCCACCTGCGCCGCGCGATCAAGCGCGGTGTGGCACAGCATGAGAAAGCCCAGGCTCATCGCGTGCCCCTCACGCCCAGTTGCCTTTCGACATGAGCCCCAGAATTTCGAGCTGGCGCCAGTTGATGTATTTCTCGGACCACGGGCACCAGAGATCGGTGCGTTCGCGCAGGCCCGCGCTGTAGGCGCGGTATTCGCGGCTGGCGGCGTAGTGCTGGCGTCGCGTCATCTCCTCGGCCGACTTGTCGAGGAAGGTGTCGAGGAACTTCGCGTGCAGCAGGCAGCCCGAGGCCTTTTCGCCGCCGAACTCGTCATAGACATAGTTCAACCCACGGGGCAGGAGCACATGCGTCGAGCGCATGTAGGCATAGCGCCGGTCCCATTTCACCAGCGGTATCTTGTTGAGCGCGGGCGCGCGCGCCGGGTCGTCGGCGAAGAAGGCGCGCGCGCGCGGTCCGCCCTGAATCCACAGATCCAGATACTCCGGGTTGCGCCGGATCGTGTAGTTGCCGCTGTCGAACCACGCGGCGATCTCGATCGGATCCTGCCCCTCGCGATAGGGCTGCGCGTCGATCGGCCCCTTGGGGTACATGTCGAGCAGCATCGCCGGAAACGCCCGCAGCGCCGAGGCGTCGAGCCAGTCGGTCAGCGCCCGGATGGGGCGTGTGTCGCAGAAGGGGTAGACGAGGAACTCGTCCACATCGACGACCAGCGTCCAGTGCCCGTGGCCGTGCCGGCGCTGCAGCCAGTTGAGCCAGTCTACTCCGAAGCCAGAGCGCTTGTAGCTGGCCTGCGTCGTCCAGAGGGAGACGTCGGGCTGCTCCTCGAGATACTCGCGCGAGCCGTCGTCCGAGCCGTTCTCGACGATCAGGAAATGCCCGATGCCCATCTCGCGGTAGTAGCGCAGGAAATAGGGCAGGCGGATACGTTCGTTGCGCAGCGTGGAGAACAGCAGCACGTCGCCGCGGCCGATGGCGCGGGTGCGGTCGCGCAGGCAGCGCAGTTCGCCCCGCTTGCGCCAGGCCCGCAGGCGTTGACGCTGGCGCTTCAGGCGCAGCCGGTATTTGCCGATGACGCTCACCTGCCTACCTCGTGCCGCGCCCGGTGCCGGGTCTTCATGTCGCGCTCAACACCGTCCTGAAATGCGCCCGCCAGTCCGGAAGCACCGGCGGCGCCGCATGCGCCCCGTCGCCCTCGGCCAGTGCGCTTATGCAGTTCCGCCAAGAATACGGGTCGGGTGCGGCGGGGTAAACCGGATAGTCGCCGAGGACCTCCTCGAACACCGCGAGCCGCGAGGCGATCACCGGCACGCCCAGCGCCGCGGCCTCGGCCGCGGGCAGGCCGAAGCCCTCGGCATGGCTGGGAAAGAGCAGCGCGCTTGCGCGGCAGAGCACGGCGGCCACCGCCCCGTCGGACAACCCGCCGAAGACATGGATGTCGCGGCCCCGCAGAGGATGGGTGTCGAGCCGTTCCAGCAACGCCGCGCTGCGCCAGCCCCGCGCCCCGATGACGACGAGTTGCGGCATCCGGGCGGGCGGCAGGTGTGCGGCGAGTTCGTCCCACACATCCAGGAGCAGCGCGTGGTTCTTGCGCGGCTCGATCGTGCCCAGCACCACGAAAAACGGCCGGGTCCGGTCGATCCTGTCGGGAAAGGCGGCCGGGTCGGGCCGGGGCGTCGTCACGCCCAGATGCGCCACGATCGCCTCGGGCACGGGTCCAAGGGCGGCGAGGTGACGCCGGGCGGCGGCTAGGGTTGCGCGGGAGTTGCAGATCACCAGATCGGCGCGCGCGCCCGCAAGCCGCATCTTCGCCGCGAAGGACTCGGGCACGCCCTCGCCGCAGAAGCCCGGGAAGTCGAGCGGAATCGTATCGTGAATGAAGACGGCGCTGCGCGCGCCACGAACCCGTGCGAGGGCGTCGAAGACCGGCGTGGTGAGGTTGGTGTGGCCGATATTGAGATAGGACGTGCCGGCGGGCAGGTGCCGGCGCAGCATCCGGCCCAGCCCCCGCGGCCCCGTTGCTGCCAGCGCGAGCCGGCGCAGATCGGACATCGCCCGCTGCCGCGCGGCAGGCTGGCGCAGATGCAGCCGGGCGATCCAGTCCGCGCGCCCCCAGCTCTGCGCGCCAGTGATGCGTGCATAAAGGGCCTGCGCTCCTGTGCGGTCGAGCAGAGCATATCCCGGCGCGCCGCGCGCCAGGGCGAACAGCGGGGTTTCCAGCCCGAGGAGATGCTCCAGATAGGCAAGTTCGACGCGGTCCACCCCCGTCAGCGGCCCGCGTCGCGCCCGGCTGACCAGCCGGGTGATGTCGAGAAGGCGGGCGGGGGGCGGTGTCATTGTCCGAAACTGGCCGCCGCGCCCGCACCGCGCAAGAGGCCAGCCGCCTATTCCGCGGCCCGGCGCTGGGCGATGAGCTGATACATGTAGTCCTCGAGCGCGTCGCCCAGATCGTCACGCGCGAGGCCAAAGGCCAGCGTGGCCCTGAGAAAGCCTGCCTTGGAGCCGCAGTCGAAACGCTCGCCGCGAAAACGGTAGCCATAGACATTGCCCGTCACCTCGATTTCGCGCGCGATGGCGTCGGTCAGCTGGATCTCGCCCCCCGCGCCCGGCGCGATTTCGCCCAGATGGTGCATCACGCGCGGGGTGAGGATGTAGCGCCCGATAACCGCCAGATTGGACGGCTGGGTGCCCGGCGCGGGTTTCTCGACCATGCCGGTGACGGGCAGGGTCGGGCTCATCCCCAGCGGCACGTCGAGAATGCCGTAGGAGGATGCCTGATCGGGCGCGACCTCCATCGCCGCCATCATGTTGCCGCCGGTTTCGGCGTGGGCCTCG
The DNA here is from genome assembly GCA_002967695.1 of Rhodobacteraceae bacterium WD3A24. GTDB lineage: Bacteria > Pseudomonadota > Alphaproteobacteria > Rhodobacterales > Rhodobacteraceae > Alkalilacustris. The sequence continues at coordinate 66,356 of PUHN01000003.1, read as the reverse complement.
GCCATCTGGCGCAGACAGGGCGTGTCGGCGGCGATCACGTCGTCGGGCAGCAGGACGGCGAAGGGCTCGTCCCCGATCAGGTGGCGGGCGCACCAGACGGCATGGCCAAGTCCCAGCGCCTGCCGCTGGCGCACCGTGGCGATCGCGCCGCTGTCGAGATTGGTCGAGCGCAGCGCCTCCAGAAGCCCGGTCTTGCCCTTGCGCTCCAGCGTGGCCTCCAGCTCGGGCGCGCGGTCGAAATGGTCCTCCAGCGCCCCCTTGCCGCGCGAGGTGACGAAGATGAACTCCTCGATCCCGGCCGCGTGCGCCTCGTCCACCGCGTACTGGATCAGCGGCCGGTCGACCAGCGTCATGATCTCCTTGGGGATCGACTTCGTTGCGGGCAAAAACCGCGTCCCCAGACCGGCGACCGGAAAAATCGCTTTCTTGACTGTGTTCTGCATCACTTCATCCCATCAGTGCGGCGTCAGAGCCGTTGATCCTGCCGGGCCGTTCGGCCTCGTTATCGATGATGTGTGAATTGTCGTGCAAACCCGGCGTGATTGTGACCGTCATCGGCTGATTTCTTGAGGAATTCTGGGGAATTCCGCGACCCAGCGGCGTGGTGCGCACGGTCAGAAAAGCAGCGTGTCCACCGGGCGCAGCGGCGCGAGGCGGTTGCACTCGGCGCGCAGCCGGCTGGCGAAGCCGGTGACGCGCACCAGCGTCGACTCGCGCTCGGCGCGGCCGAACAGCCCCCCTGTCTGGACCCAGAAGCCGCCTGGATCGAAGCGCATTCGATGATACAGCGCTGTCGGGCTGAAGCGAAAGACCGTCACCAGCGCGCCGGCCCCGGCGGCGTCGCGGGCCTCGCGCATGAGCCGGCGGTGCTGCCAGCTCCAGCCGGCGAGGATGCAGGGCGGGCGGGGGCCGGTGTCTTCGAGCCGCAGAAAGGGCGGTGGAGGCTCAGCGAGCGCCGCGGTGCTGGCCCCAAGGGGGCGGTGCATGCCGGCCTCGACGCCCTCGAAGAGATCCGTCATCAAGCGCGGGACATCGCGCGGCTCCAGCGCGCCGCCGACCATGTGGCGCAGCAGGCGCCGGCGCTGCTGGGTCTCGAGCGCCTGCAGGGCGCGGCCCCAGTCCGCCTCGGGGGCGTGTTTGCGCAGGAACACCGCCGTGCTCGCGCCGATCTCGCGCAGCGAGGTCGGCACCCGGTCGCCGCGGCGGTGCGCGCTGGCCGCGACCCCGTGATGGACCTGCGCCAGCGGAACGATGGCGGTGAGCCCGGCATGCCCCGCCAGGCGCATGTTCAGATCGGTCTCGTCCATGTAGAAGCGGAAGGCCGGATCGAAGCCGCCGATCGCGCACAGCACGTCGCGACGCACGGCCATGTTGGTGCCTTCCGTCTTGACCGCCCGGCCCGGCGCGGCTGCGTGCAGGCTGGGCCGCGTGTCGCCGACGGCCAGGGGTGTCGTCCGGCCGGTCGCGTCGACGAGGTGGGCGCGCCACTGAAACGAGATGCCGTTGCGTCCGCGCACGAAGCCGCCCGCAGCGGCGACGCGCGGATCGTCGAAGGGACGCGTCAGCCGCGTCAGCCATGTGGGCTCGGGGACGGCGTCGTCGTCGATGAAGGCGCAGATATCGCCGGCGGCGGCGGCAATGCCGCGATTGCGGGCCTCGGAGATGTTGTCGCCGTCGAAAGCGACGATCTTGATCCGCGCCGTCCATCCGTGGCGGCGCAGCGCGGCGGTGCCGGCGGGATCGGTGACGACGACCACCTCGAAATCCATGTGGTCCTGCAACGCCACGCCGGCGAGGCACCGCGCCAGTTCGGCCGGGCGGGCCCGGCTGACGACGATCACGCTGACCGGGGCTGTGTGCATCCTCAGGCTCCGTTGCGCCTCTTGGGCGTCGCCGCGCTCATGCCCCGACCAGCCGCACACCGGGCGCGTGGGCGATGAAGAAGGGGTTCTCGTAGCCCGGTTTGCCGTAGGTCAGGGGCCGGTGATCGTCGAATCGCACCACGCGCCCGCCGGCCCCCAGCACAACGGCATGGCCCGCGGCGGTGTCCCATTCCATCGTCCGGCCCAGCCGGGGATAGAGATCGGCCTCGCCGCTGGCGACGAGGCAAAACTTGAGCGACGATCCCGCGCTGGTGAAATCGGCCACGTTGTAGCGGGCGATGTAGTCGTCGGTGGCCTGGTCGCGATGGGATTTCGAGGCGACGACAATGAGCGCGTCGTTATCGGGTTCCGAGACCGACAGCGGCCGCCGCGCGCCCGGCGCGGCCGGGTCGAAGGGGCCGGTCTCCTCGACGCTTGTGCCGTCGGCGCGGGTATAGAACATCCGCCTGCGCGCCGGGGCATAGACCACGCCGCGGCGGGGGGTGCCGTCCTCGACATAGGCGATGTTGACCGTGAAGTCGCCGCGGCGCTCGACGAACTCCCGGGTGCCGTCGAGCGGATCGACGATCAGAAAGGCGTCGGCGTGCAGCGCGTGCGAGGCGGCCTGCTCCTCGGTGATCAGCGCGGTGTCGGGAAAGGCGCGCGCCAGCCCCGCCGAGATCAGCGCATCGGCGGCCTCGTCGGCCTCGGTGACGGGGCTCGCGTCGGCCTTGGCGCGCACCTCGAAGGCCGGCCCCTCATAGACTTCCATGATGCGCGCGCCGGCCGCGAGGGCGAGCCGGCGCATCTCGGATTCCAGCCGTTGATAGTCCATTTCCTGCTCCTGCTGGCGGCGCGGGGCCGATGGTTGCCGAACGCCCGCCGGCCCCTTATCGTCGTATGCCCAAAAAACGGCAAGTTTTGCGGCCATCACTGCGGTCGCATGCGGCGTGAATGGAGCGGGCGCGAGGATGTTTCGGCGCAACAGACAGGAATCGGGCGTCTCCCGCGGGCTGGGCATGCTGGAGCTGATCTTTCACGCGGCGGTCCGCTCCATCCGAAAGACCCACGGCAACGCGATCCTCGGGCTGTTCATGAACATCGCCCAGACGCTGCTGCTGGTGGTGGTGTTCTATGTGATGTTCGCCGTTCTGGGGATGCGCAACGCGGCGTTGCGCGGCGACTATCTGCTCTACATCATGTCTGGGATCTTCCTGTTCATGTGCCATGTCAAGGCGATGAGCGCGGTGATAGGCTCGGAGGGCCCCGCCTCGCCGATGATGAAGCATGCGCCGATGAACACGATCATCGCCATCAGTTCGGCCGCGCTGGGTGCGCTCTACATCCAGGTTCTGTCGCTTTTCGTCGTGTTGTTCATCTATCATGTGGCTTGGACCCCGGTGACGGTCGATCAGCCGGTGGCGGCCTTTTCCATGCTGCTGCTGGCATGGTTCGCCGGCGTGTCCATCGGGATGGTGTTTCTCGCGCTCAAGCCGTGGTTTCCCAATTTCGTCCAGATCGCCTCGCAGGCCTATATGCGCGCCAACATGATCGCTTCGGGCAAGATGTTCGTGGCCAACAGCCTGCCGGCCTTCATGCTGCCCTTCTTCGACTGGAACCCGCTGTTTCACGCCATCGACCAGGCCCGCGGCTTTACCTTTATCAACTACAATCCGCACTTCACCTCGGTCAGTTTCGCGGTCTACGTCTCGCTCGTCTGTCTGCTCATCGGGCTGATGGGCGAATTCTACACGCGCCAGCGCGCCTCGATCAGCTGGGCCGCGCGGCGCTGAGGGCCGGCCTCAGGTCACCACCCGCAGGGTCAGGTTGATCCGTCCGCCCTCCTCCAGCAACTGCGAGGATTTGAAGCGGATGCGGTCCACGCCGTGATGGGCCAGCCGGGCGCGTCCGCCCAGAACCACCACGTCGCCCGAGTGCAGCCAGATCGACTCGGTCGGCCCGCCGCGGGTGGTGTTGCCCACGCGGAACAGCCCCGCATCGCCCAGCGAGACCGAGACGACCGGACAGCCGAAATCGGCCTCGTCGCGGTCCTGGTGCAGCCCCATCCGCGCCCCTTCTCCGTAGAGATTGACCAGACAGCACTCCGGCGCCCGCCCGCAGCCGGAGACCGCGTCCCAGATGGCCCGCACGCGGGGCGGGATCGCCGGCCACGGGGCGCCGGCGGGGTGCGTCTCCACGTAACGGTATCCGCCCCGGTCGGAAATCCAGCCGAAGCGGCCCGCGGCGGTCATGCATACCGACATCGGCCTGCCGCGCGGGGTGACCGGCTGGACCGGTGGCGCCGCGCGCATGATCGCGCGTATGTCGTCGAGCAGCGCCCGCTGCGCAGCCGCATCGAGAAATCCCTGCCAGACCTGCGCGCCCCGCAGGTCGAGCGGCGCGCCCTCGCGCACCGCGCGTGTCGCGTCCGATTGGGAAAAAGCCATGACATCCTCGTGAACTTCGCGCCGGCGGACCGGTTGCAGCCCTATCCGGCCCTCCCTATATACCCCCCGAAGTCGAGCCGGGCACCCCCCGGCCGTTATGGGGATCGGCGCGAGAGGCCGAACGCGGATCTGGCGCCACAACACCGCCGAAAGAAGAGGTAGCAGAAAATGGGTAAAGTCATCGGGATCGACCTGGGGACGACGAACTCCTGCGTCGCGGTCATGGAAGGCTCGCAGCCCCGCGTGATCGAGAACGCGGAAGGCGCGCGCACGACGCCGTCGATCGTCGCCTTCACCGAGAACGAGCGGCTCGTCGGGCAGCCGGCCAAGCGTCAGGCCGTCACCAACCCCGAGAACACGATCTTCGCGGTCAAGCGGCTGATCGGGCGGCGCTATGACGATGCGGATCTCGCCAAGGACAACAAGAACACCCCCTACAAGGTGATCGACGGCGGCAATGGCGACGCCTGGGTCGAGGTGCGCGACGAGAAGTATTCGCCCAGCCAGATCTCGGCCTTCATCCTCCAGAAGATGAAGGAGACCGCCGAGTCCTATCTGGGCGAGGAGGTCACCCAGGCGGTGATCACCGTGCCGGCCTATTTCAACGACCAGCAGCGCCAGGCCACCAAGGACGCCGGCAAGATCGCCGGGCTGGAGGTTCTGCGCATCATCAACGAGCCCACCGCGGCGGCGCTGGCCTATGGCCTCGACAAGAAGGAATCCAAGACGATCGCCGTCTACGACCTCGGCGGCGGTACCTTCGACATCACGATCCTCGAGATCGACGAGGGCCTGTTCGAGGTGAAGTCCACCAACGGGGATACCTTCCTCGGCGGCGAGGATTTCGACATGCGGATCGTCAATCACCTCGCCGAGGAGTTCAAGAAAGAGCACGGCGTCGATCTGACCAAGGACAAGATGGCGCTCCAGCGTCTCAAGGAAGCGGCCGAGAAGGCCAAGATCGAGCTGAGCTCGAGCCAGCAGACCGAGATCAACCAGCCCTTCATCTCGATGGACAAGGAGACCGGCCAGCCGCTTCACATGGTGATGAAGCTCACCCGCGCCAAGCTGGAGAGCCTCGTCGGCGATCTGATCAAGGGCTCGCTCAAGCCCTGCCAGGCGGCGCTCAAGGATGCCGGTATCTCCAAGGACGACATCGACGAGGTCGTGCTCGTCGGCGGGCAGACGCGCATGCCCAAGGTCATCGAGGAGGTCACCAGCTTCTTCGGCCGCGAGCCGCACAAGGGTGTCAACCCCGATGAGGTCGTCGCGATGGGCGCGGCCATTCAGGCCGGCGTGCTGCAGGGCGACGTCAAGGATGTCGTGCTCCTCGACGTCACGCCGCTGAGCCTCGGCATCGAGACGCTGGGCGGCGTGTTCACCCGCCTGATCGACCGCAACACCACCATCCCGACCAAGAAGAGCCAGGTCTTCTCCACCGCCGAGGACAACCAGAGCGCGGTGACGATCCGCGTCTTCCAGGGCGAGCGCGAGATGGCCTCCGACAACAAGCTGCTCGGCCAGTTCAACCTCGAAGACATCCCGCCGGCGCCGCGCGGGGTGCCCCAGATCGAGGTGACCTTCGACATCGATGCCAACGGGATCGTCAATGTCTCGGCCCGCGACAAGGGCACCGGCAAGGAGCAGAAGATCACCATCCAGGCTTCGGGCGGGCTGTCCGAGGAAGACATCGAACAGATGGTCAAGGATGCCGAGGCCAACGCCGAGGCCGACAAGCAGCGCAAGGAGCTGGTGGAGACAAAGAACCAGGCCGAAAGCCTGATTCACTCCACCCGCAAGTCGCTCGAGGACTACAAGGATCAGGTCGACCCCTCGACGGTCGAGGCGATCGAACTGGCGATCAAGGCGCTCGAGGAGAATCTCGAGACCGACGATGCCGACAAGATCAAGAGCGGCGTCCAGAACCTGACCGAAGCCTCGATGAAGCTGGGTGAGGCCATCTACAAGGCCCAGCAGGCCGAATCCGAGGGCGGCGATGGCGCCGGGGAAGCCGGCGGCGAAGGTGAGCCGCGCGGCGCGGACGAGGACATCGTCGATGCCGATTTCGAGGATATCGACGACGATCAGAAGCGCCAGTAACGCCGCAACACCGCAATGACCGGGCCGGCCCCGTCGGGGGTCGGCCCGCGTGTTCCCCGGGGGGCCGAAATGGCAAAGCGCGACTTTTACGACGTTCTGGGTGTGTCCCGTGGCGCGTCGGAGGAAGAGATAAAGAAGGCCTATCGCCGCAAGGCGAAGGAGCTTCACCCCGACCGCAACGGCGACAACCCCGATGCCGAGGCGCAGTTCAAGGAAGTCAACGAGGCGTATGACGCGCTCAAGGATCCCGAGCGCAAGGCCGCCTATGACCGTTTCGGTCACGCCGCCTTCGAGGGCGGCATGGGCGGTGCGGGCGCGGGCGGGCCGCGCGGCGGCATGCATCCGGGCGGCGACTTTGCCTCCGCCTTCTCCGACGTGTTCGAGGATCTCTTTGGCGATTTCATGGGCGGCGCCCGCGGCGGCGCGCGCCAGCGCGCCATGCGCGGCTCCGACCTGCGCTACAACATGACGATCACCCTCGAAGAGGCCTATTCGGGCATCCGCAAGACCATCCGTGTGCCCAGCCTGAGCACCTGCGAGTCCTGCGAGGGCTCGGGCGCCGAGGGCGGGGCCGAACCCGTCAACTGCCCGACCTGCGCAGGCATGGGCAAGGTGCGCGCGCAGCAGGGTTTCTTCACGGTCGAGCGCGGCTGCCCGACCTGCGGCGGGCTGGGCCAGATCGTCAAGGATCCCTGCAAGGCCTGCGGCGGCCAGGGCCGGGTCGAGCGGGATCGGAGCCTGTCGGTCAATGTGCCCGCCGGCGTGGAGACGGGCACGCGCATCCGTCTGTCCGGCGAGGGTGAGGCCGGCATGCGTGGCGGGCCGGCCGGCGATCTCTACATCTTCATCCAGGTTCAGGAGCACCCGCTGTTCGACCGCGACGGCGCCAACCTGTTCTGCCGGGTGCCGGTCAGCGTCGCCACGGCCGCGCTGGGCGGCGAGATCGAGGTGCCCAATATCGACGGCGGCCGCTCGCGGGTGAAGGTTCCCGCCGGAAGCCAGACCGGCAAGCAGATGCGCCTGCGCGGCAAGGGGATGCCCGCCCTGCGCGGCGGCGGGGATGGCGACCTGATGATCGAACTTGCCGTCGAGACGCCTGTCAACCTGACCGGGCGGCAGAAGGAGCTGCTGCGCGAATTCGAGGAACTCAGCGAACACAACAACCCAGAACGCTCGTCCTTCTTCTCCAAGGTCAAGAGCTTCTGGGATGGCATGACGGGCTGAGCGGCGCCTTCACGCGCCGGCGTTAACCTTTCCTTCACCACGGGGCGCGAGGCTCGGGCCATGTGCCCGACCCGCGCCCTTTCCGAAGCCCCCTTGCCCCTGCTGGAGCCCGACGAGGCGCCGGTTCCGTCGGCATCGCCGGGCGGCAGGGTTCCGTCCTATCTGCGCGATCATCGCAAGCGCCTGCGCGCGCGTTTCATGCAGGGCGGGGCGGCCGCGATGCCGGACTACGAGCTGCTGGAACTGGTCCTGTTCCGCGCCATCCCGCGGCAGGACGTCAAGCCGCTCGCGCGCCGCCTGATCGACGCCTTCGGCGATTTCAACCGCGTCATCGCGGCCGAACCGCAGCGGCTGGCCGCGATCGACGGGGTGGGCGAGGCGGTGGTGCGGGAACTCAAGATCGTCGAGGCGTCGGCCCACCGCATGGCCCGCGCCCGCGTGATGCACCGCCCTGTCATTTCGGGCTGGGACGCGTTGCTGGACTATTGCCACACCGCCATGGCCCATCGCGAGATCGAGCAGTTCCGCGTCCTCTACCTCGACCGAAAGAACACGCTGATCGCCGATGACGAACAGGCGCGCGGCACCGTCGATCATGTCCCCGTCTACCCGCGCGAGGTGGTCAAGCGCGCGCTTGAACTCAACGCCTCCGCGCTGATCCTCGTGCACAACCATCCATCGGGCGACCCGACACCCTCGCAGGCCGACATCGCGATGACCGCGCGGATCGAGGCCGCCGCCGAGGCGCTCGAGCTGACGCTGCACGATCACCTCATCATCGGCAAGCAGCGCGAGCTGAGCTTTCGCTCGGCGGGGTATCTGTAACCCCTGGGCACGGCGCACGGGTCAGCGCAGCCAGACCTCGACCCGCCGATTGGCCCGCCGGCCCCACTCGGTATCGTCGCAGGCCAGCGGCATCGCCTCGCCGAAGGCCGCGGTTTCCAGCGCGGCGCGGCGGTGGTCGAGGAACGGCGCGGCCGCCAGAATCGCGCGCCGCACGGCCTCGGCCCGCTCGCTGGCCAGCCGCAGATTGACATCCGCAGGCCCCGCGCCATCGGTAAACCCCACCAGCGTGAGCGTGCGATCATCGTATCGTCCGGCCTCGATGGCGCGTGCCAGCGCGTCGACATTGCCGCGCGATTGGGCGTCGAGGCGGCTCGCCCCCCTTTTGAACCGGAAGGTGATGGTGAGCCGGCTCGACCCCTCCATCAGGGTGACCATGCGCTGGAGGTCTTCCAAGTCGACCTCGTCGCCGGCTGCGGCGATGGCGTTGGCCAGCCGCCGCCCCTGTGCCGCCAGGGGAACGGTCTGCGGCGCCTGATCCACCAGCCCCGCCCGCCGGACGGCCGCCTGTGCCGAGTCGGTGGCGAGAAACTCCAGGAACCGCCGCGCCATCAAGGGCAGGGGGCGGGCGGGATAATGCAGGTAGAGCGGCACCGTGAGCGGGTAGTCCTCGTCCTTGATGGCGCGGGCGCTCGCGCTCTGCGAAAGTCCGCACGCCCCGGCGAGCGCGAGCGCCCGCACCCCCTCCATTCGCGAGAACACTGTCACGGCGAGCGCGTGCGGGTCGCGCCCGACCGCATCGAGCAGCGCCGCGTCGCTGTCATGGCGTTCGGCCGAAGTCGCAAAGGACCGGCCCGATTGGCCCAGAAGCGCCGCCTCCAGCGCCTGCTGCTGACCGGCCGCGTCGTCGCGGGCATGGAGGTTTATCGCCGCCTCGGTGCCGCGGAGGGCCGACCAGTCGGTGATCTCCCCGGCGAGCACGTCGGCGAGGTCGGCCAGCGCGATCGACTCGGCGTCACTGGAGGGCGCGACCACTGGCACGAAGCCGTCGAGGGCGATCACCCGGCTGCGCACCGCCTCGTCGCTGAACGGATGATACGAGAGCGCCATGTCGGCGCTGCCGTCCATCAGCGCAACCAGACCCGCGTCACTGGTGCTCAATGTCACGGTGATGCGGGCGGCGGTGCGGCCTTCGTCGGGATCGACAAGGCTGAAGACATGGCCGTCGCCGGCCTCGGGGGTCCGGGCGTGCAGGTCATAGCCGCGCTCGCGGGCATAGGCCGCGAGCAGCGCGGGCATGAGTGCTCCACCGATCGGCGCGGAGCCGGCGATGGTGAATTCGGCCACATAGGTGCTCAGATTGGGGCAGCCGGGCCCGCTGCAGACGACGCCCTGTGCGTCGAGCAACAATTCTCCGTAGATTGTGTCGACGCGATAGAACTCGCCGTCGTAGCCCAGCATGGTGCCGTGCAGAGTCAGCCCCCCGTCGCGGGACTGCAGCGTCACGTCCTGCGCGGCCAGCGGCGCCCCGGCGTGAAACAGCAGAACCGCGGCAACCAGGCACGCCGCGCGGCGCAGGATCGGAGCCATTCGAGCTATCCGGCCAAGTCAGTCGCCAGCGATAGTCAGGTCGGGCAGGAGATTTTTCAACACCAGAAATCCGCCGCGACCGCCGCAATCGGGCATCGGCAGGGTCAGCTCGACCGATTCGACCTCCCCGCCGCCGCGCATTTCGAGAGCCTCGCCCAGCATTTCGCGGCCGCAGGTCAGATCGCTCACTTCGGCCTCGACCTCGAAGCGCACCGTTCCCGCCTGCTCTATCCCGGTTAGTGGAAGCGAATAGACCTCGGCAAGCAGGGGCCAATCCACCCGCGCATCGCCCAGCCGCGTGATGAATCCGGCGGCGCCGCCGTCGCCGTCCTGCGACGAGACATGGCCCGGTTCACCGTATTCGGCGCCGAACTCATAGGCGTGCAGGGCGAAATCGTCGTCGCCCTGCCATTGGATCGCGACGCGATGATAATCCTCGACCTCGGGGACATCGACTCGCGCGCGTATCTCGGGGCCGCCGGGAAAGGCGGCGACGACCTCGGCCTCGGCCTGCAAGGCGGGGATGAGTTGCAGCAGGCGGCCGTCGCCGTCGGTGTAGGCGCTGATCGCCAGCTCGGCGTGGCGCAGCACCAGCCGGCTTTCGGCGTGGCAGGGTGCGTGCAGCTCGATATCAAGCATCGCGGCCGGCGCTGCGCCGAGCGAAAGCGCGGGCGTGCAGGACTCGGGCGTCTCGGCGCGGCTGAACGCCTCGCCGGCCGTACGCGGCTGCGCGCGCGGCAAGGCAGCGGTCTCGGGCTGCACGGCGGTGGCACGGGCGAGCGCGTTGATCGGCGGGCCGACGGGGACGGGCGGCACGAATCCGGCGCCGGGGCGCGCCGCGGCCGGCGGCGGGGTGGAGGGAAACAGCGTTGCCGTTCGGGCCGCGACGGGGCCGTCGTCAGCGGGGCCGGCGGGCAGGGGGGAGGCGGTTTCGCCCGTCTCGGCGGGTGCAGCCACCCGCCGAGAGGGCCGCGCCGGGGCATGCGGGATGAGCGGGGCGGCCGTAGGCATTTCGATGCTTGCCTCAGCGCCGGCGGCCTCGGCGGCTGCGGTCGGTGCCGCCGCCGGTTCGTCGTCGCGGGTCGGCGCCGCATCCGTCAGCGCCGGGTGGTCGGGCGATGCGGTGTGCTGCATCGCCACGCCCGTGCCCAGCGCGATCGTCGCCGTCATGACGATCATGAATAGGTTGCGTCGCAAGAGGTTCATCCCCGGACTCCGTCTTGGTATCCCGACTGTGGCAAGGTCTAGGCGCCAAACCGGGCAAAGCCGTGGCGTCGGGGTGACGAGTTCCTGCCTGTTTCTGGTCGTCGCGTGTCAGCCCAGGCGGCCGTGACAATGCTTGAATTTCTTGCCCGATCCGCAGGGGCAGGGCTCGTTGCGGCCGGGGTTGCCCCAGGTGTCGGGGTCGTTTTCGTCGAACCCCTCGCGCAGCGGGACGGGCGCATCGGCCTGCTGGGCGACCCCGCCGGCCTTTGCCGGGGCCTCCATCGCCTTTTGCTGTTCGGCGAGCTGTTCCATCATCCGCTCCTGCTCTTCGGGGCTGAGCGGGCGGATGCGCGAGAGCTTCTGCGTGACATCCTCGCGCAGGGCGTTGAGCATCGTCTCGAACAGCGCGAAAGCCTCGGTCTTGTATTCATTGAGCGGGTCGCGCTGCGCGTAGCCGCGAAAGCCGACGACCGAGCGCAGATGCTCCAGCGTGACGAGGTGATCGCGCCACTTGCTGTCGATCGTCTGAAGCAGGATCTGCTTCTCGATCGTGCGCATGCTGTCGCTGCCGAACTGCTCGGCCTTTTCGTCCATCAGCTTGTCGCTGGCCTCGTAGAGACGTTCGCGAATCACCTCCTGATCGACGCCGTCTTCCTCGGCCCAGGCGATCACAGGAACCTCGATCCCGAGTTTCTCCAGCGCCGCGGCGTAAAGGCCCTGGGCATCCCATTGGTCGTGATAGGTCTTCGGGGGGAGATACTCGTCCACCAGGTCGTCGATCACCTGGTGGCGCATGTCCTGCACGATCTCGGAGAGGTCGTCGGCCTTCATGATCTCCAGCCGCTGGCCGAAGATGACCTTGCGCTGGTCGTTCATCACGTCGTCAAACTTGAGAAGCTGACGGCGGATGTCGAAGTTGCGCGCCTCGACCTTGGTCTGGGCCTTTTCCAGGCTCTTGTTCACCCAGGGGTGAACGATCGCCTCGCCCTCTTTCATCCCCAGCCCCGAAAGCACCTTGTCGAGCCGCTCCGAGCCGAAGATGCGCATCAGGTCGTCTTCCAGTGACAGGAAAAAGCACGACCGCCCCGGATCGCCCTGACGCCCCGCCCGGCCGCGCAGCTGGTTGTCGATCCGCCGGCTTTCATGGCGTTCGGTGCCCAGCACGAAAAGGCCGCCGGCCTCGATCACACGGCGTTTTTCGTCGGCGACCTGGGCCTCGATTTCCTCGCGCAGCTTCTCGGGGTCGGTCTCGGGGTTCTCGTCGAGCGCCTCGATCACCTTCATCTCGACATTGCCGCCCAGCTGGATGTCGGTGCCGCGCCCGGCCATGTTGGTGGCGATTGTCACCGCGCCGAACTTGCCGGCCTCGGCGATGATCTGCGCCTCCTTCTCGTGCTGGCGGGCATTGAGCACGTTGTGCTTGATCCCGGCCTTGTCGAGCATGTTCGAGAGCAGCTCCGACTTCTCGATCGAGGTCGTGCCCACCAGGATCGGCTGGCCCTTGGCGTGGGCCTCCTCGATGGCGGCGAGGATGCCGTCATACTTTTCATTGGCGGTGCGGTAGACCTGATCGTGCTCGTCGAGGCGCGCGATCGGCTCGTTGGTGGGAATCTCGACCACGCCGAGGCCGTAGATCTCGCGGAATTCCTCGGCCTCGGTGGTGGCGGTACCGGTCATGCCGGCAAGTTTTTCATAGAGCCGGAAGAAGTTCTGGAAGGTCACCGAGGCCAGCGTGACGTTCTCGGGCTGGATGGCCACGCCTTCCTTGGCCTCGATGGCCTGGTGCAGGCCCTCCGACAGCCGGCGGCCGGGCATCATGCGCCCCGTGAATTCGTCGACCAGCACCACCTCGCCGTCGCGGACCATGTAGTTCTGGTCGCGGTGGAACAGCTTGTGGGCGCGCAGGGCCTGCGTGACGTGATGCACCAGTGACGTCGACTCGGGATCATAGAGCGACTGGTCCTCGGGCAGCAGCCCCGCTTCGCGCAGTTTATGCTCGATGAACTCGTTGCCCTCGTCGGTGTAGGTGACGTTGCGGGTCTTCTCGTCGAGGGTGAAGTGGTCTTCGGTAATTTCCGGAACCAGCCTGTCGACGGATGTGTAGAGGTCTGAACGGTCCTGACTGGGGCCCGAGATGATCAGCGGCGTGCGCGCCTCGTCGATGAGGATCGAATCGACCTCGTCGACGATGGCGAAGTGATGGCCGCGCTGGACCATCTGCGAGAGCTCCGACTTCATGTTGTCGCGCAGATAGTCGAAGCCCAGCTCGTTGTTGGTGGCGTAGGTGACATCGGCCCCATAGGCGCCGTGCTTTTCCGCGTCGGGCTGCTGGGGATAGATCACGCCCGTCGTCATGCCGAGCCGGGAATAGACCTTGCCCATCCACTCGGCGTCGCGCTTGGCGAGGTAGTCGTTGACGGTGACGATATGCACGCCCTTGCCCGTCAGCGCATTCAGATACGTCGGGAAGGTGGCGACCAGCGTCTTGCCCTCGCCCGTCTTCATCTCGGCGATATTGCCCCGGTGCAGGAAGATGCCCCCGATGAGCTGGACGTCGAAGGCGCGCAGCCCCAGCGCGCGGTGCGCGGCCTCGCGGCAATTGGCGAAGGCCTCGGGCAGAAGCGAGTCGAGGCTCTCGCCGCCGGCGTGGCGCTGCTTGAACTCCTCGGTCTTGGCGATCAGCGCGTCATCGTCCAGCGCGCGGAATTCGGGTTCCAGGGCGTTGATCTTCTCCACGATCGGGCGGACCGCTTTGACCTTGCGCTCATTCGGGGTGCCCAGCACCTTTCTGGTGAGCGTTCCGAAACCCAGCATGTTTTCTCCGCCTGGTGCAATGTCACATCGTCTTGCCCGGATGAGGGTTGCCCGGCCGATCCACGTTCCATAGAACAGCGGCAAGTCGAGTTGCCCGGCCCCGCGCAGAACCAGTGTGCGATGTAAGGGGCCGGTCGCGCAGTGTCAACGTCGCCTCGCCGCGACGCCGCAAGGGAGTTCGCAATGATCAGGAAATCCGGCTTCTGGACCGCCGCCGCACTGGCCGCAGGCCTTGCCATGCCCGTCGCCGCACAGGACGGCGACGCGCCGAGCGCCGACACGGTGGTGGCCGTGGTCAACGATACCGAGATCACCGTCGGGCACATGATCGCGATGCGCGAGCGGCTGCCGCAGCGTTTCCAGTCGCTGCCGCCCCAGACGCTGTTCGGCGCGGTTCTCGACCAGCTTGTCGAGCAGACGGCGCTGGTGGACTCGATGACCGGCGATCTGGACCGGCGCGAACGGCTGATGCTGGAAAACCAGCGCCGCAATTTCCTCGCGACCCTGGTGCTCGAAGACGCGACCGAGGCGGCGGCCAGCGAGGAGGCCGTTCAGGCCGCCTATGAGGAACGCTACGCCAGCGCCGAGCCCGAGGAAGAATACAACGCCGCCCACATCCTGGTCGAGACGGAGGACGAGGCCCGCGCCATCGCCGAGGAACTCGCCGGGGGGGCGGATTTCGCCGCGCTCGCGCAGGAGCATTCGCTCGACAACACCGCGCAAAGCGGCGGCTCGCTGGGCTGGTTCGGCCTTGGCATGATGGTCGAGCCTTTCGAGGAAGCAGTAACCAGCCTTGAAGCGGGCGAGGTGTCCGAGCCCTTCCAGACGCAGTTCGGCTGGCACATTGTGCGGCTCAACGAGACCCGCATGTCGGAGGCGCCGCCGCTGGAAGAGGTGCGTCAGCAGATCGTCGAATCGCTGCGCCAAGAGGCCGCGCAGGCGCGCATCGACGCGGCGACCGGAGACGCCGAAATTGAGCGCATGGCTGACGGCATCGACCCCGGCATTATCGTCGAGGGCGCCGCTCTCGACGAATGAGGCGCGCCGCGCGCGGGCGAGCGACGCCCGCCGGGCGCCACCCGGAGGGCTAGGGCATGGCCGGCAAGAACAAGAAGAAGGCGCGCCTCTGGAAGGCCCGCGCCAAGGAGCTGCGCAGGGCGCTCGCCCGCCTTGGCGCCGGCGCGTCGGCGCCCGAGGTCTCGCCCCTGGCGCCGAAGGGGCCGCTGACGCTCCCCCCGATCGCGGGGGCCGAATTCGCCAGCGTCGCCGCCGGCGTGCGCTACGCCGGGCGCGACGACGTCATGCTCGCCCGGCTGGCCCCCGGCAGCACGGTGGCGGGGGTCTTCACACGCTCGGCCACGCGCTCTGCGGCGGTGCTTGACTGCCAGGCCAAGCTCGCCGGCCCGGCCGACACGCAGGCCGGCGCCGCGATCCTCGTCAATTCGGGCAATGCCAACGCCTTTACCGGCCGGCATGGGCAGGAGGCGGTCGATGCGCTCGGCGCGGCGGTGTCGGGCCGGCTCGCCGTTCCGGTCGAGCGGGTGTTCACCGCCTCGACCGGCGTGATCGGCGAGCCGCTGCCCCATGGACGGATCGCCGAGGCCATCGACGAGCTGAGCGCGCGTCTCTCCCCCGACGGTCTGCCGGACGCGGCCCGCGCGATCATGACCACCGACACCTTCGCCAAGGGTGCATCGGCGGAGACGCGCGTGGGGGAAGTGCCCGTGCACATCGCGGGAATCGCCAAGGGCTCGGGGATGATCGCGCCCGACATGGCGACAATGCTGGTCTACATCTTTACCGATGCAAGCGTCGCCGCCGAACCGCTGCAGGAAATGGTGCGCCGTCAGGCCGATCTGAGTTTCAACTGCATCACCGTGGACAGCGATACCTCGACCTCGGACACGGTGATGGTCGCGGCGACGGGCCGGTCTGAGGCGCCCGAGATCACCGACATGCGCTCATCCGGCGCACAGGCGTTCGAGGCTGCGCTGGGCCGCGTGATGCTCGACCTCGCCCATCAGGTGGTGCGCGACGGCGAGGGCGCGTCGAAATTCGTCGAGATCGCCGTGACCGGGGCGGCCAGTGATTCAGACGCTCACCGCGTGGGCATGGCGATCGCCAACTCCCCGCTGGTCAAGACGGCCATCGCGGGCGAGGATCCCAACTGGGGCCGCGTGGTGATGGCGGTGGGGAAATCGGGCGCGGCGGCCGACCGCGACCGGCTGTCGATAGATTTCGGCAATATCCGCGTGGCCGAGAACGGCTGGGTCGCCCCCTCCTATGACGAGGCCGAGGCCGCCGCCTACATGAAGCGCCAGGAGTTGACCATCAGCGTCGATCTCGGGATTGGAACGGGATGCGCGACGGTCTGGACCTGCGACCTGACCCATCGCTATATCGACATCAACGCCGACTACCGCTCATGAAGCTCACACTCGTCGCGGCGGTCGCGCTGATCGACCCGGATGGCCGCGTCCTGCTGGCCCAGCGCCCCGAGGGCAAGGCAATGGCCGGGCTGTGGGAGTTTCCCGGCGGCAAGGTCGAGCCGGGCGAGTCGCCCGAGGCCGCGCTGATCCGCGAACTGGAGGAGGAGCTGGGCATCGACACATGGGCGTCCTGCCTCGCGCCGCTGACCTTCGCCAGCCACGCCTATGCGGATTTTCATCTGCTCATGCCGCTGTTCGCCTGCCGCAAATGGGCGGGCATACCGCGCCCGCGGGAGGCGCAGGCGCTCAAATGGGTGCGCGCGGGCGATCTGCGCGACTATCCCATGCCGCCGGCTGATCTGCCGCTGATCCCGATTCTGCGCGACTGGCTCTGAGCGGGCAATGAAAAGGGGCGCTCCAAGGCGCCCCTTTCACGTCCATCCATCCGCGTGGCCCGGCGCCCTATTTCAGGGTGCGCTCGACCTCCTCGCGCTCGAAGATCTCGATCACGTCGCCGGGGCGGATGTCCTCGTAATGGTCGAAAGCCATGCCGCATTCCTGCCCGGAGATGACTTCCTTGACCTCGTCCTTGAAACGCTTGAGCGTCTTGAGCGTGCCCTCGTGGACCACGACATCCTCGCGCAGCAGGCGCACCCCGGCCGAGCGGCGCGCGATGCCCTCGGTGACGAGACAGCCGGCCACCTTGCCGACGCCCGAGACCTTGAAGACCTCGCGAATCTCGGCATAGCCGATGTATTTCTCGCGCACCTCGTTGGACAACAGCCCCGAAGCCGCCGCCTTGATGTCGTCGACAAGGTCGTAGATCACCGAGTAGTAGCGGATCTCGACGCCCTTCTGGTTGGCCGCCCTGCGCGCCGGCGCGTTGGCGCGGACGTTGAAGCCGATCACCGGCGTGCCCGACGCCTCGGCCAGGCCGATGTCGGACTCGGTGATCGCGCCAACGCCGTGGTGGATCACCCGCACGCGGACCTCGTCATTGCCGATCTTCTCCAGCGCCTGGACGATCGCCTCGGCCGAGCCCTGCACGTCGGCCTTAACCACCACGGGCAGTTCGGCGACGGACTCGTCCTGCTTGGCCTGGGCCATGAGCTGTTCGAGTGTCGTCGCCGCACCGGCGGCGGCGCGCTTGTCCTTGGCCGCCTCCTGGCGGTATTCGGCGATTTCGCGGGCCTGCGCCTCGGTCTCGACGACGTTGAGCACGTCGCCCGCCTCGGGCGTGCCGTTGAGGCCGAGCACCTCGACAGGGACCGACGGCCCCGCCTCCTCGACCCGCTCGCCGCGGTCGTTGATCAGTGCGCGGACCTTGCCCCATTGTTCGCCGACGACGAAGATGTCGCCGCGCCTGAGCGTGCCGTGCTCCACCAGAACCGTGGCGACCGGCCCACGGCCGACATCGAGCTTGGCTTCGATGACCGCCCCCATCGCGGCGCGGTCGGGATTGGCCTTGAGTTCGAGGATTTCGGCCTGCAGCGCGATGGCCTCGAGCAGCTCGTCGAGCCCCTCGCCCGAGATCGCCGAGACCTCGACATCCTGCACGTCGCCCGACAGCTTCTCGACGATGACCTCGTGCTGGAGAAGCTCGGTGCGCACCTTGTCCGGGTCGGCCTCGGGCTTGTCGCACTTGTTGATCGCCACGATCATCGGCACCTCCGCCGCCTTGGCGTGATTGATCGCCTCGATCGTCTGCGGCATCACCGAGTCGTCGGCGGCGACAACCAGCACGACGATGTCGGTGACATTGGCGCCGCGCGCCCGCATGGATGTGAAGGCGGCGTGGCCCGGCGTGTCGAGGAAGGTCAGCGTCGCGCCGCTGTCGGACTGCACCTGATAGGCGCCGATATGCTGGGTGATGCCGCCGGCTTCGCCCGAGACGACATTGGCCTTGCGGATCGCGTCGAGCAGCGACGTCTTGCCGTGATCGACATGGCCCATGATCGTGATGATCGGCGGGCGCGGCTGGAGCGCGTCGGGATCGTCCTCGACCTGTTCGATGACCTGCTCGACATCGGCGTCGGAGACGCGGACGGGCTTGTGGCCGAACTCCTCGACAACCAGCTCGGCCGTCTCGGCGTCGATCGACTGGTTCTGGGTGAGCATCATGCCGTTCTTCATCAGCGCCTTGACCACATCGGCGACGCGCTCGGCCATGCGGTTGGCCAGCTCGGAGACGACGATCGTGTCGGGGATCTGGACGTCGCGCACGACCTTCTCGCGCGGGGCGCTCTGGCCCATGGCTTTCTGACGCGCGCGCTCCTGCTTGCGCTTCATCGCCGCGAGGCTGCGCTGGCGGCCGCCATCGCCCGAAAGCGCCTCGTTGAGCGTCAGCTTGCCGGCGCGGCGACCACCGCCGCCATCGCCCTTGCCCTTGCCCTTGCCTTCGCGCTCGGGCCGGTCGCGGTCGGTCTTGCGCGGCCCCGAGGGGGCCTTGGCTTGCGGCTTGTCGGGCGCGGGCGCCTCGGCCACGGGCTCGGAGGCGGCCTTGGGCGCCTCCTGCTCCCGGCGCGCGGCCTCGTCGGCCTCGCGCTTGCGGCGCTCCTCTTCCTCTTCCTTGGCCTTGAGCGCCTCCTCGCGCGCGCGTTCCTCGCGCTCCTTGGCCTCGATTTCCTCGCGGCGGCGCTGGCGCTCTTCCTCCCGGCGGCGCTCCTCGTCGGCGCGGGCGCGCTCTTCCTCGGCCTCGCGTGCCTTGGCGGCCTGAACGGCCTTAAGCCGGCGATCCATCTCGGCATCGGTGATCCCGGCGGGCCGACGCGCGGGATCACCGCCGGCGGACTTCGCTCCGCGGGGCTCGCCCGTGTCCTTGCCCGCGCCGCCCTTGGGCACGACCACGCGCTTGCGCTTCGTCTCGACGACCACGTTCTTCGTGCGGCCATGGCTGAAGCTCTGCTTCACTTGGCCGGGGCGCGACCCGCGGAGGCCGAGTGTCTTCTTGCCGTCTGTATCGCTATCGCTCATGCGTCTTTCGTATCCTTCCCGGCGGCACATCCGCCGTTCCGCCCGCGCAACCCCGCGAGCCTTGCCGCTTCCTCTACAACACGCGCCGTGAGTCCGCCAGTCGCAAGCGCGGCATGTATCACATGTTCGCGCCCGAAAGCCAAACCCAATTCCGACGCCGACAGACAGCCGATGCGGCCCGTTTCCCCTTCGGGCGGGCGCAGCCTGGACTTGCCCCGCTGTGAGCCGTCGCAGGCCTGAATCAGCACGGCTGCCTCGCCGCTCATCAGCCAGTTCCGGACCTTCTCGAAACCGGCCACCGCCGCGCCGCTCTTGCGCGCCAGAGATATCAATTCGACCACCCGGCGCAAGAGTTGCGCCTCGACGGTATCGACGAGCCCCTCGGGCACCGCGACCGGCTGGCGCGCGACGCGGGCGAAGAGCTTTTTCGACACCGCCTTGTCGAGCGCAGCGCGGTCGGCACTCACCCAGATGCCACGCCCCGGCAGCCGGCCCAGGATATCGGGCACCACCGCTCCGTCGGGGCCGATCACGAAACGGATCATCCCGCCCGCCGGGCGGGAAAGCCCCGTTGCGATGCAGCGCCGCTCGGGCCCGTCCTCGCGGCGCTTCTCGCGACCGCCGCGCGTCATCGCGGCCTCCGTGCCGCCGCCGCTCAGACCCGCGCCTCCTCGTCGGCGCCCCCTTCGGCCTGTTCGTCGCCAACGGCGCCGTCCTCGGCGCCTTCCTCATCGGCGCTACCCTCAAGTTCGGCCGGATCGACCCAGCCGAGCAGCACGCGGGCCGTCATCACCAGGTGCTGGGCCTCTTCGAGGCTGACCTCGAACGGTTCGAGAAGCCCGTCATCCTTGACGCGCTCGCCGTTGACCGTCGTCCAGCCACCGGCCAGTTCCCAGTCGGCGCAGGTGGCGAAGTCCTCCAGCGTCTTGATGCCGTCCTTCGCCAGTGCCTCGACCATCTGGGGCGTGAGCCCCTCGAACTCGATCAGGCTGTCCTCGGCGCCCAGTGCGCGCGCCGATTCCAGCGCCTGGCGGTTCACCTCTTCGAGCCGGTCGCGGGCGCGGGCCTGCAACTCGTCGGCCGTTCCCTCGTCAAAGCCGCTGATCGAGAGGAGCTCGTCCTGCTCGACATAGGCGACCTCTTCGAGCGAGGTGAACCCTTCCGCCACCAACAGTTGGGCAAGAGTCTCGTCCACGTCAAGGTTGTCGACGAAAAGCTGTGTGCGCTCGGCGAATTCGGCCTGGCGACGCTCGCTTTCCTCGGCCTCGGTCATGATGTCGATATCGAGCCCTGTCAGCTGGCTGGCCAGCCGCACGTTCTGCCCGCGCCGGCCGATGGCGAGGCTGAGCTGGTCGTCGGGGACGACGACCTCGATGCTCTGGGCGTCCTCGTCGATGACCACCTTGGAGACCTCGGCGGGCTGGAGCGCGTTGACGAGGAATGTCGCCTGATCCTCGTTCCACGGAATGATGTCGATCTTCTCGCCCTGTAGCTCGTTGACGACGGCCTGAACGCGGCTGCCGCGCATGCCGACGCAGGCGCCCACCGGGTCGATGCTGGAGTCGTAGGAGATCACGCCGATCTTGGCGCGCGAGCCGGGATCGCGGGCGACGGCCTTGATCTCGATGATGCCGTCATAGATTTCCGGCACCTCCATCTTGAACAGCTCGGCCATGAATTCGGGCGCGGTGCGCGACAGGAAAATCTGCGGCCCGCGGGCCTCACGGCGGACATCCTTGATATAGGCGCGGATGCGGTCGTTGGGGCGGTAGCTTTCGCGGCCGATCTTCTCGTTGCGCCGCAGCACCGCCTCGCCCCGGCCCACATCGACGATGATGTTGCCGTATTCCTCGCGCCGGACGATGCCGTTGATGATCGTTCCGATCCGGTCCTTGAATTCCTCGTACTGGCGGTCGCGCTCGGCCTCGCGGACCTTTTGCAGGATCACCTGCTTGGCCGACTGCGCGGCGATCCGGCCAAGCTCGACCGCAGGCACCTCGTCGGTGATCTCGTCGCCGACCTTCGGGTCGTCGAGATACTGCTTGGCCTCTTCCACGGTCATCTCGGCGTGGTGATTCTCCACCTCCTCGACCACGGTGCGCACGCGGGTGAAGGTCGCACGGCCCGTCTTGCGGTCGATCGAGACGCGGATATCCATGTCGGCGCCGTAGCGGGACTTGGCCGCGCGGGCGAGGCTGTCTTCCATCGCCTCGACCACCAGATCGGGGTCGATCATCTTTTCGCGGGCCACCGCCTCGGCAGTCTGCAAAAGCTCAAGCTGGTTGGCACTCGTGATGGCCATCTCTTTCACTCCTGTTCGGAAGCGGTGTCGCTTTCGGTTTCGATATCGTCAAAATCGGCATCATTGATCACGCCGGCGTCCTTGCGTGTCTTGAGCATGTCGGCGATCAGATCGTCGGTCAGGATCAGCTTGGCGTCGGAGAGCCAGTCGAAATCCAGCCCGATGATCACCGTCTCGCCGTCTCCACCACGTTCCGGCGTGGCGATCTCGATGAGCACCTCGCCATCCTCGACACCCCGCAGGACGCCGCGGAAGCGTCGCCGCCCGTCGATCAGCTCGCTGGTTTCCAGCCGGGCCTCGTATCCCGCCCAGGCGTCGAAATCCTTGAGCCGGGTGAGCGGGCGGTCGATGCCGGGGCTGGAGACCTCGAGCGTGTAGTTTCCCTCGATCGGATCCTCGACATCGAGCACCGCCGACACGGCGGTCGAGATCTCGGCGCACTCGGTCACCTCGATCCCGCCCTCGGGGCGATCGGCCATGATCTGCAGCGTGCGGGTCTTGCCGCCCAACAGCCGCAGACGCACCAGCTCATAGCCCATGCCCTCGATAACGGGGCGCACGGTCTCGGAGAGCCGGCGGTCGATACTCGTCTTTGCCACCAAGTCTGTCACGGATACCCCAAAACAAAAAAGCGGGCCGAGCGGCCCGCTGAACCATTCGGTGGGCGCCGGTTTGGACCCGGCGCGCCGCTGTTGAGGCGGATATAGGCGAGACGGCGCGTCCGTGCAAGCCCTCACAGCCCCAGCCATCCGGCCTGATCGCGCAGCCCGTCCATCACGTGGACCAGCTCGGCGCTGATGCCGGGTTCGGACAGGGCGTGCCCGGCCATTGGCACGATCCGCAACGCCGCGGCGGGCCAGCGCTGCGACAGCGCGTAGGCCGAGCGGGGCGGGCATATCATGTCGTAACGCCCCTGGACGATGCTGCCCGGTATCTCGGCGATCCGGGGCATGGAGTCGAGGATCTGGCCGTCACGGTCGAGAAAGCCGCGATTGAGAAAATAGTGATTCTCCAGCCGCGCAAAGGCACGGGCATAATCTGCCGGGCTTTCGCCGGCCAGCGCGGGCGAGGTGATCGCGGCCAGGGCGTTTTCCCATCTCGCCCATTTACGGGCGTGGCGCGTCTCCTCCACGGTGTCGCCGGTGAACAGTCTGCGAGCATACGCGGCGATCAGGTCGCCGCGCTCGGACTCGGGGATGGGGGCGAGAAATTCCTGCCAGAGTTCGGGCCAGAACCGTCCCGCGCCGCCGCCGTAGAACCAGTCGAGTTCGGCCTGCGTCATCAGGAAAACGCCGCGCAGGGCGAGATAGGCGGTACGGTCGGGATGGGTCTGGGCGTAGATCAGCGCCAGCGTCGCCCCCCAGCTTCCGCCGAAGACGATCCAGCGCGCGATTCCCAGCGCCTCGCGGATGCGTTCGATATCGGCGACGAGATGCCATGTGGTGTTGGCCTCGACGCTGGCATGGGGACGCGAGGCGCCGCAGCCGCGCTGGTCGAACAGAACGATGCGATATGTCGCCGGGTCGAAATACCGCCGCATCGCCGGGCTGCAGCCACCGCCGGGGCCGCCATGCAGGACGACCACCGGAATGCCGTCAGGATTTCCGCACTGCTCGACATACAGGCTGTGGCCGTCGCCCACATCGAGCATTCTCTCGTCGAAAGGAGAAA
The DNA here is from genome assembly GCA_002967695.1 of Rhodobacteraceae bacterium WD3A24. Classification (GTDB taxonomy): domain Bacteria; phylum Pseudomonadota; class Alphaproteobacteria; order Rhodobacterales; family Rhodobacteraceae; genus Alkalilacustris. The sequence goes on along the minus strand of PUHN01000003.1, from coordinate 42,955 downwards.
GCGGAGGGTAGAGATGCGCCGCCGCGCTGTTTTGACCTGCGATCCTGTTCATTCCTGCCCTATATAGTTCGTCAGCCGATGCTACCATAACGACGGGTCAAATTTTCATAAGTGAGGCCGCATGGCATCCGAGACGACGATCGACGACACCGAGATCGAGAAATTCCAGGCGATGGCCGCCGAATGGTGGGATCCGCACGGCAAGTTCCGCCCGCTGCACATGCTCAACCCCTGCCGGCTCGACTACATCACCGCCCAGGTCGCGGCCGAATTCGACCGCGATCTGACCGCGCCGGCCCCGTTCGAGGGGCTGCGTTTTCTCGACATCGGCTGCGGCGGCGGGCTTCTGTCCGAGCCGATGGCCCGGCTGGGCGCCGATGTCGTCGGCGCCGACGCGGCCGAGCGCAACATCCCCGTCGCGCGAATCCATGCCGACCAGGAAGGTCTGGCGATCGACTACCGCCACACCAGCGCCGAAGCCCTGGCCGAGGCGGGGGAGACCTTCGACGTGGTGATGAACATGGAAGTGGTCGAGCATGTCTCCGATCCGCCCGCCTATCTGCGCGCCTGCCGCGAGCTTCTCCGGCCCGGCGGTCTGATGGCCTGCTCGACCCTCAACCGCAACGCCAAGAGCTTTGCCGTCGCGATCCTGGGCGCCGAGCATGTCATGCGCTGGCTGCCCAGGGGCACCCATGACTGGCGCAAGTTCATCACGCCCGACGAGCTCTACGCCATGCTGGAGGTGGCGGGGCTCGAGCCGGTGGATCGCAAGGGCTTCGTCTTCAACCCGTTGAGCTGGTCCTGGTCGCTCTCGCATCGGGATCTGTCGGTCAATTACGTCACCACCAGCCTTCGCCCTGCGGGCTGAGGCGCTACTGCTCGCCCTCCATCCGGGTGCGCAGCTCGCGCAGCACCGGCAGGGCGAGCTTGACGCGCTCGGCGCCCAGCGTCTCGACGGCTTCGGCCAGCACCGGGCTGATCGCCGCGAGCGCCGCATCACGGGCGCGCCGTCCGGCCGGGCTGATCGAAACGAACTTGCGCCGCGCGTCGTCCCAGTCTGGCCGGATATGAACGTAGCCCGCCCATTCGAGTTTTCCCAGAGTGTTGGTCATCGCCCCGCGGGTGACGTGAAACGCCCGCGCGAGCTGGGCGGGGGTGCGTTCGTCATGGACGCGGGCGAGGTGGTTGAGCACCCCGAAATGCGACAGCTCCATTCCCTTGGGCAGAACGCGCGAAATCCGGTTGCGCGCGAGCTGGTCGGCCATGAACAGCTCGCTGAACAGCGCGGCCGCGAGATCGTCGGTCCGATCAGTCATCAGGGCCCCGCAAAGGGACGGTCATGGGTCAGCGCCGGGATGCGCCGGCGCGCCTCGTTCACCGCCTCCATGTCCAGATCGACGAAGCTCACGCCTGGCTCGGTTCCGCCATCGGCCAGAACCTCGCCCCACGGCCCGACGGCCAGGCTGTGGCCGTGTGTGCGGCGCTGCTTGCCCTGGCTGGCCTGATGCGTGCCCGTCTGCGCGGGGGCGAGCACATAGGCGCCCGTCTCGATCGCGCGCGCACGCAGCAGCGGCTCCCAGTGCGCCGGGCCGCTGGCCGGGCTGAAGGCCGAGGGCACCGTGAGAATCTGCGCCCCCGCCTGGGCAAGGGCGCGGTAGAGATACGCAAAGCGCAGATCATAGCACACCGAAAGCCCGATCTTTGCAAAGGGCGTTTCGGCGACGACGGCCCGGTCGCCGGGGCGGTAGCCCTCCGATTCGCGGAAGGTCTCCGTCTCGGAAAGCGCCACATCGAACATGTGGATCTTGTCATAGCGCGCGGTGATCGCCCCGTCAGGACCGATCAGGAAGGAGCGGTTGGCGAACCGCCCCTGCGGGTCGTCCGTCTTGAGCGCGAGCGATCCGATCAGCAGCCAGACGCCACAGGCGGCCGCCTCGTCGCGCAGGGCGGCGAGGGTGGCGTCATCCTCCTCGTGGGCAAGAACCTCGTTTTGCCGCCTGCGGCTCAGCGAGACGCAGTTCGTCACCTCCGGGGTCAGGACGAAGCCCGCCCCTCCGTCTGCCGCCTGGCGGATTCGCGCGCGCGTGTCGGGCAGGTTTGCGACCGGATCGTCCGAAACGGTGAGCTGAACCAGCCCGGCCCGCATCACCCTCAGCCTTCGAGCAGGGCGTCGAGCTTGCCGGCCCGTTCAAGCGCGTAGAGTTCGTCGCAGCCGCCCACATGGGTGTCGCCGATGAAAATCTGCGGAACCGTGTGCTTGCCGTGCGCACGCTGCATCATCTCTGGCTTGCGGCCGGGGTCGGCCCATACATCGTGTTCGGTGAACGCCACGTCCTTTTTCGAAAGCAGGCGTTTGGCCGCGTGGCAGAAACCGCAGAGCGGCGAGGTGTAAATTTCGACAGATTGCATGGCACTTCCTTTGTTGGCGCGACTATAAGGATTTAGGCACGCCGTGCAACGCGCGCAAACGCCAGCACGCGGACTTCGGCCGCGCCGGCCGCAAGGCAGGCCTCCGCCGCACCGGCCAGCGTGGCCCCCGAGGTCATCACGTCATCGACCAACAGCACGGCCCGCCCCGCCGCCCGTGCCGCCCGTCGCGGATGCGGGGCGACCGCGCCGACGACGTTGGCGAAGCGCTCCTCGCGGTCGCGCCCCTCCTGCGTCGGGGTGCGTCGCGCGCGCACCAGAAGGTCGGGGCAGTGGGTCAGCCCCGCCCCGCGTGCCACGCCGCTGGCCAGAAGCGCCGCCTGATTCCCGCGACGACGCAGGAAGCGCAACGGGTGCAGCGGGACCGGCACCACGAGCATCCCCTTCGCCAGGATCGGCGCGGCGGCCGCAAGCATCCAGCGTGCCATCGGGACCGCGAGATCCTGCCGGTCTCGGTGCTTGAGCGCGAGAACGAGGTCGCGCCCGCCGCCATCGTAGATGACGGCGGCCCGCCCGCGGGTCCAGGGCCGGGCGAGCGCGAGACAGTCGTCGCACGTCGCGGGCGCTTCGGCGGCGTCGCCGGGCAGCGGGGCGCCGCAGCGGTCGCAGACCAGCCCTGTGATGAAGGGCGTGTCGCGCCAGCAGGCCCCGCACAGCGCGTGATCGTCGATCACGCGCGCCTCGCAGGTCAGACATTGCGGAGGGTAGATCGTTCGAATGACGCTTTGCAAAACCATCACGACCGCCTAGATCACCCTCGACGCCAAGGAGTCGCGATGACCCGCCCGCCCGAGCTTGCCGACCGCGCCGCCCTTCTGCGCAACCGCACCCGCGCCCGCCGCGCCCCGGTGACGTTTCTGCACGAGCTCGCGATTGCCGAACTTAAGGAGAGACTCGCCGAGGTTAACAGATCGTTTACCGCTCCCGCCGTCGTGACCGGGGCGGCCGAGACATGGGCCGGCGCGGTGCCCGGTGCACGTATCGTCGCCGATGCGGACACGCTCGATCTCGAAGAGGGCGCGCATGATCTGATCATCCACGGGCTCTGCATGCACTGGGCCGGCGATCCCGTCGGCCAGCTCGTGCAGTGCCGGCGTGCGCTGCGCCCCGACGGGCTGTTCATTGGCGTGATGTTCGGGGGGCGCACGCTGGCCGAACTGCGCGTCGCGCTGGCCGAGGCCGAAAGTCGCCTGAGCGGGGGGTTGTCGCCGCGGGTTCTGCCTTTCGGCGAGCTGCGCGACCTCGGGGCGCTGCTGCAGCGGGCCGGGTTTGCTCTGCCGGTCGCCGATTCCGATACGCGGACCGTCACCTATCCCGATCTGCGCGCCCTGATGCACGACCTGCGCGGGATGGGCGAGGCAAACGCCCTGGCCGCGCGCGAACGCCGCCCGGCGCCGCGGAGGATGTTCGACCTAGCCGAAAGCCTGTATCAGCGGCATTTCGCCCGCCCTGACGGCCGGTTGCCCGCGCGCTTCGAGATGGTCTGGCTGACGGGCTGGGCCCCGGCCGACAGCCAGCCCCGGCCGCTGCGCCCCGGATCGGCGTCCGCCCGCCTCGCCGACGCGCTTGGCGCGCGCGAGACGCCGCTTTCGGATCGCGAAGATTGACGGGGGGCGTCTTCCCGTTATCTGAATCGCACCGCGACCCGAGCCACCCGCAACAGGACAACCCTCATGCCCGACACAACGATGCGCGATCCGGCTCCTGCCGGCGAGATGACGAGCCCCGGCATCGGGCGCCTTGCGCATGCCCCGTCCGATCATCCGAAGGTTGCGCGCGCGCGCATCGGCGTGCTTCTCGCCAATCTCGGGACGCCCGACCATTATGACTATTGGTCGATGCGGCGCTATCTGGGTGAGTTTCTTTCCGATCGCCGCGTGATCGACTATTCGCCCTGGCTGTGGCAGCCGCTTTTGCAACTGGTCATCCTGACCAAACGCCCCTTCAGCTCCGGCGCGGCCTATAAAGGTATCTGGAACCACGAGGCGGGCGAAAGCCCGCTGATGACGGTGACCAGGGCCCAGACCGAAAAGATCGCCGCGCGGATGCAGGCGACATTCGGCGATGAGGTGATCGTCGATTTCTGCATGCGCTACGGCAACCCCTCGACGCCGTCGAAAGTGCGCGCCATGGCCGCCGCGGGGTGCGAGAGGATCCTGTTCTTTCCGCTCTACCCGCAATATGCCGGCGCGACCACCGGCACCGCGAATGACCAGTTCTTCCGCGCGCTGATGGCCGAGAAATGGCAGCCCGCGGCCCGGACGGCGCCGCCCTATTTCGACCATCCGCTCTACATCGAGGCGCTCGCGCAATCGGTCGAGCGGGCCTATGCGAAACTCGATCACCGGCCCGACCTGCTGGTGACGTCGTATCACGGCCTGCCCAAGCGATACCTGATGGAGGGCGACCCGTATCACTGCCAGTGCCAGAAGACATCGCGGCTGCTGCGCGAACGGCTGGGATGGCAGAAGGGCGAGATCGCGACGACATTCCAGTCGCGCTTCGGCCCCGAGGAATGGCTCAAGCCCTACACCGTCGATGAGGTCGCCCGGCTCGCCGAATCGGGTCACAAACGGATCGCCATCATGGCGCCGGCGTTTTCCGCAGACTGCGTCGAGACGCTCGAAGAGATCAACGAGGAGATCAGGGAGAGCTTCGAGGAGGCCGGCGGCGAATCCTTCACCTACATTCCGTGCCTCAACGACGACGATGCCCATGTGGCCGCGTTGGCGGCGGTCATCGAGGAAAACCTGAAGGGGTGGACCGGTTGACGCCGGCGCGGCAACTGAAAAAGGCGGCGGCCGCGCCACCGCCTTTCCGGCTCGATGCGTTCGCTATCAGTTGTTGGCGATCGCCGCGGCCACCAGAACCAGAAGCATGATGGGGACGACGATCCCGTTCGCCGAAGAGGTCGTGTCCTCGACGATGATTTCCGGCTCGATTTCCGGCTCTTCATAGGTGCCGGCATTGGCCGCCGACGCGGCAACCGCCAGAGCAGCGGCAATTGCAATCTTCTTCATGTGAACCTCCAGATATTGCTGCCGCCGGGATTGCAGAGGGCGGCGGCAGCACCCACGACTGTTCCTCGCAGGTCCAGTGAAAAGCAGCTTCGCCGCCGAAAAGCAACGGCGACGAAAACCGGATATTCCTGCTTTGTCGGCATGTCGTCAAATCAGCAACACCTGGGTGCCGACCCGCGCGAGGCCAAAAAGTTCCGCGATATCCTCGTTGTACAGCCCGATGCATCCGTTGGACGACCGCCGCCCGATCTTGCGCGTGTCGTGGGTGCCATGGATGCGGTAATATTGCCACGAAAGATAAAGCGCATGCGTGCCCAGCGGATTGTCCGGGCCGGGCGGCACATAGGACGGCCAGTCGGGGTTGCGCTCCAGCATCGAGGGGGTCGGGCGCCAGTCCGGCCCCTCTACCTTGCGCACGACCCGCGTGCGTCCCCGCCGGGTGAGTTCCTCCGACATCGGGACCGAGGAGGGGTAAAGGCGATAGACGCTTTCGTCTTCGCCCCAGAAATGCACCGCGCGCGAGGTCGTGTCGCACAGGATGGCGCCGCCGCGCAGATTGTCGAAATGGGCGCGCCAGTCGATCGACCGGAAACTGGAAATGTTGTGGCGCACCGTTTCGCGCGCCTGTCGCTCCGCTCCCGTTCCCGCCGCAGCGCGGCTTGCCTGGGCGAGGACCGGCGGCGCCGCGAGCAGGCCAAGGCCGGTCGCGCCCGCGCTCAGGAATGACCTTCGGTCGAACGGTTTCTTGCTCATTTCAGGCACTCCCCGAACTTCACCTGTACCCGAGAAGGCGCATAATATATGCCAAAAGCGAAGCCGCCGCAATTCTTCCTAGACCGCTCACGCAGAGTTGGGTTTGCTCCGGCCGCCCAGACGGGCTATGCGGCGAAACTGACACATTACGGATTTGGCACCATGCGTATTTTCCTTCTGAGCCTGCTTGCCTTGTTCGCCATCGCGGCCTGCGCCCCCCAACCCATGCGCGTGACCGATGATGGCGAACGGGTTCCGGCGATCTATCGGCTCAGCGATAGCGACACAGGTCGCGTGCAGCTTCGCATGCGCGACGGCGTCAATGCCCTGCGCGAGGAAAACGGCCTGCGGCCGCTCGAACTCGACAGCCGTCTCAACGCGGCGGCGGCGACGCATTCGCGCGACATGGCGGTTCAGCAGCGGCCATGGCATTTCGGCTCCGACGGCTCCTCGCCGATCGAACGCGTTCGCCGCGCGGGCTATGAGGGCCGGATGCTGGGCGAGTTGATCTCGGAGACCTACGAGACGGAGCTCGAAACGCTGACCGCCTGGATGAGCGAGGCCAGGACCCGCAACATCATTCTCGATTCGCGCGCTCGCGACATGGGCTTCGCCTTCTACCAGCAGGACAACGGAAAGCTGTGGTGGACGATGGTGACGGGCGCGCCGCAGCCCCGTTCCGTCTCCGAGAGGGATTCACCGAACGCCTCGTGACACGGGCCGCTCAGCGCCCGAGTTCGTCGAGCCGTTTCTCGATGTCGCGCAGGCGGGCGATGACCTCGTCGCGATAGGCGTCGGTGCGTTCGCCGGCCTCCTGCTGGTGGGCGTCCTGCATCGAATTGACGATCAGACCCACCAGAAGGTTTACCACCGCGAAGGTCGTCACGATGATGAAGGGGACGAAAAAGACCCAGGCATACGGGAACTGCTCCATCACCGGGCGGACGATTCCCATCGACCAGGACTCCAGCGTCATGATCTGGAACAGCGTGTAGGCCGACAGACCCAGCGTTCCGAACCAGTCGGGGAAGGCGTCGCCGAAGAGTTTTGTCGCCATGACCGCGCCGATGTAGAAGATCATGCCCATCAGCAGGAACACCGAACCCATGCCGGGCAGCGCGCGCACGAACCCCTCGACCACACGCCGCAGGCTGGGCGCGACCGAGACCACCCGCAGCAGCCGCAGGATGCGCAGCGCCCGCAGCACGCTGAAGGTCTGCGCGCCGGGGATGAGCGAAATGCCCACGATGGCAAAATCGAAGATGTTCCAGCCCGAACGCAGAAAGCCCAGCCGCCACGCGAACATCTTGATGGACAGCTCCGCGACGAAGACCGCGAGACAGGCCGTGTCGAGCGCCACGATCAGCGGGCCGAACCCGGTCATGAGGGTTTCGGACGTCTCCATCCCCAGCAGAATCGCGTTGAATAGGATCACTCCGATGATGCCGTTGACGACGAGCGGTTTCGTGATGAACGCCTCGGCGCGCGCACGCAGGGTCATTTCAGCCTCTTTCAGCTTCGCTCCGGCGCGGTATGGCCGCTCGACAGGCGCGCCGCAAGTTCGACATGGGGCGACCAGCGGAACTGATCGATCACCTGCACCCAGTCCAGGCGGTAGCCCCCCGAGACAAGCTGGGCGGCGTCGCGGGCAAAGCTGGCCGGGTTGCAGGAGAGCGCCGCGATGACGGGCACCCCCGCGCGGGCGAGTTCGGCGGTCTGGGCGCGCGCGCCGGCACGCGGCGGGTCGATCACCACCGCGTCGAAGTCGCGCAAGGTGGCGCTGTCCATGGGGCGGCGGAACAGATCGCGCGTCTCGGTGGTCACTTTCCGCAGGCCGGGCGTCCCCCGCCAGCCCGCGTCGAGCGCGGCGCGCATCGCGTCGTCGCCTTCGACTGCATACACCTCGCTGCTGTCGGCCAGCGGCAGGGCGAAGGTTCCGCAGCCTGCAAACAGGTCGGCCACCCGGCGCGGCGCGCCGACGGCCTCACGCACCGCCGAAAGCAGCGCGGCCTCGCCCTCGGGGGTGGCCTGCAGGAAAGCGCCGGGCGGGGGCACCACCCTGGCGCTGCCGAAACTCACAATCGGCGGCGCGCGCGTGACCACGACCTCGCTGTCCCAGGCGAGACGAGCAAGCCCGTGCGCCGCCGCGATGTCGGCCAGCCGCGCGCGCAGCGGGCCGTCGAGCGGCTTGCCGCCGCGCACCGCGAGATCGACGCCCGTCTCCGACAGCGTCACCGCCAGCGCGAGCGCACCCTTGCGCGAGGCCCCCGCGAAGGTGACGGCCTCAAGCGCGGGCAGGGCGGCGACCAGCCCGGGATGGAGGACGCGGCAATCGGGCACCTCGGTGAGCACGTCGGAGGCGCGGGCGTGAAACCCGACCATCGCGCCGGTCTTGAGCCGCCGCCCCGCAAGGGTGGCGCGCCGCCGCGTGGCCGGCGGCGAAATGTGCATGGGCCGCATCGGTGCCGAAAGCCCCTGCGCGGCCAGCGCGGTCTGCACGACATCCTGCTTCCAGTTGGCCACGAACCCGTCGCTTGCGTGCTGCAGCGCGCAGCCGCCGCAGGCCCGGTAGTGCCGGCAGGGCGGGCTGACCCGCTCGGGCGCCGCGGTGACGATCCGCGGGGCGGGCATCCGACCGTCTTCGACCTCGCCTTCCACCACTTCGCCGGGCAGGACGCGGGGGATGAATATGCCCTCGGCCACCCCGTCGCCCCGATGGCCCAGTCGCTCGACCGTCAGCCTCACTCCGCCGCCTCGCGCCTGTCGATGAAACCGCCCGATTGCCGTGCCCAGTAGCGCGCATAAAGTCCGTTCTCGGCCAGCAGCGCCGAATGGGTGCCCTGCTCGGCGATCCGGCCGCCATCGAGCACCACGATCCGGTCCATCTCGGCGATGGTCGAAAGCCGGTGCGCGATGGCCAGCACCGTCTTGCCCGTCATCACCCGGTGCAGCGCGGCCTGCACCTGTGCCTCGATCTCGGAATCGAGCGCCGATGTCGCCTCGTCGAGCACCAATATCGGCGCATCCTTCAGAAAGGCCCGCGCAAGCGCGATGCGCTGGCGCTGCCCGCCCGAGAGCTTGACACCGCGCTCGCCCAGATGCGCGTCATAACCCTCGCGACCCTGATGATCCGCGAGGTCCAGGATGAATTCGTGGGCCTCGGCCGCGCGGGCGGCGGCCTCGACCTCTGCCCGGCTGGCGCCGGGGCGTCCATAGGCGATGTTCTCATGGGCCGAGCGGTTGAACATCGCCGTCTCCTGCGTGACCATCGCGATCTGGCGGCGCAGGCTCTCCTGCGTGACCTCGCGGATGTCGTGCCCGTCGATCCGCACGCGCCCCGCCTCGACGTCATGGAGACGAAGCAGCACGGCCACCAGCGTGGATTTCCCCGCGCCCGAGGCACCGACGATGCCGATCTTCTCGCCGGGGCGGACGTGAAGGTCGATCGCGTCGATGCCGCCGCTCCGGCGGCCATAGGCAAAGCTCGCCCCCTCGAAGCGGATGCCACCGGCGACGCGGTCGAGCTCCTGCGCGCCGGGTGCGTCGGGAAGGTGGCGAGGCGGGGTCAGGGTCTTCATCCCGTCCTCGATCTCGCCGATATTGGCGTAGATCGCCATGAGCACCATGCTCACCCAGCCGGTCATCTGGGCGATGCGGATGGCGACCGTGCCGGCGGCGGCGATGTCGCCGGCGCTGGCGATGCCCTGCGTCCATAGCAGGGCCGAGCCGCCGATCAACAGCACCGGCAGCAGCCCCGCGACCGTCATCAGCGAAAACCTGAACCAGGCCTGCACCACCCCGAAATCAATCGCGCGCTCGCGAAACGTGCCCATCGCGTCGAGCGCGGCGCGATCCTCGTGATCGGCATGGGCGAAAAGCTTGACGGTCTTGATGTTGGTGATCGTGTCCACGACCTGCCCCGAGACCATCGCCCGCGCCGCCGCCCGTTTGCCCGCGCGCGCCCGTACCCGCGGCAGGAAGAACCGGATGAGCGCGAGATAGGCGACAAGCCAGATGCCCAGCACCAGCGCCATGCGCGCATCGATCGTCGTGAGCACCACGACCGATGCGATGAGCGAGGCCAGCGCGAAGCTGATCACGTTGATGAACTCGCTGGCCACATCGGTGATCGCGCGCGCGGTCTGCATCTGTTTCTGCGCGATGCGGCCGGCGAAATCGTCGTCGAAGAAGCTCACCGCCTGGCCCATCGTCCAGCGATTGAGCCGCGAGAGCACCAAGGGTGTGACATTGGGCGCCACCACGATGGTGTTGGCGGCCGATGACAGGCCGAAGGCCGCGGGACGCAGCAGCACGAAGAAGGCCGCAAACCCCAGGAGCAACAGCCAGTTATCGGCGAAGAAGCGCGCCGGATCGGTCGCCAGCGCCGCGTCGATCACCCGGCCGAGGATGAGCGCCGAGAGGACCTCGAGCCCGCCGGCGACGGCCGAGATCAGCGCGGCTGCAAAAAGCACCGGCCAGGCCCCGCGCATCGCCCAGCGGATGAAGGCGGCCAGCCGCCGCGGCGGCGGCCCGTCGGCCGGGCGGAAGGCGTCGATCAGGCCCGCGAGGGTCATCGCCGCCCCCTCGGGCGGCGGCGCGGCGTCGGTGGCCGGGCGGGGGAAACGCGGATCATGGCTGTCAACATAGTCCGGCCGGCATCAGAGGAAAACCATCGCCGCCGAGGCCGCCAGCAGGAGCGCCATGACGGTGGTGAAGGCGCGCCACGCCGCCGGCGTCGCCAGCACGAGGGCCAGAAGCGTGCCCGCCCCCGTCCAGAACAGGCAGACGAACAGGTTGATGCCGGAAAAGGCCGCGGCCAGCCGCGCCGCCTCCTGCCAGGGCGGCAGGCCGGCGGAAAACCCCGAGGCCGCCGCCAGCGCCACTGCCCAGACCTTGGGGTTGACCCATTGAAACAGCACCGCCTCGTGAAACCGGAAGGGCCGCGCGCGGGCGGCCACCTGCGGGCGTCGGGTGCTCATGAACAGTGTCCAGGCCATCCACAGTATCCACCCCGCCGCCGCCACCCGCAGTGCGAGCGTCAGCCCGGGCTGCGCGAGCAGCAGCGCACCGATCCCGAGCGCCGTGACCGCCGAGGTCACACCCACGCCGGCCACGACTCCGCCCAGATGTGGCAGGGTGCGGCGGAACCCGAAACGCGCGCCGGAGGCCGTCAGCAGGATCACGTTGGGCCCGGGCGAGAACAGCCCGGCGAAAACGAACAGATAAAGCGGCTCGATCGTCACCCGTCAGCCCGCCAGCACGAACGCGACGCCGATTGCGATCACCCCGCCCATCGTGGCGTTGAAGAGGCGAAGGCGGGCAGGGCGGGCCAGAATGCGCCGAAGCGCCTGCCCGGTGCCCGCCCAAGTCAGCGCCGAGGCGAGCCCCGCCGCCACGAAGACAGCCGCCACCACCAGCGCCGCGCCCTGCGGCCGTTCGGGCGGGATGAACTGCGCCGTCAGGGCGATGGCGACGATCCATGCCTTGGGGTTGATCCACTGGAACGCCTCCGCCTCGATAAAGCGGAAGGGGCGCGGGCGTCCGCCCTCGGGGCCGAGGCCCCCCTTGGTGGCGATCTGCCAGGCGACCCAGAGCATCAGCGCGCCCCCGCCCCAGCGCAGCCCCGCTCGCAGGGCGGCGCTGGCCTCGAACACCTCGCCCAGCACCAGCCCCACCGCGAGCGCCATCACCGGAAACCCGAGCGCGATGCCGAAAACATGCGGCAGGGTTCGCCGCATCCCGAAATTGACGGCCGAACTCGCAACCAACGCGTTGTTCGGCCCCGGCGTGAAGGCCGAGGCGAAGGAGAGCACAACGAGCGTGACGAAGGCCTCGAAGGGCATCAAGGGGGCACCGACAGGTCAGAAGGGATGACGCAACCTTGCAAGCTCGATCGCCGGCGTCAAGCCAGAAGCGCCTCGCGCGAGAGGGCAAAGCCCGACTCGATCCAGCGTCTTTCAAGCTCGGCCAGCCGCGCGCCCAGCGCCGGCCCGGTGTAGTCGGGCATCAGGTCGGCGGCCCTGACCGGAAACTCGGCCTCCGCGCCGCTGGCGACGGCCCGCTCCCAGCCCTCGGGTGGCGGGGCCTCGAATAGTGCCGCGCGGGCCAGCACGATGTCGGTGGCCAAATCGCCGCCGAAGCGGTAGCCCAGCTCGGCCGGCGAGCGCGTGCCGGCCATCTCCGCGCGCAGGGTGACCAGCGCCCGGCTTTCCTTGCGCGACATCCGCAGCGCTCGCGCCTGTGTCTCGGCCTCTTCGCCGCCCAGCACGGCGAGCCGGCGCAACCAGTGCGCGGGGCGGCCGCCCTCCAGATGTACCAGAACGGGCAGCGCCCGCGTTTGCGCCCCAGGCAGGACATGCGCCAGAACCCCCGCCTGCGCCATCGCGGCCACGCTGGCCGCGGGATCGGGGGCGCCCAGCAGCCGGCGCATCTCTCCCCCCACCCGCTCGCGCGAGAGGGTTTCGAGGCCGTCGGCATGCGCCGCGCAGGCGGCGAGACCGTCGGCGTCCAGCCCCTCGTCAGGGTCGCCATACCAGGCGTGGAAGCGAAAGAAGCGCAGGATGCGCAGATAGTCCTCGCTTATGCGCTCGGCCGCGTCGCCGACAAAGCGCAGCCGCCGCGCGCGAAGATCCGCCAGCCCGCCCAGCGGGTCGAGCACTTCGCCGTCGGGGCGGGCGTAGAGGGCGTTCATCGTGAAGTCGCGCCGCGCGGCATCGTCGCGCACGTCATCGGAATAGGCCACCACGGCGTGGCGTCCGAAGGTCTCGACATCGCGGCGGAAGGTCGTGACCTCGTGGCCGACATGGCCCGAGACGACCGTGACCGTGCCGTGCTCGGCCCCCGTCGGAACGGGCCGCAGCCCGGCCTGCTCGGCCAGCGCGATCACCCGGTCTGGGCGAGCGTCGGTGGCGATATCGACATCGTTGACCGGCGCGTCCAGCAGGGCGTTGCGCACACAGCCGCCGACGAACAACGCCTCATGGCCGGCATCGGTCAGCATCGCGCAGACGGCCTGGGTCTCGGGGCGCGCGATCCACTCGCCCGTGATTCTCATGCGCCGAACCGCTCGGCCATGCCGCGCAGGATACGCGCGGTGGCCCCCCAGATGTAGTAGGGCCCCCAAGGGACGACATAATAGCTGCGCCACTGCCCCAGCCAGCGCCGGCGCTCGGCGCGGTAGTTGCCCAGACGGACGACATGCGACAGCGGCACGGTGAACACCTCGGCGACTTCGCCCGCCTCCGGCACGGGCACCAGCCGCGCATGAAGCCGGGCGACGACCGGCGTGACGTGAAAGCCGGTGACCGTCTCGTGGGCCGGCAGATGGCCCAGGATCTCGGCCGTCGCCGGGTCGAGTCCCACCTCCTCGCGGGCCTCGCGCAGCGCGGTGGCGTCGGGGCCGGTATCGCCCGGATCGGGCTTGCCGCCCGGAAAGGCGATCTGGCCGGCATGATGTTGCAGCCGCGAGGACCGCTTGGTCAGGATCAGCTCGGGGCCGCCGGGGCCGGGTTGAAAGGCCACCAGCACGGCGGCGGGGCGCAGGGTGCGCCCTTCGGGCAGGCGGAGATGGGGCGTGAGATCGTAATCGGACGAGCCCGGCTTGGCTGCCCCCACCGCCCCCAGATGCGGCAGCAGGGGGGCGAGCGGATCGCCCTGCGCCGCCGCGCGCTCAGTGGCGGCGGTCATCGGGGCTCTCCGTCGCCTCGGCGCCCAGCGTGGCGGGGTCGAGCACGTAATGCGCCCCGCAGAACTGGCAGTCCGCGGTTACCACGCCCGCCTCGGTCGTCATGCTGGCGATGTCGTCGGCCGAATAGATCGACAGGCTCTGGCGGACCTTGTCCTCGGAGCAGGTGCAGCCGAAACCCACCGGCTGCGCGTCGAAGACGCGCGGCGTCTCCTCGTGGAACAGGCGCACCAGAAGCTCGGTCGGCTGCACCCTGGGTCCGAGCAACTCGCGCGACTCGACCGTATCGAGCAGCATGTTGGCGCGCGTCCAGTCCTCGTGCTCCTCGCCCTGCAGAATGTCGTCGGCCTCCAGCAGGCCGCCGTCGCCAGAACCGCCGCCATGCAGGTGCGGCGCGGTCTTGGGTAGGGTCTGCAGCATCACGCCGCCGGCGCGCCACTGACCGCGGGTGCCGGCGCTGTCGCCGCCGCGCCCATAGCTGAGCGCGAAGCGGGTCGGGAGCTGCTCGGACTGGGCGAAATAGGTCTCGGCGCAGTCCGACAGTCCCGAGCCGGCTATCGGAGTGATTCCCTGATAGGGCATCATCCCCTCGCCCTGATCGATCATGATCGCGAAATAGCCCTTGCCGATCAGTGGGAAGGGCTCGGCTTCGTCGTCGATGCGCTCACGGTCGAAACCGGCATAGGCGCGAATGCGGGCGGGGGCGCCCTCCTCGGCGGGGGCGAAGAAATCGGTGGCGATCAGCCGGGCCGGGCCGTCGCCGCGCACCTGAAGCGAGAGCTTCCACCGCAGCTTGACGGCCGGGCCGATCAGCGCGGTCAGGATTGCCGCCTCGGCCACCAGCGCCTCGATCGGTGCGGGGTAGTCATGCTGGGACAGTACGCGCTCCAGCGCGCCATCGAGGCGCGCAACGCGACCGCGGATGTCGGAGCGGTCGAGCTGGAAGGGCAGAACGGTGTCGTCCCATGCGATCTGCGAGCCGAGGGTCATCAGGCTTTCCTTGCGTGTTCGGGCTTGCCATACCGGCTGCATATATGATGGCACGCCGCAGGGCCAAGAGGCACGGCCCTAGCGGCCCTTCAAAGGAGGGGGCATGATCAGGCGTTTCGGGCCACCGCCGCAACGCGGCCGGCACTATCGCCGGCGCATGGGAGTTTACGCCATCGTCATGCGCGACGGGCAGGTGCTGCTGACCCATCAGGCCGCGCCGGTGCCCGAATACCAGTTGCCCGGCGGCGGCGTGGAAGTGGCCGAGTCGCCGCTGCGCGCGCTCTACAGGGAAGTGTGGGAAGAGACGGGCTGGATCATCGGCGCACCCCGACGGCTGGGGGCGTTTCGCCGCTATGCCTACATGCCTGAATACGATCTCTGGGCCGAGAAGCTGTGCATCATCTACCGGGTGGTGCCGGTGCGGGCCCGCGCGGCGCCCGTCGAGCCGGGTCATCGCGCCGTCTGGCTGCCGACCGCCGCGGCCGCCGCCTGTCTGGGCAATGAGGGCGACCGGGCCTTTCTCAGGGCACAGGCCGGGTAGCGGGCGGCCCGGCGGCTATTCGATCTCGAGCAGCACGCCGGAGACGTCGTCGGGAAAGTCGTCGCCGCCATGGACATCGCCGAGCCGTGCGAGGAACGTGTCCAGATAGGCCCGCCCGTGCAGCCCGCGCAGCGGTCGCATCAGCCTCGCAACCCCGGCTTCGCCCAGCTCCGCGCCGCTGGTGTCGCCGCATTCGGTCACGCCGTCGGACATGATGAACAGACGATCGCCGGAGGCCAGCGTCAGTTCAAAGCCCGTCCATTCGGCGCCGGATATCAGCCCGATCGGCAGGCCGCCCTCGCCGACGAACTCGATCCGTCCGCAGGCGCGCTGGACCGCCGGATGCGGATGGCCGGCCTGGACCATGCGGACCCGGCCGCTGTCGAGATCGACATCGGCATAGACGAGCGTGAAGTATTCGTCAGTGACGACCTCGCTTTGCACGAGCGCATTCAACTCGGCGGCAACGCGCGCCGGCGGGCGGGGCGCGAAGGAGCCGCCATCGGGGACGAGTGCGATATTCTGCTCGGGCGCCGCGCCCGAGAGCAGCCCGGCGAGACGTGCGGTCATCAGCGCCGAGGCGACACCATGGCCCGAGACATCGAACGCGAAAAGACCCAGCCGCTGCTCCCCGATAGGGAAGTAGCCGGCCAGATCACCGCCGACATGGCCGCTCGGGCGCAGCATGACCGACACCCGCGCCGGGGCGAAGACCCGCTCCGGCGCGGGCAGAAGCGACATCTGCAGCCGGCGCGCCTGCGCCAGATCGCGGTCGAGCGAATCGTAGAGCGTGCGCAGTTCGTGCAGGGTATCGGCCATCAGCCGGTTCTGCGTCTGCAACTCGCCCTCCATGCGCAGGATGCGTTCGCCGGCCATGATGCGCGCGCGCAGCTCGTCGGCATGGACGGGCTTGGCGAGAAAGTCGTCGGCCCCGACATCGAGCCCCTCGGCCACCGCGCCCTTTTCGCGCCGCGAGGTCAGCAGGATGAAATAGCCGTAGCTTTCGCGCGCCAGCGCCCGGAAGGCGCGGCAGAATTCGAGCCCCGACATCTCCGGCATCATCCAGTCCGAGACGACCAGATGAACGTCATGGGCTGCGCAGATCGCGAGCGCCTCCTCCCCGGAGCCGGCCTCGAGCACCGCGTAACCCCAGCGCTGCAGCGAGGCCGAGAGGATGCGCCGCTGCACGCGGCTGTCATCGACCACGAGGATGTTGCGAATCGAGTCGGCCGGCGCGGCGGGGGCCGCGTGCGCCCATTCGGATCGTGTGGACTGCACCTTTGTGCCCTCATCTCTTCCCGCATGCCGGGCCTGTCTGGCAGCCCCGGCTTAAGGCGCAATGAATTCTAAAATTCGCCGCACCCCGCCCCGCGGCGGTGACCGGGCATTAACGGCCGCCCTCGCAGGATGCCGCGGGCCGGAGGTGTCCGGTTCGAGGATCGAGGAGACGAGAGATGATCGACTGGGAACAACTCCACGAGCTTCGCGCGGAGGTGGGCGAGGATGCGTTCAGCGATGTGGTCGCGCTCTTCATGGAAGAGGTCGCGGCGATTCTCGTCCGGCTGGGCAGGGCGGATGACCCCACCGCCTTCGAGGACGATCTGCACCT
Organism: Rhodobacteraceae bacterium WD3A24; assembly: GCA_002967695.1. Classification (GTDB taxonomy): domain Bacteria; phylum Pseudomonadota; class Alphaproteobacteria; order Rhodobacterales; family Rhodobacteraceae; genus Alkalilacustris. The sequence continues at coordinate 25,931 of PUHN01000003.1, read as the reverse complement.
TCTCAAGGGGACGGCGCTCAATCTCGGCTTCGCCGAACTCGCCACCTTGTGCGCAGAGGGCGAGGCGCGCGCCGCCCATGGCGTCATCGAAGCCGACCGGGTCGCCGCGCTCGAACGCTGCTACGAGCAATCGCGCAGGATATTCCTCGACGAAATCGCCGGCATGCGCCGCACCGTTGCCGCTCAATAGGTCGGCCCGGACGGGATATCAGCCACGCAGGCGGCGCGCGCGCATCGCCAGAAGCCGCAGGCGGAGCGCGTTGAGCTTGATGAACCCGGCGGCGTCCTTCTGGTCATAGGCGCCGGCGTCGTCTTCGAAGGTGACGTGTTCCTCCGAATATAGGCTGTGATCGGACCAGCGGCCAACGGTGCGGGCCAGCCCCTTGTAGAGCTTGAGCCGGACGGTACCGGTGACGTGGTCCTGGCTGCGGTCGATGGCCGCCTGCAGCATCTCGCGCTCGGGGCTGAACCAGAAGCCGTTATAGATCATCTCGGCGTATTGCGGCATGAGCTGGTCCTTCAGATGCGCCGCGCCGCGGTCGAGCGTGATCTGCTCGATCCCGCGATGGGCTTCCAGAAGAACGGTGCCGCCGGGCGTCTCGTAGATGCCGCGCGACTTCATCCCGACGAACCGCCCCTCGACAAGGTCGAGTCGGCCGATGCCGTGCTTGCCGGCCATCTCGTTGAGCCGGGTCAGAAGCGCGGCGGGCGACATCCGCTCGCCGTTGATGCTGACCGCGTTGCCCTTCTCGAATCCGATCTCGACATGCTCGGGCGCGTCGGGCGCCTCCTCGGGGTGGGCTGTGCGCTGATAGACGTAGTCGGGCGCGGCTTCGGCGGGGTCTTCAAGCACCTTGCCCTCCGACGAGGTGTGCAAAAGATTTGCGTCCACCGAAAACGGCGCCTCGCCGCGTTTGTCCTTGGCGATGGGAATCTGATGCGCCTCGGCGAATTCCAGCAGTTTCGTGCGGCTGGTCAGATCCCATTCGCGCCAGGGCGCGATGACCTTTATGTCGGGGTTGAGCGCATAGGCGGCCAGCTCGAAACGCACCTGATCGTTGCCCTTGCCGGTGGCGCCGTGGGCCACCGCGTCGGCGCCGGTCGCCTCGGCGATCTCGATCAGCCGCTTGGAAATGAGCGGCCGCGCGATGGAGGTGCCCAGTAGATAGAGCCCCTCATAGACCGCATTCGCGCGAAACATCGGAAAGACGAAGTCGCGGACGAATTCCTCGCGCAGATCCTCGATATAGATGTTGTCGGGGCTCACGCCGAGAAGCTCGGCCTTCTGCCGCGCGGGCTCGAGTTCCTCGCCCTGGCCCAGATCGGCGGTGAAGGTGACAACCTCGCAGCCGTACTCCGTCTCCAGCCATTTGAGGATGATCGAGGTGTCGAGCCCGCCGGAATAGGCGAGGACGACTTTCTTCGGCGCGGACATGGGCGACCTCCGTTCATTGGGGCGGGACGAGCCTTTAGGCGGTTTTTGCCCGCCCGGCAAGGGCGCGCCCGGTTGCCCGCGAGGGCCGCGCGGGGCAGTCTGGCGGCGAGAGAGACCGGGAGGGCAAGATGAGCGAGCGGATCGAGCTTATGCGCGGGGTGATCCACCCTTGGCACCACGACCATTTCGGGCACATGAACGTGCGCCATTACGCGCCGTTCTTCGACGACGCCGCCTATCACATTTGGACGCGGCTGGGGCTTGCCTATTCCGCGATGCTGGCCGAGCACGGTGTTCATACCGTCACGGCAAAGGCCACGACCGGCTTCGTCAAGGAACTCAAGGCGGGCGATCTGATCGTGATCGATGGCGCGGTCACCCGGATCGGGACGAAAAGCGTGACCTTCCGCCTGCGGATGCACCACGCCGACACGGGCGAGCTGCATGCCACCTATGATCTGGTCGAAGTCTTTTTCGACCCGCAGACGCGCGCGGCCGCCCCGATGCCCGCCGCGGTGCGCGACAGGCTCGCGACCCATCTGCTTGCCGGCGACGATGACTGACCATCGCCCCTTGTCAGCCGGATGCGCGCGGTGCAAAGGGCTGCGATGACCGATTTCACCGATGCCGCCCGCGACGCTGCACGCGCCCTTCGCGCGCTGTTCGAGCCGACGCCGCTGCAACTCAACGATCATCTCTCGCAGCGCTTCGACGCCGAGATATGGCTCAAGCGCGAGGATCTCACCCCGGTGCGCTCCTACAAGTTGCGCGGGGCCTTCAACGCGATGCGCAAGGTCATCGCCCGGGAACCGTCCCAGACCCGTTTCGTTTGCGCAAGCGCGGGCAATCATGCGCAGGGGGTGGCCTTTGCCTGCCGCCACTTCGGCGTGCGCGGCACGATCTTCATGCCGGTCACCACGCCCCGCCAGAAGATCGACAAGACGGCGAAGTTCGGAGGCGACGCCGTCGATATCCGCATGACCGGCGATTATTTCGACCAGTCGCTCGCCGCGGCCAAGGCTTTCTGCGCCGAGGCGGGGGCGCATTTCCTCTCTCCTTTCGACGATGCCGACGTGATCGAGGGGCAGGCCAGCGTCGGCGTCGAGATTCTCGATCAGATGGCGACCCCGCCCGATCTCGTCATCCTGCCCGTGGGGGGTGGCGGGCTCGCCGCCGGGGTGACGGGCTACATGCGCCGCGCCGCGCCGGGGACGGGCTTTCGCTTTGTCGAGCCCGCGGGCGGGGCGAGCCTCTCGGCCGCGCTGGCGGCCGGCGCGCCCGTCACGCTCGACTCGGTGGACAGCTTTGTCGACGGCGCGGCCGTCGCGCGCATCGGCGATGCTCCCTTCGCGCGGCTGGCGGAGGCCGATCCGGCCCATGTGCTGAGCGCCCCGGAAGACCGCATCTGCGCGACCATGCTCGAGATGCTCAATCTGGAGGGCATCGTGCTGGAGCCGGCCGGGGCCTTGTCTGTGGATGCGCTGCCCGACCTTGCAGAGCTGATCCGGGGCCGGAGCGTCGTTTGCCTGACGTCGGGCGGCAATTTCGATTTCGAGCGCCTGCCCGAGGTGAAAGAGCGCGCGATGCGCTACACCGGGCTGAAGAAGTATTTCATCCTGCGCCTGCCACAGCGGCCCGGCGCGTTGCGCGATTTCCTCGAGGTGCTCGGCCCGGATGACGACATTGCACGGTTCGAGTATCTCAAGAAGTCCGCCCGCAATTTCGGCACGGTCCTGATCGGGATCGAGACGCGGCAGGCGGAAAATTTCCACGCGCTCTTCGCGCGGATGGACGCGGCCGGCTACGTCTATCGCGATATCACCGATGACGAAACACTGGCGGGCTTCCTGATCTGAGGCGGACGCTCAGCCCCAGGGGCCGGCCGGGCCGGCGGCCCCCGCCCGCGCCATCTCGCGCAGCGCGGCCACCCGGTTCGCCGTCGCGGGATGGGTGGAGAACAGCCTGTCATGAGCATGCGCGTGCAGCGGGTTGATGATGAACATATGCGCGCTGGCGGGATTGCGCTCGGCCGTGTCGTTGTCGATCCGCGCGGCGAGCCCCTCGATCCGGCGCAGGGCCGACGCGAGCGCGAGCGGCGCGCCCGAGATCTCGGCACCGTTCCGGTCGGCCTCGTATTCGCGGGCCCGGCTGATCGCCATCTGCACCAGCGCGGCGGCCAGGGGCGCGAGGATCATCACCGCCAGCGTGCCGATCAGCCCCATCGGCCGGTCGCGCCCGCCGAAGAACAGCGCGAAATTGGCCAGGATCGAGATCGCGCCGGCGAAGGTCGCCGTGATCGTCATGATCAGTGTATCGTGGCTGCGGATATGGGCCAGTTCATGCGCCATCACGCCGGCGACCTCCTCGGGCGGCAGACGGCGCAGCAGCCCGGTGGTGGCCGCCACCGAGGCGTTGGAGGGGCTGCGCCCGGTGGCGAAGGCGTTGGGCTGATCGGACTCGATCACATAGACCTTGGGACCCGGCATGTCGGCCCGGCGCGCCAGCTCGGCGACCATCCGCGCCAGCCCCGGCGCGGTACCTTCGTCCGCCGGGCGGGCGTTGTGCATGCGCAATACCATCTTGTCGGAGTTCCACCAGGAAAACAGGTTCATCGCCGCCGCGATCACCAGCGCGATGACCAGCCCGGCCTCACCGGCCAGCAGATAGCCCGCGCCCATGAAGAGCGCGGTCATCGCGGCCATCAGCATTGCGGTGCGAACATATCCCATCAGCGGCTCCCAAGCTTGTCGATGGGATATGGCGCGCCCGGCCCCGCCCTGCAAGATCGGCGCTCGCCAATAGAAAAAGGCCGCGCGGTCGGCGCCGCGCGGCCCATGCCCTCCGAGCTGGATGGCCTTATTGCGGCATCTGCTGGCCGTTGATCAGGATCGATCCCTCCTCGGTGATCTCCAGATTGGAGGTCATCACGTCATCCCCCGTGGGCCGGAAGAACATGCCCATCATCATGCGCCCGGCCATCACCTGATCGGGCGGGAAGACCCCCATCTGCGCCAGGGTGTCGAGCAGGGCGTTGGCGCCGGTCAGCCGGGCCTCTGCGCTGCCGGTGGGGCGCGGCATGCCTTCGAAGGTGGTCATGTCGCTGTTGTCGAAGCTGAACGCCCCGGAGCCCTGAAGATCGGCCCCCGCAAAGCTGAAGCGGAGCTCGTTGAGGTCGAGTTCATGCAGCTCGCCCGGCGCTTCCTCGGCGTCCTTGGGCAGATCCTCCATCTCGGAACGGTTCAGGAAATTCTCGGTGACCCGCGCCTGCCCCGAGACGTCGAAGACGAAATTCGCCGGCTCGCGCGGCAGCATGCCGGCAGGGTCGAACATCGACCACAGCTCCTCGCCCACGGTCAGGCCGCGCAGGCTGGTGAGCAGCGAAAAGGGCTGCGGCGTCTCCGAGGGCAGCACCGGCATTTCGAACCCGGTGGCGAACTCGTCGAACGCCACCGAGACGGGAAACGGCATCTCGGGGACATCGGAGGTCACGCTCAGCCCGGCCGTCTCGACATGGAGGCGCAGCCCGTCGCCCGTCATGGCCATGTCGAATCCGCCGCCCTCGGCGCTGCCGCTGCTCGATGTCGGCGCGCCGGCGGACTGGGCTGAAAAGGCGAACGACATCGGCCCGTGGGCGAGCGTGGTGGAAACGCCGAAGCCCGCCTCGATGGCGGCGCCGGGATCGTCGTGGCGGTCGCCCTCCATGACGTTGTCGATCTGCGAGCTGCCTTCGAGATCGGAGATCGAGGCGGTGAAGTCCACCGACGTGTCGGGATTGTCGGGGTCGGTCCCCCGCGCCGAGACGGAAACCGAGCCGATCGTCTGGGAGGCCGTTATGCTTTCGAGATCGGCCCCGGCGACGGCGTAGATCGTCGCAAGGTCCGACAATTCGGCGGCGAACTCGGCGTCGAGAGGCTCGCCGCCATCGACGAGGGTGTCGAGCGACACCGTCATCGTCGGCGCCGTGACATCGTAGCGCATGTCGTCCGGGCCGCCCGAGACCACCACCTCGAGCCCGGGGCTGACGATCGTGTAGGCCATCAGCATTCGCTCGCGCCCTTGCGGGCCGATCAGTTCGAACGGCGTCTCGGGCGGCATCGCCACGGCCACGCTGCCGTCGTCGCGCTCGGTCAGGACGATCTTGTCCAGCTCCATCTGCGCCTCGGTGCGCTCGACCTGCGTGCTCAGCGTGACGCCGTCGAGCGTGAGCCGGTTGCCGCTGCGGCTGCGGTCGGCCACGGTGACGTCGTAGTTCATCCCGGAAAGCATCGCTTCCCAGCTGTTCCACACCTCGTCGGCAGTCACCTGCGCGCCGGCCGTTCCGCCAGCCCCCAGTGCCAGCGCCGCAACCGTTGTCAGGACATCTTTTCGCGCCATATCGAACCCCTTCGAAAAATCACGATCATGTGCAACTGTCTCGCGCGCGGGTGCATCCGGTCAAGTGGCTTCCCGCTGGCCGCAAGGGCCGCCCCGTGCCATGGCCGGACTTGCAGGCGCGCGGGCTTCGCGATGGGAAACAGGGAGATCAGCCATGACGACCGACGACATTGTGCAATCCGAGAGCCTGAAAGGTCAGGCAGTGATCATCACGGGAGCGAGCCGCGGGATCGGTGCCGCCGCGGCGCGCGCCTTTGCGGCGGCGGGCGCCCATGTGGGCCTTGTGGCACGTAGTGCCGGTTCGGTGCGCGATCTCGAGAAGGAGACCGGCGGGCTGGCATTGCCCTGCGATGTGGCCGACTATTCTGATCTCGCCCGCAATATCGAATTCATGCGCCGCCGATTCGGCAGGATCGACGCGCTGGTCAACAACGCCGGTGTGATCGAGCCCATCGCCGCGCTGCGCGAGGCCGATCCCGCCGAGTGGGGGCGGGCGATCGACATCAATCTCAAGGGCGTCTTCAACGGCATGCGCGCGGTGCTGCCGATGATGCGCGCGCAGGGCGGCGGGACGATCGTCACCGTCAGCTCCGGTGCGGCCCACGCGCCGCTGGAGGGCTGGAGCGCCTATTGCAGCTCCAAGGCCGGGGCGGCGATGCTCACGCGCGCGGCCGATCTGGAGGTGCGGGGCGACGGCGTCCGGGTGATGGGGCTCTCGCCCGGCACGGTGGCCACCGATATGCAGGCCGCCATCCGCGACAGCGGGATCAATCCCGTCAGCCAGCTCGACTGGTCGGCGCACATTCCGCCCGAATGGCCGGCGCGGGCGCTGGTGTGGATGTGCACCGCCGATGCCGACGATTTCATCGGACAGGAGGTGTCCCTGCGCGACGAAAGCATCCGTGCGCGGCTCGAGCTTGGCGGTTGACGGGCGCTGCGTGAAGCTGGAGCGGGTAGCGGGAATCGAACCCGCACCACCAGCTTGGAAGGCTGGGGCGCTACCATTACACCATACCCGCGTCCGGCCATTTCGATAGCGGGGCAGGCGCGCGTCGTCAAGGGCGCGGCGCGGACCCGCCCGCGCGCGCGTATTGATGCATGTCAACGACTCGCGGCGGCGCAGGGCGGATGGTGCGCCGGCCTGCCGCCATCCGCACAGGCGCCGGCAGCCATCAGGGGGCAGAGATGGACGACGACCGTTACAATATCTTCGTCATGGGTCTCGATTCCTACAATCTGGGGCTCCTGCAGCAGGTCCGGCATGCCGAGAAATACGCCTTCCACGGTCTTCTGAGTTACGACGAAATCGCCGGGGCGGCCCGTTTCGACATGGAGGCGCTTCTCGACAAGGCGCGCGGAATTCTCCGGGCCTTCCCGGGCCGGATCGACGCCATCGTGGGCTACTGGGATTTTCCGACGATACTGATGAAGCCCATCCTGCGCCGCGAGTTCGGCCTGCGCGGGCCCAGCCTGGAAAGCGTGCTGCGTTGCCAGCACAAGTATATCAGCCGGATGGAACAGGCCGAGGTCGTCCCCGATCAGCTGCCCGCCTTCGCACTGGTCGACCCCTTCGACGATGCAGCGGCCGACAATCTGGAGCTCGACTACCCGTTCTGGATCAAGCCGGTCACGGCGCATTCCTCGATTCTGGGCTTTCGCATCGACTCCCGCGACGACCTCGACAGCGCGCTGGCGGTCATCCGCGACAACATCAATCGCTTCGCCGAGCCGCTCGACGTGATCATGGGCTATGCCGACCTGCCCGCCGAATGGGAGGGGCTCGACGGCGCGAAATGCATCGCCGAGGCGATCATATCGGGCGGAAACCAGTGCACGCTCGAAGGATATGTCTTCGGTGGCGACATCGAGATATACGGCATCGTCGACTCGCATTCCGGGCCGAACGGGTCGAGCCTCGAGCGCTACGAATACCCCTCCGCCCTGCCCGAAGAGGTGAAGGAGCGGATGCGCGCCTCCGCCCGGCGGGTGCTCGAGCGGATCGGGCTCGACCACGCGCCGTTCAACATGGAGTTCTTCCACGACCCGGCCGATGACAGCCTCTACCTGCTCGAGATCAATGCGCGCATCTCCAAATCCCACAGCCCGCTCTTCAACAAGGTCGAAGGCGTGCCGCACAAGGAGGTGATGATTGACGTGGCCCTCGGCCGGCGGCCCGACTACCCCGCGCGGCGCGGCCCCTACGCGGTGGCGGCCAAGTTCATGCCGCGCCTCTACGGGGAGCACGACGACGAGGTCGTCCACCATGTTCCCGCAGGTGAGGAGCTGGAGCGGATATGCGCGCGGTTTCCCGGCGCCGAGGTCAATCTGCATGTGGAGGAGGGGATGCGCATGGGCGATCTGAGCCCGAACCACCGCGACTCCTACAGCTATGAGCTGGCCGACATATTCATGGGCGCCGACAGCCGCGAGGATCTGCAGCGCGATTTCGACGCGCTGATGGCGGCGCTCGACATCCGCATCGGGCCGCCGTCCGGATAGGCTCCCCCTGCCGTGCGCGCGCGGCTCTGCTATACTCACTGCCGATGGATCAGGCCCTTTGCCGTGACTGCCTTGTTGAAATCCGGCCCGCGCCGCGTTGCCCGCGGTGCGGGTCGCCGCGCGTGGTCGCCCATTCCGAACTGTTCGAGCTGACCATCGCCCACATGGACTGCGACGCGTTCTATGCCAGCGTCGAGAAGCGCGACGACCCCGAGCTGCGCGACAAGCCGGTGATCGTGGGCGGCGGACGGCGCGGCGTCGTCTCTGCCGCCTGCTACATCGCGCGCATCCGCGGCGTGCGCTCGGCCATGCCGATGTTCCAGGCCCTGCGCCTTTGCCCCGAAGCGGTGGTGCGCAAGCCGCGGGCGGAGGTCTACTCGGCCGTCTCGCGGCGGGTGCGCGAGATGATGGAAGAGCTCACTCCGGCCGTGGAGCCGCTTTCGCTGGACGAGGCGTTCCTCGACCTGACGGGCACCGCCCGGCTTCACGGGGCGTCGCCGGCGATCCTGCTGGCGCGGCTGGTCCGGCGAATGGAGGACGAGCTGGGCATCTCGGGCTCGATCGGGCTGTCGCACAACAAGTTCCTCGCCAAGATCGCGTCCGATCTCGACAAGCCGCGCGGCTTTTCGGTCATCGGCCGGGCCGAGACCGAGGCGTTCCTGAGCGGAAAGCCGGTCAGCATGATCTGGGGCGTGGGCGCCTCGGGGCGGGCGGCGCTCGAGGCGGCGGGCATCCGCACCATCGACGACCTGCGCCGCTGGGACGAACGCGCCCTGATCGCCCGCTTCGGCAGCATGGGCGGGCGCCTCCACCGCCTGGCGCGCGGCCGCGACAGCCGCCGCGTGTCGCCCGACGCGCCGGCGAAGTCGATCTCCAACGAGGTCACGCTGCACGAGGACACCGCCGACGGCGATCTGTTGGACGGCCATCTGTGGCGGCTGGCCGAGAAGGTCAGCGACCGCGCCAAGGCAAAGGGAAAGGCCGGCCGCGTCGTCACGCTCAAGCTCAAGCGCGCCGATCACCGGCTGCTGACACGTCGCTTCAGCCTGCGCGAGCCCACGCAGATGGCCGACACGCTGTACCGAACCGCGGCCAGCCTGTTCGGGCGCGAGGCGAAGGGCGGGCCGTTCCGGCTGATCGGCGTGGGGCTGAGCGAACTGATCGATGCCGCCGGCAGCGACCTGACCTCCGATCTGCTCGACCAGGAAGGCGCCGCGCGGCTGCGGGCGGAACGCACGACCGACTCGATCCGCGCACGCTTCGGCGCCGATGCCATCATACGCGGCCGCGCCCTGCGCTGACCCCCGCGGTTATTCGGCGGCCAGCGGCGCGTCAGACACGCGCGGGCGGCCGATATCGGCGATCTGCGCCGTTACCTGGCGCATCAGCCGCTTGAAGGCGTCGTAGTCGGGGCGCGTGACCACGCGCGCCTCGTCCATGTAAAGCGCGCGGTCAAGTTCGAGCTGGATCACGTGCTGGCCCCGCGACGGCCGCCCGTATTGCTGCGCGACATAGGCGCCGGCGAAAGGCGTGTTGCGCGCCACGCGCAGCCCCGCATCGCTGAGGATCGCCTCGATCCGGTCGACGATGGCCGCGTCGGCGGCCGCGCCGAACCGGTCGCCCAGCACCACCTCGGGCGGCCTGCCGCCGCGCGGCGCGTAGCCGTCGATCGCCTCGTGCGGCATGGAGTGGCAGTCCACCAGCACGGCGATGCCGAACTGGCGGCGCGACTCCTCGATCAACGCGCCCAGCCGGGCGTGATAGGGCTGCCAGACCAGCCGCAGACGCTCCAGCGCCTCGCTGCGCGAGATCTTGCCGCGATAGATCGCCTGCCCGTTGGCCACCACGCGCGGGATCACCCCGAGTCCCGAGGCGATGCGCGGGTTGAGCCCGCCGCGCGGCTGCCCCTCGATCAGCGCGTGATCGAGTTCGTCAATGCTGCGGTTGAGATCGACCCAGGCACGCGGCCAGTTCGCCGCCAGCAAGGGCGCCCCCGCATCGGGCGCGGCGGCGAACAGATCATCGACAAAGGCGTCCTCCGATGAGCGCAGCCGCCGCAGATCGAGCGCCGAGCGGCGCAGCAGTGCCTCGGGGTAGTTGCGCCCGCTATGCGGCGAGGCAAAGACGACCCCCGTGCTGCGGGTTGCGGGTTGATAGAGGCGAAAGGCGTCGGTGGTCATCGGGCGCTCCTGATACCTATCTTATAGCGCGGTTTCCCGGCGTGCCAAAAGCCCTTGAACCGCCTTGCGACTCCTTTTATAGACTTCGCCAGCCGACGCGGTCCTGCCCGTGCCCGGGCATTCGGAGCGGCGGGATCTGCAGCGGAACGGGGCGCGTAGCTCAGCGGTAGAGCACTACGTTGACATCGTAGGGGTCACTGGTTCGATCCCAGTCGTGCCCACCATTCATTTCCTGCCGCGCGCAGGGTCGCCGCCCCGCCCTCGGGGCGTTTGAAGTTTCAAGGCGCATGCGCGCCGCGAAGAGGAGAAGACCGATGAAGGTCAGGAACTCGCTCCGCTCGCTCAAGCAGCGCCACCGCGATTGCCGCGTCGTGCGCCGCAAGGGCCGCGTTTACGTGATCAACAAGACGCATCGCAAGTTCAAGGCCCGTCAGGGCTGATCCCATCCCACGAGGCTTGCGACGGGGCCGGCGCGGCTGCGCGGCGGCCCCGTTTCGCGTTGCCGCCGGTCAAGAACCGTGCGGGCGGAAGGGCCGGCGCGGATCGCGGGCAGGGTGGCCTCGAGACTGTGGCGCCAATGAAAACGGGCGGCGTCCGGCAGGGACGCCGCCCGTCTAGATTTTCGCCGCTTCGCAGCAGGTGCGTCAGGCCAGTTCCGGCTCGATCCCCTTGCAGGCCGAGACGAGCCCCTCGACCGATTCGACGGACTTGTTGAACATCGCCTGTTCGTCCTTGTTGAGCTTGATCTCCACGATCCGCTCGATCCCGCCGGCGCCGATCACGGTGGGCACGCCCACATACAGGCCCTTGAGCCCGTAGGCGCCCTTCACATGGGCGGCGCAGGGCAGCACGCGCTTCTGATCCCTGAGATAGGCCTCGGCCATCTCGATCGCCGAAGCCGCCGGCGCGTAGAAGGCCGAGCCGTTGCCCAGCAGGCCGACGATCTCGGCGCCGCCGTCGCGGGTGCGCTGCAGGATGGCGTCGATCTTGTCCTGCGTCGTCCAGCCCATCTGCACCAGGTCGGGCAGCGGGATGCCGGCCACCGTGGAATACCGCACCAGCGGCACCATCGTGTCGCCGTGCCCGCCAAGGACGAAGGCCGACACGTCGCGCATCGACACACCGAACTCCAGGCTGAGGAAGTGGCGGAAGCGTGCCGAATCCAGCACACCGGCCATGCCGCAGACCTTTTCATGCGGCAGCCCCGAAAATTCGCGCAGCGCCCAGACCATCGCGTCGAGCGGGTTGGTGATGCAGATGACGAAGGCCTCGGGGGCGTGCGCCCGGATGCCGTCGCCCACGGCCTTCATGACCTTGAGGTTGATGCCCAGAAGGTCGTCGCGGCTCATCCCCGGCTTGCGCGGGACGCCTGCGGTGACGATGCAGACATCGGCGCCGGCGATGTCGGCGTAGTCGTTGGTGCCCTTGAGCTCGGCGTCGAAGCCTGAAACCGGGCCGCTCTCGGCGAGGTCGAGCGCCTTGCCCTGGGGCGTGCCCTCGGCGATGTCGAAGAGGATGACGTCCCCGAGTTCCTTGATCGCGGCGAGATGGGCGAGCGTGCCGCCGATCTGCCCTGCGCCGATAAGCGCGATCCTGGGTCTGGCCATGAAACAGTCTCCGATAGGGTTGTTTGACGCGCGCTGGGTATCCCCTCGCGCCGCCCCGCGCAAGGCCGCGCCGTCGGCCGTGGCCTGTCTCTTTGCCCGGCGATGGGATAAGGCGGCGGAATGATGCACGAATCCAAGGCCGGGGGCACATGGCTTTTGATATAGCTTTTTTCGCCGCGGCGGTGCCCGCGGTCCTCCTGGCGGGGCTGTCCAAGGGCGGCTTCGGCAACGGGGCGGGCTTTGCCGCGACGGCGATTCTGGCGATCGCCGCCTCGCCCGGCGTGGCGCTGGGCGTCATGCTGCCGCTCTTGATGCTCATGGACGTGGCCGCGGTGCGCAGCTACTGGCGCGGATGGGACGGGCCGGCGGCGCGGGTGCTGATCCTCGGCGCGGTGCCGGGCATCGCGCTGGGCGGGCTCGTCTACCGGCAGGTCGAGCCGGCGCTTTTCGGGTTGCTGATCGGAGTGATGGCGCTGGCCTTCGTGGCCTTTCAGGGCGCGCGGCGGCTGCATCTCATCCGCATCGCGCCGGGCGCCTTCTCGGCGCGCAAGGGGGTCATGGCGGGGTTCACGGCCGGCTTCACCAGCTTCGTCAGCCATGCCGGCGGGCCGCCGGTGGCGGTGTTCCTGCTGTCGCAGCGGCTGGACAAGACCCGCTATCAGGCCACGAGCGTGATCGTGTTCTGGGCGATCAACCTGATCAAGCTTGTCCCCTATGTCTTCTTGGGGGTGTTCTCGGCCGAGACTCTGACCGCCGGCGCGCTGCTGGCGCCAGTGGCGTTGCTGGGGGTCTGGGCCGGGGTGTGGCTGCACAAGCGGATGCCGGAGCACTATTTCTTCGCGCTGACCTACCTGCTGCTGCTGCTCACCGGGGGCAAATTGATCCTCGACGCGTTGGGGTGATGGCGCGTTCAGGCGAACCAGTTGCGCAAGAGCCGGCCATAGACCGCCTTGAGCGCATGGATCTGGTCGATCTCGGCGTATTCGTCCACCTGATGCATGGAGGTTCCGACAAGCCCGAACTCCACCACCGGGCAATGCCTGCGGATGAACCGCGCATCCGACGTCCCGCCCGAGGTCGAAAGCACCGGCGTCACGCCCGTCTCGGCCTCGACGGCCCGGGCGGTCAGATCCGACAGCCGCCCCGGCGGCGTGAGGAAGCTCTCGCCCGAGATGCGGATCTCGGTGTCGATCGTGATGCCGGCCTCGGCGCCTGCCCGCGCGGCCTCGACGCGCAGCCAGTCCGACAGGCTGGCCCCGGTATGGGCGTCGTTGAAGCGGATGTTGACCGTCGCGCGCCCCTCGGCGGGGATGACGTTGTTGGCGGGGTTGCCCACGTCGATGGTGGTGATGGCCAGCGTCGAGGGGTCGAAATGCTCGGTGCCCCGGTCGAGTTCATGGGCCGCCAGACGGTCCAGCAGGCGCACCAGCCCCGGCAGCGGGTTCTTCGCGCGGTGGGGATAGGCCGAATGCCCCTGCATACCCCGCGCCGTGAAATACGCGGTCATCGAGCCGCGCCGGCCGATCTTGATCATCTCGCCCATGCGCTCGGGGCAGGTCGGCTCGCCCACGAGGCAGGCGGCCATCGCCTCGCCCCGCTCGTCCATCCAGTCCAGCAGCGCGCGCGTGCCGTCCACCGCGTCGCCCTCCTCGTCGCCGGTGATCGCCAGGATCACCGCGCCGTCGGGCGGGGTGGCGTGGACGAAGTCGATCGCCGCAGTGGCGAAGGCGGCGACGGCCGACTTCATGTCGCAGGCGCCCCGGCCCCAGATGCGCCCGCCGCGGATCTCGGCGCCGAAGGGGTCCACGCTCCAGGCAGCCGCGTCGCCCACCGGCACGACATCGGTATGGCCGTTGAAGCCCAGCGTGTTCGGGTGCCCCCTCGGCCCCCAGCGCGCGAACAGGTTGGCGATGTCGCCGCGATCCACGCGCACGCAGTCGAAGCCCGCGCCGGCCAGCACCCGCTCCAGCAACTGCAAGGCGCCGCCCTCCTCGGGCGTGACCGAGGGGCAGCGGATCAGCTCGGCGGTCAGGGCGATAGGGTCGGCGGGCTCGGCCATCGGGCGCTCCGTCAGTCGTCGTCGTGGAAGGGCGTCATCTGCGCGACGATCACGGCGTTCTCGTCCAGCGCCCGCTGCATCAGCGCACGCTCCTCGGCGTCGATCTCGTGGCCCTCGGCCTCGCGTTCCTCCAGCGTGCCATGGCCGGTCACATCGAGCGGGGCGAGATCGGCCTCGCGCAGCACCGCGACGGTCTCGCGCACGGCCTCGGCCTCGTCCACGCCGCTGGCATAGCACATCAGCGCCGCGCCGGTCGCTCCCTCGGGGAGCCCGTCGCCGGCGCTGCGGCCGAGCTGCACCACGAGGGTGAAGACCTGCTGGGGGCGCTTTCCGGCCATGCCGCGCCTCAGTCGCGCAGAAGCTCGTTGATGCCCACCTTGGCGCGGGTCTGGGCATCCACCTTCTTGACGATCACCGCGCAATAGAGGTTCACGCCACCCGTTGACGGCATCGAGCCCGACACGACGACGGCGCCCGCGGGCACCTCGCCATAGCTCACATTGCCGGTCTCGCGGTCGACGATCTTGGTGGACTGGCCCAGATAGACGCCCATGCCCAGCACCGCACCCTCGCGGACGATCACGCCCTCGACCACCTCCGAGCGCGCGCCGATGAAGCAGTTGTCCTCGACGATCGTGGGGTCGGCCTGCAGCGGCTCGAGCACGCCGCCGATACCCACCCCGCCCGAGAGATGGACGTTCTCGCCGATCTGCGCGCAGGAGCCGACGGTCGCCCAGGTGTCGACCATCGTGCCGCGCCCGACATGGGCGCCGAGATTGACGAAGCTGGGCATCAGAACGACCCCCGGCGCGATGTAGGCCGAGCGGCGAACCACGCAGTTGGGCACGGCGCGAAAGCCCGCCTCCTTCCACTCGGCCGGGCCCCAGTCCTTGAACTTGGAGTCGACCTTGTCCCACCAGCCGCCGCCCTGCGGGCCGCCGCTCTGCGGCTCCATATCCTTGAGGCGAAAGCCCAGCAGCACGGCCTTCTTGGCCCACTGATTGACGTGCCATGCGCCGTCGGCGCCGCGCTCGGCCACGCGCAGCCTTCCGGTGTCGAGCGCCTCGAGCGTGGCCTCGACGGCGTCGCGCGTCTCGCCGGTGGTGGCAGGGGTGATCTGGTCGCGGGCCTCCCAGGCGGCGTCGATGGCTTGCTGCAGTTGCGCGTCCGGCATGGCGGCGTCCTTCGTGTGGCGGTGGCTGTTGCTGTCTCCGGGCTATACTTGCCTGCGAGGGGCGGCGCAATGCGCCGGCGCTGGCCAACCGCGCCGGGGCGCGCTAGGGCTTGGGAGGACATCATCGGAGCCGCCCCCATGACGACCGACCGCGACCGCAAGCAACGCCATCCGATCCGGCGCGCCGAGGACGATCTGCGCGCCGCGCAGCAGCGCCGCGAGTCCCTGCAGGCGCAGGCGCCGGCCTACCGGCTGGCGTTCAACGACCCCGATTTCCTCGCCCGCGAGGAGCTGCGCCCGGTGCGGCTGCAGCTCGAACTGCTCAAGCCCGAACTGCTGATGTCGGAATACGGCATCAACAGCACGATCGTCCTTTTCGGCGGTGCGCGCATTCCGCGCCCCGACAGCGCCGGCGAGGCTGCCACGCCGATGCTCGCGGAACTGGCGCATTTCTATGACGAGGCGCGCGAGTTCGCCCGGATCGTCACGCTAAAGAACCAGACGAACGGTGCGCGCGAGAACGTCATCGTCACCGGCGGCGGACCCGGTGTGATGGAGGCGGGCAACCGCGGCGCCGCCGATGCGGGCGGCGTGTCGATCGGGCTGAACATCGTGCTGCCGCACGAGCAGGAGCCCAACAGCTACATCACGCCCGAGCTGTGCTTCAACTTCCACTATTTCGGCATTCGCAAGATGCACTTCCTTATGCGGGCGAATGCGCTGGCGATGTTCCCCGGCGGCTTCGGCACCCTCGACGAGCTGTTCGAGGCGCTCACCCTGATCCAGACCGAACGCATGGCGCCGATACCAATCATCCTGTTCGGCCGCGACTTCTGGGACCGCATCGTCAACTGGGAGGCGCTGGCCGAGGCCGGTACCATCAGCCGCAGCGATCTCGACCTTCTCAGCTATGTCGAGACCGCGCAGGAGGCCGTGGACATCATCGACGCCTTCAATCCGGCGGGCGCCGGCAGGTGACGCGCTCGCCTCAATCGTCGCCCGCGAAGACCGTGCAGGGATCTTGTGCGCGTTCGGGCGCCGAGGTGACGACGACGCGGTCGAAGGGGGCCGCGGCGCTTTCCTCCTCGACCTGACCGACCGAGAGCACCGAAAGCTCCGGCGCCGCCCGTGCGAGAGTCGCCGGCACGCCGTGGTCGGTGCGGGCATGGCCGTTGCCGGTGATCACGGCGACCGGCCCGCCATGAGCCGCGTGCGCGCGGATCGCCGCAAGCGCCAGCGCGGCGTCGCGCAGTCGCTGCGCCTCGACCATGCCGGGCAGCATCGACTCGGGCAGCGCATTGCAATGGGCCCGCCCCTGAGCGGCTTCGCGGTGCGCCTGTGCCTCGGCCGCAAGGGGCGTATCGAGGCCGTAGCGGGCCGGATCGTGGCCGGTCTCGCGGGCGAAAACAGCCGCGGCGCCGTCTTCGGTCGCCGCGCGCGCCGCGCTGCTCGCCAGACCGCCGCCGTGGATGGCGGCCTCGGGGGCGGCGGTGAAGAGCGGGTGATACATGGCAAAGTCGGGCCAGCCCGATTCCGCCCAGCCCAGCGCGCGGGCCAGGGCCTCGGCATCGCCGCGCCGCGCGGGTGTCGCGCGCGCCGCCTGATCGGGGGTGAGCATCTCGAAGACGATCGCGGCCGGCCGCAGCGCCGCGAGCGCGCGCGCCTGATTGCGGTGATGGACGGGGTTGTCGTGCACCTCGCCCAGGACAACCACATCGGCCGGCGGCAGGGCGGCCAGGTCATCGGGGGCGAGGCGCTCCTGCGCGCCCGTGCCCGTGGCGAGCCCCGCAGAGACAATCAGTGCGAAAATCAGGCGCGCGCCCGTCATGCGATAAGCTCGTGCACCTCGCCGCCGCGGGTTTCGAGATTGCGCCGCATCTTGGTGAAGGCGGCCGCTTCGAGCTGGCGGACGCGTTCCTTCGACAGGCCCAGCTCGCCGCCGAGGCTTTCCAGCGTGCGAGGGGTCTCGCGCAGCTTGCGCTCGCGCACGATGAAACGCTCGCGCTCATTGAGCGCCCCCATCGCCGCCGCCAGCCATTCGCGCAGCCGCGCGGCATCGTGGCTTTGCGCGACCATTTCGGCGGCCTGGCTGCCCTCGTCCTCGAGCGCGTCGATCCATTCGCGCCCGTCCTCGTCGGCCGACTGCGTGGCGTTGAGCGAAAAGTCCGCGCCCGAAAGCCGGCCTTCCATCATCTCGACATCGGCAAGCGGCACGCCGACCTCACGCGCGACCATCTCGTGGATCTGGTGGCGGTCGAGTTCCTCGCCGCGGGCCATCGCCTCGCGCTCCAGCTTGGCCTGCACGCGGCGCATGTTGAAGAACAGCGCCTTCTGGCTCGACGTCGAGCCGGTGCGCACCATCGACCAGTTGCGCATGACATAGTCCTGGATCGACGCCTTGATCCACCACACCGCGTATGTCGAGAACCGCACGCCGCGGTCGGGGTCGAACTTTTCGGCCGCCTTCATCAGCCCGAGACTGGCCTCCTGGATGAGATCGTTCATCGGCGCGCCGTAGCGCCTGAACTTCACCGCCATCGAGATTGCCAGCCGCATATAGGCCGTGATCAGGCGGTGCAGCGCGGCCTCGTCGCGCGCGTCGCGCCAGGCATAGGCCAGCTGCAACTCCGTCTCCGCATCCAGCAACTCGGCCTTCATCGCCCGCCGCGAGACGTCGTTCGCCTCAAAACCGTCAAGTGCCATTCTAGAGCTCCCCGGCCCGTGCCACACCACGCGGCCTGTCTGAGTTCCGTCGTGGGTAGGATACGACGCTAGCGCGGGAACGGATCAAGATCCGAAGTGTCCGGCCTCACGCCCGCGTGACGGACGCGGCCGTTAACCATTCCTAAACGATGGCACGGCTAGCCGTTAACCATTCGCCGCCGCAGAGGATGCTCATGGTCGCCTCCGCCTACACCGTCGCCTTCGAGGGGGTGGAGGCCCGCCTTGTCGAGGTGCAGTGTTCCGTCAGCCCCGGACTGCCGGCTTTCGCCATCGTCGGGCTGCCCGACAAGGCGGTCAGCGAGGCGCGCGAGCGGGTGCGCGCAGCGCTGACGGCGATGGCCATCGCCCTGCCGGCCAAGCGCATCACGATCAATCTCTCCCCCGCCGATCTGCCCAAGGAGGGCTCGCATTTCGATCTTGCCATCGCGCTGGCGCTGCTCGCCGCGCTCGAGGTCATCCCGCAGGACGCCGCCGAGGCCACCGTCGCGCTGGGCGAGCTGTCGCTCGACGGGCGGCTGGTGCCGGTGACCGGGGCGCTGCCCGCGGCCATGGCCGCGGCCGAGGCCGACCGCGCGCTGGTCTGTCCGCGCGCCTGCGGGGCCGAAGCCGCCTGGGTCGGCGCCACGCAGGTGCTCGCCCCCGACAGCCTGGCCGACCTCATCGCCCACCACGCCGGCCGTGCCCCGCTGCCCCCCGCCGCGCCGGGCGAGGTGCACGCGCGGGCCCGCGGGCGCGATCTGCGCGACGTCAAGGGCCAGGAACGCGCCAAGCGCGCGCTGGAGATCGCCGCGGCGGGCCGTCATCACCTGCTGATGGTCGGCGCGCCGGGCGCAGGCAAGTCGATGCTGGCCGCGCGGTTGCCGGGGCTGCTGCCAGGCCTCTCGGCGGAGGAGGCGCTGGAGACGTCGATGATCCATTCGCTGGCGGGGCTTCTCGACGAGGGGGGCATCAGCCGCGAGCGCCCCTTTCGCGAGCCCCATCATACTGCAAGCGTCGCCGCGATCGTCGGCGGCGGCCGCGGTGCCCGGCCCGGCGAGATCAGTCTGGCCCATAACGGTGTGCTCTTTCTCGACGAGTTCCCCGAATTCCCGCGCACGGTGCTTGAGACCCTGCGCCAGCCCATTGAGACCGGCGAGGTGGTGGTCGCGCGCGCCAACGCGCATGTGCGCTATCCCTGCCGGCTTCTGCTGATAGCCGCCGCCAATCCGTGCCGGTGCGGTTATCTGGGCGATGCCGGGCGCGCCTGCAGCCGCGCGCCCCAATGCGGCGAGGACTACATGGGCCGGATTTCGGGGCCGCTGATGGATCGCTTCGACCTGCGGCTCGAAGTGCCGCCCGTGGCGTGGAGCGAACTCGAACTGCCCGAGGACGGCGAATGCTCGGCGGCCGTGGCCGCGCGGGTCACCACAGCCCGCGCGGTGCAGACGGAACGATTCAAGGAACACCCCGGCGCCCGCGTCAACGCCGATCTTGAAGGCGCCGCGCTCGAAGAGATCGCCACCCCCGACTGTGGCGGGCGCGAGATGCTCGCACGCGCCGCCGATCGGTTCGGGCTGACGGCGCGGGGCTATCACCGTATCCTGCGCGTCGCGCGCACCATCGCCGATCTGGATGGCAGCGAGAGCGTGCGCCAGCCGCATGTGGCCGAGGCGCTGGGCTACCGGCTCAGCCTGCAGGGCGCGGGTTGAGCGCCCGCCGCGCCTGTCAGCCGCGCCGGGCGGCGTGGCGGCGCTCGACCGCCTCCCAGATGCGCGCGGCCACATTGGTTCCGTCGAAGCGTTCGAGTTCCTGCAGGCCGGTGGGGGAGGTCAGGTTGATCTCGGTCAGGTTCTCGCCGATCACGTCGATGCCGACGAAGACCTGCCCCTTCTCGCGCAGGAGCGGGCCTATGGCGGCGCAGATCTCGCGGTCGCGCACGGTCAGCTCGGCCTTCTCGGCGCGCCCGCCCACATGCATGTTCGACCGCGTCTCGCCCTCGGCGGGCACGCGGTTGATCGCGCCGGCGGCCTCGCCGTCGACGAGGATCACGCGCTTGTCGCCCTTGGTGACCGCGGGGAGGTATTTCTGCACGATCAGCGGCTCGCGGCTCAGCCCGGTGAAGAGTTCATGCAGCGAGGACAGGTTACGGTCGTTCGGGTCCAGCCGGAAAACCCCCGCGCCGCCGTTGCCGTAGAGCGGCTTGAGGATGACGTCGCCATGCTCGGCCTTGAAGGCGCGGATCGCGGCGAGATCGCGCGCGATCAGCGTCGGCGGCGTGAGGTCGGGGAAATTCAGCACCAGAAGTTTCTCGGGGTAGTTGCGCACCCAGAACGGATCGTTGACCACGAGAGTCCGCGAGGGCAGCATCTCGAGCAGATGGGTCGAGGTGATGTAGGCCATGTCGAAGGGGGGATCCTGGCGCAGCCAGACGACGTCCCAGTCGGCGAGGTCGATCTCGCGCTCCTCGCCCAGCGTGGCGTGGTCCCCCTTCACGCGCCGCAGCGTCAGCGGCCAGCCGCGAGCGAGCACGCGGCCCTCGCGATAGATCAGCCGGTCGGGTGTGTAGAAGAACAACTCGTGCCCGCGCGCCTGCGCCTCCTCGGCAAGGCGAAAGCTGCTGTCGGCATCGATATCCACCCCGCCGACCGGATCCATCTGAAACGCGACCTTAAGGCCCATCTCCGCCTCCCTGGCTGTGACCGGCCTTCGTGATGGCGCAGTCCGGCCCCGGATGCAATGGCGTCGGCGGCGCGGCGTTCACCACACCACCCTGTCGCCGGCATAGTCGAAGAAGCCCCCCGTGTCGGCGGCCGAAAGGCCGTCGATCACCGACAACAGGCGGGCGGCGGCGTGTTCGGGCGTCACCGCCGGGTGACGGCCCAGATATGGGCGGGTCAGCGGCGTCGCCACCGTGCCGGGGTGGAGCGCCACGCAGGCGGCGCGGGGGTGGCTGCGCGCCAGTTCGATCGCCGCGCCGCGGACGATCTGGTTGAGCGCGGCCTTGGCCGTGCGGTAGCCGTGCCACCCGCCGGCGCGGTTGTCGCCGATCGAACCGACCCGCGCCGAGAGCGCAGCGACCGTCGCGCGGCTCTCGCGCGCCAGCAGGTGCGGGGCGTGGCGCAGAATCAGGGCGGGCCCCACGGCGTTGAGGCGGAACTGCGCCTCCAGCCCCGCGGCGGTGATCTGGCGCAGTGTCTTCTCGGGCCGGTGCCCGTCGATCTCCAGCGCGCCGGTGGCGATGAGGATCAGATCGAACGGGCCGGCCAGCGCGCCAAGATGCGCCTCCACGCTGCTCTCGTCGGTCACATCAAGGCCGTCGCGCGAGCGTGACAAGGTGGTGACGGCTTCGCCCCGCCCTGTCAGCTCCTGCGCGAGCGCGCCGCCGATGCCGCCGCTTGCGCCGATAACCAATGCCCGTCCCACGCAGCCCCTCCCGTATCCACGCGCCAAAGGGTAGGGTGGCGCGGCACCGGGGCAAGTGGCCACACTCCCGCCCGACGACGGTGACTGGTGCCGGCATGCCGGCCCCTGCTACGCCCCCGCCCCGCGCAAGCCCGACAGTGTCGTGGCGGGGGACAGCGCCTCGGGGTCGAGGCGCAGCTCGATCAGCGCGGGCCGGCCTTCGGCGCGGGCGTCCATGGCGCGGGCGAAGGCGGCGGCGAAGGCGTCGGTCCGCTCGACCAGCTCGCCATGGGCGCCATGGGCGCGCGCAAGCGCCGGATAATCTGGATTGAACAGCCCCGTGCCGCTGACCCGGCCGGGGTAACTGCGCTCCTGATGCATGCGGATGGTGCCGTACTGCCCGTTATTGGCCACCATGATGATCGGCGCGGCGCCGTGCTGGCGGGCTGTGGACAACTCATTGAGCGTCATCTGCGCATCCCCGTCGCCGGCGACGCACACCACGACCCGCCCCGGCGCCGCGATCGCGGCGGCGACGGCCGCTGGCACGCCGTAGCCCATGCTGCCCGAGGTCGGCGCGAGCTGGCCGGGAAAGCTGCGGGCGCGGAAATAGCGGTGAATGAAGGCCGCGAAGTTGCCCGCGCCGTTGGTCATCACCGCGTCGTCGGGCAGGTTGTCCGACAGCCAGCGTATCACGGCCTCCATCTTCACCGCGCCGGGCGTCTCGGCGGGGGTCGTCCAGGCCTCGTAGTCGGCGCGCGCGGATTCGCGCCAGGCGGTGCGGTCGGGATGCGGGCCGGGCGCGCGGGTCGCGAGGGCGGCCACGACCTCCGGCGCCGGCGCCGCCACCGCCACATCGGGGCGCCAGACGCGCCCCACCTCGTCCGGGTCGGGGTGGACATGCAGGATCGGCCGCCCCGGCGCGGCCGGGTCGAGCAGGCTGTAGCCCGCCGTGGCGGTGTCGCCCAGCCGGGTGCCCAGCGCCAGAACGCAGTCGCTGTCCGACAGTCGGCGGCCCAGAGCCGGGTTCATCCCCACCCCGAGATCGCCCACATAGTGCGGATGGCGGTTGTCCATCCTGTCCTGCCGGCGGAAGCTGACCGCCACCGGCAGATCGAAGGCTTCGGCAAAGGCGGCAAGGTTGCGCGCGGCGCCGGTCGACCAGTGCGGCCCGCCGACGACCACCAGCGGGCGCTCCGCCCGTTCCAGCGGCGCGAGGAGCGCGTCCACCTCCGCGCCGCTCACCGTGGCCGGGCGCGGGGCGACCGGGGGCAGATCGGGGGCGTTGGCATGTGCGGCGAGCACATCCTCCGGCAGCGCCAGAACCACCGGGCCGGGACGTCCGGACTGCGCGACGTGAAAGGCCCGGCTGACATATTCGGGCAGCCGCTCGGCCCGCTCCACCTCGGCGGCCCATTTCGCCATCCCGCCGAAGACGGCGCGGCAGTCGATTTCCTGGAACGCTTCGCGGTCGCGGTGGGCGCGCGGGATCTGGCCGACGAACAGGATCAGCGGCGTCGAATCCTGCCGCGCGACATGGATGCCGCTTGCCGCGTTCGTCGCCCCCGGCCCGCGCGTGACGAAGGCCACGCCGACGCGGCCGGTCAGCTTCGCGGTGGCCTCGGCCATCATCGCCGCGCCGCCCTCGTGGCGGCAGACGATGTTGGCGATATTGCTGTCATGGAGGCCATCGAGCACCGCGAGAAAGCTCTCTCCCGGCACGGAAAAGACGCGCGTGATTCCCTGTTGCGAAAGCTG
The DNA here is from genome assembly GCA_002967695.1 of Rhodobacteraceae bacterium WD3A24. Lineage (GTDB taxonomy): Bacteria > Pseudomonadota > Alphaproteobacteria > Rhodobacterales > Rhodobacteraceae > Alkalilacustris. Next base: position 2,740 of record PUHN01000003.1, on the reverse strand, counting down.
ATCAACCAGTATCCGCCCGCCATGCCGTGTCATTGTCTGCCTCCGCCCCTGCCGTCGCGGCGCAAAGATTGTGCCATCGATGCGCCGGGGACAAGAGCGCGGCGGTTGCCGTCGCGGCGTCGGGGCATAGGTGATATCGGCGCAAACAGACAGGAGGGACAACACATGGCGACATTGACGCTCGCCGGGCTCTGCGGCTCGCTGCGCGCGGGCTCGTACAACCGGATGCTGATGCACGAGGCGGCGCGGTTCTTGGAGCCCGACGATTTTGTGGTCGGGGATCCGCGGCTGCCACTCTTCGACGAGGATGACGAAAGCGTCCACGGCATTCCCGGCGCCGTCCAGTCCCTTGCCGTCACCATCGCGCGCGCCGACGCGGTCGTCATCGCCTGCCCCGAATACAACAAGGCCCCGCCCGGCGTGCTCAAGAACGCGCTCGACTGGATCAGCCGGGTCGAGGGGAATCCGTGGCGCGACAAGCCGGTTGCGCTGGTCTCGGCCACCGGCGGCCGCGCCGGCGGCGAGCGCACGCAATTTGCGCTGCGGCTGATGATGGTGCCCTTCCGCCCGCGGCTTCTGCAGGGGCCGGAGGTTCTGGTCGGCGGCGCGAAGGAGCATTTCGACACCGACGGTCGTCTGGTGACCGAAAGCTACCGCAAGCTCCTCGATGCCCTGATGGAGGCGCTGCGCACCGAGGCCGAGACCCGGCGTCTGTCAGGCTGACCCGGCCGCCCATTCCCGCCGCCCGCACCGAGCCCCGCCTTCACCTTCGGCCAAATATCCTCGGGGGGAGCCGCCCGGCCAGGGCGGCGGGGGGGCTGAAAGCCCCCTGGCCGGCGCTACCGGAAGGCGCGGCGGCGGGGTCAGTCGCCCCCGCCGCCGCGCTGCTCGGGCAGGGGGACGACTTGCGCCGCTTCGGCCTCCGCATCGGGGGCGAGTTCCTCGAAGTCGAAATTGTCCAGCCGCTGAGCGCGGCGCGCGGCCTTTTCGCTGGAGATGCGGATGTCGCGGATATCGTTCTGCGCCTGCCCGAAATGGGTGTCGAGCTTCTCCACGCGCTCGCCCAGCCGGCGGACATCCTCGAACAGCATGTGCAACTCCTTGCGGATCGCGCCGGCCTGCTCGCGCATTCGCGCGTCCTTGAGCACCGCGCGCATGGTGTTCAGCGTGGCCATGCAGGTGGTGGGCGAGACGATCCAGACCCGCGCGGTGAACCCCTCGCGCACGATCTCGGGGAAATTGGCGTGAAGCTCGGCATAGACCGCTTCCGAGGGCAGGAACATCAGCGCGCCGTCGGCGGTCTCGCCCTCGATGATGTAGCGCTCCGAAATCGCGCGGATATGCGCGCGCAGCGCCGTGCGCATGTTGCGCGCGGCCTCCTGAAGCTGATGCTTGCCCTCGGCGGCGCGCAGCGCCTCGTAGGCCTCCAGCGGGAACTTCGAGTCGATGACGATCGGCCCCGGCGGGTTGGGCAGATGCACCAGGCAGTCGGCGCGGCGGCCGCTCGACAGCGTGGCCTGCATCGTGAAGCTGTCCGAGGGCAGCGCCTTGTGCACGATGTCATGCAGCTGGATCTCGCCGAAGGCGCCGCGCGTCTGCTTGTTCGACAGGATGTCCTGCAGGCTGAGCACGTTGCCCGAGAGCTTCTCGATGTTGGCCTGCGCCTTGTCGATGGTCTCCAGCCGCTGCTGCAGGTCGCCCAGGCTGCGGGCGGTGCGCGTCGCGCTTCCGGAAAGCTGTTCGTGCATCGACTGGCTGACCTCGGCCAGCCGCTTTTCCATCAGCTGCAGCATCTGGCTCTGGCTTTGCGCCTGCGCTTCCGAGACGTGGTGCAGCCCGCCCGAAAGCTGCTGCTGCCCGTCGGCCAGGCCCTGCACCCGCTGGCCCAGATACTGCATCTGCTGCGACAGCGGCGCGACGCTGCTTGCCGCGCGGCCGGCGGCGCGCATCGTGATGAACACCAGCACCACCAGCAGCAGCACCGCCGCCCCGCCGGCCAGCGCGGCCAGCACCAGCGGGTCGTCCAGCGCATAGGTCTGATCGCCCAGGGTTATCATCGCCGCCCGAACAGCTTCTCGATGTCGTCCAGCCCCAGCCGCACCCATGTGGGCCGGCCGTGGTTGCACTGGCCCGAGCGCGGCGTCTCCTCCATCTCGCGCAGCAGGGCGTTCATCTCCTCGGCGCTCATCCGCCGGCCCGACCGGACCGAGCCGTGGCAGGCCATGCGCGAGAGCACGGCGTGCAGCCGCTCCTCCAGCGCGCCGCTGCTGCCCTGCTCGGCCAGCTCGTCGAGGATGTCGCGCACCAGCGCCGCGGCGTCCACCCGCCCCAGCGCCGCGGGCGTCTCGCGCACCGCCACGGCGCCGGGGCCAAAGCCCTCGACCGACAGCCCCAGCCGCGCCAGATCCCCGGCATGGTCGAGAAGCCGCGCGGCGTCGCCCTCGGAAAGCTCCACGATCTCGGGGATCAGCAGCGCCTGCGCGGTTACGCCGGTCTCGGCCATCTGCCGCTTGAGCCGCTCGTAGACCAGCCGCTCATGCGCGGCGTGCTGATCGACAAGGATCATGCCGTCGCCGGTCTGGGCGAGGATGTAGTTTTCGTGAATCTGCGCGCGCGCCGCACCCAGCGGCCGGTCCAGCGCCGCCTGATCGGGGGCTGCGTCGGGTTCCACGCGGGCCGAGGGCGCGGCGAAGCCGTCGAAGGCCGCCGCCGGCGCCTCGGCCAGCCCCTCGGGCGCCGG
>PUHN01000029.1 GCA_002967695.1 Rhodobacteraceae bacterium WD3A24 | reverse complement strand
GATCTGCCCAAGGTCGGCTCGCAGGCCTGGACTGTCGGCGCCAAGATTTATTGGGACGGCTCGGCCTGCACGACCGATGACGCCACGGGGTCCAACCCCCTGATCGGCGTGGCCGCGGCCGCGGTCGGCTCGGGTGCCGGCGAGACCCTTGGGCGGGTGCGCCTCAACGGCGCGGCGGTGTAATGACCGCCTTTTCCGCTGCCATCGATGCGATCTTCGCGGACCCGAACATGGCGGTGGACGCGATCTGGAAGGCGGGCGGCAGCGGTTCCGGGGTCTCGCTCCGGGCCGTTCGTCGCTCGCCCGACCAGATTGCCACCTTCGGCGAGAGCCGTTTCGTCTCCGACACGACGACGCTCGATATCCGGGTTAGCGAGGCGCCCACGCTCGCCGAGAGCGATACCCTCGAAGTCGGTTCGGAGACCTTCCTGGTCATCGGCGAGCCGATGCAGGACAGCGACCGGCTGGTCTGGACCGTTGAGGCGCGCCCGCAATGAGGGTGAAACTCGATGTGAACCCCGACCTCGCGGTTGTCATGGCGCGCGAGGTCGCCGCCGGGGAAAAGGCGGTCAAGCGCGCGGCGATCGGTGCCGGGCGCGACCTGAAAACCGCCTGGCGCCGGCAGATCACCGGCGCCGGGCTCGGCCGGCGGCTGGCGAACTCCATCCGCGAGCAAGCCTATCCGAAGGGCCAGAACAGCCTCAACGCCGCCGCCTATGTCTGGTCGAACGCGCCCGAGATCGTGAACTCCCACGACAAGGGCGCGACGATCAAGTCGGATGCCGGCTTCTTCCTGGCGATCCCGACCGAGGCCGCGGGGCGCGGGCTGCGTGGTGCGCGGCTGACGCCGGGCGAATGGGAGCAGCGCCGCGGGATGCCGCTGCGCTTCATCTACCGCAAGAATGCACCCAGCCTTCTGGTCGCCGAGGGGCGGCTGTCGAGCAAGGGCCGGGCGGTGCAGTCGCGCTCCACGACGGGGCGCGGCAAGGCGACCGTCCCGATCTTCATCCTCGTCCCGCAGGTGAAGCTGAAAAAGCGGCTCGACCTCGATCGCGCGGCCGAGCGGGTGCAGGACGAAATGCCCGGCCGCATCGTGGATGCCTGGGTGAGCGACCGCGTGGGAGACTGACATGTCTGAGAGCAAGTCCGAGACGGTGCTCAAGGCGCTGCACACCGCCCTCGCGGCCGCGGCGCCTTCGGGCGCCCTCGTGGAGCGCAACACGGCGCTGCCGACGCGGCTGCCCACGGCGGGCGCGCTGATCGCGCGCGACGGCACGCCCGGCGAGCCGGAGGTTCTCCTCTCGCCGCTCGCCTATTTCTACCAGCACCGCGCCGAGATTGATGTGGTGGTCGCCGGAAAGACCGCGGCGACCCGCGACGCGCGTTTCGATGTGCTCAAACAGGCCATCACCGCCGCGATCGCGCCCGACCGGACCCTCGGCGGGGAGTGCGATTGGTCGGAGGCTCAGGCCCCGCAGACCGAGGAAATCCCCGTCGAGGGCGGCGCGCCGCTCAAGGCGGGCGTCGTGGGTGTCGTGCTCCATTACGGGACCGACGACCCGCTGACCTGACCCCTTCCATCACAGGAGAAACCATCATGGGACGCGCACAAGGGGCGCGGGCGCAACTCGCGCTCGCCTTCGAGAGCACCTACGGCACGGCGCCGGCCTCGGGATACACCAAGATGCCGTTCGCGAGCACGACGCTCGGCGCCGAGCAGCCGCTCATCGACAACGAGCTTCTCGGCTTCGGCCGCGATCCGCTCGCGCCGATCAAGGACGCGGTGACCGCGGACGGCGACGTGGTGGTTCCCATCGACGCGGAGACCTTCTGGTTCTGGCTCAAGGCCGCGTTCGGCGCGCCGGCGACAACCGGGGCGTCCGCGCCGTTCACGCACGAGTTCGTATCGGGCGACTTTGACCTGCCCAGCATGGCGATCGAGGTCGGCATGCCGGAGGTTCCCCGGTTCGCCATGTATTCGGGGTGCAAGCTGGATCAGTTGTCGTTCCAGATGCAGCGCAGCGGCCAGCTGCAGGCGACCGCCAGCCTCGTCGCCCAGGGCGAGGACCGCCAGACCTCCTCGCAGGCCGGCACGCTCACCGAGCTCGACCTCAAGCGGTTCGGCAACTTCAACGGATCGGTCAAGCGCGACGGCTCAAAACTCGCCAACCTGATCTCGGCCGAGGTCAACTACTCCAACAACCTCGACCGGATCGAGACGATCCGCTCGGACGGCAAGATCGACGGTGCCGACGCGAGCATTTCGGCGCTCACCGGCCAGATCGAGGTCCGCTTCGCCGACGAGACGCTCGTGGACCAGGCGGTGAACGGGACCTCCTGCGAGCTCGAATTCGGCTTCACGCTCGGCAGCGGCGAGGAATTCAAGCTGGTCGCCCACGAGGTCTATCTTCCTCGCCCGCGCGTCGAGGTGTCCGGGCCGCAGGGCGTGCAGGCCACCTTCGACTGGCAGGCGGCGCTCAACTCGGCCGAAGGCGTGATGTGCACCGCCACGCTGACCAACAATACGGAGACGTACGCATGATCCGGCTCAACATGAAAGGCGGGCCCTGGTGGCTCGAGATCGGCGATGGTGTCCGGGTGCAGGTGCGCCCGGTCTCGACCTCGCTGATGATGGAGGCGCGCAAGGACCCCGAGCTGCGCGCCTTGCCCGAGGACGCCGACGACGAAGAGACGGGCTACGTGTTCGCCCGCGCGCTCGCGCGCCGCGCCATCCTCGATTGGGAGGGCGTCGTGGACGGCAACGGGAAGCCCGCCAAGGTGACGCCCGAGGCGACCGACGCGCTGCTCGAGCACTGGACGGCCTTCGAGGCGTTCCAGTCGGGCTATCTTCTGCCCGCGATGGACGTGGAGAAGGAAAAAAACGCCTCGGCGCCCTCGCCGAGTGGTCCTACGGCGGGGGCGAAAATTACTGCGAAGCCTGCCCGGAAATCTGCGCGGAGTGCCCGAAGGAAGTAAACGCGCCCCGCAGCTTCGAGGGCGAGGCCGTCTGGCGGCTCACGTCGCTCCTTGAGGGGCAACTCCGGGTCGTTCCGGGGGCGGTGGTAGGGTTCGACATGACGGCCGCTCTCGCGGCGGCAGACGCGCTCGGCATCGACCGCGTGGCGGTGACCGAACTGCTGCCGGTGATCGAGGCCCGCATGCTCGAGGCGACGAACAAGAAGATGCCACAGGGCAAGGGCCAAGGCTGACAACAGGAGGCATCGATGGCCGAGAAGCGCGTGAATGTCCGCCTGGCCGCCGTGGGCGGTCGGCAGGTGCGCCGGGCGCTGGAAGGCGTGGGCGAAGCCGGCCGGCGGGGCATGGCGCGGTTCCGGCGCGAGCTCGACGCGGCGAACCGCCGGCTCGAGCGCTTTGGTCGGCATGTGCGTCGCTACGGGCGGATCGCGGCGGCGGCGCTCGCGGGTGCGGCTGCGGCGATGGTCCGCTCGGGGCTGACCGTCATCGACAGCCAGGCGAAGATGGCGCAGTCGCTCGGCACCACCACGGAGAGCGTGCAGGTGCTGGCTCGCGCCGGGGAACTGGCGGGCGCGCAGTGGGAGCGTCTCGAGGGCGGGGCCACGCGCCTGACCCGGCGGCTCTCGCTGTTTGCCACGGACGGCTCCGGGGCGGCGGCCGACGCCATCGAGCAGCTGGGGCTCAATGCCCAGCGGCTGCTGGAGCTGCCGCTCGACCAGCGCATTATCGAGGTCACGGAGGCGATCCGCGAGAATGCCGCGGCCTCCGAGCAGGCGGCGATGTTCTCGCAGCTGTTCGGCGACCGCGCCTTCACCGCCTTCCAGCGGCTCGACCCGTCCGTGCTCTCGCAGGCGCGGGCGGAACTCGAGCGGTTCGGCGCGCTGGTCTCGGAGGAGGACGCGAGCCAGATCGAGCGGACGAACGACGCGATCAGCCAGCTGGGGCTCGTCTGGCGCGGCCTGTCCAACCAGCTGGCCGTGGCGGTCGCGCCGGCGCTCGAGCGGACGGCCGACATGATGGCGCGGCTCGCATCGCAGTCGGGGCCGCTCGGCGCGGCGATCGACTGGCTCGGGCGCAACTTCCAGCGCGTCGCGGCCTATGCCGGCGCGTTTGCCGCGGTGATCGCCGGGCGGCTGGTGGCGCGGATCGCGGCCTTCGCCCTCGGCATCCGGGGTGCCGCGACGGCGCTGGTTGCGCTGCGGGCGGCGCTGATCCGGCTGCCCTTCGTCGGCCTGGTCATCCTGATGACCGAGATGATCCTGAAGTTCGGCGACCTGGTGCGCGGGGCGGGCAGCTTCGGCGAGGCGCTGCGGCTTATGAAGGACGTGGCTGTCGAGGCCTGGGACCGCATAAAGCTCGGCGGGCAGAGCCTGATGGACGCGCTCAAGGGCGTCTGGACCGGGATCCAGGCCGGCTTCGTGCGCATGGTCGAGGCAATCCAGCAGCGCTGGGCGAACCTTCTGCGCAACATGAGCGGCGCGGCGCGCCACATTCCCTTCTTCGGCGAGGATGCGCAGCTGGGCCTGAACAACGCGGCCATCCGGGCGCAGTCGCAGGTCTACGAGACGCGCGGCGTGGCCGATGGTCTCCGATCGGAGGCGCAGGGGCTTCTCGCCTCCTCGCGCGAGGCAGCCTCGGCGGCGGCTGCCCCGTTGGAAAGCTGGCAGGCGCTCAGGGCGGCGATCGAGCGCGGGAGCCAAACCACCGAGGACGGGCTGAACGGCGCGGCCGCGGCCGGGCGCCGGCTGCGCGAGACGATCGAGGCGGCTGGCGGCATGGGCGGCGTTGAAGGCGGTGCCGGCGGAGGCGGCGGAGGCGGAGGCGCGTCCGGTGCTCTGAACCGGATCGGCGATGCCGCGCGCTCGGCCGGCGACGCCATGTCCGATGCAGCCCGTGAAGGCGGGCGCGCCTGGCAGGAGGCGACCAACCAGCTGATCCAGGCGCAGGAAAAGCAGCGCAAGGCAGCGCGGCGGCTCGCCGAGGATATCACGGGTCCGATCAAGCGCGCGCTCGCCTCGGGCGAGTGGAGCTGGCGCAACTTCGCCGATGCCGTCTCGCAGATCGCCCAAAACCTCGCCACGCGGCTGATCAACCTGGCCTTCAAGCCGATCGAGAACGCCATCGTCGGTGCGCTCACGGGTGGCGGCATCGGTGGTGGTATCGGCAGCCTGTTCGGCCTCAGTGGCGGCTATGCCCGCGGCGGCGCGTTCACCCGTGCGGGCGAGGTCCACGCCTTTGCCCGCGGCGGGGTCATCGACACCCCCACGGTGTTCCCCTTCGCCAAGGGCGCCGGGGTGATGGGCGAGGCCGGGCCCGAGGCAATCATGCCGCTCAAGCGCGGTCGTGGCGGACGCCTCGGGGTGGAGACCTCGGGCGGTCAGCAGGACAGGCCCACCCGGATCGTCAACGTGCTCGATCCGGCTATCGTCGGCGACTACCTCGCCACGTCCGCGGGCGAGAAGGTGATCGTCAACACGATCCGGCGCAACAGGAGTGCGATCAATGCCTGAGCCGGTCGGCCGGCCGCCACATCCCTGGCCGTTCCCGGCGCTGGCGCCCCTCGAGGAGACGATTGAGTGGCGCACGGACGTGCTGCCGGCAGAGGCAGGTGAGCAGCGCCTCGGTCTGCGGGCGGCGCCGCGGGAGCTGGTCACGATGCGCCACCGGATGAACGAGCGGGGCGTCGCCCGAGCGGTGGAGATTGCGCGGGCGGGCTACGCCGGGACGTGGCTGGTGCCGCTCTGGCACATGGCCGCGCCGGTGGGCGATCTGGCATCGGGCGCCACCGAGATCGCGGTCAATACCACCATCGCCGATTACCGCGCCGGCGGGAAGGCGGCGGTGGTCGATGGCGTCAACATGGCCGCGCGCGAGGCGACGTTCATCGATATCGACACGGTGGAGGCGGGCAAGATCACCCTCTCGGAACCTCTCGCCGCCGCCTACACCCATGCGGTGCTCGCGCCGGTGCGCGACGCGGTGCTCACCGAGGCCCCGCAGATCAGCCGCAAGCGTTACAGCATCGCCGAGCTCAAAGTCGGCTTCACGATGGTGGATGCCCCCGATATCGCGGCCTCGACCTATCCGCAGCACCAGGGCCGCGACGTTCTCACCGATCCGACCGTGGTGCGCAATCCGGTGGGATCGAACATCGAGCGGGCGGTCGAATATGTCGATGCCGAGCTCGGCCCCATCGCGGTCGAGCCCGCGCGCGATATCACCGCTCGGGGCGAGCAGATCACGATGGTCGATCACGGGCTGGCGAGGGCCTGGGCGCGCCGGGCGTGGCTGTTCAGCCTTGCCGGCCGGCTGAGTGCCTTCTGGCTGCCCACATGGGGCCGCGAGCTGCGCCTGCAGGCCGGCTTGTCGTCGGTCGACCTCGAACTGCTCGTCGCGCCGATCGCGCCGCTCGACCAGTATACGGGGCGCCACTTCATGCTCGAGGACGACACCGGGCCGATGTTTCGCGAGGTCACCGACGCGGAGCAGGATGGCGACAATCACAGGCTGAGTTTCACGCCAAGCCACAACAGCGGCATTGCGAGCAGCGCGCCGGTCCACTGGATGCCGCTCGTTCGCCTCGACACCGATCGCGTCGAGATCACCCATACCGGCACGGCGATGGAGACCCGCTTCAACGTGATCGAGGTCAAGGCATGAGTTACTCGAGCATCGAGGAGAGCACGGCGCAGGGCCGGCCGCTCTACCTCTACCAGTTCAACGAGGACGCCCAGGTCTGGCGGTTCACAAACCGGCCCGAGACGTGGGTCTCGCCGGCCGGCGCGGTGGCGAACAGCGCCGAGGCGTTGACATGGGAGGCGATCGCGCTTGCGCACTCGAACGTGGTCCAGACGGGCGACGTGGAGCGTGGCTCGCTGGAACTGACCTTCCCGATCTCCAACGACTTCGCCCGGCGGTTCCTCGGCCCCCGCGGACGCAGCCTGACCACGCTGACGATCTTCCGCGGCCACGAGCAGCTGCCCGAGGAGACGGTGGCGCACTGGAAGGGCCGGGTGCTGGGCGCCTCGCTGGAGGGCCAGCGGATCGTGCTCAAATGCGAGAGCCAGCTGACCGCGCTCAAGCGTGCCGGCGTGCGGGCGAAGTATCAGAAACTCTGCCGCCACCCGCTCTACGGGCGCGGCTGCGATCTCGATATCGAGGACTTCTATGTCTCTGCCCCGACCACCGGCGCCTCCGGGGCAACGATCGTGGCGCCGAAGGCTGCCGAGGAGGCGGATGGCTGGTATCGCGGCGGCGTCCTGCGCCACGCCGGCGCGCTCGGCTTCATCATCGGGCATGTGAGCAATGCGATCGTGCTCGCACGAGCCATCCCGGAGATTGCCGCCGTGTTCTCGGCCAGCGCCGAGTTGGCCTCGGATATCGCCGCCGATGCGGGTGTGACGACCATCCCGATCACCAATGCCTCCGGCATCGCGGACGTGCCCGCCGGCAGCTTTGCCACGATCGACAGCGAAGTGATGCGCGTGACGGCCGCCACCGATACCGAGCTGACCGTCGAGCGCGCGGTGGATGGCAGCACCCTCGCGGCCCACACCGCCGGTGCGGCGATCGCGTTCCGCCCGGTGGTCGAGCTCGCCCGCGGCTGCGACCTGCGCCGCGATACATGCGAGGCGAAGTTCAACAACCTGGCCAACTTCGGAGGGTTCCCGAACATTCCGGGCATCAACCCCTTCGGCGGCAGCAGCATCGTGTGAGGGCCTGCCATGTGGATGTTCCTTGCCCGGCTCGGCCTCGGGCTGCTGTTCGCGGCAATCTCCTATGCGCTCTCGCCGCGCCCGAAGAGCAAGAGGCCCGAGGCGGCGGGGCTGGACGAGTTCGATCTGCCCACCGCCGAGGAGGGCCGACCGATCCCGGTGGTGTTCGGCACCGTGCGGGTGAAGGCCCCGAACGTGGTGTGGGCGGGCGATCTGCGCACGAAGAAGATCAAGGAGAAGGGCGGCAAGAAGTGACCCGCGTGACCATCCGGGACATTCGCACGGCGCGCATCTGCCTGCGTGGCGCCCGCGGCTGGTTCCGCCGGCACGGGCTGGACTGGTCGGACTTCGTCCAGAACGGCATCGAGGCCGAGCGGCTCGCCGAGACGGGCGACCCGCCGGCCCTGCGCGCGGTGCGCGCGGCAGAAGAACGGGAGGCGCGCGATGGGCGGCAGTAGCAAACAGGTCGTCGGATACAAGTATTTCCTGGGCGCGCACATGGTGATCTGCCACGGCCCCGTCGACGCCATCCGCGAGATCCGCGTGGACGAGAAGGTGGCATGGACCGCGACCGAAGTGCAGGCCTCGCTCGGGAGCGGCGGCGAGGACGCGACCCCGCGCGAGATCGGCACCGTGGCAGGCATGGCCGCGACCGCCGGGGCGACCTCGAGCGACCCGGCCGAGGTCTCCTTTCCGGGCCGGCTGGCCGGGGTCCATCTTGATACCGACTATGCCCTCGAGACCACTGCGGGCTTTCGCACCATCCGCATCGCCTCGATCGACTACGACCCCGTCGCCGACGAGACGACATGGGCGATCACGCCGTCCACCACCGCCTTCTCCGCGCAGGAGGTCACGGTCTGGGAGAACCCCGACGCGCCGCAGAACGCGGGCGCCGCCGGCGGGCGCATCCGCATCGACAAGCCCAAGCTGTTCGGCGGGAAGAAGCGCGAAGGCGGCATCAAGGGCAATGTCGATATCATGATGGGCGCCCCCGACCAGGGCCCCAACGACTATCTCGCCGCGCAGGCCGGCGAGACGGTGCCGTCCTACCGGGGTGTCACCTCCGTGGTGCTGCGCCAGTGCTATCTCGGCAACAACCCCTATCTCAAGCCGTGGTCGTTCCGCACGACGCGGGTGATGAACGCCGCCCGCGGCACCCAGCAGTGGTATCCCTCGAAGGCCCCGATCACGCCCGAGGCGGTGGTCGAGAACGCGGCCATCTACATCGCGCTCGACGCCTCCGGCTCGATGAGCGGCAGCCGGATGCAGGCCGCGATCGATGCGATCAGCCAGCTGATCGGCGAGATCGCCGAGAATGCCAACCCGGAGCTGCCCAACGACCTGCGGCTGCTGACCTGGGCCGACAGCGTGCAAAGCGTCATCGAGAAGCGCGACGCGGATGCGGCCGATTATGCGGATATCCAGTCCTGGATCGACGGGCTGCCCACGAGCGTCTCCGGCGGGACCGACTTCAAGGTCGCGCTGGACAGCGCGCCCGAGTTTTTCGATCTGCCCGAGACGCACTGGCTGTTCATCGGCATCGGGGACGCACTCGGGTTCGACGTGGACGGGACCGACAAGCGCCGGGTGGTCATCTTCGTCACCGATGGCGAGCCGTCCGCCGGGACGCTCGACGGCGCGCTGCAGCAGGTGGCGTATCTGCGCGGGACCGAAATCTACGCCTTCAACATCGCCGAGCCGGATACGACCTACACGGCGCAGATCGACAATACGCCGATGGACGGGGTGCCGGTGGTCACATCGGGGTCAACCGACGAGCTCGTCGCCTCGATGCGCAATGCCTTCGGCGAGGGCCCGGACATGAACCCCGCCCATATCCTGCGCGAATGCCTGACCAACCCCGATTGGGGCCTCGGCGCCCAGGACGCCGATATCGGGTCGAGCTTCCAGGCGGCAGCCGACACGCTGTTCTCCGAGGGCTTCGGCATCTCGCTGATCTGGCAGCAGGACAGCTCGATCGAGGACTTCATGTCCGAGATCCTCGACCACATCGATGCGACACTCTACGTCGACCTGCGCACCGGGCTGTGGGAGATGAAGCTGATCCGGGCCGACTATGCGACCGCCGACCTGCCGGTCTTTGACGAGACCTCGGTGGTCGAGTGGGGCGAGCTCAAGCGCCCCGAGGCCGGTGACCAGGTCAACTCGGTCACGGTGCGCTACACGGACACGATCGAGGACAAGACCGGCGCCGTGACGGTCACCGACACCGCGCTGGTCCAGAGACTGGGCGAGGTGGTCGCCACCACGCTCGAGTATCCGGGCCTGCGATACCAGGGGCTGGCGGTGCGCGTCGCCGAGCGCGACCTGCGCGCGCTTTCCTCCCCGCTGCTTTCTGGCGAGGTGGTCCTGCACCGCTCGGCCGACACGCTGCGGCCCGGCGACGTGATCGCGCTCGACAGCCCGCGCCGGGGGCTGGACAAGCTGCCGATGCGCGTCTCGGAGATCGACCGCGGCGACGGGCGCAACAATGGCATCCGCGTGAAGGTCACCGAGGACGTGTTCGCCCTGGGCGGCACCGCGCTCGTCGGCGGGCGGATGGATGCCGGCCCGGCGGTTGCCGGGGCGCCGCGCAAGGTCACCCGGCGCCATGTCGCCGAGGCGACCTATTGGCATCTCGTCCAGGAGATCGGCCACGCGCAGGCCGACACGCTCCTCGATGACGACCCCGACGCGGCCGCGCTGGTCGCGGCCGGCGAGGCGCCGAGCCCGGACACGATCACAGCCGAGCTGTGGGTCAACCCCGGCACGGGCTATACCGACGAGGGTGATGTTTCGCTCGTCCCGGTCGCGGTGCTCGACGCCAACCTCTCGGATGACCCGACCGAGACCGATGTGACGGTCAGTGACTGGAACGGCATTGACGAGGCGCCTATGGGCGCGCTCTGCGCCCTCGGCGAGGAGCTCGTCCGCCTCGATGGCGCGGGTGGCAACGCGGTCGTTCTCGGGCGCGGCTGCCTCGACACGGTGCCGCAAGCGCACGCCGCCGGCACGGTTCTCTACATCCTCGATGAGGCCGGGCTCTCCAGCGTCTCCGAGTTCTCGGCGGGCGATGCCATCGACGTTCGCATGCTGCCCGAGACGGGCCGCGGCACGCTGCCGCTGCCGCTCGCGCCGGCCGACAGCCTCACACTCAACGGCCGTGCGGTCCTGCCGCTTCCCGTGGGTGCGGCGCAGGCCGATGGCGGCTGGTCCATCGCCCGCGAGGCGCTCTTGTCCGCGGACGTGACGCTGACATGGGCGCATCGCGATCGGATCGCGCAGACCGGCCCGCTGCTCGATGCCTATACCGCCGGCGATATCGGCCCCGAGCCGGGCGTCTCGTATTCGGTCGAGGTCTATTGGGTGGACCCCGGCACACAGGAGCCGATCACGCCCCCCGAGACCCGGATCGACGCCGGGACCGGCACTACCTACACCCTCACGCTCGCCGATATCCCGGCGGGATCGGCCCCGGCAGGCGTCTCCGAGGCCGATGTGCGCGTGGTCGCCAAACGCGACGTTGGCGGCTCCCCGCGCTACTCGCGCACCGGCCGGTCCTACCGCTTTGTCTTTGCCACCGGCTGGGGCGAGGCCTGGGGCCGCAATTGGGGCGCGCCCTCCTGATTACCAACGAGGTACACCATGCCTGAACGCACAATGCCGGGGCTCGGGCTCCGGGCCTTCTATGATCCCGGTCAGGGCGATTGGGGCACCACGGTCAGCGAAGACCTGCGCAAGCTCTCGGCGCTCGTCCAGCTGTCCGCGAAGTCGCGGACCACGGCGCTGCCCGCCTCCGGCACCGCCGGCGATATCTACATCGTCCCCTCGGGCGCGGCCTCCAACGCGAACGATATCGCGCTGTGGGACGGGCCCTCGGGATCCGAGGCGTGGGTCTACATCACGCCCGCCGAGGGTTGGGAGGCGTGGATCGAGGAGACGGGCGAGCGCGTGCGCTTCAACGGGGCATCATGGGCCGCTCTCGGCAAGAGCGGCGAAGCGCCGGTGACGGCGGACGGGAATGCGAGCCGCACGCTCGCGCTTGCCGATAAGGGCGGCATCATCGAGATGACCTCGGCCACCGCGAACACGGTCACCATCCCCGCCGAGGCGAGCGTGGACTTCCCCGTGGGCGCGCTCGTCAACATCAGCCAGGTCGGCGCGGGCACCACGACCATCGCGGGTGATACCGGCGTGACGCTCAACGGCGTCTCGGCCGGCTCCTGCACCATTGACGCGCAATGGGGCGGCGCGGGTCTCTACAAGCGCGCGGCGGATGCGTGGGTCGTCCAGGGCGCGGTCTCGGAGGTGACGTGATGGGCCTCCTTCTCTCGCGCTTCGCCCTCCTGATGGGCGGCACCACCGCCGGGGATGGCGGTGGCGGCACGCCCGGCGTGGGCGTGCAATTCGACGCGGCCAAGGCAAGCGCCGGCCACACGCTCTCCAATGATGACCGGACGCTGATCAACACCAGCGGCGGGTCAGACTATCGCAACTGGGTGCCCGCGACGAAGCGCATCCCCGGAAACTATCCTGCACCTGTCTATTGGGAGTTTGAAGCCAACCCCGCCGGGCCGAGCCAATTCAACGGCTATCATGGCGTCGTCTCGCAGGCGCAACTGGATGACCCCGGCTTCACCTACGACAGCAACAACAACCCGGTCTATCTCGGCTCTCTCGGATACAGGGGGGCCGGGAGTATCTGGGGAAATGATGCGAACAACCTGGGCAGCTACCCCGCCTACGGCGCGGGTGATATTGTGATGATAGGGTTCGATCCCGCCTCGGGCGGTATGTGGGTCGGTCTCAATGGCACGTGGAGTAACGACCCCGAAACCGCCGGGCCAAACGAAAGCAGCACCGCCGCTGGTGGGGATTTTTGGCCTGTCGGCCAAGGACGCGAGCCCGACGAAGGCGGCACCCTGCGCTCACTGACCAGCCAGTTCTCCTACCCGGTGCCCAACAGGTTCATCGCCCTCGGGGAAGGTCTCGGGATCGAGGACGGTGTGGCTGCGCAGGTCTTCGAGGCATGGGCCGAGATTGGCGGCGGAACCGATCTGAGCGTCGCAGGCATTGAAGCATGGCACGAAGTCGGCGGCGGACTTGCCACCGCTTCCGTGGCCTCCCACGAACTCTGGATCGAGAAGGATACAATATGAGCCATGTTCTCCACCTTGGACACCAGCCTGCCGATGTAAGCGGCATCCTCGACGGACACATGAGCACGAACTCTCAAGGTTTCGACGCCGATCTCGACGTGAACGCCATCGCCTTCTTGACTGTCGGCAACTCGGACGTCCTGCCATTCAGTGTCGGCTTCGATGCGCCCGTGGGCGATCTCTGGTTCCAGTTCCGTCACAGAACCCCGACAACCACTGCCATCGAGTTCAACGTCTCGGACGTCCCGTTCCTGTCGTTCTACGATGCCAGTCATAACCTTCTGGCCCGGCTTCGCGGGCAAAATGACGCCACTATCGAAGCGGTGGCCGAGGGGGATAGCCAGGTTGTCGGGGCGACTTCATTCTCGAGGGGCGCCGCAGTAACTTACTGGATCGACGTGAAGCTCGTCGTCGGGTCTGACATCACCATCGAGTTCCATGTTGACGGTTCGCTCGTAAGCAGCGCCACGGCTGCCAACACCGGCGGCAAGGGCAAGCCCGTGAGGGTCGTGTTCGACAACCAGGACATGCACGACAGCACCTACGGGGACGCCGACTGGTATTACGCCCACTTCGCCGCCCTCGATGGCGTCTCGACCATCGGGCGCCGCTTCGCCCGGCAGACCCCGGACACCGTGGGCAACTACGACCAGTGGGCCGGATCGCTCGCTTCGCTGGGCGACGGCGACGTCACCACCCGGATGACCAGCGACACTGCCGGGCAGCGCCAGAACGCCACCCTGGCCGGCCCCACCGGACCCGCCGGGGCCACCATCGCGGGCGTCCATCTCAAGGCCATCGCACAGGCCGGCACCAGCGGGCCGGGCAACCTTGCCGGGTCGCTTCGTCTCGGCGTGAGCGACTACGACGCGGCCAGCGTCTCGCTCGACAGCGAGGTGCCGGGCAAGGCGATCTTCTCCTGGGCGCAGAACCCCGACACGAGCGCGGCCTGGACCGACGCCGACCTCCCCGATGAAATCGGCCTGCTGAGTGCGCCATGACGAACCGAACAACCATGATCGAGCAAATCACCACCGCATTCCGCGAGAACGGGCTGACCGCGGCGATCGGCGCGGCGCTGACCTTCCTGTTCGCGGTGGCCGGCGCGGTCACGCGCAAGGCGTTCACCAGCGAGGCCCTCGTCCGCCGCCTCGAGCAGGAGCTCCGCGAGGAGCGAAAGCGTGCAGAGAAGGCGCGGATCGCCGAGCGCGATCGCCTCGAGGCGCAGCGGGCCGAGGACATGAAGGCCGAGCAGGAGCATCGCAAGCGCGTCGAGCGCGATATCCACCAGATGCGCGAGCTCCTCTTCGCCGCCTTCCAGCACCCGCCGCCGCAAGACTGACCGCCGGCGCATAACCCACCCCTCTCGGCCCGCCCCAGGCGGGCCTTTTCAGTTTCAGGAGGCCCTGATGACCCGCTATTATGAGCATTACAGCGAGGTTCCCGACGCGGACTGGTGGTGGCAGGACTTCTCGCCGGCCGAGATCGCCTGCCGCGGCACCGGCAAGCTGCTCGTCCACGAGGACGCGCTCGACGCCCTGCAGGCGCTCCGCGACCGGCTCGGAAAACCCCTGATCGTCAACAGCGGATACCGCAGCCCGGAGCACAACCGCGCGGTGGGCGGGGCGACCCGCTCGAAGCACATGGAAGGCACCGCGTTTGATATCTCGATGACCAACCATGAGCCGCACACCTTCGAGCGAGAGGCGCGCGCCGTGGGCTTCAAGGGCTTCGGCTATTATCCCCGCTCGGGTTTCATGCATATCGACCTTGGGCCGGAGCGGTCCTGGGGCGAGCCGTGGCCCGCCGCGGACAGCGCCCCGTTCTCCACCGAGCGCCCGCCGGCGCGCGAGCGCCTCGCCGAGAGCCGCACCATGCGCGGGGCAGGGACCGCCGGGGCGGCGACCGTGGGTGCCGGCGCGGCCGAGGTCGCTCAGGAGGCCGTCACCGAGGCACAGGGGCAGCTGCAGGCCATCGCCCCCTATCTCGACAGCATGCGGTGGGTGCTCATCGCGCTCGCGCTCGGTGGCGTCGCTCTGGCGGTCTACGCGCGCCTCGATGACTGGAAGAAGGGGAGGCGGTGATGCGCGGTATCCTTCCGATGATCTACGCCTCGAACGGCTCGGCCGTGGGCTTCCTGCTCACCTTCGTCGTCGGGGCAAGCCCGTGGTGGGCGTTCCCGATCATAGGCGCCGTGTGGGGCCTCATCCTCGCGTTCTCGCTCGAGGGGCGGCGGTGATGCTCGGCTGGCTGGCAGCGCGCCCCTGGGCGCGCAAGGCGGCGCTGTGGGGCGCTATTGCCCTCGCGGTGGCCCTGTTCCTGCTCGGGCTGCGCAAGGCCGGCGAGCGCGCCGGCCGAGCGGCCGAGCGGGTGGAGTATCTCGAGCGAGAGGTCCAGCGGGCCCGCGCCACGCAGAGGAGGATGCGCAATGCGGATACTGGCGATGGCGATCCTGCCGCTGATCGCGAGTGGCTGCGCCGGCGGGGCGCTCGTTGATCAGCGCGAACTCTGCGCGGGCACCAAAGAACTCCGCCCCGATCACGCGGCCGCGCTCGCCGAGGATGGAGGGCCGCGGTCGGTGGTCACCGGGCGGCGGTTGATCGCGACGATGGATGCCGGGTGCAGGGAATAAGGCAGAAAACTCACTAGAATTACTCCCCGAAACTTTGCCACCGCGGTTTTGAAAAGCGCCCACTTTTCGGGATGTTACTAACCCACTTTGAGGCAAAAAAAGCTTTTATTTACAAAGATTTATACCGGCTCATTCATCCGCCCCCACCGGGTCGAGGCGCATGCCCGGTATGGCCGGAGATATGTCGTCGAGCACCACGCGCGTGCCCGCCGCCAGCCCCTCGGCGATCACCGCGAGCCCGTCCTGTCGGAAGGCGGGCGTGACCTCCTGCAGGACCAGCCGGTCTTCGTCATCAATGACATAGACAGTGTCGCCGTGCAGCGCGCTTTCGGGCACGGTCACCGTATCGGGCAGCGCGGCGCCGGTCAGGGTGACCTCGACCTGCATATTGGGCACGAGCGGCAGCCGCAGCGGCGGGTTGGCATCCTCATAGGGTGCGGTCACCTCCACCACCACCGGAACGGTGCGGGCGCGCGGATCGAGCGCGCCCTCGATCCGCGTCACCCGGCCCTGCCATGTCTGGTCGCGGTCGGCGATCAGCCGCAGCCGGGCCTCCAGCGGCGGCGATTGCCCCGAGCGCAGCGCAGCGAGCATGTCATCGGGCACCTGCGCCGGTGAGATCAGCCGGCGAAAGCTCTGGACGGGGATCTGCGCGACGACCTCGACACGGTCGATTCCGTCACCCGACAGCAGGGTCTGGCCCGGATTCACGGTCTGGAAACGCTCGGTCTCGACCCGCGCGATCCGCAGGTCATAGGGCACGGCAATGCGCGTGTTCGCCAGATCGCGCCGGGCACGCGAAAGGGCGGCCTCGGTCCGCGCGATCTGCGCGTCGAGGCGGCGGCGGCGTATGGGGATCAGATCGAGCGTGTTCTCCAGCTCCGTCACCACCCGGCGCGCGGAGAGCACGCCGCGCTCGGTCTCGTCGGCGCGGGTCGGGGGGGCGCTGCCCTGCGCCACCAGTTCGCGCACGCGCGCCAGATCGGACCGGGCGAGCTCCAGCCGCGCCTCTTCCAGTGCGAGGATTCGCCGGGTGTTTTCCTCCTCGGCGTCGATCTGGGCGGCTTCGGCATTCAGCCCGGCCAGATCGGCCTCGGCCTGCGCGACGGCCAGCTCGTAATCGGCCGGGTCGATCCGCAGCACCTCGGTATTCGCGGAGATCAGCCGGCCCGGTTCCAGATCGTCATGGCGCCAGATCACCGTGCCGCCGACCTGCGCGATGGCCGACCATTGATCGGCGGCACGCACATTGCCCCAGGCGCGCGAGACGGGGCGGATGCGCTGCGTCTGCGCGGCGGCGACGCGCACCGCCAGCCCCGGAGGCTGGGAGGCAACCCTGTCCGGCCCCTCCCCCTGCGAGATGAACCATGCCGCGACGGCCGCGCCCAGCACCACAGGAGGGAGGATCCAGAGGGCGGAAAGACGCATGGGGCCGCTCCTTGGCGGTGATCATGGGCGAGCGGCCGGACGGCGGGGAGCGCCCGACCGGTACCCCGACCAGCTTTGGCAAGTCAGCAACCACAAAGTGATCAAGGCGTCAATGTCCCCGCCCAAGGCCGCCGGAGCCCGCGAGACGCGGTTCGGCGCGGTCACGCACGACCCGGCCGGAGCCCGCCCGCGTGAAATCCTGACGCGATCGAACGCGCGCCCGATCGCCGCGTTGCGCAATCCGCAGGATGCCCTCAGACTGATCCGGCGTCTCGACCTTCAAGCCGGCGCATTGTCGCCCACGGCGCGGTTTCATCGCCCGGCACCGTTGATGACCGTGCCTTTCGACCGGTCAAGGCAGGCGCGGCGGCGCGATCCGCGACCGGGCCGGATGAGGCCCGCCCCATGCCGAAAGGAAACCGACATGCCCGTCCCCTCGCCCCACCTCTCCCTGCGCATCGCCGCCGCAGTCGCCATGATTTTCGGAGCCGTAACGGTGCTGGCGGGCGGTCTGGCGCTGTTCGGCACGCCCGACATGGGCGATGTCGTGCCGTTCGTGCTGTGGTTCAATTTCCTCGCCGGTTTCGCCTATGTCCTGGCGGGCTTGGGGCTCTGGCAAGCCCGGCCTTGGGGGGTGTGGCTGTCGATCGCGATCCTCGCCGCCACGGTGGTCGTCTTCGCCGCGCTTGCCTTTCACGCTCTAACCGGCGGCGCTTACGAAATGCGCACGGTCGGCGCATTGATCCTGCGGATCGGTCTGTGGGCCGCGATCAGCCTTGCCGGGCACCGGGCGATGCCGCGGTGACGGCGTTCACGCCGCCGGGCAGGCCCGGGATCAACCGGCACGCAATGGCGGTGATGAGGCGCTTTGACGCAATGTCCGCGGTCGCTTTTGCGGCGCAGCTATAGTTGAGCTAAACGGTAAGCCAAACGCCCGATGCGCGAGGCGGGCGGCGCGGAGGAGACATGACCACGACAGCCGAGCGAATTCGCGCGTGGCGCGGGCCGGGCCTTCTGACCTACGGCTTCCGGCCGTTCTTTCTGGGCGCGGCGCTGTGGGCGGTGATCGTCATGGGCCTGTGGCTGGCAATGCTCGGCGGCAGCCTCGCCCTGCCGACGGCCTTCGATCCGCTCGCATGGCATGCGCACGAGTTCCTGTTCGGCTATCTGGCGGCTGCCGCGGCGGGGTTCCTGCTGACGGCCGTGCCCAACTGGACCGGGCGGCTGCCGATTGTCGGCTGGCCGCTGGGGGCGCTGTTTTCGCTGTGGATCGCCGGGCGCGTGGCGATCGCCTGGTCGGCGGGGCTGTCGCCGCTGGTGGTCGCGGCGATCGATCTCGCCATGCCGGTGGCGCTCGGCGCGGTTCTTGCGCGCGAGATCATCGCGGGCCGCAACTGGCGCAACCTGATCGTTCTGGCGATGCTCGGTGTCTTTGCGCTGGGCAACGCGATCTTCCACTGGGAGGCCGCGCGGGGTGCATATGCCGCGCAAGGCTACGGCCTGCGCCTCGGGCTCGGGGCCGGGGTGATGATGATCGCGGTGATCGGCGGGCGCATCGTGCCCTCCTTCACGCGCAACTGGCTCGTCAAGCGCGGCGGCGGCGGGCGGCCTCCGACCCCGCCGATGCAACGCTTCGACAGGCTGGCGCTTGCGCTGTTGCTGGCCGCGCTGCTGGTCTGGCTGGCCCGACCCGAAGCGGCGGCGACCGGGCTGGCGCTGCTGGTGGCCGGGATCGCCCATGCGGCGCGTCTTGTCCGCTGGGCCGGCGAGCGGACGGGGCCGGAGCCGCTGGTCTGGGTGCTGCATGCCGGCTACGGCTTCGTGCCGCTGGGCGCGCTCGCTCTGGGGGCCACGATCCTGCTGGGCGGCCCGTGGGGCGCGCCGGTCGCGCAGCATCTGTGGATGGCCGGCGCCGTCGGACTGATGACGCTGGCGGTGATGACACGGGCCACGCTGGGCCACAGCGGGCGCAGCCTGACCGCCGGCGCGGGAACCACGGCGATCTATGTCGCGCTCCTTCTGGCCGTCGTGGCGCGCATCCTGGCCGGGATCTGGCCCGGCTCGGCCATGGTACTCCACAGCGTCTCGGGCATGGCGTGGCTAGCCGCCTTCGGGGGATTCGCCCTGCTCTACGGCCCGCTCCTGCTGCGGGCGAAGGCGCGGGGTTGAGCTATGGCATGGGCCGAATTCGCCGCGGCATTCATCGCGTTCTTCCTGACGCATTCCCTGCCCGTCCGCCCGCCCCTCAGGCCGTGGCTGGTGGCGCGGCTGGGCGGGGCGGGCTTCACGCTGGCCTATTCGGCGCTGTCGCTGGGCGTTCTGGCCTGGCTGATCGGCGCGGCCGGCCCCGCCCCGTATGTGCCGCTCTGGAGCTGGGCGCCGTGGCAGGCGCATGTACCGCTGGCGGTCATGTTGCCCGTGTGCATGATCGTCGCGCTCGCCGCCGGGCGGCCCAACCCGTTCTCCTTCGGCGGCGCGGGCAACGAGCGGTTTGATCCCGCCCGGCCGGGCATCACGCGCTGGATGCGCCATCCCTTCCTCGTGGCGCTGGCGCTCTGGGCGCTGGCCCATCTGGTGGCCAACGGCGATCTGGCGCATGTGCTGCTGTTCGCCACCTTCGCGGCCTTCGCCCTGCTGGGTCAGCCGCTGATCGACCGGCGCAAGCGCCGCGAGCTGGGCGACGCGTGGCTCCGCCTGCACGCGCGGGTGGCCGCAGGCCCGGTGCTGCCCCGCCCCACGAGCGCTGGCGCGGCGGTCCTGCGCCTGATCGCGGGGGCGGCCCTCTACGGGGCCTTGCTGTGGGCGCATCCTTATCTGTTCGGGGTGAGCCCGCTGATGTGACGCCGCGCGTTCAGTGCTCGGGGTCGTCGATCAGCGGCGTCGGCTTGGCGAGACCGGCCAGATCGTCGGCGTCGGCGATGCGCACCCGCTGGCCGTCCACCGTCACCCCGTAGGGCTGCAACGCCTTGAGCGCGCGCGACATGTTCTCCGGCGTCATGCCGAGAAACGAGGCCAGACGGCGCTTTTCCATGCGCAGCTCGAACTCGGGGCGGCCCCCGTTGCGCAGATGCTGGCGCAGCAGATAGTTGGCGAGCCGCTCGACCGCGTTGCGCAGCTTCATGTCCTTGGCCGATTTCACCACCCCGCGATAGCACTGCGCCAGCTCGGCGACGACCGCGCGGGCGAAATCATTGTCCACCTCGAAGATGCGGCGCACGTCCTCCGAAGGGATCAGGACGACCCGCGAGCGCTCCACCGTCCGCGCCGACATCAGATAGGGGGCATCCTTGATCGTTGCGGCGAGGATGAAGGTCGAGACCGGATAGACCATCGACATCGTCGTCTCCCGCCCGTTCCAGCCGGCGAAGAGCTCGACACTGCCCTCGATGACGACATGGAGAAAGTCGCTGTGCTCGCCCTCGGTGATGAGTTCGACCTGCGGCGGGAAGGTCTGCACATATCCGCCGCGTGTGAGCGCCTCGAACGGCTCCGCACCCATCTCCCGAAACAGGGGCAGTGCGCGAATCTCATGAAAATCGGTCGAACGCATGCCGGGGTGCCTGTCGCGGAACTTGACAAGTATCAAGCCCCGATCCCGGCCTTGTCAATGACAGCCGGGCGCACCGGCAATCGTCGGGCGGGCATTTCGCCCCGCCCGACCCGAAGAATTTATCTAAGTTATTTATTTTCAAGGTGATTTCTCGGTTTTTGATTTCGATCAAACCCCCGATCCGGCTGCACCGGCTTTCTGGCGCCAAGACATGGCGCGCCATCACGGGTGGCGCATCGAGCAAGTTGGAGGACAACCATGCCGGCACTCGACGGGGTGACACGGGGCGACCAGTATCGCGCGCTGGGCCTGAGTACCTTCGCATTCACGGTCTGCTTCGCTGTCTGGACGATCTTTTCGATCATCGGCGTGCAGATCAAGCAAGACCTGGGGTTGTCGGACACGCAGTTCGGCCTGCTGGTGGCGACGCCCATCCTGACCGGATCGGTCAGCCGCATCTTCCTCGGCGTGTGGACCGAGCAATTCGGCGGACGGATCATGTTCCCGCTGCAGATGATGGTCACGGCGGTCGCCGTCTGGCTGCTCACCTCGGTGGAGACATACGAGATTTTCCTTCTCGCCGCGCTTGGGCTCGGGCTTGCGGGCGGCTCCTTCATCATCGGCGTGGCCTACACCTCGCGCTGGTTCGAGAAGGAGCGCCAGGGCACCGCCCTGGGCATCTTCGGCGCGGGCAATGTGGGCGCGGCGGTGACCAATTTCGCCGCGCCGTTCCTGGTGGTGGCGATGGGCTGGGAAGGCACCGCGCGCGTCTATGCGATCGTTCTCGCGGTCACGGCGGTGCTGTTCTACGCCCTCGCCAAGACCGACCCCGTCCACGCGGAGCGCCACCGCACGGGCGAGGGGCCGGTGAGCACCAGCCAGCAGCTCGCGCCGCTGAAAAATATCCAGGTGTGGCGGTTCTCCACCTACTATTTCTTCGTCTTCGGCGCCTTCGTCGCGCTCGCGAGCTTTCTGCCGCGCTACTACACCGGCGCCTACGGGCTGGAGCTGACGACGGCGGGCGTCTTCGCGGGGCTCTATTCGCTGCCGGGGTCGGTGTTCCGGGCGCTGGGCGGCTGGATGTCGGACAAATGGGGCGCGCGCTTCGTGATGTATCTGACGTTCATCGTCTCGCTGATCGTGCTGTTCGTGATGAGCTATCCCCAGACCAGCTACACCGTCTCGGGCATCGACGGGCCGATCCGGTTCGATTTCGGGCTCTCGGTGGGGGTCTTCGTGGCGCTGACGGTCATCCTAGGATTCGTCATGAGCCTGGGCAAGGCGGCGGTCTACAAGCACATCCCCGTCTATTACCCCAGCCATGTCGGATCGGTCGGCGGGCTGGTGGGCATGATTGGCGGGCTGGGCGGTTTCTTCCTGCCCATCATGTTCGGCGCGCTGCTGGATCTGACCGGCGTCTGGACGGCCCCCTTCATGCTGCTCTTCGTGCTCGTCGCGGTCTCGACGGTCTGGATGCATGTGGCCATCCGCCGGATGGAGCGCCGCCGCCATCCCGCGCTGGCCGAGGAGAGATACCTCTCCGACGTCCCCGAGGCCCCGGTGCCGTAACGCCTTTCCCGGCGGGCCGGCGCACGGCGCGGCCCGCCTCCGACATCCCCCAGGGAACCAAGGACAGAGCCAATGCCTGCATCATCTTCCAATTCCGGCCATCTGCTGACCGACTGGCGCCCGGAGGACGAAACTTTCTGGAAGTCCGAAGGCCACCGCATCGCCACCCGCAACCTCTGGATTTCGATCCCGGCGCTCCTGCTGGCTTTTTCGGTGTGGATGGTCTGGTCGATCGTCGTCGCCAAGCTGCCCGCGATCGGCTTCGCGTTCACCACCGATCAGCTGTTCTGGCTGGCCGCGCTGCCGGGGCTTTCGGGGGCGACGCTGCGCATCTTCTACAGCTTCATGATCCCGATCTTCGGCGGCCGGCTGTGGACAACGCTTTCGACCGCCTCGCTTCTCATTCCCGCTCTGGGCATCGGCCTTGCGGTGCAGAACCCCGACACCTCGTATGCGGTGTTTCTGATCCTGGCGCTGCTGTGCGGCTTCGGCGGCGGCAATTTCGCCTCGAGCATGGCCAATATCGCCTATTTCTACCCCCGCCGCAGCAAGGGCAATGCGCTGGCGCTGAATGCGGGGCTGGGCAATCTGGGCGTGTCGGTGATGCAGTTCGTCGTCCCGATCGTCATCACCATGGGTGTGTTCGGCGCCATCGGCGGCGAGCCGCAGACGCTCGACGAGGGCGGCCGGATATGGCTGCAGAACGCGGGCTTCGTCTGGGTGCCGTTCCTGATCGTCGCCACGCTCGCGGCATGGTTCGGGATGGACGACATCGCCGATGCGCGCGCCTCGCTCTCCGATCAGCTCCAGATTCTCAAGCGCAAGCAGAACTGGATCATGTGCGTGCTCTACACCGGCACATTCGGCAGCTTCATCGGCTACTCGGCGGGGTTTCCGCTGCTGATGAAGACGCAGTTTCCCGAGCTCGACATGCTGCATCTGGCCTTTCTCGGCCCGCTCGTGGGCGCGCTCTCGCGCGCGGCGACCGGATGGGTGTCGGACAGGTATGGTGGCGGGCGCGTGACCTTCTGGACCTTCGCTGCGATGATCGTCGCGGTCTGGGGCGTGCTGCAGTTCCTGCCGCTGGGCGACAGCGCCGGCAATTTCTGGGGCTTTTTCGCCTGCTTCATGGCGCTGTTCTTCCTCACCGGGGTGGGCAATGCCTCGACCTTCCAGATGATCCCGGTGATCATGCGCCGCGAGGTCGGCCGGCTCTATCCTGATCTGGGCGTGGAGGCGGCCCGCAAGCAGTCCGAGCGCGAAGCCTCGTCGATCATCGCCTTCACCAGCGCCATCGCCGCCTACGGCGCCTTCTTCATCCCGAAAAGCTACGGCACCTCGATCTCCATGACGGGCGGGCCCGCGGCGGCGCTGTGGATGTTTTTGGTCTTCTACGTCATCTGCCTGGCGCTGACCTACGGCGTCTACACCCGGCGCGGCGGCCTGCTGCATGACATCGAGCACGGCCGCGCCGCGGCCTGACCGAACACCGAAAGGACAGACAGCCATGAGCCATCTTCTGGACCGACTGAATTTCTTCCGCAGCAAGGAGCTGGAGCAGTTCTCGAACGGTCACGGCCAGGTCACGCGCGAAAGCCGCGACTGGGAGGACGTCTACCGAAACCGCTGGCGCCACGACAAGGTCGTGCGCTCGACCCACGGGGTGAACTGCACCGGGTCGTGTTCGTGGAAGATCTACGTGAAATCCGGCATCGTCACCTGGGAGACGCAGCAGACCGACTATCCGCGCACCCGCGCCGGGCTGCCCAACCACGAGCCGCGCGGCTGCTCCCGCGGGGCCTCCTACAGCTGGTACCTGTACTCGGCCAACCGGGTGAAGAACCCGCTGATCCGGGGCAGCCTGATGCGCGCCTGGCGCAAGCTGCGCGACACGATGCAGCCGGTGGCGGCCTGGAAGGCGCTGCAGGAGGACCCGATCCTGCGCGCGTCCTACGTCGAGACGCGCGGCAAGGGCGGCTTCGTGCGCGCCACCTGGGACGAGGCGACCGAGATCGTTGCCGCGGCCAATGCCTACACGACGAAGACCTACGGCCCCGACCGGGTGTTCGGGTTCTCGCCGATCCCGGCGATGTCGATGGTCTCGTACGCGGCGGGCACGCGGTATCTGTCGCTGCTGGGCGGCACCTGCATGTCGTTCTACGACTGGTACTGTGACCTGCCGCCGGCCTCGCCCCAGACCTGGGGCGAGCAGACCGACGTGCCCGAAAGCGCGGACTGGTACAATGCGGGGTTCCTGCTGCTATGGGGCTCGAACGTGCCCCAGACCCGCACGCCCGACGCGCATTTCTACACCGAGGTGCGCTATCGCGGCACCAAGTCGGCCGTGGTCAGCCCCGACTATTCCGAGGCGTCGAAGTTCGGCGACATCTGGCTGAACCCGCAGGCAGGCACGGACGCCGCGCTGTCGATGGCGATGGGCCACGTGATCCTGCGCGAGTATCACCTGGACCGGCAGGCCGAGTATTTCGAGGACTACGCGCGCAAATACACCGACATGCCCATGCTGGTGCGGCTGGACGAGGCGGACGGCAATCTGGTGCCCGGCCGGTTGCTGCGCGCATCCGATTTCGACGACGCGCTGGGCGAGGACAACAACCCCGACTGGAAGACGGTCGCCTATGACGAGGCCTCGGGCCGGATCGTCACGCCGAACGGCTCCATCGGGTTCCGCTGGGGCGAAGAGGGCAAGTGGAACCTCGAGGAGCACGCGGGCAGCGCGGCCACGCGCCTGCGGCTGAGCCAGGTCCTCGACACCGACCATGACGAGGTCGTGGGCGTGCGCTTTCCCTATTTCGGCGGGGCGGCCAGCGGGAACTTCGTGCGCTGCGATCACCCCGAGGTGCTGACCCGCGACGTGCCGGCCCGGCGCGTGACGCTGGCCAATGGCGAGGAGGCGCTGGTCGCCACCGTCTTCGACCTGTTCTGTGCGAATTACGGGCTCGACCGGGGCCTGGGCGGCCAGTGGGTGACGACGTCCTACGACGAGGACATGCCCTACACCCCCGCCTGGGCCGAGAAGATCACCGGCGTCGCCCGCGAGAAGATCATCGCCGTGGCGCGCGAGTTCGCCTCCAACGCCGAAAAGACGCAGGGCAAGTCCATGGTCATCCTCGGGGCGGGGCTGAACCACTGGTACCACATGGACATGAACTACCGCGGCATCATCAACATGCTGGTGATGTGCGGCTGCATCGGGCAGGAGGGCGGCGGCTGGTCGCATTATGTCGGGCAGGAAAAGCTGCGCCCGCAGACCGGCTGGCAACCGCTGGCATTCGCGCTGGACTGGAACCGCCCGCCGCGCCACATGAACTCTACCAGCGCGTGGTATGCCCATACCGACCAGTGGCGCTACGAGACCCTGCGCGCGGGCGAGATCCTTTCGCCCACCGCGCCCGAGGGCGACTGGGACGTGAGCCTGATCGACTACAACATCCGCGCCGAGCGGATGGGCTGGCTGCCCTCGGCGCCGCAGCTGCGCACCAACCCGCTGGAGGTGGGCAAGGCCGCGAAGGAGGCCGGCAAGGACGTGAAGGATTACGTCGCCGAGCGACTCAAGTCGGGCGAGCTGGAAATGTCGAGCCAGGACCCGGACGCGCCCGAGAACTGGCCGCGCAACCTGTTCGTGTGGCGCTCGAACCTGCTGGGATCCAGCGGCAAGGGGCACGAATATTTCCTCAAGCACCTGCTGGGCACCGATCACGGCGTGATGGGCAAGGATCTGGGCGAGGAAGGCGGCGTGATGCCCAAGGAGGTCCGCTGGCACGACGAGGCTCCGCGCGGCAAGCTCGACCTGCTGGTGACCATCGATTTCCGCATGTCCACCACGGCGGTCTATGCCGACGTCGTTCTGCCCACGGCCAGCTGGTACGAGAAGGACGACATGAACACCTCGGACATGCACCCCTTCATCCACCCGCTGCAGGCGGCCGTGGACCCGGCGTATGAGAGCCGCTCGGACTGGGACATCTTCAAGTCGATCGCGAAGAAATTCTCCGAGGTCGCGCCCGAGGTTCTGGGCGTGGAAACCGACGTCGTCCAGGTGCCGCTGCTGCACGACACCGCCGGGGAACTGGCGCAGGCCGAGGTGCGGGACTGGAAGAAGGGCGAGTGCGAGCTGATCCCGGGACGGACGGCGCCGAACTACGTCGCCGTCGAGCGGGACTACCCCAACCTCTACAGGAAATTCACCTCGATCGGGCCGCTGCTGGAGAAGCTCGGCAACGGCGGCAAGGGCATCACCTGGCAGACCGGGGCCGAGGTGCGGCACCTGCGCGACCTGAACGGCGAAGTGCAGGAGGAGGGGCCGTCGAAAGGCCAGCCCAGGCTGGAGACGGCGATCGACGCGGCCGAGATGATCCTGATGCTTGCCCCCGAGACCAACGGCGAGGTCGCGGTCAAGGCGTGGGAGCAGCTTGAAAAGCCCACCGGCCGGCACCACGCCCACCTGGCCGAGGGGGCGCATCACACGAAGCTCCGCTTTCGCGACATCGCCGCGCAGCCGCGCAAGATCATCTCCTCGCCCACCTGGTCGGGGATCGAGAGCGAGGAGGTCTGCTACAACGCGGGCTACACCAACGTGCACGAGCTGATCCCCTGGCGCACGCTGACGGGGCGCCAGCAGCTCTACCAGGATCACCTGTGGATGCGCGCCTTCGGCGAGGGCTTCGCCGGCTACCGGCCGCCCGTCGACCTCAAGACCGTGACCGAGCGTCTCAACGACGACGCGCCAGACCGGGCGCACGTGGTGCTCAACTTCATCACGCCCCACCAGAAATGGGGCATCCATTCGACCTATACCGACAACCTGCTGATGCTGACGCTCAACCGTGGCGGTCCGGTCGTGTGGATGTCCGAGGTGGACGCGCAGAAGGCCGGGCTTGTCGATAATGACTGGGTCGAGGCGTTCAACATCAACGGCGCCCTGACCGCGCGCGTGGTGGTGAGCCAGCGCATCAAGGAGGGAACGCTGTTCATGTATCACGCCCAGGAAAAGATCGTGAACACGCCCGGCTCGGAAAAGACGGGCCATCGCGGGGGTATCCACAACTCGGTCACCCGCGCGACGCTGAAGCCCACGCACATGATCGGCGGCTACGCGCAGCTCAGCTACGGCTTCAACTACTACGGCACCGTCGGCAGCAACCGCGACGAGTTCGTCATCGTTCGCAAGATGAAAAAGGTCGACTGGCTGGACCAGCCCGCAACCGGCAAAGTGGAGGCCGCGGAATGAGAGTGCGCGCGCAGATCGGAAAAGTCCTCAACCTGGACAAGTGCATCGGCTGTCACACCTGCTCGGTCACCTGCAAGAACGTGTGGACCAGCCGCGACGGCGTCGAATACGCGTGGTTCAACAACGTCGAGACCAAGCCGGGCACCGGCTACCCCACCGACTGGGAAAACCAGAAACGCTGGAACGGCGGCTGGGTGCGCAACTCGCGCGGCAAGCTGCAGCCCAAGCAGGGGTCGAAATGGCGGATTCTGGCCAACATCTTCGCCAACCCGGACCTGCCCGAGATCGACGACTACTACGAGCCGTTCGACTTCGACTACGATCACCTGAAATCGGCGCCCGAGCTGGACCACTTCCCCACCGCGCGGCCCCGCTCGGCGATCACCGGCGAGCCGATGGACAAGATCGAGAAGGGCCCAAACTGGGAGGAAATCCTGGGCGGCGAGTTCTCCAAGCGCAGCCAGGACTACAACTTCGAGGGCGTGCAGAAGGAGATCTACGGCGAGTACGAAAACACCTTCATGATGTATCTGCCGAGGCTGTGCGAGCACTGCCTCAACCCCACCTGCACGGCCTCGTGCCCCTCGGGCGCGATCTACAAGCGCGAGGAGGACGGCATCGTCCTGATCGATCAGGAGAAGTGCCGCGGCTGGCGGATGTGCATCTCGGGCTGCCCCTACAAGAAGATCTACTACAACTGGGACACCGGCAAGTCCGAGAAGTGCACCTTCTGCTATCCGCGCATCGAGAGCGGCCAGCCCACTGTGTGCTCGGAAACCTGCGTGGGCCGCATCCGGTATCTGGGCGTTATCCTCTATGACGCCGACCGGATCGAGGAGGCCGCCAATTCCGAGCGCGAAACCGACCTCTACGGCGCGCAGATGGACGTGTTCCTCGACCCCAACGACGCGCAGGTGATCGCCGCCGCCCGCCGCGACGGCGTGCCCGAGGACTGGATCGAGGCGGCGAAGAAAAGCCCGGTGTGGAAAATGGCCATGGACTGGAAGGTGGCCTTTCCGCTGCACCCCGAATACCGGACGCTTCCGATGGTGTGGTACATCCCGCCGCTTTCGCCCATCCAGAACGCGGCACAGGCCGGCCAGATCGCCATGCAGGACGAGATGCCGGATGTGCGCAGCCTGCGCATTCCGGTGAGATACCTCGCCAACATGCTGACCGCGGGCGACGAGGAGCCGATCGTCCACGCGCTGGAGCGCATGTCGGCGATGCGGCTCTACATGCGGGCGCTGTCGGTGGACGGCGTGCGCGACGAGGCCATCGCCGCGCGCGTGGGCATGTCGGGCCGCGTGATCGAGGACATGTACAAGATCATGGCTCTGGCCGACTACGAGGATCGCTTCGTCATACCCACGGCCCACCGCGAACAGGTCGAGGACGGCGCCGAGATCCGCGGCGGCTGCGGCTTCACCGACGGCAACGGATGCTCGACCGGCTCGATGAACAAGGGCTCGCTGTTCGGCGGCAAGAAAAAGGGCTTCACCCTGCCCGAGGAGACGTTCTGATGACCGACCGCACGCTAAAGGCGCTGTCGCTGCTGCTGAGCTACCCCACCGCCGAGCTTCAGGCGGCCAGCCCCGAGATCGGCGACGTGATCGCCGGTGACGCACGGCTCACCCCGACCGCGCGTGACGCCCTGTGCCCGCTGATCGAATGGCTGGCCCAGGGCGAGATCTACGAGGTTCAGGAAGGCTACGTGACGCTCTTCGACCGCACGCGCAGCCTCAGCCTGAACCTGTTCGAGCATGTCCACGGCGAGAGCCGCGAGCGCGGCGGCGCGATGGTCAGCCTTGTCGAGACCTACCGCGCGGCGGGGTTTGAGCCCGCCACGAGCGAGCTGCCCGATCACCTGCCCGTGGTGCTGGAATACCTGTCCACCCGCCCGGCCGCGGAGGCGCAGGACATGCTGCAGGACGCCGGGCACATCATCGAGGCGCTGGGCGAGCGGCTGTCGCGGCGCGGCAGCCCGTATGCGCCCGTCTTCACGGCGCTTCTGCAGATCGCGGGGGCGCGGGCCGACCGCGAGGCGGTGGCCGAACTCCTGGACCAGCCCGACGACGACCCCGCCGATCTCGAGGCACTCGACGCCGTCTGGGAGGAAACCGAGGTGACCTTCGGCCCCGACCCCAATGCCGGGTGCCCGCAGGTGCGCGACATCCTCGCGCGGATGGATACCCCGACCACGCCGGCGTCTGTCACGCCCGGCGCGGCCGAGTAACGGAGGCCATAAATGGACTACTTCCTTTTCGGGATTTACCCCTACATCGCCACGGCGGTGCTGCTCGTCGGCTCCATCGCCCGGTATGAGCGCGACCCCTTCACCTGGAAGACCTCGTCAAGCCAGTTCCTGCGGCGCAAGCAGCTTATCTGGGGCTCCATCCTGTTCCACGTGGGCGTCCTTATAATCTTCTTCGGCCACCTGATCGGTCTGCTCACGCCGCTCTGGGTGTTCGACCTGCTGGGCGTCACCCACGGCGCCAAGCAGCTTCTGGCCGTGGTGCTCGGCGGATTCGCCGGGGTGATGGCGCTGGTCGGCGGGGGCATGCTGTTCCACCGCCGCTGGACGGACCCGCGGATTCGCAAGACCTCCAGCTTTGCCGACATCGCCATCCTTGTGCTGCTGCTGGTGCAGCTCGTGCTGGGGCTGGGCACGATCTTCGTTTCGGCCCAGCACCTCGACGGCCACGAGATGACGAAGTTCATGGCCTGGGCGCAGGGCATCGCGACCTTCCAGCCGGGCGCGGCGGCGGCCATTGCCGACTCCGCGCTGATCTTCAAGCTGCACATCTTCCTTGGCCTGACGATCTTCCTGGTCTTCCCCTTCACCCGGCTGGTGCACATGCTGTCGATCCCGATCCGCTACGTCACCCTGCGCCCCGGCTATCAGATCGTGCGCTCACGCCGCACGCGCCCCCTGGCCGAGGGCGAGCGGGCGCGCGACCGGGTTGCCCGCCCGACCCCCGCAAAGGCGCCGGCGGCCGCCGCTGCGCGTCCCGAACCCGGGGAGTGAGCGTCATGTCCACGACCCTCTTTCCCGATGTCGTCGTCAACGGCGAGACCATCCCCTCGGCGGCGATCGCCGCCGAGGCCCAGAACCACCCCGCGCCCAGCGGCAAGCCCGGCATCGCCTGGCGCAAGGCGGCGCAGGCGCTGGCCATCCGCGCCCTGCTGCTGCAGGAGGCGCGGCGGCGCGGGATCCCGGCCGAGGTCGAGGAACTGGCGCCGGGCCGCTTCGAGACCGAGGATGAGGCGCTGATCCGAGCCCTTCTCGACGAGGCGGTGAGCCCCGCCCCGGTGACCGAGGCCGCGATTCGCCGCGAATGGGAAAAGGGGCCGGAGCGTTTCCGCTCGCCCCCGCTATGGGAGGTCTCGCACATCCTGTGCGCCTGCGATCCGCGCGACGCGGCGGCGAGCCGGGCGGCCGAAACCCGCGCCGCCGCGCTGATCGCCCGGCTCGACGGGGAGGCCCGGGACTTCGCCGCGCTCGCCGCGCGGGAAAGCGACTGCGGCTCGAAGGACTCCGGCGGCAATCTGGGCCAGCTCGGCCCCGGCGACACCCTGCCCGAATTCGAAGCCGCGCTGCGCCGGCTCGACGAGGGCGCGGTCACCGCGCAGCCGGTGCTCACCCGCCACGGCTGGCACATAATCCGGCTCAACGCCCGCGCGCCGGGCGCGGTACTACCCTTTGAGACGGCGCGCCCCCGCATCGCGCAGGCGCTGGAGAAGGCCGCATGGGCGCGCGGCGCGGGCGATTTCGTCGAAACCCTCGCCGCCCGCGCCGACATCACCGGCGCCGAACTCGCCCCGATCTGAAAGGAAAAGGGCCGCGTCCGTGAGGCCCTGGGTCGGGGCGAGCCGGCGTCAGCCGAACACGCGACCGTCCATCAGCTTGCGCGCGGTGCGCAGGATGGCGGCCTCGGCGACCTCGTCGCCCTGCATGCGCGCGATCACGGTCATCTCGCCCGTCGGGTGCTCGACCGAAAGCGACTTCTCATCGCCTTCGGGGATCGCGGCGAGCTCGGCCGCCGGCCCCTCGGGCAACAGGCAGGCGGTCGCCACGCTGACCGCGCCGAGCACGCCGATGGCCTTGTGACAGCGGTGCGGGATGAAGGTGCGCGTGGCGATGGCGCCGCCCGCCCGCGGGGCGGAGACCATCGTCATCTTGGGCACCGTCTTCTCGGCCACGTCGCCCAGATTCATCATCGGCCCGGCCTTGAGGCGTATCGCCTCCAGCCGGGCACGCAGGGCCGCGTCGGCCTCCAGCGTCTGGGGGCTCTCGTCGCCCGCAAGCCCCAGCGCGTCTGCCCGCATCACCACGCAGGGCATTCCGTTGTCGATCAGCGTCGCCGCAATGCCGTCTATTTCGTCCGCCGCGTTGCCGGTGGGCAGGAGCGCGCCGCAGGACGACCCGGCCGTGTCGCGAAACGCGATGGGGACGGGCGCGGCGGTGCCCGGCACGCCGTCGATGCGGGCGTCCCCCTCATAGGTGACGCGCCCGCCCGGGGTCTGCACCGTGGCCACCGCGATCTGGCCGGTGTTTTCCATGAAGATGCGCACGCGGGTCTCGCCATCGCCGGCGGCGACCAGCCCGCGCTCGATCGCGAAGGGGCCGACCCCGGCAAGGATGTTGCCGCAATTCTGCGCGTCGGTGACGACGGGGCGATCGACGAAGACCTGCAGGAACAGGTAATCGACATCCGCGTCGTCCCGCCCGGAAGGCCGGACCACCGCGACCTTGGAGGTCAGCGGATCGGCCCCGCCCATCCCGTCGATCTGGCGCGGATCGGGCGAGCCCATCACCCGCAACAGGAAGGCGTCGCGGCCCGCAGGCAACTCCGCGGCCAGGAAATAGCCACCCTTGGAGGTGCCGCCGCGCATCCACATGGCGCGGGTGCCCTCAGACATATTTCAGCCCCTTCTCGGCCAGCCGGCCGCGCATGTCGTAGATGTCGAGGCCCAGCTCCCCCGCGGCGAGGCGCTCGCGCTTGGCTTCCTCGCCGGCGATGCGCCGTTCGGCCGCCGCGAGAACCTCGGCCGCCTCGGCGCGCCTGACGACCACGACGCCGTCATCATCGGCGACGATCACGTCGCCCGCCTCCACGCAGGCCCCGGCGCAGACGACGGGCACGTTGACCGAGCCCACCGTCTCCTTGACCGTTCCCTGGGCGAAGACCGCCTTCGACCAGACGGGAAAGCCCATCTCGGTCAGATCGCGCACGTCGCGCACGCCGGCCTCAATGACCAGACCGCGGCACCCGCGCGCCCGCGCCGAGGTGGCCAGAAGATCGCCGAAATAGCCATCCTCGCACGGGCTCGTGGGCGCGAGCACGAGAATGTCGCCCGCCTCGATCTGCTCGATGGCGACATGGAGCATCCAGTTGTCGCCCGGCGGCGCGCTGATCGTCACCGCCGAGCCCGCGATCCGCGCGCCAGCATAGATGGGGCGCATGCAGGCGGCCAGTAGCCCCTTGCGCCCCTGGGCCTCGTGCAGGGTGGCCACCCCGGCGCGGGCGAGCCCGTCGATCACCCCGGCGTCGGCCCGCGCGACGTTCTGCACGACGACCCCGCTCATGCCAGGCTGTCCACGGTGCGCGGAAAGACCGACTGGAAGCCCTCCGCGAACTTGCAGTCGCGCCCGCCGGCCTGCCCGCCGGAGTTGCGGCGGAAATGGTTGCCGCGGTTCTCGGCGAGGTTGGTGTAGTAGTGCCAGAGATGCTCCTGCCCCTCCATGCACTCGATCGCGGCGCGTTTCTTTTCCCAGACCGGCGTGATGTCGAGGAATGTGTCGGGCTTCCAGCCCATCTGCTCGGTCTGGTGCGGTTCGAACAGATAGAGTTGCGGCGCCCCCAGCACAGTCTCGCCGGGGTTGTGGCCCCAGGCCTGGGCGATCATCCGGCACTCCAGCGCGACCTGTGCCGCGTACATGTGGTCGGTGTTGTAGGGGTCGTATTGAGAGTGAGACAGCATGAAGCCGGGCTGGACCGCGCGGATCACGTCCACCAGCCGGTCCTTGGCGGCGCGGTCGAGCTCCAGCGGGTAGTCGCCAAGATCGAAGAAGCGGATATCGTGCGCCGCAAGGGCCGCGGCGGCGTTCTCCGCCTCGCGCCTGCGCTCGGCCTTGACCTTGTCGAGGCTCATGTCGGGCTGTTTCCACAGCTTCGCGCTCTCGCCCCGCTCGCCATAGGACAGGCAGACGATGGTGACCTGATACCCCTGCTGCTGATGCAGCGCGATCGCGCCGCCGCAGCGCCAGACGAAATCAGCCGAATGCGCGCTGATCACGAGGGCTGTCTTTGCCATGATAACCTCTTTTCCTGCGGGCTTACAAGGCCGCCTCAGCCGGCGCCCTCGTCGACGGGGGGCGTGCCGTGGGTGTGAAAGCTCTCAATCGTCTTGAGCCCCCAGGCCTGCCCCTTGCGGCGCTCGGCCTCGGTCCAGGTCACCGGCGCCCAGTCGGGCGCGAGGATCAGCCGCGCCCCGGCATTGGCGATCTCGACGCGGTTGCCCGCCGGCTCCCATGCGTAGAGAAAGAACGTGCCCTGCACCGCGTGCTTGTGCGGGCCGGTCTCGATGAAGACGCCGTTTTCCAGATAGATATCGGCCGCGCGCAAGATGTCCTCGCGCTGATCGGCAGCGTAGGTGAGATGATGGAACCGCCCCCGCGCGCCGGTGTGATCGACGGTGCAGGCCAGGTCATAGGTCTTGTTGTTGACGGTGAACCAGCACCCCGCCAGACCGCCGTCGTCGAGCACGATCTGCTCGGTGATCCGGCTACCCAGCGCGCCGATCATGAAGTCGCGCAGCGCGGGAAGATCGGCGGCGAGAAGGTTGAGATGGTCGAGCCGGCGCACCGCGCAGCCGCGGCCGTGATAGCGCTGGGCGAGGTTCTTGAGCGCGGGCTTTTCCTCGGGCGGGGGCCGATACCAGTTGGTATCGTAATAGACCTCGAAAAGATGCCCGTCGGGCGAGCGGAACCGATAGGCGCGACCGTGGCCGAGGTCGCCCTCGCTCCAGCCCTCGCCGCAGCCCATCGCCTCGATCGCCGCCACGCGGCGCTTCAGCGCCTCGGGCGATGCGGCACGATAGCCGATATGGCCGACACCCGTGGTCTCGGCCTCCGTCAGCTTGAGCGTGTGGAATTCGTAATCGTCCCAGGCCCGCAGATAGGACGACCGCCCCTCGCGCGCCGTCTCGGTCAGCCCGTAGATCCGCGTGAAGAAATCGAAACTTTCGTCGAACCGGTCGGTGAGAAGCTCGACATGGCCGAGATGGGCGATGTCGTGACAGGTCTCGGTCATTGCGCGATCCTCGTCTGCGCCCGTCGGGCGACGGTCGACCGCGGCGCAAAGGCGTGGCGACAGCCCGGCCGGGCCCTGTCCAGATACCCTGCAACATAGATCCGCGCCCCGCAACCGCCCGGAGCCATCCGCCCCGTGGCGCATCCGCCTCTCCCCGCCGGCACGTGGCATCTTTGCCGTGCCCGCAAGTGCTGATAGGAGCCGGGCAATGGAAACCGGCCGCGCGAGATGCTCCGGCGCGGCAGGTGGTCGCGGATGCGCGCATTCGCGGCGCCGATCTGGGATTTGTGAGACGCACATGGTCGTGAACATCGAACGCGCTGACGGCATCGCCGTCGTCACAGTGGACAACCCCCCCGTCAACGCCACCAGCCAGCCGGTCCGCCAGGGGCTGTGGGAAGCGGCCGAGAACCTCGACGCCGACCCCGGCATTCGCGGCGTCGTGCTGGCCTGCGCGGGACGGACCTTCATCGCCGGCGCCGATGTGCGCGAATTCGGCAAACCGCCCGAGCCGCCGCATCTGCCCGACCTGATCGCGCGCATCGAACGCGCCGACAAGCCCTGGGCCGCAGCGATCCACGGCAGCGCGCTGGGCGGCGGGCTGGAGGTCACGCTGGGCTGCCGCTTCCGGGTCGCTGCGCCGGGCGCGAAGCTCGGCCTGCCCGAAGTCACCCTGGGCGTGGTTCCCGGGGCGGGTGGCACGGTGCGCCTGCCCCGGCTGGTGCCCGCCGAGGACGCGATCGAGATCGCGACCACCGGAAAGCCCGTCGATGCCGCCCAGGCCGAGGCGTTGGGCCTGGTCGACGCGGTGGTTGAGGGCGACCTCGTCACCGAGGCGCGCGCATTCCTTCAGGTCGCGCTGACGCGCCCCCTGCCCGACCCGCTGACCGCGCGGCCGCCCGTCTCCTCGCCCGATCCCGCCTTCTGGGAGGCGCAGGAGGCCGCGATCACGCGGCGCGCAAAGGGCCAGGCCGCGCCGCTCAGGGCAATGGAATGCCTGCGGCGGTCCATCGAGTCCGATCTGGCCGACGCCTTCGCGCATGAACGCGCGACGTTTCTGGAGCTGCGCGAGACCGACCAGGCAAAGGCGCTGCGCCACGTCTTTTTTGCCGAGCGCGCGGCCGCCCGCCCGCCCGAGGTCAAGGGGATCGAGCCCCGCGCGCTGGGCAGCGCCGGCGTTGTGGGCGGCGGCACGATGGGCGCGGGCATAGCCACCGCGATGCTCGCGGCCGGCATTCCGGTCACGCTGGTCGAACGAGACGACGATGCAGCGGCACGCGCGCGCGACGCCGTCGCCAGGCTGGTCGAGGCCGGAGCGAAACGCGGGCGCATCAATGCCGACGGCATGGACAGGCTCGCCGTGACGGCTGACTACGACGAGCTGGCCGGAACGGACCTGGTCGTCGAGGCGGTGTTCGAGGACCGCGGCGTCAAGCGCGACGTCTTCGCCCGGCTCGACGCGGCCTGCCGGCCCGACGCGGTGCTGGCCACGAACACGTCCTATCTCGACCCCGGCGACATCGCCGGGGCGACGAGACACCCCGAGCGTGTGCTGGGCCTGCATTTCTTCAGCCCCGCGCATGTGATGAAGCTTCTCGAAATCGTGCCCGCCGCACACACCGACGGCGAGGTGCTGGCCACGGGGTTCGCCCTGGCGCGCAGGCTGGGCAAGGTGCCGGTGCTTGCCGGCATCTGCGACGGCTTCATCGGCAACCGTATCCTGAAGGTCACCCGCGCCCAGGCCGAGCGGCTGCTTCTGGCCGGAGCGCAGCCGTCACAGGTCGATGCCGCGATGCGCGCCTTCGGACAGCCCATGGGCCCGTTCGAGGCACAGGACCTCGGCGGGCTCGATATCGCGGCCGCGCAGCGCAAGGCCGCCCGCGACCGGGGCGAAGCCGTCTTCGCGCCGGTCGCCGACCGGCTGGTCGCGGCCGGGCGGCTGGGCCAGAAGACCGGCGGGGGCTGGTACGACTACGCCGACGGCGACCGCAGCCCGCAGCCCTCGCAGGCCGTCGAGGCGATCATCGCCGAGGAGGCCGCCCGCGCCGGTCTGCCGCCAGTGGATCTGTCAGAGACCGGCCTGGCCGAGCGCATCCTGTTTCCGATGGTCGATGAGGGTGCGCGCATTCTGGACGAGGGCGTCGCCAGGCGCGCCGCCGACATCGACCTGGTCGAGATCCATGGCTACGGCTTTCCGCGCTGGCGCGGCGGGCTGATGCACTGGGCCGAGGCGCGCGGGCTGGACGACATCGTTGCGTCTCTGGACTCCATGGCCGCCGAAGGCGCCGGACCCGCCCCGGGCGAGCGTTTGCGCCGCGCCGCGCGCGAGGGCGGGTTCGGGGACTGACCCGGGCCCGCCCGCGCGGACAGGCGCTGCGCATGGCACCTGCAGCGCACTCCGGCCGCCGGCCCTCGGCGCGGCCGAGAGTGCTGGATCATCGCCGCGCTTGGCGGTATCGGGGCGGCATGGAAGCGTCCGCGCACGCCCTCGGAGAGCCTCATGCACGCCGCCACGATCCCCCGCACCCGTGACGTTGTCCTGATTGGCGGCGGCCACGCCCATGCGCTGCTTCTGCGCCGCTGGGGGATGAACCCGCTGGCCGGGGCGCGGCTGACGCTGATAAACCCCGGCCCCACGGCGCCCTACACCGGCATGCTGCCCGGCCACATCGCCGGGCATTACGCCCGTGAGGCGCTGGATATCGACCTGGTCAAGCTGGCACGCCACGCCGGGGCGCGGCTGATCCTTGGTCAGGCGGAGGGGATCGACCGCGCGGCAGGGCGGGTGCATGTGCCCGGCCGCGCGCCGGTCGCCTACGACTTCGCCTCGCTCGACATCGGCATCACGTCGGACCTGCCCGAGCTGCCGGGCTTCGCCGAGAACGCCGTTCCCGCCAAGCCGCTGGCCGGATACGCCGACCGCTGGGCACGCTTCGTCGAAGATGTCGCCGCGGGACGCGCCGCGCCGCGCGTCGTGATCATCGGCGGCGGCGTGGCAGGGGTGGAGCTGGCGCTGGCAAGCGCCCACCGGCTGCGACAGGCGTCGTCCCGGCGCCCCGAGGTGACGGTGCTGGAGGCCGCCGACCGCGCGCTGTCCGGCCTGGGCCGCGGGGCGCGGCGGGCACTGCTTTGCCACCTCGACCGGCTCGAGGTGGAGTTACGCACGGGCATAACTGTCGCGTCAGTGGAGCCTGACGCGGTCACGCTCGCCGACGGCACGGCGATTGCGGCGGGATTGGTGGTCGGTGCATCGGGCGCCCGGCCGCATGGCTGGCTGCCCGCGACGGGGCTCGATCTGACCGACGGTTACGTCACCGTGGACGCGACCTTGCGGTCGGTGAACGATCAGGCAGTCTTCGCAGTGGGCGACTGCGCCCACATGCGCGAGACGCCGCGGCCCCGTGCGGGCGTGTTCGCGGTGCGCCAGGCCCCCGTGCTGCATGACAATCTGCGCGCGGCGCTGACCGGCCGGCGCCTGCGCCGCTACCGGCCCCAGCGCGACTTTCTCAAACTGATCTCCACCGGCGGCAAGGGCGCCGTGGCCGACAAGTGGGGGATAAGGCTCGACGGCGCATGGCTGTGGCGACTCAAGGACCGGATAGACAGGAAGTTCATGCGCCGGCTGGGCGAGTTGACGCCGATGCCCGCCCCGGCCGCGCCCCGGCGGGCGACCGAGGGCGTGACCGAGGCGCTTCATGGCGGCCGCCCCGTCTGCGGCGGATGCGGGGCGAAGCTGGGTAGCGACGCGCTGTCCGAGGCGCTGGCCGGGCTGCCCGCGCCCGCCCGGGCCGATCTGCGGCGCGGCGCCGGCGACGATGCCGCGGTGATCGACCTGCCCGGCGGCGGCGCGCAGGTGATATCGACCGACCATCTGCGCGGCTTCACCGAGGACCCCTGGCTGATGGCGCGGGTCACGGCAATCCACGCGCTGGGCGACGTGTGGGCCATGGGCGCCGCCCCGCAGGCGGGTCTGGCAACAGTGATCCTGCCACCGCTGGCGCCCCGCTTGCAGGCGCGCACGCTGGCCGAGGTCATGGACGCCGCCTCGGCGGTGTTCCGCGCCGCCGGCGCGGACGTGGCGGGCGGGCACTCCTCGCAAGGGGCCGAGATGACGCTGGGCTTCACCGTCACCGGGCTGACCGACGGCCCGGTGCTGACCAAGGGCGGCGCGCGGCCCGGCGACGCGCTGGTCCTGACCAAGCCCATCGGCACAGGCACGGTGCTGGCCGCCGAGATGGCGCTGGCCGCGCGGGGCGAGGACGTGGCGGCCTGCTGGGCCGCGATGGCCCGTCCGCAGGACGCGGCGGCGGCGCGCCTGGCGCCGGTTGCGCATGCGATGACCGATGTCACCGGCTTCGGCCTTGCGGGGCATGTGCTGGAAATGCTCGATGCCTCGGGCTGCGCGGGCGTGCTGGAGCTGGGATCAGTCCCATTTCTGCCCGGGGCGATTGACCTCGCCGCGCGGGGCGAGCACTCGACACTCGCCCCCGAGAACCGCGCCGCCGCCCTGCCCCGCATGACCATGCCCGAGGGGGCCTTGGACGATCCCCGCGTCGCGCTTGTGTTCGACCCGCAGACGGCCGGTGGCCTGCTGGCCGCCGTGCCGGGCGAGCGCGCGATGGCCGTCCTCGCGGATTTGCATGACTGTGGTGCCGAGGCCGCGATCATCGGCCGGATCGAGGACGGCCCCCCGCGCCTGACCCTGCTGACGGGCTGAGGCGCCTACGCCACCCCTTGCGGCAACTCTCCGAGTGCCGCGCAGAGCCGGTCTGCCAGCCGCTCCAGCGCGGACGGATCCAGCGCCTCGGCCTCCACGGTCAGCCCGCCGCCCGGGTCGGGCTGGCGGGCCCGGGCCTTGGCGTAGCGCGGGTCGTAGTGATGCTCCATCAATTCCCCGGCGAGCGCCGCAAAAGCGCCCTCGGCCGCCAGCGCGTGCCAATGCGCGATCCGCTCGGCCGGGTGAAAGGCCCGTAACCCCTCGATCGCCGAGCCGAGCGCCTGCGGGTCGGCCGAGATATCGGTGTAGGCGCGGGCGAGATACCCGGCGCGCGCCTCCAGCGGCGCGGTCAGGCGCAGTCGGGGCGCCGCAGCCATCGCCTGCCACAGCGACGGCGGCACGCCCAGCGCGCCGATCTTGCTCGACTCCGCTTCCACGACCACCGGCCGCGCCGGGTCGAGCCGGGCGACCTCGACGGCCAGCGCGCTCTCGAACCCTTTCTGCGCGGGCTGCCCCCCGGCGCGCGCCCCGAAGATGGAGCCGCGATGGCGCGCGAGGCCCTCGAGGTCGATCACCTGTGCGCCGCGCGCGGCCATCAGGTGCAGAAGCTCGGTCTTGGCAGTGCCGGTATTGCCGTCCAGCACGACCACCGGCGCGGGGAATGGCGCGCGGTAGAGCATGTGCTGCACCAGCCGCCGCCAGCTGCGCCAGCCGCCTTCGACGACCTCGGCCTGCCAGCCGATCTGGCGCAGGATCGTCGCGAAGGCGTTCGAGCGCTGCCCGCCGCGCCAGCAATAGAGAAGCGGGCGATAGCCCTTCGACTTGTCGGCCAGATGGGTCTCTAGGTGACGGGCGACATTGCGCGCCACCAGGGCCGCGCCGATCCTGCGGGCGCGGAACGGGCTTTCCTGCACATATATGGTGCCGACCCGCGCGCGCTCGTCGTTCGACAGCGCGGGCAGGTTGACCGCGCCCGGCAGGTGATCCTCGGCGTATTCGTCCGGCGAGCGGACGTCGATGATCTCGTCGAAGCCCGCCCGGGGCGGGTCGAGCAGGTCGGTCACGGCGGCGAGGGCAAGGGGCATGCGTCCCTCCTACCCCGCCCGCGTGGCGGTGGAAAGGGCGCGGCTATTCCTGCGCGCGCAGAACCTGCGCAGGCCGCGCCGCAAGCGGACGCAGGGCGAAGACGAGGCCCGCCGCGGTGGTCGCCACCACCCCGCCCGCGACGATGGCCACCGCCGAGAGCGGCTCGAACGAATAGCTCAGGTCCATCACCCGGACGATCACGCCCCAGCCGGCCAGTGCGCCGGCGGCGACGGCGACGATCGCGGCCGCCGCGCCCAGGATGACCGCGCGCAGCGCGAAGCTGCTCAGTATGCGCCACCGCGTCGCGCCGAGCGTCTTGAGCACCGCCGCCTCGTAGACCCGCGCGCGCTCGC
Source organism: Rhodobacteraceae bacterium WD3A24 (assembly GCA_002967695.1). GTDB lineage: Bacteria > Pseudomonadota > Alphaproteobacteria > Rhodobacterales > Rhodobacteraceae > Alkalilacustris. Next base: position 3,348 of record PUHN01000029.1, on the reverse strand, counting down.
CCGCCGCCGCCGCCCCGATCAGCACGACGAACCCCGTCAAGAGCGTCGCGCCCGCCGCATAGGAGGTCGCCGCCGCGATGCCGGCCAACGCCTCGCCGGCGCGATCGATGGCGTCGCGCACCGGGATGGCGGTGATGTTGGGATAGGCGTCAGTCAGATCGCGCAGGATGGCCGCCTCGGCGGCGCGGTCGTCGGCGTGCACCGTCGCGATGTATGTGTGCGGCGCCCCCTGCAGCGCGGCGGGGTTCATCGACATCACGAAGCCGATCCCGGCGGTCGAGAAATCGACCTCGCGGAAGCTGGCGATGCGGGCGGTGATGTCGCGGCCCAGGACGTTGACGGTGATCTCGTCGCCCAGTTCCAGGCCCATCTCGCGGCCCTCCTCGTCCGCGAAGCTTATCAGGTTGGGGCCCTCATAGCCCTCGGGCCACCATTCTCCGGCGGTGATGGTCGTCCCGTCGGGCGGGGCGGCCGAGAAGGTCAGCCCGCGATCGCCGCGCAGCACCCAGTGGGCCCCCGCGACCTCTTCGGCCGGCCGGCCGTTGATCCGGGTCAGCACGCCACGCAGCATCGGGGCGGTCTCGAGCCCGGTCACGGCCGGGTCGTCTTCCAGCCGCTCGCGAAAGCCGGCGATCTGGGCGGGCTGGATATCGAGGAAGAAGTAGCTGGGCGCCCGCTCGGGCAGTTCGTCCTGAATCGCGGCGCGCAGGTTGTGGTCGATCTGGCCGACGGCGGCCAGCACCGACAACCCCAGCCCCAGCGAAAGGATGACCGAGGCGGCCTCTTCGCGCGGGCCGCCCACGGCGCCGAGCGCGAGCCTGAGCGCGGAGCGCCCGCGCACGCCGCGCGCCCGCGACGCCCGCCGTGCCAATGCCCGCACCAGACGTGCCGCGAGCGCCAGCACGCCCAGCGCGCCGATCACCCCCGCCGCGCTGGCCAGCGTGAGTTCTTCCAGCCCCGAGAACGCCGCGGCCAGCCCCACCAGCACGGCGACGAGCAGACCCGTCAGCGCCAGAAGCGGCGGCCGGGGCAAGGCGCGCGTCTGTTCGCCGAGCCCGCGGAACAACGCCGCGGCGCGCACTTCCTGCGCCCGCGCCAAAGGCCAGAGCGTAAAGATCAGGGCCGTCAGCGCACCGTAAAGCGCCGCCTCGGCCAGCGGGCCGGCATGCAGGCCGATTTCGGCGGGCACGGGCAGCTGCGCCTGAATGACCGGGGCAAGCAGCACCGGCGCGCCCGCCCCCAGCGCCAGCCCGACCGCGATGCCCAGCGCCGTCAGCGCACCGATCTGGATGAAATAGACCGCAAAGATCGTCCGCCCCTCGGCGCCCAGCGTCTTGAGCGTGGCGATCACGCCGGTCTTTCCCTCGAGATAGGCGCGCACCGCCGCCGAGACTCCGACCCCGCCCACGGCGAGCCCGGCCAGCCCCACCAGCACGAGAAAGGCGCCGATGCGGTCGATGAAACGGCCCACCCCCGGCGCGGCATCGGTGGCGTCGCGCCAGCGCAAGCCGGCCTCGGGGAAGGCCGCGCGCGCCGCCTCACCCGTGGCGGCGAGGTCGGTGCCCTCGGGCAGGCGCATCCGGTAGCTGACGTCGAACAGCGAGCCGGGCGAGAGAAGCCCCGAGCCATCGAGCGCGGCGCGACGCACCAGCGTGCGCGGGCCCAGCGCGAAGCCGCCGGTCCGGTCGGGCTCGCGCGCGATGCGCGCAGTCAGGCGCAGCGGCTGGTCGCCCAGCCGGAACGGGTCGCCAAGCGACAGCCCCAGCCGGTCGGCAAGCACCGGGTCCATCGCCGCGCCAGGCAGACCATCGGCCCCGCCGAGGGCCTCCTCGACGGACATCTCCGGCTCGAAGACGGCCTCTCCCAGCAGCGGCCAGGCATCATCGACCGCCTTGACCTGGGTGAGCGCGCGCCGACCCTCTTCGCCCTCTCCGACACGGGCCATGGAACGGAAATCGACGATTTCGGAGACGCGCGTGGCGCGGGCCTCCATCCAGGCGCGCTCATCCTCATCGGCGAAACGGTAGGTGAAGGTGATCTCGGCATCGCCGCCCAGAAGCACCGCGCCCTCGCGCTCCAGCCCGGCCTCGATCGAGGCGCGCACCGACCCGACCGCGGCGATCGCGCCGACGCCCAGCGCGAGACAGGCCAGAAACACCCAGAACCCCTTGAGCCCGCCGCGCAGCTCGCGCCGGGCGATGCGCAGCGCCACGCGCAGCGTGCCGGGGGCGGGGCTCATTCGGCCGCCCTTTGCAGCCCCTCGCCGGCGATCTCGCCGTCATGGAGCCGCACGACGCGGTCGCACCGCGCGGCGAGGTCGGGCGCGTGCGTGACGAGGATCAGCGTGGCCCCGTGCCGGTCGCGCAGGCCGAAAAGCATCTCCATGATCGCGTCGCCGGTGGCGGTGTCGAGATTGCCGGTGGGCTCATCGGCCAGCAGGATCGTCGGGCGCGGCGCGGCGGCGCGGGCCAGCGCGACGCGCTGCTGCTCGCCGCCCGACATCTGGCCGGGGTAGTGATCGCGCCGCGCGCCCAGGCCCACGGCGCCCAGCTCGGCCTCGGCGCGTTCAAAGGCGTCGGGCGCGCCCGCCAGCTCCAGCGGAGTGGCGACGTTTTCAAGCGCGGTCATGGTCGGAATAAGGTGGAAGGACTGGAACACCACCCCCATATTCCCCCTGCGGAACCGGGCGAGTTGATCCTCGTTCATCGGCGTGAGATCCTGGCCCAGCGCGAGAACCTGTCCGCCGGTGGCGCGCTCCAGCCCGGCCATCAGCATGAGGAGCGACGACTTGCCCGATCCCGACGGCCCCACCAGCCCCAGCGTCTGCCCGCGCGGCACCTCGAGTGTGATGCCGCGCAGCACCTCGACCGGCCCGGCATTGCCGGCCAGCGTGAGCCCCACCTTGTCGAGGGAAAGGACGGTATCGGCCATAGTGTCGTTCCTGTCAGCCTGCGCCTCGGGGGGATATGGGGCGATCGGGGCACTTCGCAAGCGCGCCGCTCCGCCGGCCGCCGCCCTGATATTGGCCGCCCTGCCCGCCGGGGCCGACACGCTGACCGTCACGGCGCTGGGCGACAGCCTGACCCAGGGGCGCGGTCTGGCGCGGGAAAACGGATTCGTGGCGGTTCTCGAAGACTGGCTGGAGGATCGCGGCCATGACGTGAACGTGATCAATGCGGGCGTGTCGGGCGACACCACCGCCGGGGGCCTGTCGCGCATCGACTGGACGCTGGGCAACGACCCCGACGCCATGATCGTCGCGCTGGGGGGAAACGACATGCTGCGCGGCATCGACCCGGCGGTGAGCCGCGAGAATCTCGACGCCATCCTCGCGCGGATCGCACAGGA
>PUHN01000028.1 GCA_002967695.1 Rhodobacteraceae bacterium WD3A24 | reverse complement strand
CGGCCCCCGGCCCCGCGCCGTCCGGCGACGGGCAGGGCGCGCTGGCGCTCGACGAGGGCGACGCCTCCCCGCCCGAGCCGGTGGAGGCGGAAGACATGATTCGCGCGCTCAACTTTCCCGACACGCGCGATGATACGGCCGGCTTTCGCGCCCTGCGCACGGCGTTGCAGGATCCCGCCCTCGCCCGCGTGATCCGCGCCGCGCAGGATGTCCTCACCCTGCTCAGCGAGGACGGCATCTACATGGACAATCTCGGCCCCGACCGGGCGCGTCCCGAGGTGTGGCGGCAATTCGCCCACGGCGCCCGCGGTGGCAGCATCGCCGCGCTCGGCGGCGTCCATGACCGCGATGCCCTGGCGATCGTGGCAGAGCGGCTGCGCGCCGATCCGGTGTTCCGCGACGCGGCGCATCACTTCCTGCGCCAGTTCGACACCGCCTTCGAGGCCTTCGAGCGGGAGGCCAGCGACCAGCAGATCGCCGCCTTCGCCGAGACCCGCACGGCGCGGGCCTTCATGCTGACGGGTCGGGCGGTCGGCATGTTCGACTGAGGCCCGGCCGGGGCGGCCGTTTGCATCCCACCGCGCGATTGCCTAATCGAGAGGGCGAGGCGAAAACGGGCAGGGAGACGGGCATGGAACGCACGGGCGCGGCCTACTGGCAGGGGTTTCGCGACGGCGCGCCTTTCGTGCTGGTCATCATTCCCTTCGGCATGGTCTTCGGCGTCGTCGCCACCGAGGCGGGGCTCGACATCGTGGCGGTGATGGGCTTTTCGGTGCTCGTGATCGCGGGGGCCGCGCAGCTCGCCGCGTTGCAGCTCATGACCGACAACGCCCCCACCGTGATCGTTCTGGCCACCGCCCTTGCCGTGAACCTGCGCATGGCCATGTATTCCGCCGCGCTGGTGCCGCATCTGGGCCGGGCGCCGATATGGCAGCGCGCGGTGATGGCCTATTTTCTGGTCGATCAATCCTTTGCCGTGAGCGCCGCGACCTTCGAGCGCGAGCCCGGGATGAGCCTGCGCGCCAAGGTCGCCTATTTTTTCGGCACGATCAGCCCCGTCTGCCTGCCTTGGTATTTCGCCACCTGGCTGGGCGCGGTGGTGGGCACGCGCATCCCGCCGCAATTCGCGCTTGATTTCGCGGTGCCGATCACCTTCATCGCGGTCATTGCGCCGATGCTGCGCACATTCGCCCATGTCGCCGCGGCGATGGTGTCGATCCTGCTGGCGCTGGGGCTGGCCTTTCTGCCCTATAATCTGGGGCTGCTGATCGCGGCGGTGGCGGCGATGGCGACCGGCGCGCAGATCGAACTCATTCAATCAAGGCGGCGGGCGGCATGAGCTATTCGATTTTCCAGACCTGGATGATCATCGTGCTGCTGGGGGTGGGCACCTTCCTGCTGCGCTTTTCCTTTCTCGGGCTAATCGGCAACAGGCGACTGCCCGAATGGGTGCTGCGGCACCTGCGCTATACCCCGGTGGCGGTGATGCCGGGGCTGGTCGCGCCTCTGGTGCTGTTTCCGGCGGCCACGGGCGGTGAGCCCGATGCGCCGCGGGCCGCCGCCGCGATCGTCACCGTCGTGCTGGGGCTCTGGACGCGCAACGTGTTGCTGGCGATCTTCGGCGGCGCCGGAACGCTGTATCTGATGCTCTACCTGACGGCCTGAGCCGGCGCCCCGTCGAGGGCACGCTGCTGGGCGGCCAGGGTCGCGCCGTTGTCATGGGCCGAGTCGTCGCTGATGACGCTGACGCGCACGCCGGGGATGCGCGTGAAGTCCTCGGCCAGCCGGTTGGGAAAAAAGGTCGTGTCGACATACGGCGCGAGTGCGGGATCCTGCCGCAGGATGGTGCTGATCGAGCGGGCGCAGAAGGCGTTGCGCACGGGCGGGTGCCCCTCGGCCGCCGCGATGAGCCGCGCCGCCGTCTGCGCGCTCACATCGAGTTCGTGAACATTGACGTCGAAGGTCTCGCGCGCGTGATAGTCGAGATAGAGATCGAGCAGCGCGGGCCGCATGCCGTAATGCACATCGTGGCGGCGCGGAGCCGTGCGGTGAAACCAGGTGCCTGCCGGATCGAACAGGATGCGCTGCGCCCCGTCGATCAGCAGCGCGGCGTGCTCGCCGCGGCCGTTGGTCGTGCTGACCATGGTATAGAGGGTCACGCGCGGCGGGCCGTCGGGCGCATGGGCGGCGCGGCGGACCTGCTCGGCGCTGTCCCACTCGTCGGCGGCCGGCGCGGTGCAGGCCGCGGCGGCAAGCGTCAGCAGCGCCAACAGGCCCGCGCGCAGCAGCCCGCCCGTCATCGCAGCCCCCCTCGCGCCGCGCCGTCCGGGCCGGGTCAGGCGTTGACCAGGGCCAGGAAGATCAGCACGAGGATGATGATCGCCGTCGTCCAGACGGTGAAGCGGATGAAGCCCTCGAAGGTCTTTTCCTTTTCGGTGATATCCATCTCGCCATGCTTGTGGTCGGCCATGTCGGTGCTCCTCGTTGTTCGTTCGAGGGTGAGATAGCCGATTCACCGCGCCCTGTCACCTCCGCGGCGATGGGGCGCGGGCGGGGGCGCCCAGATCACCGGCCGGGCGTCGTCGAGCCCCGGCCGCCTGCCCTCGCCATCGGTCATGTCCGCGCGCAGGATGTAGTTTTCGACCCCCTCCAGCCGCCTGAACGCGCGCATGAGATAGACCGGAAAATAGCCCTGCGGCAGGTGCGCGAAGCGCGGCAGGCCGTGCAGCACCTCGGTCGTCGCCCAGGTGCACAGCCCGATGGGCTGCAGTTGCGTCGCCTCGATCCGGGCGACAAGCGTGGCCGCCTCGGCTGGGGTGATCTCCAGCCGCTGGATGACGGCATACATGTCGCGGCCGAAATAGTAGTCGAAGAAATCCTCCATGACCGCGGCGTTCGCGCCATAGACCACATCGCGGCGGCGCACGCTCTCGAACGCGCCGCCGGCCGGGTTGTAGAGAAGCCGGTGCGCGCCGTTGACCAACAGCGCCGAGTGCCAGCCCTCGCCCGTCGGCGCGTGGCGCAGGGTGATCAACGCGACCTCGGGCGGGCCGTCATGACGGTAAAGCGCACGGCTGACTTCCTCGGCGGATGGCTGGCGCGAGAGCATTCCCGAACACCCCGCGAGCACGGCCACCGCAAGCAACGCGAGCCCGAGCATTGCCGAGCGCGCCGGAGCGGCGAGGTGAAGTATCGGCGATACAGTGCCCCAAGGCGCCATGGTGTTTCCGTCAGCCGCTGTCCCGGATCGATCGCCCGATATTGCCCTGTTTCGCCCCGGAAGGCGAGATTCGGCCGATCACATTTCGCCCAGCAGAGCCCGCTCAGGCGCGCTGCCAGCGCCACGCCCCGTCGGCCCCCATGCGCCGTGTCGCCAGCCCCGCCTGATGCAGGTGGTTGAGATGGGCCACCGCCTCGACCAGCGCGAGCCCGTAATTCGAGGCGTCGATCCGTCGCTTGAACAGCGGCGCGAAGCAGTCGCCCCCCACGCGCGGGCGATCGAGATGCGCCAGCAGCCGCTCCAACGCGTGGTGGTGATTGTCCATCTTCTGATGCAGGCGCAGCGGCAGCCCGGTGAAGGGCAACTTGTGCCCCGGCAGGACGAGATGATCGGCCCGCGCGATCCTGAGCAGCCGCGCGCAGGCTTCCAGCCAGTCGGCCACGGGGTCGGCCTCCGGCTCGGTGGCGTAGACCCCAAGATTGGGCGATATGCCGGGCAGGAGCTGATCGCCGCCGATGACCAGATGGTCGTCGCGGCTCCAGAACGTCGCCTGCTCGGGGGCGTGGCCGCCGCCCACATGCACCTCCCAGTCGCGCCCGCCCATGCGCAGGACATCGCCCTGCCGGATGCGGCGAAAACCCAGCGGCAGCGGCGCGACCATGTCGGCGAAGTTGAAGGGCCGCTCCTGCGCGCGCTGTGCGAGGATTTCCGGGTCCATGCCCGAGCGTTTCCAGAAGGCCATCGTCTCGGGGGCCGGGCGCGGTTGCTCGTCGAGCGTGAGCATGCGGGCAAAGAGCCACGCCGTGCGCGTCGTCCAGAGTTCTGCGCCGTGCTCGCGCTGAAACCAGCCGGCCAGCCCGATATGGTCGGGGTGGTGATGTGTGACGACGACGCGCACGACCGGCTTGCCCGCCAGAGGGCCGGCAAGGATACGCTCCCAGATCGCGCGACTGCGGCGACTTGCGATGCCGGGGTCCACTACCGTCCAGCCTTCGCCGTCGTCCAGCGCATAGGCGTTGACGTGGTCCAGCGCCATCGGCAGCGGCAGGCGCAGCCAGATCACGCCGGGGGCGACCTCGCAGCCCTCGGCCTCAGCCGGCGGGGCACTCCAGGGGTGGCTGACGGCCTCGGCGCTGCCGCCGCTCATCGCGCGAGTTCCTCGGCGGACAGCGCGTAAAGCCCCGCCGCCCCGGCGCGCGCCGCGTGCAACCGCCCGGCATGCTCGGGCAGGATTCGGGTGACAAAGACCCGCGCCAGCGCGGCGCGCGGCCCCTGCCCGCCCGCGGCCCGTGCCGCGCGCAGGTGATAATGCGCGCCCAGCACGCGGGCGAAGGCGCGCAGGTAATCGACGGCGCCGGCAAAGCGTTCATCGGACGGCTGCGCGACGAGCCAGTCGGTCGCCCCGCGCAGGGTGCGCGCGGCCTCGGCCACCGGGCCGGCCAGGTCGGGCAGCGCGGTCTGCGCGGCGGCGGCCTCTGCGTCGATCTCGTCGAGCAGGGCAAAGGCCGCCGCACCCCCATCGGCCATCTTGCGCCCCACCAGATCCATCGCCTGGATGCCGTTGGTGCCCTCGTAGATTGCCGTCACGCGCACGTCGCGCAGGTACTGCGCCGCGCCCGTCTCCTCGATATAACCCATGCCGCCATGCACCTGCATGCCCATCGAGGCGACCTCGATGCCGGTATCCGTCCCGTGCGCCTTGGTGATCGGCGTGAGCAGCGCCGCGCGCACGGCCCAGTCGGCCCCGCCGGTCGCGCGCGCCATGTCCCCCGCCACGGCATTGGCCAGCGCGATGGCGCGGGCGGCAAAGACCTCGGCCTTCATCACCGCCAGCATCCGGCGGACATCTGCATGATCGGCGATCGCGCCGGTGTCGCCCGCCTCGGGCGGGCGGCCCTGCCGGCGCTCCAGCGCATGGGCGACCGCCCGCTGACAGGCGGCCTCGGCGACGCCGATGCCTTGCACGCCCACGCCCAGCCGGGCGTTGTTCATCATCGTGAACATCGCGGCGAGCCCGGCGTTTTCCTCTCCGACCAGCCAGCCGGTCGCGCCCTCATAGGCCATCACGCAGGTGGGCGCGCCATGCAGGCCCATCTTTTCCTCGAGGCTGACCACGCGCAGGGCGTTGGCCGCGCCGGGGCGTCCGGCGGCGTCGGGGATGCGCTTGGGCACCATGAACAGGCTGATGCCCTTGGTGCCCGCTGGCGCGTCCGGCAGCCGGGCGAGGACCAGATGGCAGACATTCTCGGTGAAGTCGTTGTCGCCCCAGGAGATGTAGATCTTCTGCCCCGTGATCGCATGGGTGCCATCATCGCGCGGCTCGGCGCGGGTGCGCAGGGCGCCGAGATCGCTTCCCGCCTGCGGCTCGGTCAGGTTCATCGTTCCGCACCATTCGCCCGAGATCAGCCTGGGCAGATAGAGCGCCTTGATCTCCGCGCTCGCGTGGTGCTCCAGCGCCTCGATCTGGCCCTGCGTCATCAGGGGGTTGAGCTGCAGCGACAGGCAGGCCGCGCTCATCATGTCGTTGACGGCCGTCGTAAGGGTCTGCGGCAGGCCCATGCCGCCATGCTCGGGCGAGGCCGAGGTGCTGATCCAACCGCCTTCGGCGATGGCGCGATACCCCTCGGCAAAGCCCGGCGAGGTGCGCACAACGCCGTTCTCCAGGCGCGCGGGGCGGGTGTCGCCGGCGCGCTGGAGGGGCGCGAGCACCTCCTCGCACAGCCGCCCGGCACCGGTCAGGACGGCCTCGACGGTGTCGGGTGCGGCCTCGCAATAGCGCCCGGTCGCGGCCACCCTGTCAAAGCCGACCACATGATCGAGCAGAAAGCGGAAATCCCTCAGCGGCGCGCGATACGACATGGCCCCTCCCGGTTGCGCGGCTTGGCATACGGCATCGCCGCGCGTATGTCACGGGGCGCAAGCCCTGCGCCGGTTACCCGGCACCGAAATCTCACGCGGCGTCATTCATGTCCGAGACCGCCACCACCACACAGATCCTGCAGCCGGACGCGGCCGGCCTTGCGCGCGCCGCCGATCTGCTGCGGGCGGGCCGCCTTGTCGCCTTCCCGACCGAGACCGTCTATGGGCTGGGCGCAGATGCGCGCAACGACCGCGCCGTCGCGGCGATCTTCGCGGCCAAGGGACGGCCGCGCTTCAACCCGCTGATCGTGCACCTGCCCGACCTTGCATCGGCCCGCAGCCTGGCGGCGTTGGGCGACGCGGGTGAGCGGCTGGCATCGGCCTTCTGGCCCGGGCCGCTGACGCTGGTCACGCCGCTGCGCGCGGGCGCGGGCCTGTCGCCGCTGGTCACGGCGGGGCTGGAGACCGTGGCGCTGCGTGTGCCGGCCCACCCGGTCGCGGCGCGGTTGCTGCGGGTCTTCGGCGGCCCGGTGGCGGCGCCCTCGGCCAACCCGTCGGGCCGCGTCAGCCCCACCCGTGCCGAGCATGTCCTCGACGGGCTGTCGGGCAGAATCGCGGCGGTGGTCGATGGCGGCCCCTGCGCGGTGGGGCTGGAGTCGACCATCATCGGCCTCGGCGGAGAGGGGCCGCGCCTGCTGCGCCCCGGCGGGCTGCCGGCCGAGGCCATCGAGGCCTGCCTCGACGCCACGCTCGCCCCCGCGGCGGCCCCCGCGGCCGCACGGCCCGACGCGCCCGGCCAGCTCGCATCACATTATGCCCCCGGCGCCGTCCTGCGGCTGGAGGCGAAGAGCCCGCGCCCCGGCGAGACATGGCTGGGCTTCGGCCCCGGCTGCGCGGGCGCGACGTTCAACCTCTCGCCCGCGGGCGATCTGACCGAGGCGGCCGCCAACCTCTTCGCCATGCTGCGCGCGGCCGACGCCCAGGCGGGCCCGAAGGGGACGATCGCCGTGGCCCCGATCCCCGAGCGGGGGCTGGGCCGGGCCATCAACGACCGGCTGCGCCGCGCCGCGGCGCCGCGCCCCGGCTGACTCCGGCCCTACTCGCAGAGCTCCTGCAACAGCTTTTGCGTGCGCTCGATATCGGCCTGCATCATGTCGGCGGCGCGGGCCGGATCGCCCGCGCGCAGCGCCTCGACGATGGCGCGATGGCCCCGCATGAAGGGCTCGTGCAGCCCTTCGGCCAGCTTGGGCGCAATATGGGCCGAGAGCATCCGCATATACGGGCCATAGCGCAGCCAAAGCGTGTCGATGAGCTGATAAAGCACCGGCGAATGCGCCGCGGCGTAGATGCTGAAATGGAAGTCGCGGTTCTTCTCCAGCATCTCGTAGACGTTCTGCAGATGCGAGGTCGCGGTGTGTTCGGCCTCCAGCCGCTCCAGCGCGTCCAGCTCGGCGGGCGTGATGTTCTCCACCGCCTGCTGCGTGGCCAGCCGCTCCAGCGCGATCCGCGCGCGGCATATGTCGTCGAGAGCGGCGCGGGTGACCGGCGGCACATAGGCCGAGCCGTTGGCGCGCATCTCCAGCGCGCCCTCCGCGCCCAGCCGCCGCAACGCCTCGCGCACCGGCATGTGGCTGGTCTGGAATGTCCTGGCCAGCGACGAGATGGTCAGCATCTGACCGGGGTCGAACTTTCCCACCACCAGCGCCTGGCGCAGGTTCTGATACACGCGGTCGGCCACCGTCGCGCGCGCGGCGACCGGCGCAAGATCGTGGCCGGCCGGGCTTTCGCGTTCGGGTGCGTCCGTCATCGTCTCCTCCTCTCGCCGGCGCGCCGTTATAAGGCGTTGAAAAACGCCTGCAACCGATCCATCGCCTCGACGAGCACCTCCTCGGGCTGGGCGCCGAAGCACACGCGCAGATGCCCCTCGCCGGCCGGGCCGTAGAAGCTGCCCGCCTCCACCACCACGCCGGCCTCCGCCATCAGCCGCAGCGCGGCCTCGCGCGCGCCGAGCCCCGTCGCCGAGATGTCGGGGAAGGCGTAGATGGTCCCCTCCGGCGCGGGGCAGGTCACGCCCGGCATCTGGTTCAGCCGGCCCACAACCAGATCGCGCCGCGCCTTGTCGCCGGCGATCATCTCGGCCAGCGGCTCGGCCGGCCCCGTCACCGCCGCCAGCGCGCCGTGCTGGATGAAGGTGTTCACATGCGTCACCTCGCTGGTGGTGATCTTCATCAGCGGGGCTATGAAATCGGCCGGCGCGGCGAGGTAGCCCACGCGCCAGCCATCCATCGCATAGGCCTTGGTGAAGGCCTGCATCGTCACCGTCCGCTCGGCCATGCCGGGCAGCGAGGCAATGGAGATGTGCCGCGCCCCGTCGAAGACGATCTGCTCATAGACCTCGTCGGTTAGCACGACCAGATCGTGCTCGATCGCCAGATCGGCGATCTGCTGCAACTCCTCGCGCGAATAGACCCGCCCGGTGGGGTTGCACGGGTTGACCAGCACGATCATGCGCGTGGCCGCCGTGACATGCGGCTCGATCAGCGCGCGGCGGATGCGAAAGCCGTCCGCGGCGTCGAGCGGCGCGATCACTGGCGTGGCGCCGGCAAGCTCTATCTTGCCGAGATGCTGCGGGTAGTAGGGCTCGAGAAGAATGGCCTCGTCCCCCTCGTCGAGCAGCGCGAGGAAGGCGGCGAAGGAGGCATGAGTCAGCCCGTTCGTCACCAGAATCTGCTCGGCGGTGACGGCCATGTCGTTCTCGCGCGCCAGCTTTCCGGCCAGCGCGGTGCGCAGCTCGGGCAGCCCCTGCAGATCGCTGTAATGCACCGCGCCCGCGCGCAGGGCGTCGATGGTGGCCTGCTTTATGTGGTCGGGGGTGTCGTCCACCGGCCGGCCCAGTTCGAGATGGATCAACGGGCCGTCATGGGCCATCGCGCGGGCGAACATGCCGAAATCCTTTTCCGAGGTCTGGGTGACACGGCGGGCGAAACGGGACATGGGCACTCCTGTGTGCAGTCAACGGTATTGGTGGGGCCGGCCACGGCCGCTATTCTGGGCGGCACGGGACGGAAAGAAGGAGCTGGCATGGCCGAACGACGGGAAATGGATCGCGAGATGTCGCTCGACGACGTCATCGGGCTCGAGGCGCTTTTCGCCCGCCGCGCCGAGGCGGCCGAGACGGCCCTGCGCAGCTTTGCTCCCCGGCGCGGCGTGGCCTACGGCCCCGGCAGGGGCGAGACGCTCAACATCTTTCCCGCCGGCGAGGGCGCGCCGGTCATGGTGTTCATCCACGGGGGCTTCTGGAAATCCCTCGACGCCGATCTGTTCAGCTTTCTCGCGCCGGGTTTCGTGCCCTTCGGGGCGGCGCTGGTGGTGATCGACTATCCGCTGATGCCCGCCGTGCGGCTGGGCGATATCGTCTCGGCCTGCCTGCGCGCGGCGAAGTGGGTGCGCGCGAATGCCGAAAGTTTCGGCGGCGATCCCGAGCGGATCTTCCTTTCGGGCAATTCCGCGGGCGGCCATCTGGTGGCCGAACTGATGAGCCACCCCGAGGGGGCATTGGTGCTGGGCGGCACCTCGATCAGCGGCCTGTTCGACCTTGAGCCCGTCACCCGCTCCTTCCAGAACGACGATTTGCAGCTCACGCCCGAGGAGGTCGCCGCCTACTCCCCCCTGCGGCGCGAGCCGGCGATCAAGGCGCCGCTGATCGTGGCCGTGGGCGGCGACGAGACGGACGAGTTCCTGCGCCAGTCGCGCGCCTTCGCCGCGCAATGCGGCACCGAGGCGATGGAGGTGGCGGGCACCAACCACATCACCGTGCTGCTCGACGGGCTGGCGCGGCCGGTCTCGGCGCTCAACATCGCCGTGCGCCGCCAGATGGGGCTTCTGCCCTAGGGCGTGCGCGCCGCGCCTCATCGCGCGCCCTCCCGCATGGCGCGGCGGTCGGTCCACATCCCCTTGAGCAGCACGGCCGACGGCGCAAGCCGCCCCGGCCCGCGCATCGGCAGCGGGTGCCCGGCCTGAACGGGCAGCGGCGCGCCGGCGGGGTCGGCCCCCGCCGCGATCCAGCGCGCAAGGGCCGCGCCGAAGACATTGGTGAAGGCCACCCCGCGCCCGTTGCAGCCGACCGCGCCCCAGGCGCCGGGGCCCAGCTCGACCAGCGCGGGCAGCGCGTCGCGGGTCATCGCCGCCGTGCCGCGCCAGACATGGGCGACGCGCGGGACCGCCTCCAGCCGGAGCTCGCGCGCCAGCCGCGCGGCGATCCGGCGGCCCATGCGCGCCTCGGCCGCCACCGGGATCAGCGCCATCCCCCCCGAGATCAGCCGGTCGGCGGCGTCGAGGCGGTAGGTGAAGATGTTGGTGCGCGTGTCCGAGACGGGCTGGCGGCCCGGCGCGATGCGCGCCCGCGTCGCCGCGTCGACCGGCTCGGTCGCGATCTGGTAGACCTGCAAGGGCAGGACCGTGCGCCCCAGCCGCGCGGCGGCGCCCTCGGTGCCGGCGTTTGTGGCCATCAGGACGCGGTCGGCCCGGATTTCGCGGCCCTGTTCCGTGCGCAGGCTCCAGGTGCCGCCCTCGCGGCGCATCGCGGCCACCGGCGACTCGGCATGCAGCCGCGCGCCGGCCTGTCGCGCCAGTCCGGCCAGCCCGCGCGCCAGTGCCAGCGGGTTGATCACCCCGCCCGAGTCGTCGGCCATCGCGCCGTGATAGATCTCCATGCCGGTGCGCGCGGCGACCTCTTCGGCCGGCAGCCAGCGCACGGGCCGCCCGCGGGCCTGCCAGGCCGCGGCGCGAGCCTGCAGCGCGGCGGCCGCCGCCGCGGTATGGGCGGGCTGGAGCCAGCCAGCCTGTTCGGCCTGATCGCCGAGCCCCAGCCGGGCCGCCAGCGCAAAGACATGGTCGGCGCCCGACTCGATCAGCGAGAGCAGCGCCTCGGCATGGCCCGGCGCCAGCCTGTCGCGCACCGTGTCGGGATCGGCGCGCGAGAAATGCGGCACCACGAAACCCGCATTGCGCCCGCTGGCCCCCGCGCCGATCTCGCCGGCCTCCAGCACCGCCACGCTCACGCCCGCCTCGGCAAAGGCCAGGGCGGCCGACAACCCCGCAAACCCCGCACCGATGACCGCGGCGTCCACCCGCAGATCCTGCACGGGCGGGCCGGGGCGCGGCCCCTCGGCGGTGGTGGCATGCCACAGGGTATCGTACGGCGGCACCTTCATCGCCGCGCGCGCATCGTCGAACGGGTGGCTGAGATGTCGGAGCGCATCCCGGGCATTCCTCGTGTCTTGACGCGATTATGATTAAATGATCAAATGCGCAAATCAAGCATAAATTCCGGGGAGGCCGCCCATGACGTCGCAGCGCTGGACAATCCGCACCGGCTCCAGATTCGAGGAACTCGCGGGATATTCGCGTGCGGTCGTCGACGGCGAATGGGTGTTCGTCTCGGGCACGGCGGGCTCCGACCCCGAAACCGGCACATTCCCCGATGACCCGGCCGAGCAGACGCGCTGCGCACTGCGCCAGATTTCCGACGCGCTGGAGAAGGCGGGGGGCTGCCTCGCCGACATCGTGCGCGTGCGCGTCTATCTCTCCGACAGGGAGCATGTTCTTCCGGCCTCGACCGTGCTCGGAGAGGCCTTCACCGACCCCCGCCCGACCAACACCACCATCATCTGCGGCTTCGCGGTGCCCGAGATACAGGTCGAGATCGAAGTGACGGCGCTGGTGCGCGGGCGCACCGATCCCGGCGGGGCGGGCTGATGGCACCGGGCCCGCTTCTGGAGGTCAGCGACGCCGTCAAGACATTCGGCGCGATGCGCGCCGTGGACGGGGTGTCGCTGCAGGTGGCCGAGGGCACGATCACCGGCCTGATCGGCCCCAACGGCGCCGGCAAGACCACGCTGTTCAGCGCCATCGCGGGCGAGCAGAGGCTGACCTCGGGGCAGGTCCGTTTCGACGGGCGCGACATCACGCGGCTGGCCTCCTACGACGTCTACGGTCTGGGGCTGGGGCGGACCTTTCAGATACCGCGCCCCTTCCCGGCGATGACGGTGCTTGAGAACGTGATGCTCGCCGCGCCAGACCAGGCCGGAGAGAAGTTCTGGAACACGTGGTTCCGTCCCGGCACCGTGGCCCGGCAGGAGCGCGCGATCATGGAGCGCGCGCGCGAGATCATCGCCTTCTGCAACCTCTCGGGCGTCGAGCGCAGCCTCGCCCGCGCGATATCGGGCGGGCAGAAGAAGCTGCTGGAGCTGGCCCGTGTCCTGATGTCGGAGCCCAAGCTCATCCTGCTCGACGAGCCCGCCGCGGGGGTCAATCCCGCGCTGCTGGACACGCTGGTCGAGAAGATCGTGGAGCTCAACAGGCAGGGCAAGACCTTCCTGATCATCGAGCACAACATGGACATGATCATGTCGCTGTGCGATCCGGTCGTGGTGCTCGCGCAGGGCCGCGTGATCAGCGCGGGCACGCCCGATGCCGTGGCCGGCGATCCGGCGGTGATCGACGCCTATCTCGGCGAGGTGGTGGCATGAGCGCGGCCCTGCTGAGCGTGGCGGGCGTCACCGCGGGCTATCAGCCCGACCTGCCGATCATCCGCGACATCTCCATGAGCGTCGCGGCCGGCGAACTCGTCACCATTATCGGGCCGAATGGTGCGGGAAAATCCACCCTGATCAAGGCGATCGCGGGGCAGTTGCGCATCACGTCGGGGCGCGTGACGCTCGACGGCGCCGACATCACCAACATCGCCACCTACCGGATGGCCGAGGCGGGCATCGCCTATGTCCCGCAGACCGAGAACATCTTCTCGACCCTGACGGTGGACGAGAACCTGCGCGTGGGCGCGCAGCCGCTGCCCAAGCCCGAGGCGCGCGAGCGCATCGCCGAGGCCTACCGGACCTTTCCCGACCTCGATCCCTTCCGCCGGCAGAAGGCGGGCGTGCTGTCGGGCGGGCAGCGCCAGATGCTGGCGGTGGCGCGCGCGTTGCTCACGCAGCCGCGGCTGATCATGCTCGACGAGCCCAGCGCGGGCCTCGCGCCGAAAATGGTCGACGAGGTCTTTTCCCGGCTCGCCGGGCTGGTGAAGACCGGCGTCGCGATCCTGATGGTCGAGCAGAACGCCAAGGCGGCGATGCAGATCTCGGACCGCACCTATGTGCTGGCCGAGGGGGCGAACCGGCTCGACGGGCCGTCGGCGAGGCTGCTCGACGACCCGGAGGTCGCCGAAATCTATCTGGGACGCGCGGGAAGGAAAGTCTGATGCTGCAGGCACTGGCCGACGGGCTGCTGACGGGGTCGATCTACGCGCTGGGCGCGATCGGGCTGACCCTGACCATGGGCATTCTGCGTTTCGCCAACTTCGCCCATGCCGAGATGATGACCTGGGGCGCGTATATGGCGCTGGGCGTGCTGACCCTGTTCAGCCTGCCCACCGCGCCGCTGGGGCCGCTGACCTTCGGCTGGCCGCTCATCCTGGCCACGGTGATCGCCGCCGGGCTGACCGTGGTGCTGGCGCTGATCGTCGACAGGTTCGTCTTCGGCAAGCTGCGCGGAAAGGTCGGCCACCTGACGCTGGTCTTTGCCTCGTTCGGGGTGGCGCTGCTGATCCGCAACCTGATCAACCTGATCTTCGGCGGGCGGGCGCAGTACTACACCAGCGAGTTGCAGATCGCGGTGCCGGTGGCGCCGGGGCTGCGCATCATGCCCGACCAGGTCGTCGTGTTCGCAACGGCAATCGCGCTGGTCATCGCGGTGCACCTGTTCCTGCAGAACACGCGGCTGGGGCTGGCCATGCGCGCGGTTTCCGAGAGCCCGCCGTTGGCGCAGGTCAACGGCATCTCGCTGGCGCGGGTGGTGCGCTGGACATGGATCGTCGGCGGCGCGCTCGCCGCCGTGGCCGGGGTGCTTTACGGCGTGAGCGTCCAGTTGCGCCCGGAGCTGGGCTTTCACCTGCTGCTGCCGCTCTTCGCCGCGGCGATCGCGGGCGGCGTGGGCAACGTGATCGGCGCGGTGCTCGGCGGGTTTCTCATCGGACTGATCGAGTCGGTCTCGGTGCTCGTGATCCCGGCGGGCTACAAGCTGGCGATTCCGTTTCTGGTGCTGCTGGCGGTGCTGTATTTCCGCCCGACAGGCATCTTCGCCGGGACGACGGGAGGCAAGTGATGCTGGGGGTCGCGCTCTACCTCGTCTTCTTCCTGATCGTCGTGACGATCTATGCCATCGTGGTGATGGGGCTGAACCTGCAATGGGGCTTCACGGGGCTGTTCAATGCCGGCGTCGTGGCCTTCTACGCCATCGGCGCCTACGGCACCGCGGTGCTGATCGGGCCCGCGCGCGACCGGCTGATCGGCGGGTTCGAGATGCCGTTTCTCGTCGGGCTGGCGGGCGGCATGGCGCTGGCCGCCCTTGCCGGATTGATCGTGGCGCTGGCCACGCTGAAGCTGCGCGAGGAATACCTCGCCATCGCCACCTTCGGCATCGCGATCACGATCCAGCTCGTCGCGCTGAACTTCGAGGCGCTGACCGGCGGCGCGAACGGGCTGATCGGGCTGCCGCGGCCGATGTTCGACCTCTTCGCGACGCCGGGCGGCTACAACCTTTTCTATCTGATCTTCGTCCTCGCCGTGGCCGTGGTGATCTATGCCGCGCTGGAGCGCGCCGTGCGCTCGCCCTGGGGGCGGGTGCTGCGCGCCATCCGCGAGGACGTCACCGCCGCGCGTTCGCTCGGGAAGAACCCCACCACGACGCGGCTGCAGGCCTTCGTGCTGGGCTCGGCCATCATGGGGCTGGGCGGCGGGCTCTATGTCGGCTTCATCGGTTTCGTCAGCCCGATCGACTTCCTGCCGATCCTGACCTTCCAGATCTGGGCGATGCTGATCGTGGGCGGCTCGGGCAACAACCGCGGCGCGGTGCTGGGCTGTCTGGTGGTGTGGGGGCTGTGGACCGCCAGCGGCTATGTCATCAGCAACGCGGTGCCGCCAGGGCTGCAGAGCCAGGCCGGCGCGGTGCAGGCGATCATCATCGGGCTGGTGATCGTGCTCACGCTCCTGTTCCGGCCGCGCGGCCTGATCGGCGAGGAGGATGTCGTCTCGGCGCATGCCCGCGATGACGAGGTAACGACACCGCAGGAGGAAATCCCCGCTCAACAGGGGCAATAAGGGCCGGCCGCGCGACGCGGCCCGGCAAGACCATCCATCCAACGAAGGGAGACGACCGATGCCAAGAACCAATTTCACCGCTCTCGCGGCCATGGCCGCCCTCGCGGCCGGGGGCGTGAGCCTGCCCGGCGGGGCGGCCCGGGCGCAGGACCAGGACTGCCAGCACCCGATCGGCGCGGTGCTGTCGCTGTCGGGCTCGATGGCCGCGATCGGCAGCGCCATCGGCGATGCCGGCGAACTCGCCGTCGAGCACATGAACGCCGCCGGCGGCCTGCTGGGCTGCGAGGCCGATTATCGCCTGCGCGACGATCAGGGCCAGCCCAGCGTGGGCGTGGACGCCGCGCAGTCGCTCGTCGAGGTCGAGGGCGCGGAAATCCTGCTGGGCGCGATCCAGTCAGGTGTCTCGATGCCGATCCTGAGTTCGGTGACGGTGCCCAACGAGGTCACGCAGATCAGCTGCTGCTCCTCGGCGCCCAGCTTCACCGAACTCGCCCGCGAGGGCGGCACCGACGGCTACTGGTTCCGCACCCTGCCGACGGTGCGCCCGCAGGGCTTCGTGATGGCCGATCTGGCCAATGAGCGCGGCTATGAGCGCACCGCGGTGATCTATGTCAACTCGGATTACGGCCTGTCGCTGGCGCGCGCCTTCGAGGAAGGAATCGAGGCCCAGGGCGGCAGCGTGACCGACATGGTCCCCTACAACCAGGAGCAGGCCTCCTACCGCGCCGAGGTCTCGCAGGCGCTGCGCGGCGATCCGGATTCGCTGTTTCTCGTCGCCTTCCCCGCCGACGGGGCGACCGCGATGCGCGAGTGGATTTCGCTGGGCGGGCCGCAGAACCTGCTGCTGAGCAACGCGCTGCGGGCCGAGGAATTCGTCAGCGCCGTGGGCGCGCAGTATCTGACCGATGCCGTGGGCATCGACAACGCGCAGGTCGAGGGCCCGTCGGTGGAGGCCTTCAACCAGAGCTGGGAGGAGCGCTATGGCGAGCCGCCGGCGGGGCCGGGGCTGCACACCATGTATGACGCCGCGGCTGTCGGCCTGCTGGCCGCACAGGCCGCCGGCGAATACGACGGCACCGCGATCCGCGACGCGGTGCGCGAGATCACCGGCCCCGGCGGCGAGGTGATCCATCCCGGCCCCGAGGGCTTTGCCCGCGCGCATGAGGTGCTCGCCGAAGGGGGCGACATCTCGTATGTCGGCGCGACCGGCCCGATCGTCTTCGACGAGTTCGGCGACGTCACCGGCCCCTATCTGATCTGGGGCGTCGGCGAGGACGGCGCGCTCACCGAGGTGGAGACCTGGCAGGTCGAACGGGTCAACGAACTCATGGCCGCGACGGGCGGCTGAACGCACTCCTCCCGCGTTCGGCCGACCGGAAAGGCCATGCCCGCGCGCCGGGCATGGCCTTTTTCGTTTCGACGTGCCCCGCCCGGCACGCGGGATGGCGGGAATTTGACAGCTGTCAACTCCGGCCAGGGCCGGAGCGCATGTCGTCGAGGATCGCGTAGAAGGAGGGGACCACCATCAGGATCAGGACCGTCGAGGCCAGCAGGCCGAAGACCACCGCGATGACCAGCGGCTTGAGCGTCTGCGCCTGGGTGGAGGTCTCGGCCAGCAACGGCGCCATGCCCATGATCGTGGTCGAGACCGACAGCAGGATGGGGCGAAAGCGCGCCCGCGCCGCCTGTCCCGCCGCCTCGACCACCGATGTGTCATCGCCCCGCCGCGCCTTGATGACCCCGACCAGAAGAATCGCGTTGTTGACCACGATCCCGGCCAGAGAGGCCGCGCCCACGAGCGAGGGCATCGAGATGTTGTAGCCCATCGCCACATGCCCCCACACCACGCCGAGAAAGGCCAGCGGGATGGTCAGCATCACGATGACCGGTTCGAGATAGCTGCGAAACTGAAATGACAACACGATATAGATTCCCACCAGCCCGATCAGAAAACCGCGCAGGATGGAGCCCATCGTTTCGGCCGAATTCGCGGCCTGCCCCGCGATCTCGAAGCCCAGCCCCGGCGTCCGGTCGGCGAGGTCGGGCAGAAACCCCGCGGTCATCTCGGCGGTGATCGCATCGGCATTGCCGAGGCGGCCGTCCACATCGGCCTGGACGGTCAGCGTGCGCGCGCCATCCACCTGCGTGACGGTGCCCCAGCCACGCGATTCCACCGCCTCGACGGCGGTGAAAAGCGGCACGGTGGTGCCATCGGGCAGGGCGAGGGTGAAATCGGCCAGATCGGCGCGGGCGTCGCGATCGGCCCGCGCCAGCACGACCTCGACCTCATGGGCGACGTCGCCGCGGCGCACCTCGTCGAGCCGGCTGCCCAGAAAGGCCGCGCGCAACTGCCCGGCGACATCCGCCGCCGTCAGCCCGAGCGCCTGCGCCCCGGTGGCGAGGCGAAAGCGCATCTCGGGCCGGCCGGGGCGCAGATCGAGCGTCGCGTTACGCACACCGGCATAATCCTCGAGCTCGTCGAGCGTGGCGCGCCCGGCGCGTGCCAGGGTTTCCAGGTCGGGATGCGTGAGCCGCAGCTCCACCGCGATCCCCTGCGGGCCGATCCCCGGCTCGGTCAGGATCAGCGACGACACGCCCGCCAGCGCGCCGATCTCCGCGCGCCACTCGGCGATGAGCGTGTCGAGATCGGTTGTCCGCGTCTCGGCGCCGAGAAGATCGGCGGAGACGGTCGCGACATGCGCGCCGCTCTCGCCGGCCGACGGGTTGCGGCCGAAGCGCGTGATCGTGCGGCGGACGAGATCCTGCCCCTCGGGCTGGCCCGGCGACAGACGCGCATTGACCCGCTCCAGCGCGGCGGCCACATGGCCCACCGCCGCCTCGGTCCGCGCCAGCGGCGTGCCCTGCGGCAGCAGCAGACGCGCCTCGAGCACGTCGCCGTCGATCTCGGGGATCGCCTCTCGCTTGACGACGCCACCGGCCAGCGCGCCCACGGTCAGGATCAGCGCGCCCAGCGCGACTCCGCTGACGAAATAGCGCCGCGCGATGGCGAAATCGGCGAGCCGCCCGACGCCGCGGTCGCGCACGGCCTCGAACCCCGCATCGAAACGCCGCCGAAACGCCGACGGCGCCCTGTCCGCCCGCGCCAGCCCGCTCTTGAGGTGATGGGGCAGGATGAGAAACGCCTCGACAAGGCTCGCGGCAAGCGCGGCCAGCAGAACCAGCGGCAGCACCTCCAGCACCGCGCCCAGCTCGCCGGCCAGGAACGAAAGCGGCGCGAACACCGCCACGGTGGTCAGAAAGGAGGACAGCACGCCGGGCGCGACCGCCATCACGCCGCGGGCGACCGCATCGACAGACGCGCCGTCACGCGCATGTACGGCGATCGAGTCGGACAGAACGATGGAGTCGTCCATCACGATGCCGATCGCCATGAGCAGCGCCACCAGCGTCATCATGTTCAGGCTCAGCCCCGTCAGCGCCATCCATACGAAGGCGCCCAGAAACGCCACGGGCAGCCCCATCGCCGCCCAGACGGCAAAGCCGGGCCGGAAAAACAGGCTCATCACCGCAACGACCAGCACCAGCCCGATCACGCCGTTCCTGACCAGCATGACGAGACGGTCGCGGATGATCGAGGTAACATCCTGAACGATCTCCAGGCGCAGCGCGGGCGGCTGACGGGCGTTTTCCGCGTCCACCAGCGCGGTCACGGCGTCGAGGGCGCGCAGAGCGTCGGCCTCCAGCGGCTTGTGCACCTCGAGCAGCGCGGCGCGCCGGCCGTCGACCAGGGCGCGTTCCTCGGCCGGCTCGAAGGTCTCGGTGATGGTGGCGACATCGCCGAGCGTCAGCGTGGCGCCGCCGGGCCGCGAGAGAACCGGCAGCGCGGCCAGCTCATCGGGTGTTCGCCGCTCTTCGGTAAAGCGCAGGCTCAGTTCCGCGGCCGGCGTCTCGAGCGTGCCGGCGGGCAGATCGACGCTCTGGGCCGAGAGCGTCGCGGCCAGACCGGCCACCGTGAGCCCGTGCTGAGCAAGCAGGTCGCGCCGGGCGGTGATGCGCAACTGCGCCGTCCCGATGCCCGACAGGTCGACGCGCGCGACATCCGGCAAGCCGGCGAGACGATCGGCGAAATCCTGGGCGTAGCGGTCCAGTTCGCGCAGCGGCAGATCGCCCGACACGGCGACCGAGGCGACCGGATCGGTTCGGTGCAATTCGCGCGTGACGGGCGGATCGGCCCGCTCGGGGAAGGTGTCGACGGCCGCCACCTCGGTGCGCAGATCGTTGACGAAGCGCAGCGCATCGCCCCCCGGCGCCATCGTGGCGACAGCGCGGGCGCGGTTGTCCTGCGCCACGCAGGTCAGCTCGTCGAGCGCCTCGACACCCAGAAGCCCATCCCACAGGGGCCGGCAGATGGCGTTTTCCACCTCCTCGGCCGCCGCACCTCGATAGGCGATAACGATCTCGGCCTCCACCGGCCGGAAATCGGGAAATGTCTCACGCTTGAGGGTGGGCAGGGCGAAGGCCCCCGCCGCGATGAACAGCACCAGAAGCAGGTTCGCTGCGGTGGGGTGGCCGGCAAACCAGCGGATCATTCATCCGCTCCCGCTTGCAAAATCAATAAAAAACACGGCGCAATATCAAAAGGTTGAGTAGCACCAGCCTTGAGATCGAATGAGTTTTGAAAAAGAGTTTTGAAAAACTTGTTCATTATCGGTTCTCGGCCCAGCTACTTCCGGCGCTTCTGCGCCTCCGTCGCGCGGGTCCGCTGGCGCGTCTCCGCAGCATATCGCGCGACCATAGCCGTCGATGTGTGGCCTGTCACCGCCTGGATCAGCTCGTCGCTGCACCCTGCTTCCGCAAGGGACGCGGCCGCCGTATAGCGCAGCGAATGCAGGTCATATTCCTCCGCGCCGATCCGGCGCCGCACATCGAGCACATCATCATGCGCTCTCGAGTAGCTCACCGGGCGCCCGTTCTCCTGCGCCACGATCGTGAGGCCGCGCCGCGGAATCCGATCAATTACCGCGGCCAGCGCAGGCGTAAAGGGTACCCACAGCTTTGAGCCGGTCTTGCTCTGCTTCACGTTTACCCCGCCGGCCTCGAGGTCGTCCCAGCGCATCCTGAGAACGTCGCCGATCCGCTGCCCGGTCCCGAGGCAAAGCTCGAATATAAGCCGCGCCCTGTCGGGTGTTCCATCCCTGTCCGGCGTCGCCTCTCGGAACTTGTCGATCATGTTTTGCGGCCAGGGCTGTCGCTTCTTCCCCTCGGTCTTGAGAGCACGCACCCCTTTCGCCGGGTTTTCCTGACGCCACCCGAGGTCGATCGCGTGTTCGAAGCACACCGAGATAACCTGGACAACGTAATTGGCGAACCGCGGACGGTCGGCAAGTGCGCGTTGGGCGCGAACGATGTCCTTCCGCTTCATCTTGGCAACCGGCAGGTCGCCGATCTTCTCGCGCCAGTATGTGAGGCACTTGAGATAATCGCGCCGCGTCCGCTCTGCGAGCCGATTGAAGCGGTCGCTCGTCTCGTAGTCGTCAAACAGCGCCTTGAACGTCCGCTGCCCGGCATAGCGCCTTGGCGGCGGGGATTTGTCGTCGCGCAGCGCTGCGTAGGTCTTCCAGAAATCCGGCGCTTCCGGGTCTACACGCTCTTGAACGCCCTTCCGCCGAAAGTAGTAGTAGGTGCGCCCCTTCGTCGTCTGTCGATAGACGTAAGGGGGTAAGCTGCGCCGCTTCTTCTTCATCGCGAGAAGTCCACCAAGTCGAACTCGTCGGAGGGATCACCGCTTCCCGGCGGGGCGAAGGTCAAGTCAATTCCGCCATCCTTACGGACCGACGCCCGAAGCACGGTTTTGCCTTCGGCCTCGGCGGCGCGGATGAACCTCGCCAGCCGCTGGTCGATCGAGCGGCCCAGTCCCGACTTCTCCGACATGCCCGGCATCAGTTCATCCTCCTCCGCTCATCCTCCCTGATGTCCTCGGCGCACTCGTGCGTTTCGGCCACGAAACTTGTCAGAGCATCCCGGCTCAGGTCGGCGCGCACGGCTGCCTTGCACAGCGCCAGGATCATGATCCCGGTCGGCGATCCCGCGCCTTCTTCGTCGTTCTCCTTCGCCGCGCGCTCGATCATCGCGGCAACGCCGACCATTGCCTCGCTGCGACACGACGCGCAGAGGCAGGGTATGTCGAGCACCAGGCGGTGCGGTTCGTCGTCGTCAGCCATGCCGAACCTCCTTCTCGTTGAATGCTTCCCGCCCCACTGGCGAGCGGCGGCTTCCGCCATGCCCGGAAAGGTGCAGCTGCGCAGTTTCCAGCGGTCGGGTCCGGGCGGAGCGCGGCGGACTGCGGACCATTCTTTGTGCGCGGCCGTGCCCAGCTCTGGTGCCGTCAACTTGTCAGTCGGCTCCAGTGACGGCAGGCAGTCAAGATACCATCCGGTCGCCTTGAACGCCGGGTCGATGGTGATGCCGGTTTGTGCGGTGTAGTGGTTCATCCGCGCACCTCCGGCGCGAAAGGAATCTCATCCTCGAGGTCGCCATAGCGTCCTCCGCTGTAGCCGCCCCCGTATCCGGGGCGACCCTGCCGCCGGTCGGGCGGCTCACCGGCGGCGCCACCACTCTGGTTGCCGCCGGAGCCCCCTGCCCCGCCGGAGCCGTCATTCGCCCAATCGATGATGGTGATCTCCCCGTGAAAGGGGCGCAGCACGACCTCGGTGGTGTAGCGGTCGTTGCCGCTCTGATCCTGCCACTTGCGGGTCTCGAGTTTCCCGCGCAGACGGACGCGGGCTCCCTTGCGAAGGTTGCGCTCGGCCACCTCCACGAGACGATCGATGAAGATCGAGACGCGGTGCCACTCGGTGCGCTCGCGCTTCTCCCCGCTGTTCTTGTCCCTCCACTGGTCGCTCGTGGCGACGCTCAGATTGCAGACCTTCCCGCCATTCGGGAACGTCCGCACTTCGGGGTCGCGGCCAAGGTGGCCGAGGATTTCGACGCTGTTGACGCTCCGCATTACCGGCCCCCACCGCCTCCGAAGCCGGCCTCAGCCGCCTCGCTATTGTGGTCGGCATCGATCTCCTTGCGGATGCGGGCTTCCTCCTCGGGCGAGAGGGCGGGCCGTTCATCGGGGAACGGATCGTCGTCATCGGCCGCGGCGTGCGTGTCCACTTCCGAGGCGATCTGATGGCACTCCTCGAGGATCGTGCGCAGAAGCGGGCGGTTCGCCTTCCCTTCCTCGCTGTTCCAGAAGGCGATGAATGCGTCCTTGCCCTTGCGCGCCTCGGCGCGGGCGCGGTCGAGAAGCTCCTTCTGGCGCTGGCTGTCGCCTTGACCGCGCGCCCACTCCGCCATCGCGCGGCCGGTTTCGACGCCGAGCGGGCGGCGCGGGTCGAACAGCGCCTTGAACTGGTCCGCGCACTTGATCTGGTAAACCGGGCAGCCGGGGGCGCTCGGGTCCAGCATCATCATGGCGGTCATCTCGAACAGCAGGTCGCCATCGCCAGCCACGTCCCACGGCACGTCATCGCGCCGGGTTTTCGTCTTGCGGGCGTTCCTCGCGTTCTGCCCGAACCCGGTCTGCATCACCGGCTTGGCACGGGTGCAGATCACGATGTTGCACCGCGCGCGCACGATCCGGTCGATCAGCCGGCGGTAGCGCGGCTTGACCTCGGCCCAGGCCAGCTGGGACCGCTTGTCCTTGAGCTCCTCCTTCCCGCCGGTGAGCCGGTCGAGCGTCTGCGCGTGCAGATCGAGAACGCCGCCGACGCCTTCCCATGCATGCGAGAAGCTGTCGATGACGACCACCGGCAGCTCCGCGGCCTCGGCCGCGTCGATGACCTCGATCCACCGCTCGGGGCCGAAGCCGACCATCTCGCCGTGCTCGTCCACCGCCTGCATGTCGAAATGCATCATCTCGGGGAACGCCTGCTTGTAGTGCAGCGCCCGGCGGTTCTCGGTGTCGACATAACCGATCGGCGCGCCCTGCTTGCCGGTGGTCCCCTCGGCCATGCCTCGGGCGACAAGCAGCGCGCTGTAGGTCTTGCCCGTCCCCGAGGCCCCCGACAGGCCCAGCGTCACGCTGAGCGGCTCGGTGATCTCGGCCACGGATATAAAGCGGATCATGGCGTTCATCTTCACTCTCCTGCGGTTGCTTCGGGCGCCTGCCAGCGCATGGCGGCTTCGATCACGTCCTGCCCGGTGCGGCTCTTGTGGTCGGCCTCGCGGCTCTCGCGTTCGAGCCACTTCGCGTGAAAGAACTCGGGCAGGTCGATGTCGTGAATGCCCAGCGGGTAGCCGGGCCACTGGTCGTCGCGCAGGCAGAGGCGCCAGATTTCACGCGCGCGCCTGATCTTCTTCTCGCCCATCACCAGCGTGTTCGGGACCAGCCGCACCAGCGATACCTCGAAGGGCTCCTCCTTCTCCTGAAACAGGAACAGGAAGTCGCGGTCCTCGCCGGTCGCGGCTTTCCATGTGGCGAGGTAATGCGCGGCCTGCACGTCATAGCCGTAGTTCATGACGGTGCGCATCGCCGCCTCGGGGCTTGCGTCGGTCGTGGTCTTGAAATCGATCAGCCACGGGCGATCCGCCGGCGCGTTGTCCACCATCGCGCGGCACCACACTCCGTCGATCCATGCGAGGGCCGTGACCTCGCTCGTCGCCGGGTCGAGCGTGATCCCCATGTCCCGCAGCCGCTGATGGGCAGCCGCGGCCATGCTCTCCACGTTCTCGCCTTCCTCCGGCTTGATCGGCGTCAGGCCCATCTCCCGCGCCTCGGCCATATAAGCCTTGGCCTCCTTCGTGCTGGCGGCACCGTTTGCGGCGAGCAACCCCTCGGGGATCACGGCGTAGTCCTCCCCGGCGCCCAGCACCGCGCGGTGCGCCGCCCGCCCCACGTCGAAGTGCTTTTTCTCGACCGGCTCCCAATCGGGGTTGAGCCGGGGCGAGGCGACCCAGGCATGGCGCGGGCTCTTGTTGAGCAGGAGCCGCGCGATCGAGCTGCTCAGGCTCGGCTCCGGCGCGGGATCGGCGTGATAGACCGCGGCATCGAGACGCTGGACGCCGGGCTCGAGCGTCGTCGCCCCCGCCATCAGTAGGGGCTCCCGGCCAGCGGCGCCTCGAACAGCGCCGCCGCCTTGGCTGCCCAGGACGCGGAGGCTTCCGCGACCCCGAGCCCGATCGACGCGCCGATGGCGAGCCCCAGGCAGAGCCGCGCGATCCTGTTGAGCCGCTTGTTCCAGACGCTGCGCCGGAGCATCGCGCGAACCTCGCGCTCCTGCGCCGCCTTCATGGTGATGCCCTTGCGGGCGCCGATGCCGAACATCGCCGATCCTCCTAGTCGATCCTGATGGTGTGCTTCCCGGTGCCGCGACACAGCCCGCAGGGCTCCCACACGAAGCGATCCCCGCCGATCCACTCACGAAGCATCCGGCGACCGCCACAGCGGCGGCAGAAGTCATCGGGGTCGGTAAGATCCTGAGGGGGGAGCATCGCGCATCCTCGAATTGTGGATGCCTTCCGCAATACCCACACAAAGTGGATCAAGCAAGGAATAAATCACAAATCGTGGATCATGATTGACAAGCGACAGGAGGATCGGCTTTCCTGCCCAGCATATGTTCCTGTTATGTTCTTGCCGTGAGGCCCGCGATGAAGGAGATTGACCGACGCTTAGACAGGATGATCGAGATTGCCGAGGAGCTCGACGTTCCGCTGGATCATGTGGTCAAGCATATGGGGCGGTGTGATCAGAGCACCTTCGAGGCGCTCTCCGACAACCCGTCCCTTCTTCCGCGATATATAAAATCGAGGGTCAAGCCGTAGGTGCTGCAAAGCTTCTCGGCGGCCTCTATGGGGATGCGGCGAGCGCCCTTCTCCCAGTTGTTGTATTGCGTCGGGCTGAACCCATGCTTCTCGGCCCAGGCTTTCTGACTGAGGTCAGAGAAGCCTTCGCGCACGGCCGCGAGGCGGGCGCCGATTTCAGGGTGCTGCGGAGCTTCCTTTGCCATTCTGGCACCGTTCACAAAACGTGGGCATCTGGACAAGCCACTAATTGTGCTGCTAAGTAAACCCACAACTTGTGGAGTATGGCAGCAATGGTCGAAATTTCCGGCTTTGCCGACCGGATCGGTCGCCGGCGGATCGCGGAGGCCCTGGGAATCGGGCCAACGGCCGTCAGTAACGCCGTGGTGCGCGGTGCCTTCCCTGCATCTTGGTTCCTGGTGCTTCGGGGGCTCGCCCAGGACGAGGACATCGAGTGCCCGTCCAGCCTCTTCAACATGCGGGCCGGTGATGACCTCTCGTCTGCCGCACGCGAACCGCGGGAAGGCAGCGACGCGGGATGATCGATGGGGTGAAAGACAGGGTCGCCATGATCGCCCACCTCCCCGCCGACGAGCTCCGGGGTTGGACTGAGTGCTTGCGGGCGGGCCTCGCCGGCCCCGACAGGCCCTATCCGGGCGAGTGGGAGGCGATCTACCGCCGCGCGAAGCAGCTGGGCGTACGGCTGTGACCGCGCCCGCCAACAATCCAGCAGGAGAAAGGTTCGCTATGGACGGCACACCCAGCGCCGGCGCGGGGGCGATGTTGGCCCTCGACCTCGGCACCACAACAGGATGGGCGATCCGCGCGCCCGATGGCCTGATCACCACCGGCACGACCAGCTTTCGCCCCAGCCGCTTCGATGGCGGCGGCATGCGCTACCTGCGCTTCACCAACTGGCTGACCGAGATCGAGAGCCTGTCGGGGCCGATCGGCGCAATCTGGTTCGAGGAAGTCCGCCGGCACGTCGCGACCGACGCGGCCCATGTCTACGGCGGGCTCATGGCCACGCTGACCGCGTGGGCCGAAATGCGCGGCGTGCCCTACGAGGGCGTGCCGGTCGGCACGATCAAGCGCCACGCCACCGGCAAGGGCAACGCGCCGAAAGCCGCGATGATCGAAGCGGCCCGCAGCCGCGGCTTCGATCCGGCCGACGACAACGAGGCCGACGCCATCGCCGTCCTGCTTTGGGCGCTGGAGACCAAGGCCGGCGTCCGATGACCCCCGCCCCCGACACCGCGAAAGGAGACCGCCGATGACCTTCAACGACGCGCTGCGCATGCTCGCTTGGACGGTCGGGCCGAAGGACGGGAAGGCCCGCCTGGCCTACATGGCGCTGATCGATTTCGCCGGGCCGCATGGCGTCGGGATGATCGACGCCGATGTCCTTCAGGATCGGGCACGCCTCGGTGCCAGAGGCGTGCGGGAGCAGCTCGGCGCCCTCGAGCGCGACGGCTTCATCACCGCCGCACGGCCCCGCGGCAACCACACCGCGATCTTCTTCAAGATTGCCACTCCGATCGTGGGGCGCGCCCGCGCCATTCAGGCCGAGGGGGCTTCCTGAATGGCCAGGCGCGGGCAGGAATTCGACGCGGCGCGGGCGCGGACGAAGCGGGAGCCGTGCCATGCCGAATGAGCTCTGGTTCCCCTTCTACCCGTCGCGCTTCATGGCCGGCATCCGCGGCCTCTCCGCGAACGAGGTCAAGGTCTACATAGCCCTGCTTTGCCGCATCTACGAGCACAACGGCCCGATCCCGTGGAAGCCGGAGATACTGGCGACCTATTGCGAAATACGCCCCTCGAGTTTCGACAAGGCGCTGGACCGGCTGCTCCGGCTCGAGAAGCTCTATGTGACCGATGACGGGCGCCTCTCGAACGAGACCTGCGACGAAGAAATTTCACAACGTTCGTCGCGTTCTGAAAACGCGAGACGGGCTGGTCAAAAATCTGCCGAAAAAACCCAAAGAAATCAAAGGGCGCGACCAGCGGGCGCTGAACGCCCGACCGACTACTACAATACAGAACATGATGATGATGACGGCGACGCGCGCGCGCGCCCGCGCGAGGCGCCCCGTTCGGAGCCAACCCACCGCGAGCGCCTTCTCGAAGCGATGGGGGCCGACCCGGCAACGGGGCTGACCGGGCCGAACGGCCGGATCCTCGGCACGCAGTCCGACATGGAGGAGGCGGGCCGCTGGGCCGACGACCTCGGGCTCTCGGAGGACGATCAGCTCTCGGTGGTCCGCGAGGTCATGGCGCGAAAGGCCGAGCCCGGCCCACCCGTCAGCTTCCGATACTTCACGCCGGCGATGCGCGAGCTCGCCGGCGCCCGCAACGCGCCCCGGCTCTCGCCAGCGGCGCCGAAGGAAGGGTCAGCGGCACCCCACCCCATGCCGCGCATCATCCCGCAACTGCCGAAGGAGTATCGAAATGTCGATTAGGGAGGAGACGATCCACCAGCGCTTTTCCGGCTGGCTCGGGCGCTACTCGCCGCCGCGCTACCTCGCCGGAAAAGACGAGGCCATGCAGGCCGAGGCGAACGACATGCTGCGCACGATCCTGCGCTACGCCCCCGGCGACGGCTACGAGGGCTGGCTCGAGGACATGCTGGGCCGGCTCGCCGAGGGGATGACCACCCGGACCTGGCCGGCGCCCGGCGAACTGGCGAAAGCCTGCAAGGCGGCAAGCGCCGCGCGGCAGTCGCGGCAGCATGCCGATGGCGGCGGCGACGAGCAGGCGGTCAACATGCTCGCGCAGTGGTTCGCCAAGTTCGGAGACGAGATGCCCGGCATGGGCGCCGCGTCCCGCACCGCGGCGCTGATCGGGCGGGGCGTGTTCGAGAACGAGCGCGAGGCCCGGTTCAAGGGCTTTACCCTCGGCCCGGATCAGGAGCGCCGCGCCCATGAGCAGCCGATGGGCCGCGATGAGCGCGAGCACCACGAGCGCGTCATGGAGAAGCTCACCGCCATCCGCCGCGAGCGCGAGCAGGCCATCGAGGGCGGATCGCCGCACCAGAACAGTCCCGGCTCCGAGGATTGGAGGGCGGCATGATCCAGGCGGCGAAGAAGGGACACGGCTCAACCCATCGCGCCTTGGCGCGGTGCGACGAGTGCGGCCGGGAGGAAGTCGTGCCGGCGGCGGTCTACCGCGAGAACAGCAAGCGCCCGGCCGAGCCTAACCGCAAGCAGGTCGTCACCAAGCTGGAAGCGCAGGGCTGGGCGATGGCGGGCAAGCGGCTGCGCTGCCCGAACTGCGAGGCGAAGCGCCGCGCCCTGGCGGCGGCGAAGCGAAAGGAGGAGGACAACGTGGTTGCGATGACGAAAACGCCCGCTCGGAGCGGGACCGCCAGCGAGGCGCTGTGCGCCCCGCACAGCGGCAACTTTCCCGCCGGCGGCGGGGAGCCGGGAAAACCCACCCCGGCCGATGGCGCTGGCGATCCCAAAGCGCGTGAGAGCGACGGGGCGCCCCGCCGGCCCGACCGCCGCACGCGGCGGCGCATCCTGGACGAGCTCGAGGGCTGCTACGACGACGCCGCGGGGCGCTACGCCGGAGACAACACCGACCAGAAGGTGGGCAAGCGCCTCGGCGTCCCGTGGGCCTGGGTCGCGGAAATCCGCGAGGACTTCTTCGGCGACGCGAACAGCAACGAACAGGCGGAGCAGATCGCGCGGCGGCTCGATGAGGCCGAAAAGGCCCTGACCGCCCGCGAGGAGGAAGCGCTGGCGCTCGCCGCCAGCTGCGAGGCCGAGCGCAAGCGCGTGGCCGAACTGAAGGCCGAGATCGAGCATCTCGGCTGAAACCCCGAAGAAAGGAGGACGATCATGGAAACGATCGACACGAACGAGCTCGAGATCGAGACACTGGCCGGCGACGTGCGCGACGCCGTGCTGACGCGGGTGCGCGACCTCAAGCGGCCCTGGTCGATGCTCACCGAGGAGGAGCAGCGCGATCTGGCAAACGGCTTCGAGCTCATGGCCAAAGACCTCGTGCGCAATGCGGTGCGCATGCTCAATGACTACGAGTGGCCGTTCACGGTCGTCAAGCTCGGCGACGTGAAGATCGCCGGCGGCGACAAGGGCATCGAGGCGAAGATCACGGCCTCGAACATCGAGCACAACCGCACCGTGCTCGGCGATCACGTGGGGGACTACTGCACGATCATGATGGTCGACAGCGAGGCGTTCATGGGCGAGCGCGAGGCGCCGCCGATTGACCCGGACCAGCCCGACCTGCCCGGCGCCGATGGCGAGGCCGACGAGTGATGGAGGGCGCGATGGGGACAAAGGTGCGCACGAGCCGCGCACGGTTCGAGCCTGTCGCCGGCGGAACGAACCGCCGGCCGACGCTCCCGGCTGAGGATTGGGCCGAGGACGCCCGCCCGTTCAGGCCGGGCCAGCGCAAGACGCCGGATCCCGAGTTCCGCAACTGCCAGCTGCAGCAGAACTCGCCGGCGATCACCGGCCAGGAGGTGCTCGACGTGCTCGGGACGGAGTGGGCGGACGCGAAGGCGATCCACCGGGCGATCGGCAAGGGCCACGTCGATACCGTCCGCGAGCGGCTGCGGGGGTTGCGGGATCAGGGCCGCGCCAAGAGCCGGAAAGAGGGCAAGGGCCTCGTCTGGCGGCGGAAGAAAGGGGGTGCATCGTGAGGGATGAGCAATCCACAGGCGGTCGCCTGCGCCGCATCCTGCAGTCGGGCTATGTGCGGCGCTGGCACACCCACCCGCGCCTCTCGGCCTCCGGCGAGACGGTCGCGCACCACTCGGCGATGGCCGCGCAGATCATCCTGGCGCTGCACCCCGATCCGCCCTTGGGCCTGATCGCCCACATGCTGCACCACGACTGCGGCGAGGCGGTCACGGGCGATGTTCCGGGGCCGGTGCGGCGGGAGCACGATGGCATCGACCTGGCGGTCGGCGATCTCGAGATGAAGGCCCTCGCCGAAATGGGCGCGGATTACACCGTCTCCGGCGAGGACGCGGCGTGGTCCGAATTCGCCGACCGGCTGTCGAAGATCGTCCACGTGGCGACCGTCGCCCCCGACCTGCTCTACACCGACGCGTGGCAGCAGGAGTGGACGGCCGCGGTCCACGACGCATACGGGCTGGGCGTCGCCGATGAGCTCGCGGGCCTTCTCGACAACCGGAGAGCCGGATGAAAGGCCAGCCCTCGATCAGCCCGATCTATCGGGAGGGCGCTCCTGCGGCGCCCCCCGACCCGATCGATGCATGGGGCCGTGTCGAGGCCCTGCGCCGGCGCGCCTGGCGGGACGCGGGCGTGATTTCCGTGCGGCCCGACGAGCTGCCCGAGCCGCTGGCCGGGCTTCTGCGGCAATGGGCGGAGGAACACTATGGCTCGGGTTAAGCGGCACGTCACCATCCAGCAGGCGCTCGAATGGGCCTTTCGCCGGGAGCTCGCCTCGCTCGAACTCCCGCGCCCCACCGAGGACCGCGAGGGCTTCGGCTTCGGCATGGAGTATATCATCATCGAGCGCGCCCGGCTCGGCACGCATATCGACGGCGGAGGCCCGCGAGGCGGCAGGGGCAGTTGCCCGCACGAGGACGCCGAGGTGATCGCCGCGGCCGTGTCCAACCTGCCCGACAGCCTCGGCGGCAAGCGCATGGCGATCCGCATCGCCGAGCTCGCCCGCGCCGGCATGGCGCCCGACTGGATGCCGGGGGCCATTCCGCGGATCGTGCCGGTCGAAAAGCACGAGAACCAGTATGGCTGGCGCTCCGGGACCGAGGTTGTCGGCACAGTGCGGTATCGAGACCGCGGCCGCGGCAAGGGCCGTCTCCGCGAGGTCGAGGTTCGCGCCTGCCCCGTCACGCTCTCCCCGGACCCGCGCCGGATCGACGCCGTGCGGCTGTTCTACACCGCCTGGCGCGAGGCGCTGGTCTATCTGGCCGGGGCGCTGCGCGAGGGCGGGATGCTGCGCGAGCACGAGATCACGGACGGGCTGCCGCCGGGGGAGCCGTGGGTCTGAGTGATTTCAGGTTTGCGCGAATCAGCGGCTTCCGCGTAGCACTTGTGGTCCCGGAACGCTTGAACGACGCTAAATGCTGAACGACTCTCCCTTGCCTGCAACATCTCCAGCTTCCCTCCCGAGTCCCGTGCAGCAGCGACCTTGCCATGACGCACTCGCCGCCTAAGAGATACGTGATAGTCTAGGAAAGACCAAAAAGGCGTGTGGCAACTGACAGATGAGGCTCAAGACGGTGAACTACCATTCGCTGGAAAGAATAGCGGCCTGTATGCAACATCCATGTCGAGCATTTTTGCTCCGCGGTAACAAATATGACTTTGACATTGTATTTCATGGAAGTCACTTGGCAGTTTTCCCCGATCTCCAACTGTGCTTTAATAGAATTAAAAAATCAGGCAATACAACAGTTTCAGCATTTTTAAGCGACCTTTCCAATAGATTCACCACGGAAAGTAAACACGGATTTAAGAAAATCCTAGTTAAGCCGAAATCCATGTCGCTGGCACAGCTAGAGCTCCTCCCATCTTTCTACTCCCTCGTCGTTGTCCGCAACCCATACTCTCGCGCGCTTTCAGCTTTCCTCGAAAAAGTTGCTCCTGGCCGCTCGTCAAAATATCACTATTGCGCAGGGTTTGGCAATTCCACTTCGGATGGGTTCTACGAGTTCCTGACGTTCCTGGACAACGGCGGATTGTGGCGCGACCGACATTTCTGGCCGCAGGTGAACCTTTTGTACCAGCCAATCGAAAACTTCTCTCGTGTCGCACGGCTTGAGCAATTGGTTGATGACATGCGGATTGTCTTGTCGGACATTGGGCAGGATCCAATGCATGCTGAGGTGCTTGCACGTCCGCACCAAGTCGAAGCGGGAAAGTCGAAAATTACATCAGCATCTACGAAGTTAAGTGAATTTTATACGGCAGGATCCGCAGCGCTCGTTCGCAAGCTTTACGCTCAGGATTTTCAAAGATTTCGCTACCCGACGCATCTGTCCAACCACTTCCCAAGCGCATCCGGGCTTGACGAAAAAACTGCCTGATTTCGGAGATCGGATCTGGCAATCTCGCCGGGGTGTTTTGAGAAGCGATGAAACGGGCGTGAGATCGCGCCTCAAGGTCACGCCGATCACGGGAAATCTTACAATGAATATTTAGGGGGGCAAAGTTTCGAGTCCAACTGCGACCATATTAACTGTTGCGCCGAGGGATGCTTTGAAAAATAAATAGCAATTCTTTCCCAGCAACCGGGAGGATCAGCGGGCTCGAATGAGGCCAAAGGAGGAATCCGAGAAGAGGACTTCAACCGCGCCTCCAACAGCGGCGACAAAGTTGTCGACCGCGCGGCGGCATCCATCATAGGAGTGGTAATCGTCAAACACTATGACCCCGCCGGTAACGAGCCGCGGCCATATCCGGTCGAGACAGGTCGTTACCGAACTGTACCAATCCGCATCGACATGGGCAAAGCGGATCGGCTCATCGAAGGACATGGTTTCTTCAAACACGCCCGGAACAAAGCGGATGTGATCATGGGCGAGGTCCAAACCAAAGCGCTCGAGATTGGTCCGGACGGTCTTCTCTAGATCGTGGCGGTAGCCGTAATAAACTTCTCCTCCCAGTCCCTGCGCTTCTCCCGCTGCAATCTGGGCGAAGCGAGCGTGGGATTCCTGCGGATCTTCGTCTCCCGGCGGGGGAATCATGCCAAATACATCAAACAGCGCTAGCGGCGCGCCCGCAGGTTTGAGCCGGCCGATATAGATAGCTGTTCCGCCCAACGCGACGCCAGCCTCGAGATAAAGGCCCGGCGCCTTGGCCGCCCCGGCGATGGTAAGCGCCTCTGACAGGCGGCGAAACTTGCGGGGGCTAACGAAGGACAACTTGGCGCCCTTGATTTCGCGTGCAAGGCGCTTGTGCGTCGGGAATTGGGCAGAGGCCCGCGCCAGCAACCGACGGTATCCCGGAAGTTCCGCCCTCAATGCAACGACTCGAGGCTATTGATAAATCGGCGCATGTTGGCAAAGGACTGTCGCGCATTCGCACGCACTGTCTCGAAGTCGTAGTTGAGATGGTCTTCCAGCCCTCCGGGGCGCACTAGCGGAAAATCTAGGAACTCTGAAACCCCGAGGCTGCGGTTGTCGACATAGGTCAGGAAGCTTCGCCGTGCGCGACTCAGGCATAAAAGATGCGCATGGAGCCGGCTGCCGACATGCAAATCAACACCCTGGTAGAGATCAATGCACTCACGTGCCGTGGCTGGAGCGACGATCCGGTAGCCCAGCCTCTTCGCCTCTGCATGCAACTTGCCGACGTTCCCGAGCCAAGAACCCGGAAGCATCTCGCGCACAGAAGGGCCGATGCCGCGGCGAAGCCTACGAAAATCCTGGTGCAGCACAAGTAGTTTCTCAGCATCCGGAAACAGCCGAGCGATCTCGCGAAGCGTCGAAGTTTCACGGAACATAAAATCACCGCGCTCGGTAACGGTTACCGCGATCCGGCCCGTGTCGGTGTTGAAGGGCTCCCCTTCCAGCAATGGGCGGTCATAAAGCACCGGGCACCCCGTCATAAGAAAGCGATCAGCCAAATCCGGGAACGCCCTCTGCAAAAGCGCTACTGTGCGCGGACAGCGCCACGACGAATACGGAATTCGCTCATGCATGGCCCTAATGATTGCCCTCGTGGTCGGGGTGAAGCCACAATTGTTCTTCGGCAGCCCGTTAAGGCCGACCCCCATGGGAACAAACGTCAGACCGGCCTTATCAATGTCTCCTGCCTCGAGTGTGGGCCATGGACGAAAATTATCCGACAGCTGATTGGCACCGCCCAAAATGATCGCACGTCGGCTCGCCAGTGCCGTAATCTGTGCAGGTTCAGGGGTGCTGCGAGACGACAGCACCACATCAGGCGCAAATGGCCCCAAAAGTCGCTCGATCGCATGGAAGATGAACCCGTCACCGAGGTTTAGACGTTTGCGGGGCTTTTCGGGCGGGATCAAGTAGGGCGTGAGAATGCCAAAGCCACGGCCGGCCTGCTTTTTGGGAAAACTGATTTCTGTCATCGACAGATCCAAAACAGAATCCGATACTTCGAGCTCAGACACCGGTCCCGCGGCGTTAATCTCGCTGCGGCGAAGCGCACCATGAAGGCGTTTTTTCTCCAATGCGTCGTCCTGTTATGCCGACTTGCCAACGCTTCGCGTATCACACGCAACTCGCTCGCGGCAGGGCAGACCAGCAATACGCCACAAATCGGGCGTAGCCAGCTAAGTGCCTGGTAAATCGAGTATGTGTGCGTTTCTCCCCAACGGAACCTACGCCGCCGCCAAAGGTCAGACCAGTTCTTGATGATCTTGCGTCCATGCTCGGTCCTCTCCTTGATGGGCCGTGCGCAGCTGTTCACGGCCAGAGCACTTCGCATTCTGTGCCCGTCATGCCCTTCCAGAGAGAGCCTATTTGGATTCGCCAAGGCCATCTCGACTGTGCCTACGCCGCTAGAACACAACATGTGGAGTGACAGATTTTGATCTGTTCGCCCCGCGTTCACGTTTGGGCTTTAAGAACCGGAAAATCCGTATGCAAAAGGCCTGCATGCGTCTCAGAGCCTCCTCGTGTCTGCACGAAACACTGGATTTGTCTGCTTGCGCTTCCATTCCAGAGCCAACCCAGCAAGAAACCATGTCAGTGGCGATCGGTCGACCCACCCCCGGTTCGGGGCGATGCGCCGTTGCCAGAAGTCACGCATATATATCCGGCAGCGCCCCTTAAAGTGATAAAGGAAAATCCCTGACAACTCGCCCCACAGCAATGGGTGCTCGCGTTTGGGTGAATAATTGTAACTGGCGTAATCGAGGAATAAGATCCGGACCCCATCAATCTCGTGTATCTCGCCTAAGACGTCGGGCAAGCTCACGTCACCGATGACATTTGCTAGTGTGATCTGGTCGCCATACCATTCCCGTTGCGTGCCCTTAGCCTCTCGTTCCATCCGATTCCGCAGGTCACAGAAGAATTGTCGCACTAGCGCGGGGCGACGATTGTTGACTAGGATCAACCCGCCATTCACCGGCATGCCGCGGCCAGAGGGACGCAGCGTCACGGCGATGTCAAAATCATGCTCGAAGAGCGGCGAAAACGCCTCGAGCATCAGCATATCTGTGTCAAAGAAACCCACAGGTTCGTTGAGCGGATCCGCCTCGAGGAAAGCGGCCTGCCGGCGTGTGCGCTCCAGCATGATTTCTGTAGGATCCACCGGCGCACGATTCACCGCAACATCCGGCAAACCCTCGTCGAAGGGCGTGTCTTCATCAGTAAGGATCACAAAACTGGGATCGTCCTCCACTGCGAGAACAGAGGCGCGGAATAGGCCGAACTGCTCCTTGCCCTCCAAGAGCGCCCAAATGCCATGGGCCGGCGTGTCCGCCGGCGGCGCACAGCAAAAGCATACACATTTCATCTGGCACCTGCAGGGGTCGGTCGTCGTTGGGTGAGCGCGCTCGTAGCGTCGCATGCCGATAGCATGGCGGAGCTATGGGCAGCAAGAGGACCGCCTTCCCCGTACCGCAAGTGTTGGCCTCCACAGCCATGCGGACACCACACCGACGAATTGGCTCCCGCCCCAGGTGGTTGCCCGGCTGTCTCTTGAAAAGTTCGTGCCTGTTGGCGTGCGGCCTTCACGGCGTAAACGGGCGTGTGGCCCTTCAGCACTGATTGGCCAATGGCGCCCCACCTCCTCGTTGCATGCTTTGGTTCGGCTCAACTCTGAAACACCCCACATCTACCCCATTGACACGGTGCCCCCTCTAGACATAGCTTCCGAAGCATCGCAGAAGACTGCCCGAGGTTCGCCTCGAGAATTCACGTTTGTAAATCGTAGCTTTCGCTCAGTTTGCGTGGTTGCGCTAGCGCTCGTGGGGATATGGGCTGCTCAAAACTGCCAATCTTCTTCTTCCATGAATTCTTCCAAGTTCAGACAGCGAACACCTAGATGCCCACAGATGTTCGGAATCTTTGCGGCATGTGGCGGAGCGCTTTCGAGCGTCACAACAATTCCATTATTTGCGTATGCCTTTGAAACGACAAATGGGTCGGCATTTAGCCCACCTTTTTGAATTTTTTTCATCTCTATATTCTGTTGAAAGTGAGGAACGGCGTAAATTTTGCGTATCACCTGCGCTTCATCCGCCGTTGGGGTTGTAAAGATGTCGGAATTGTCACGCACCCAAATATCATCGACATGCGCATAAAAGTCTAGTTCACGCCGAACTTCACGTGTTGATGTCACAGCGCCATCGGCGACAAGCGCGTCGAACTGCTCCCATAGCGTGGGGAATCGGCGCCGGTAGAAGTGCCGAAAAAGGTTCGATAAAGGCGAGGTGTCGAATACATACATCTACACAACTTTCCTCGCAAAATAGCTCTCAAGCTTTGAAAGATTCTTCACCTTTGTGTCGAGGTATTCTGCAAGCTCCGGCTCTGAAATTCTGTTTTGATAGTATCGCGAAAAAGCGAGATTGACGTAATTCGTCCCAAGGTAAGCGATTTTTGTCCAATAGTGATTGCCGCCAGTTCGCGGCTGGCGCTGCCCTGCCCATCTATCAGCAGCGCGCTGATACTCCTCTACAGAGATATCACCACGATCCAAGAAGCGTCTGAACATCGACTCGCGGGAAACATGGTAGCGGTTTGCTAAGAATGTCGCCGTCTCTTCGGTTGGCGGTAGCCCCACAGTGTCGGCGTCGAACTGTTCTGCAGGGACTAGGAATTCGGCTGCGAAGCGGTTGCAGACGACTTCGACCTGTTTATCAGGCATGGCCAATTCTTCATCCGGCTCATCACTCAGAGTATTGATTCCGCTTGTGTGGAAAAGAAGGTGCGCCAACTCGTGGAAAAGAGTGAAGATCTGCCGTGTCTTCACAGAATTGTTTACATATATTAGAGGGAAAACTTCATCATACAGGCAGAAGCCGGAATAGAAGTCATTTCTGAAGGCGTCCTTGAATATTGCCACCCCGCGAGCTTCTAAGACTTCTCGCCAGGAATCGAAGGCTGCGTCGCTATCTATCCAGCTCGTTTGAACATCGAGTGGAACGCCAAGGTATGCCCGCACCTTCCGCGCCATCTCTGGAATGTCCATATCCGGTGCGAAGCGTAGGTCGCGGAGGATAAAGCGATCAGCCGGATTGTGGCCGTCATTTAGCTCCGAGAGATTGATCTGAAACGCCTTTGCTTTCCGCAAAAGAAAACGCACTTCACGCGGCAGCAATTCAAACTGCACATCGGGCAGCGTCCGAAAGGATTCGCGGATCGGTGGCACGTCCGGCGGCGCCGGGAAGAAAAAGACAGCAACCGGCACTTTGAAGGCTTCTGATAGCCGTTCGAGTTGCGGGTAAGTCGGAAACGACTTGCCCTGTTCCCAAGCTTCGATGTTCCGAAAATCCACGCGCGCTTCTTCGATAGAGAAGCGGGCGCGCTCTCGTGCCCACCGCAGTACTTCTGGTGTTATGGGTATCTGCTCGTTCGGCATGATGCTGTCATGAGTGCCAGTAGATACGACCGAAACGCAACGAAAACTTGGTCGTCGTTGGAGCTCTTGTGCTCTGGGCCCCACGTGGTTCCACCGCGCGCCCCAAAGCTATGC
The DNA here is from genome assembly GCA_002967695.1 of Rhodobacteraceae bacterium WD3A24. Classification (GTDB taxonomy): domain Bacteria; phylum Pseudomonadota; class Alphaproteobacteria; order Rhodobacterales; family Rhodobacteraceae; genus Alkalilacustris. The sequence goes on along the minus strand of PUHN01000028.1, from coordinate 7,482 downwards.
GGGGGGGCTAGGCGCACGAGTTCGCTAGCGACAGAGCAATTTTTCGAGTTGCCACCCGCTTGCCACCCGGCCGCGTGCTGCGGTGCGACGGACAGTGAAGACGGCCCGCACAACAAGGGCGATCGCGTGATTGCGAGCCCGCGAAGGGGCGGTTGCCAGACGCCGCCCCCGCGTTGGACAGGTGGCAACCCGCCCCTACGGTTGACCGACTGATCCCGCGTTCCGGTTGCGGGGCGCCTTGAGGGCGCGGCGGAGTTTCATCCTTTCGCCGCCGCCGCCTTCGGCGCCTCGCATCCCGAGCGCGGGGTGGCCAGGCAATCGAGGGTCGGCCCATGCGCAGGGCGCCGGCAGACGACCCGTTCCGCGCTCGTCAGGTCCGCCGGTGGTCGGCGGATGGCTGGCCCCGACCGTATCGGGGCACTGGCCGCGTGCGAGACGCATGTCCCCGCACGTGGCTGATTGCGTTTCCTCACTCCCCGGCGCTGCGGCGCCGGGGCTTTTCACCGCTTTATCCATCGTCGCCAGGAGCCCTCCCATGTCGCTCGGCTTTGCCGCCCACAAGATTGAGCAATGGCCGCTCGATCGGCTGCGCCCCTACGCGGGCAACGCCAAGGAGCACGGCGACGACCAGGTTGCGAAGATCGCGGCGAGCATGTCCGAGTTCGGCTTCACGCAGCCTCTGCTCGTCGCCGAGGACGGCGAACTGATCGCGGGGCACGGGCGGGTGCTCGCGGCCGAGCGGCTCGGGCTGACTGAGGCGCCTGTGATCGTGCTCGGGCACCTGACCGAGGACCAGCGCCGGGCCTACAGGGTCGCCGACAACAAGCTGACCGAGCTCGGCGAGTGGAACGAGGAGGCGCTGGCGCGCGAGTTCCAGGAGCTCATCGCGGCCGATTATGACGTGTCGCTCACCGGCTTCAGCGACGACGAGATGGACGCGATCCTCCGCGACCTCGAAGGCGCGACAGACGAAGGCGCTGGCACCAGCGCCGTCGAGGGCGAGGACGAGACGCTGGAGCCGCCGGCCGAACCGGCGACGCGGCCCGGAGATATGTGGGCGCTCGGCAACCACCGCCTGCTCTGCGGCGACAGCGTTTCGGCGACGGACGTCGAGCGCGTGCTGGGCGGGCACGAGCCGCTGCTGATGGTCACGGATCCGCCCTATGGCGTGGAATATGACCCAATCTGGCGCCACCGCGCCGGCGTGAACGTGTCGAAACGCACCGGGAAGGTGGCCAACGACGACCGCGCGGACTGGCGGGAAGCCTGGGCGCTGTTCCCCGGCGACGTTGCCTATGTCTGGCACGGCGCCCTGCACGCGGCCGAGGTCGCGGAGAGCCTCGTGGCCTCCGGCTTTGCCATCCGCTCGCAGATCGTGTGGGCGAAGGACCGGCTCGTGCTGGGGCGCGGCGATTACCACTGGCAGCACGAGCCCTGCTGGTATGCGGTCAAGAAGGGCGGCAAGGGCCATTGGGCCGGCGACCGCAAGCAGACGACGCTGTGGCAAATCCCGAACACCGATCAGGACGCCAAGACGCAGCACGGCACGCAGAAGCCGGTCGAGTGCATGCGCCGGCCGATGCTCAACAACTCGCAGCCGGGCGATCCGGTCTACGAGCCGTTCATGGGGTCGGGGACCACGCTGATCGCGGCAGAGACGACCGGCCGGGTCTGCCTCGGGATCGAGCTCAACCCGGCCTATGTCGACATGGCGGTGGATCGCTGGCAGCGGTTCACCGGCAAGCAGGCCGTCCTTGATGGCGACGGCCGCAGTTTCGATGAGGTCAGGGAGGGGCGAGCTGCGGCATGAGACAGAGCAGGCTCATGTCGCTGGTGGAATCGGTGGCCAAATTCGCGGTCGATTTCCCGCTGGCCATCGCCACAGAGATGGTGGTGTATCCGATGTCCGGACTCGAGGCGGCACTGCACCGGCACGTGACCATCGGCTTTGCCTTCCTCGGAGAGTCGTAAATTCGCGAGTATCTCCTGCGGCGGCTATTCGAATGCCTGCGCTGGGGAGCGCAATTTGCTTGACCGCAGGTTGGGCGCAAGGTCTGCGCCTGCTTTCGTTCGAACAGGCGGACTTTCGGGCGCAATTGGCCAAGGCCAAGCGGCTGGGTGCCGAAACGGGCCCGAAGGTTGTGCCACTGCAACATTGACTCGGGCGCCGCGCCCTGTGAGCCTTTCTGCTCTGCTGACCTGAGAAAGCACGTGGAAACAAGCATGTTGTCCCGCCTCTTGACGTTCATGGTTCTTCTATGGCTGGCAATCCCGGCCGCTGCCGACAGCAACACTGCGGCGAACCGCCTCTTCGTCTCAGCAGTGGAGAGTTGGAATGAAGTGGCTGCGCACGAGGCGGAGGATCTTGCAGGGCTTGAAAGCCGCGTCGCCCGATTGGAGGATGTGCAGTCCAGAATTGCGAGCATCATCGAGGATTATCCAGGGAGCGACCTCGCCGTTCGGCTGATAACCGGTGAGCAGATCGGGCCTCTTTCCACCGAGATCGTCAGATCGGCGCTCAACAATGCCCGAACCCAGCTTCACGATGCGGAGGCGGAAGCGGAATGCCTGAGCAACCCTCGACGTACGTCCGTGCTTGCTCTTGCGCTCGGGACCACCCGCAGGATGGAGGATGGGGCCGACCGAGCTCAGAGGCTGGCCGAAATCGCCGGGGTGCAGCACGACCGGGATTTGTTCGCAGAGGCGCTCGAAACGACCCGCGAGATCGAGGATGAGTACAGGCGAGCTTTCGCGCTGGCCGGCATCGCTGGGGCGCAGGCTGAAGCGGGGCAGATTGAGGATGCGCTCGAAACTGCCCGCGGGATCGACGATGAAGCCAGCCGGGCTCGGGCGCTTCTAGAGATCGGCTGGGCGCAGGCCGAAGCGGGGCAGATTACGGAGGCGCTCGAAACCGCCCGCAGGATCGAGGGTGAGGCCTACCGGGCCGTGGTGCTGGCCCGCATCGCCGGGGTGCAGGCCGAAGCGGGGCAGACTGCGGAGGCCCTCGAAACCGTCCGCGAGATTGAGTATGACGACCAACCGGACTGGGCGCTTCGCAACATCGCCTGGGCGCAGGCCGAAGAGGGGCAGATTACGGAGGCGCTCGAAACCGCCCGCAGGATTGAGACTGACAGCCGCCGGGCGTGGGCGCTTGTCTACGTCGCCAGGGCGCAGGCCAAAGCCGGCCAGATTGCGGAGGCGCTTGAAACCGCCCGCAGGATCGAGGATGAGTTCAACCGAGCCAGGGCGTTGGCCCGCATCGCCGGGGTGCAGGCCGATACGGCACTATTCGCCGAGGTGCTCGAAACCGCGAACGGCATCGAGGATGAGTCCAGGCGAGCCTTCGCGCTGGCCGACATCGCCGGAGCGCAGGCCGAAGCGGGGCAGATTGAGGATGCGCTCGAAACCGCCCGCCGGATCGAGGATGACTTCCACCGAGCTCGGGCGCTAGTCTGGATCGCGGATTGTTAGTCGACTGACTTGGCGGCGGCGCAGGACCTATCAGACCACGCTGCCACACGCCTCGGTAGTACGGTAGCAGTGCCTCCGGTCCTTGTTTATGTGATTACATTCGCTCTCGCGGCGCTCAGAGCGAAGCATAATCGGAGCCATTATCGCTCTTTTGCAATGGTTTAACTGGGTTCCGAGCAGATGCAGGGCATGAGCCAGCGCCAGTATGCGAGGCGCGCCGGGATATCCCATACCGCGGTGCAGAAGGCGGTGAAGGACGGGCGGGTCGTCACCTTCGCGGACGGCTCGATCGACGCGGAGGCCTCCGACGCGCGCCGGGCGGCCTACACCGACCCCTCGCAGCAGCGCGGCGACCAGGCGGCGCCGACCACCGAGGCGCCGGGCCCCGACGCGCTGCCGGGCGATGGCGGCGGCGGGCAGACGACCTTTCTCAAGGCCCGCACGATGAACGAGGTGCTCAAGGCGCAGGAGCGCCGCCTCGTGATCGAGACGAAGAAGGGAGTGCTGGTCGACAAGGCACGCGCGGAGCAGCTGGTGTTCCGGCTCGCGCGTGAGGAGCGCGACGCATGGGTGAACTGGCCGGCGCGGGTCGCGGCGGTGATGGCCGCGGAGCTCTCGGCCGCGGCGGAGAAGAACGCAGGCGCGGAGGCGGCGATCGACACGGCAACGATGCAGGGAGTGCTCGAGCGCCATGTCCGCAAGCAGCTCGAAAGCCTCGCGGAGCTCCGCGTCAGCCTCGGCTGATCTCGCGGGGTTCGACGGGGCTTCGGGGCTCCTTCGCAGCTGGTCGAACGGGCTGCGGCCCGACCCCTACCTGACCGTCTCGGAGTGGGCGAACACGCATCGCTGGCTCGCCAGCCGCGCCTCGGCCGAGCCGGGGCGCTACCGCACCGACCGGACACCCTACATGCGCGGGATCATGGACGCGCTCTCGCCCGGCGATCCGGCCCAGCGGGTGACGTTCATGAAGGCGGCGCAGGTGGGCGCGACCGAGGCCGGCAACAACTGGATCGGGTTTGTCATCCACCATGCGCCGGGGCCGATGCTCGCGGTGCTGCCCACGGTGGACCTCGCCAAGCGCAATTCGCGCCAGCGGATCGACCCGCTGATCGAGGAAAGCCCGGCGCTCAAGGAGCGCATCATGCCGGCGCGCTCGCGCGACAGCGGCAACACGATGCTCTCCAAGGAGTTTCCGGGCGGGATGATCATCATGACCGGGGCGAACTCGGCGGTGGGGCTGCGCTCGATGCCGGCGCGCTACCTCTTCATGGACGAGGTCGACGCCTATCCGCCCTCGGCCGACGAGGAAGGCGACCCGGTATCGCTCGCCGAGGCGCGCTCGCTGACCTTCGGGCATCGCCGCAAGGTGTTCATGGTCTCGACACCGACGATCCGCGGAATGAGCCGGGTCGAGCGGGAATACGAGGCGAGCGACCAGCGGCGGTTCTTCGTGCCCTGCCCGCATTGCGGGCACGAGCAGTGGCTGCGTTTCGAGAACCTGCGCTGGGAGAAGCACCAGCCCGAGACGGCGCAGTATCAGTGCGACGAGTGCGGCACGATGATCGCCGAGCACCACAAGACCGCCATGCTTGAGGCGGGCGAGTGGCACCCCACCGCGACCCCGGACGACAGCCGCTCGGTCGGCTTCCACCTCTCGGCGCTCTACTCGCCGGTGGGCTGGCTGTCCTGGGCGGATATAGCGAGGAATTGGGAAATGGCGCAGGGCTCCGACGACGCGCTGCGGGCCTTCCGCAACACGATCCTCGGCGAGACGTGGTATGAGAACAGCGACGCGCCCGACTGGCAGCGGCTCCAAGATCGCCGCGAGCCGGGCTGGAAGGCCGGCACGGTCCCGGCCGGCGGGCTGTTCCTAACCGCCGGCGCGGACGTGCAGAAGGATCGCGTCGAGATCGACGTTTGGGCCTGGGGCCGCGGGCTGGAAAGCTGGCTGGTCGATCACGCGGTGATCGAGGGAGGGCCGGATCATCCCGAGACATGGGATCAGCTCACCGCCTATCTCGCCCAGCCGTGGCCGCACGAGAACGGCGCCGATCTGCAGATCACGCGGCTGGGGATCGACACCGGCTATGAGGCGGCGGCGGTCTATACATGGGCGCGCGCGCAGGGCTTCTCGCAGGTCTCGCCGATCAAGGGCGTGGAGGGCTTCAACCGGGCGAGCCCGGTGACGGGCCCGACCTATGTGGACCTCAACCGCGAGGGCAAGCGCATCCGCCGGGGCGCGCGTCTCTGGACGGTCGCGGTCTCGACCTTCAAGGCCGAGACCTACCGCTTCCTGCGCCTCGACCGGATCAGCGACGAGGAACGCGCCGATGGGCGCGAGCAGCCCGCGGGCACGGTGCATCTGCCCGAGTGGATCGAGACCGAGTGGCTCAAGCAGCTCGTCGCCGAGCAGCTGGTGACGGTGCGCAACCGGCGCGGCTTCGCCCGGCTCGAATGGCAGAAGCTGCGCGAGCGCAACGAGGCGCTCGACACCCGCGTCTATGCCCGCGCCGCCGCCTGGATCGCCGGCGGCGATCGCTGGTCCGACGAGAAGTGGAAGGAGCTCGAGGACGCCACGCGCGCCTCGAAGGACGAACAGTCCGCCGAGGCCACCCCGAAGAAGCGGGAGAACAACTGGCTCGGCGGGCACAAGACGAAGGGCTGGCTCTGATGGCAGGTTTCACGCAGGCGGACCTCGACGCGCTCAAACGCGCCTATGCGAGCGGCGTGCGCAGCGTCACCTACGCGGACGGCAAGTCTGTGACCTACGCGAGCACCGAGGAGATGTGGCGCACGATCCGGCGGATCGAGGACGACCTGGCGCGGGCCTCCTCGACGGGCAAGCGGCCGGTCGCCGGCTTCGCCACCACGCGGAGGGATTGATCCATGAGCGCGAAAATGAACCTGATCGACCGCGCCGTGGCGTCCTTTGCTCCCCGCATTGCTGCCCGGCGCATGGCGGCGCGCGCGGCCCTCGGGCAGATGGACGCGATGTTCGGCCGCAAATACGAGGGCGCGGCGCGGGGCCGCGGCACGGGCGGCTGGATCGCCTCGAACACCGCCGCCGACACCGAGATCGCGAGCGCGGCCGACCTTCTGCGCGCCCGATCGCGCGACCTGGTGCGCAACAACGCTCACGCCGCCAAGGCGGTGCAGGTGCTCGTCTCGAACATCGTGGGCTATGGCATCCGCCCGCGCGCTGTGACCGGCAACCCGGCCTTCGATGAGCAGGTCGACAACCTGTGGCGCCAGTGGTCGGGGCGGTGCGACGCGGACGGGCACACCGATTTTCACGGGATCCTGAGCCTGGCCGTGCGCGAAATGATCGAGGGCGGCGAGGTGTTCGCCATGCGCCGGCTCCGCCGGCAGCGCGATGCGCGGGTGCGCGGGCTCGATGTTCCGCTGCAGATCGAGGTCCGCGAGGCCGATCACCTCGACGGCGCGAAATCCTCTCTGACGTCCGGCCGCAATGCCATCAAGCAGGGCATCGAGTTCGATGAGCGCGGCCGGCGGCTGGCCTACTGGATGTTCCCCGAGCATCCGGGCGACATGACGCCGAGCATCCGGCACAGCCTGCAATCGGTGCGGGTGCGGGCCGACAACGTGGCGCATCTGTTCGAGCGCCAGCGGGTCCAGAGCCGGGGTGTGCCCTGGGCGGCGCCGGTGATGAAGGCGCTGCAGGACTTCGACGAGTGGCACAACGCCGAGCTCGTGCGCAAGAAGATCGAGGCCTGCGTCGCCGCGATCGTGTCGGGCTTTGAGGACGAGGACGAGCGCAATCTCGCCCCGACCGTCAAGGACGCGGACGGCAACCTGGTCGAGCAATTCGAGCCGGGCATGGTCGCCTATGCGCGCGGCGCCAAGCAGATCGACTTCAACCAGCCGACCGCCAGCGGCGGCATCGCCGAATGGAACCGGGTCCAGCTGCACACCATCGCGGCCGGCTACCGGGTGCCCTACGAGTTGATGACCGGCGATCTGAGCCAGGTGAACTTCTCGAGCTCGCGCGTC
>PUHN01000027.1 GCA_002967695.1 Rhodobacteraceae bacterium WD3A24 | reverse complement strand
TGCCGAAGGCGTGCGCCGCATCGTCGAGGCGATGGGGCCCAGGGTCGAGGAATTGCTCGCCCGCGCCCGCGGGAACGGGGGCGAATAGCCCCCGCGTTCAGCTGTCGTCGAGCCAGTCGAAGAACCCGTCCGGGGCGCGGGCGCGCAACCGCCCGGCCACCTCGCGGCCGAGTTCGGCGCCCTCCGTCACCGGGGCGCGGCCCTCATCGGCAAGACTTTCCGAGCCGTCGGGGCGCAGGATCTCGCCGCGCAGCCAGATTTCGCCGTCCTCGACCAGCGCGAGCCCGGCGATGGGCGTCTCGCAGGAGCCGTCCAGCGCGGCGAGGAATGCCCGCTCGCAGGCGAGTTGTTCGGCCGTGGCGCGGTCATGGATCGCGGCGACCATCGCCTCGGTGCGCGCGTCATCCTCGCGCCGCTCGATACCGATCGCGCCCTGGGCGACGGCGGGCAGCATTTCCTCGGGCTCGACGGGGCCGCGGGCGACATGGGTCATGCCCAGCCGCTCCAGCCCCGCCCAGGCGAGGAAGGTGCAGTCGGCCACGCCCTCGTCGAGCTTGCGCAGGCGCGTCTGGACGTTGCCGCGAAACTCCACGACCGACAGATCGGGCCGGCGATTGAGCATCTGCGCGCGCCGGCGCAGGCTCGACGATCCGATGACCTGCCCGGATTCGAGATCGGACAGCGCCGCGACCTTGAGCGAGACGAAGGCGTCGCGGGGATCGGCCCGCGGCAGATAGGCGTCGAGCACGAGCCCCTCGGGCTGGGCGACGGGCATGTCCTTCATCGAATGCACCGCAAGGTCGATCGTGCCGTCGAGCAGCGCGGCCTCGATCTCGCGCGTGAACAGTCCCTTGCCGCCGATCTCCTTGAGCGGGCGATCCTGGACGCGGTCGCCGGTGGTCTTGATCGGCACGATCTCGAAGGCGTCTTCGGGCAGGTCGAAGGCGGCCATCAGCCGGGCGCGCGCCTCGCGCGTCTGTGCCAGCGCGAGGGGCGAGCCGCGGGAGCCGAGCCTGAGCGGCGCGTCGGGCGTGGGGAGGTCATCGGTCATGGCGCTTTGCATAGCCGCGCCGCCGGGGCGTGACAACCGGGATGCCGGCGGGCAGGTTGCGGACAGATTGACAATCGCGCCCATGCGCAGGACGAGGGGGGCGAGGCCGATGGAGAACTCGATGACCAAACCGATCCTGCGCGCGCTTGCGGGCGAGGCGCTGCCCACCCCGCCGGTCTGGCTGATGCGCCAGGCGGGGCGCTACCTGCCCGAATACCGCGCCCTGCGCGAGAAGGCGGGTGATTTCCTGACCCTGTGCTACACGCCGGACATGGCCGCCGAGGTCACGCTGCAGCCGATCCGGCGTTTCGGCTTCGACGCGGCGATCCTGTTCGCCGATATCCTGCTGGTGCCGCAGGCGCTGGGGGCCGATCTGTGGTTCGTCAAGGGCGAGGGGCCGCGCCTGTCCACGATCACCGATGCCGCGGGCGTGGCGGCTCTGCGCCCGGCGGCGGATGTCCACGAGACGCTCGATCCCGTCTACCAGACCGTGCGCAACGTGGCTGGCGCCCTGCCGCCCGGGGTCACGCTGATCGGCTTTGCCGGCGCGCCCTGGACGGTGGCGACCTACATGATCGCCGGACGCGGCACGCCCGATCAGGGCCCTGCCCATGCCATGCGCGAAGACGCGCCCAAGGCGTTCGACGCGCTCATCGAGCGGATTACCGACGCGACGATCGAGTATCTCTCGGCCCAGGTCGCGGCGGGCGCCGAGGTCGTCAAGATATTCGACAGTTGGGCCGGATCGCTCAGTGGGGCGGCGTTCGAGCGGTATTCGCTGCAGCCCATGGCGCGCATCGTCACGGCGCTCAAGGCGCGCCATCCGGGGCTGCCGGTCATCGCCTTCCCGCGCGGGGCCGGCGCGCGCTACGCGGGCGCGCATGCGGCCACGGGCGCGGAGTGCATCGCGCTCGATCAGTCGGTCAGCCCGGAATGGGCGGCCGCGCATGTCCAGCCGCAGGGCTGCGTGCAGGGCAATCTCGACCCGCGCCACATGGTCACCGGCGGCGCCGAACTGACGGCGGCCACCCGCCGGGTGGTCGACGCCTTCGCAGGGGGGCCGCATATCTTCAATCTGGGGCACGGGATCACGCCGGACGCCGACCCCGACAATGTTCACCGCATGCTCGACGCGATCAGGGCGGAGCCGGCGAATGGATAGCGCGCAAGCTCCGGGCCTCGACGACAGGCTGCTCAGATGGTGGTGGCGACTGCGCCCCTTCTACCGTCGCCACCCCTACCCTGGCGGCGGCCATATCGGGCATGCCGACTGGCGCGGCGCGATCGACACCGACCATCGCTTTTTCTACAATCGCATCGCGAAATGCGCGAACTCGACAATCACGCAGACCCTCGCCATTCACGCCGGAAAACCCTATTCCGAACGCGCCCAAACGGCGAAGGACGCTTTCACCCATCCCAGCGCGCTGACCGCCGAGCAGACCGAGGCACTGTCGTCCGACTACTTCAAGTTCACTTTCGTCCGCGACCCCTATGTGCGGCTGCTTTCCGCATATCTCGACAAGATCGTGCGCAAACGATACGACACGCGCCGTGGCTATCGCGCGCTGCGCGCCGGGCGCGGCGGCGGCGACGCGCCTCCTTCCATCGACCGTTTCATCGCCTATCTTGCCGATGGCGGGCTTTACGCCAACCCCCACTGGGCGCCGCAGACCTCACTGTTTCTCATTCCGCAGGCGGAGTTCGACTTCATCGGCCGGGTGGAAACGCTGGAGGCCGATCTCGGATTCGTTCTCGAGCGACTTTTCCCCGATCACGCCCGGCAGGGCCGGATGGAGATTGCGCGCTCCGGCCCCCGCGCTACCGGTGCGAAGGACCGGATTGACGAGTTGCTCGCGCCCGCCAATATCGCGCGGCTCTCGCGCCTCTACGAAGCCGACATAGCCGGGCTCGGCTACGCCTTCCTGTAACGTCTCGGCAGACACGGCTTGGCAGCTGCGAGTGTCACGCTCCGGCGTCGTCGCGGTCTGCTGTCCCCGCCGCCTCTTCCAGCGCCGCGATGCGCGCCTTGAGCGTGGCGTTCTCCTCGCGCGCCTTCTGCGCCATTGCGCGGACGGCGTCGAACTCCTCGCGGGTGACGAATTCGCGATCTGCCAGCCATCGGTCGAGACGGCTCTTGAGCGCCGTCTCGGCCTCCTGACGTGCGCCCTGGGCCACGCCCATGGCATTGGTCATCAGCTGCGACATGTCGTCGAGAAAGCGGTTCCGGCTCTGCATCCCGTCCTCCGGCTGTGGATGCCCCTTATATGCGCCGCGTGCCCGTGCGGGGCAAGGGCGGCCCGCCGCGGCGCCGGCGGCGGTTGACTTCACCCTGTGGCGTGGCCAGACAGGCAGGCCAAGGAGACCCGCGATGCGCGCCGCCATACCCTTTCCCGACATCAGGCCCGAGATATTCACCATCGAGATCGGCGAATTCGCGTTTTCGCTGCGCTGGTATGCACTGGCCTATATCGCCGGGCTTCTCATCGCATGGTGGATCGTGGCCGCCCTCATGCGCCGGCCCGCCCTGTGGCCGCAGGATCGCCCGCCGATGGCCGCCAGTCAGGTCGAGGGGCTTTTGACCTGGACGATTCTCGGCGTGATCCTGGGCGGGCGGCTCGGTTTCGTGCTGTTCTACCAGCCGGGATATTACCTGAGCTATCCGGCCGAGATCCTGCGCATCTGGGCGGGGGGCATGTCGTTTCACGGCGGGCTGCTGGGCGTGGTCGCGGCCACGGTTCTCTATGCCCGCCGCCACGGCGTGCCGCTGGCCCGGCTCGCCGACGCGATGGCCCTTGCCACCCCGCCGGGGCTGCTGCTCGGCCGCATCGCCAATTTCATCAACGCCGAGCTCTGGGGCCGGCCGACCGAGTTGCCATGGGGCGTGGTCTTTCCCGGCCCGCTCGCCGGAGACTGTCCGCCGGGCTGGGAGGGCGCCTGCGCGCGCCACCCGACCCAGCTTTACGAGGCCGCACTCGAAGGGCTGGCGCTGGGGCTTCTTCTGCTGTGGCTCGTGTGGCGGCGCGGCTGGCTGAAGACCCCCGGCCAGCTCGCCGGTGCCTTCTTCGCCGGTTACGGTGTCGCGCGCTTTTTCGTCGAGTTCTTCCGCGTCGCCGATGCGCAGTTCATCACGCCCGACAATCCGATGGGCCATGTCGTCCGGCTGGGATCGGCCGGGCTGAGCATGGGCCAGCTCCTGTCGCTGCCGATGATCGTCCTCGGGGGCGTGGTAATCTGGCGCGCCCGCCGGCACGCGCGCGCCGCGGCGCCATGACCGCGCTGAGCGAAAAGCTTGCCCGCCGGATCGCCGCGACCGGGCCGATCACGCTGGCCGACTTCATGGCCGAGGCGCTGCTCGACCCCGAAGCGGGCTACTACGCCACGCGCGATCCGCTGGGGCGGGCGGGCGACTTCACCACCGCCCCCGAGATCAGCCAGATATTCGGCGAATGTCTCGGCCTGTGCCTTGCGCAGGCATGGCGCGACCAGGGCGCGCCCACCCCTTTCGTTCTGGCCGAGCTTGGGCCGGGCCGCGGCACGCTGATGGCTGATCTCCTGCGCGCGGCCGGCGGCGCCGTGCCCGGATTTCGCGCGGCGGCGCGGATTCACCTGGTCGAAGCCTCGCCGGCCCTGCGCGCGCGTCAGGCCGCGGCGCTGGGCGACGCCGCGCCCCAGTGGCACGACAGCTCCGACGCCCTGCCCGGCGACATGCCGCTGTTCCTGCTGGCCAACGAATTCTTCGATGCCCTGCCGATCCGCCAGTTCGTCCGCGCCGAAGGCCCGGCCTGGCGCGAGCGGGTGGTCACGCGCGACGCGGATGGGGCGCTCGCCTTCGGTCTGGGCGCCCCGGTGGCGCTGGGCCGGCTCGAACACCGGCTGGCCGACACCCGGCCCGGCGACGTGGTCGAGACCTGTCCCGCCGGCGAGGCCATCGCCGCCGGCATCGCCGGGCGCATCGCCGAACGAGGGGGCGCGGCGCTGATCGTCGATTACGGCGGCTGGCGCAGCCTGGGCGATACCTTTCAGGCGGTGGCCGGCCACGCGCCCTGCGAGCCGCTCGCGGCCCCCGGCAGCGCCGATCTGACCGCGCATGTGGATTTCGAGCCCCTCGCCGCCGCCGCGCGCGGGGCGGGCGCCTCCGTCTCGGCGCTCACCGCGCAGGGCGTGCTGCTGGAGAGGCTGGGGATCACCACGCGCGCCCAGGCGCTGGCGCGCGGGCTCGAAGGGGCTGCCCGGCGCGAGCATGTCGCCGCACATCGCCGCTTGACCCACCCGCGGGAAATGGGAACCCTGTTCAAGGCGCTCGCGCTGCACGCGCCGGGCAGCCCGCCACCCGCCGGTTTCGATCCGCCCGCCGCGGACGGGGCCGGGGGCGGCGCCACAGACCGCGATCCATCCGAAGGCGCAGGCCGATGACGCTGGAGATACTCACCTCGGACAGCCTCTCGCCTCTGCGGCACGGTTTTTTCACCCGCAAGGGCGGCGCGTCGTCGGGGATATTCGCGGGGCTCAACTGCGGTGGCGGCTCCTCTGACCAGAACCAGGCCGTCGAGATCAACCGCGCCCGCGTGGCCGAGGCCATGGGCCTGACACCCGACCGGCTGATAAGCGCACGGCAGGCGCATACCGCCGAGGTCGCCACGCTCGACGCCCCCCCCGCCGAGCCGCCCGCCGCCGATGCGATGGTCACCGCCACGCCCGGTCTGGCGCTCGGGGTGCTGACCGCCGATTGCCAGCCGGTGCTGATGGCCGATCCCGAAGCGGGCGTCATCGCGGCGGTGCATGCCGGCTGGCGCGGCGCGCTCGACGGCGTTCTCGACGCCGCGCTCGAAGCGATGGAGCGGCTGGGTGCCGAGCGCGCGCGCATCCGCGCCGTGATCGGCCCGACGATCAGCCAGCGCGCCTACGAGGTGGGCCCCGAGTTCTTCGACGATTTCATGGCCGACGACACCGGCAACGCACGCTTTTTCGCCAATGGCGAGGGCGATCGGCTGCTGTTCGATCTGCCCGGCTACGGGCTCCACCGGCTGCGCGCGGCGGGCGTGGGTCACGCCGAATGGACGCGCCACTGCACCTATGCGCAGCCCGACCTTTTCTTTTCCTATCGCCGGACGGTGCATGAGGGCCAGGCCGATTACGGGCGGCTGATTTCGGTGATCCGGCTGTGAAACCAGTCCCCGCGGGGACATGGCGCTTGCGCTTGCCCCGCGCCAATGGGCTGCGTGCGCGCCGTTTTCGGTGATCGCCGTATTCGGCGTGCCCGCGCCACGATTCCGCCGGCTCAGAGCGCGAAATTGCCTGCAACGTGCCATCAGGGCGCCGTGGAGCCGGGCGAGGATCGGCCTCGATAACCACGAAATCGAGGGCAAGTCGATGAAGCAGGAAAACCGCTGGATTCGCTGGATCGTCACGGAAGCAGCCGCCCCACAGCCCCTGCTCCCATGGGAGCGGGGCGCGCGCCGCCACCGGCGATAGGCCCGGCTCGCAGCCGGCTCAGGCCATCTTTTCCAACCGCTGTTCGAGCACCTCGAAGGGCACGCCGGGCTCTTCCTTGGCGCAGCGGATCACCAGGCTCGTCTTGACGCTGGCGACATTCTCGGCCGCCGTGAGTTCCTCTGTCAGAAAACTCTGGAAGGTCGAAAGATCGGGCGCGACACATTTGAGAATGAAATCGATCTCGCCGTTGAGCATGTGGCATTCGCGCACCAGCGGCCAGGCGCGGCAGCGCGCCTCAAAGGCCGAAAGGTCGGCTTCCGCCTGGCTGTGCAAGCCCACCATGGCAAAGACGCGCACCTCGAATCCCAGCTCGCGCACATCGACCTTCGCATGATAGCCGCGGATATAGCCCGCCTCCTCGAGCGTGCGCACCCGCCGAAGGCATGGCGGCGCCGAGATTCCCACGCGGCGGGCGAGCTCGACATTCGTCATGCGCCCGTCGGCCTGGAGTTCGGCGAGAATCCTGCGATCAATGGGATCGAGCTTGCTTCCGGGCATTTCCGGCTCTCCGTAATCGGTTTTTCCGAAATTTAGCGCAGCGACCCAAGGCGCGCAAGATTATTTCAATTTTGCGCAACAATTTCATCGTCACCGGGTGCAAACGCGCCAGTTCCTCCCCCGACGGCTCTGCCGCCCTTGCGGCGGGCTGTCGACTGAGGCATGCGGCGGATGTGCCGGGCTTGCGCCGCCACCCATGCACCACATATGCATGAAAAGCAATTCGATAAAAGGACATCGAAATGAGCGAGACGCGTCACAGCAGACTCCTGATCATCGGTTCGGGGCCGGCGGGATACACCGCGGCGATCTACGGCGCGCGCGCCATGCTGGAGCCGGTGCTGATACAGGGCATCGAGCCCGGCGGGCAACTGACCACCACCACCGATGTCGAGAACTGGCCTGGCGACGTCAACGTCCAGGGCCCCGAATTGATGCAGCGGATGGAGGCCCATGCGCGCGAGGTCGGCACCGACGTCGTGAGCGACTACATCACCGGCCTCGATCTTTCGCAGCGGCCCTTTACCGCCACCGCCGACAGCGGCGCCACCTATACCGCCGACGCGCTGATCCTTGCCACCGGCGCGCAGGCGAAGTGGCTGGGCCTGCCCTCGGAAGAGAAGTTCAAGGGCTTCGGCGTGTCCGCCTGCGCGACCTGCGACGGCTTCTTCTATCGCGGCAAGGAGATTGTCGTGATCGGCGGCGGCAACACCGCGGTGGAAGAGGCGCTGTTCCTGACCAACTTCGCTTCCAAGGTCACACTGATCCATCGTCGCGACAGCCTACGCGCGGAAAAGATCATGCAGGACCGCCTCTTCAAGCATCCCAAGATCGAGGTGCTGTGGGATCACACCCTCGACGAGGTCGTCGGCGCCGAAGAACCGCTGGGCGTGACCGGCGTGCGCGCGCGCCATGTCGAAATCGGCGAGATCACCGAGATCCCCGCCGAGGGCGTGTTCATCGCCATCGGACACGCGCCGGCAAGCGAATTGGTCGCCGATCAACTGGAAACCCATCACGGCGGCTATGTCCGGGTCGAGCCGGGGACCACGCGAACCTCGGTCGAGGGCGTGTTCGCCGCCGGCGACATCACCGACCATGTCTATCGCCAGGCCGTCACGAGCGCCGGGATGGGCTGCATGGCCGCGCTGGACGCCGAACGCTGGCTGGCCGCGCAGGAGGGATGACGCCCCGCGCGCAGACGCCGGCGGGCGCCGATGACGAACCCGATCGGCCCTGGACGATCCTTCGGCCTTGAATTCGTCCCGTCGGCGGCGCTATTGGGCTTCGCGAGTTGCGGGTCAGACGGCCCGGCCCCCCAAATCGACAGGATGCGAGCCCCGAGCCCATGACCGCGCCCAACACCGCCCCGATCCCCGAACTCTATGTCTCCGCCGAAAGCGCCCGCAAGCTGGGTGCGGAGGCGGGCGAGCTGCCGTATTGGGATCTCACCCAGCGGCAGGTCTGCGATCTCGAACTGCTGATGAACGGGGGGTTCAACCCGCTCAAGGGTTTTCTCGGCCAGGCCGATTATGATCGCGTCGTCGAGGACATGCGGCTGGCCGACGGCGCGCTGTGGCCGATTCCGGTCACGCTCGACGTGTCGGAGCAATTCGCCGAGCGGGTCGAACCCGGCCAGGACATTGCCCTGCGTGACGCCGAGGGCGTGATCCTCGCCATCCTGTCGATCACCGACAAGTGGTACCCCGACAAGGCGCGCGAGGCCCAGGCCGTCTATGGCGCCGACGACATCGCCCACCCGGCGGTCAACTATTTGCACCACTCCGCGGGGCCGGTCTATCTGGGCGGGCCGGTGACCGGCATCCAGCCGCCCACCCATTACGATTTCCGCGCCCGGCGCGACACGCCCAACGAGCTGCGCACCTTCTTTCGCAAGATGGGCTGGCGGCGCATCGTCGCCTTCCAGACGCGCAACCCCCTCCACCGCGCCCACCAGGAGCTGACCTTCCGCGCCACCAAGGAAGCGCAGGCCAACCTGCTCATCCATCCGGTGGTGGGCATGACCAAGCCCGGCGACGTCGATCACTTCACCCGCGTGCGCTGCTACGAGGCGGTGCTCGACAAGTATCCCGCCGCGACCACGCATCTGAGCCTGCTCAACCTCGCCATGCGCATGGCCGGCCCCCGCGAAGCGCTGTGGCACGCGCTGATCCGGCGCAATCACGGCTGCACACACATGATCGTGGGCCGCGATCATGCCGGGCCGGGCAACAACAGCGCGGGCGAGGATTTCTACGGCCCCTACGACGCGCAGGAGCTGGTGCGGGCGCATGCCGACGAGGCCGGCATCGAGATGGTCGATTTCAAGCACATGGTCTTTGTGCAGGAGCGCGCGCAATACGAGCCCGCAGACGAGATCGAGGAGGGCGCGACGGTGCTCAACATCTCGGGCACCGAGTTGCGCCGCCGGCTGCGCGAGGGCATCGAGATTCCCGACTGGTTCTCCTTTCCCGAGGTGGTCCGGGAGCTGCGCCGCACCTCGCCGCCGCGCGCACAGCAGGGGTTCACCGTGTTCTTCACCGGCCTGTCGGGCTCGGGCAAGTCGACCATCGCCAACGCGCTGATGGTCAAGCTGATGGAGATGGGCGGCAGGCCCGTCACGCTGCTCGACGGCGACGTGGTGCGCAAGCATCTCTCCAGCGAGCTGGGCTTTTCCAAGGAGCATCGCGACCTCAACATCAAGCGCATCGGCTATGTCGCCTCGGAGATCACCAAGAACGGCGGCATCGCCATCTGCGCGCCGATCGCACCCTATACCGCCACCCGCCGCGCCGTGCGCGAGATGGTCGAGGCCTTCGGCGCCTTCGTCGAGGTCCATGTCGCCACCAGCCTCGAGGTCTGCGAGCGCCGCGACCGCAAGGGGCTCTACAAACTCGCCCGCGAGGGAAAGATCAAGGAATTCACCGGAATCTCGGACCCCTACGAGGAGCCCCAGACGCCCGAACTGCGCGTCGACACCGAAGGCTTCGACGTCGATTACTGCGCCCAGCAGGTGCTTCTCAAGCTCGAGGGGATGGGGCTGATCGCCGGCTAGGGCCGGTACACCGATTTGATCCGGCGCAAAGCGCGGGCCGCGAAGATGCGCCATACAGTGAACGTTTTCAGTTTCAGGAGTTCTGCCATGAATATCCTCGCCCCCCTCGTCGCCGTCATTCTCCTCGCGCTGCCGGCCGGTGCGCAGGAGACGGCGCAGCAATTCCGGATCGGCGCCGATTCCTTTGCCGCCGGTGACTTCGTCGTGTTCGAGACGGCCGATACCGACGACCTTTTCCTCGCCGGCGAGACGGTGCGGATGCAGACATCCGTGTCCGGCGCCGCGCATCTCGCCGGCCGCAGGGTCCAGGTGAACGCCCCCGTGGGCGGCAACCTCTACGGCGCGGGCATGGACGTCCTCGTCGCCGCCGGCGTGGGGGGCAATGCAACGCTCGCCGGTTACGAAATCGTCGTCGACGCGCCGGTGGACGGCAACCTGCGTGCTGCCGGCTCCGATCTGCGGGTGAATTCGGATATCGGGGGCACCGCCCTGCTCGGCGGCGAAGACATCGCGATCAACGGCGTCATCTCCGGCGACGCGGCGATCGCGCCCGAACGTCTTTCCTTCGGCGCGGGGGCACGGATCGACGGGGCGCTGCGGCTCTATGCCGAGGCGGACGCGCAATTCGACATCCCCGAGTCCGTCATCCCGGCCGAGCGCATCACCCGCCACGAGCTTGAGGAATGGGAAGGCGTCGAGCCGCCCTTCGCCCATCCGTCGTGGGGGCAGATCATCGGCGGGTTCCTCGCCGGCGTCCTCGTGGTGGCCGCGTTGGCCGCGTTGCTGGCCGCCGTTGCCCCCGAGGGGATGGCGGCCATGCGCCGCCGCGTGCTGGCCCGTCCATTCGGGACGCTGGGCTACGGGTTTCTCACCCTCTCGGCGCTGATCGGCGCGGGCGTGGTCTTCGCGGTCACCATCGTGGGCATCTTCCTCAGCCCGGCGGCGTTGCTGATCGCAGCACTTGCCAGTCTCGCGGGCTATGTGATCGGCGCCTACAGCTTTGGCGCGGGCGTGCTCATCGCGGTGGGGCGGGGGGAGCCCGCCAGCCTCGGCCAGCGCGTGATCGCGGCCGTGCTCGGCGCGGTGCTGGTGGCACTGATCGCGCTGATCCCGCTTCTGGGATGGATCTTCGTCGTCCTGATCACGCTGGCGGGTCTGGGCGCGCTCACGCTCAAGCTTCTTCGGCCGGCCTTTTTCGCCGCGCCCGGCGCGCCCTGAGCGGGCGCGCCGGGCGCGGCGCATTCAGCGCACGATCGGCTCCAGCGGGTCGTAGAGCAACCCCTCGCCCCAGGCGACCCGCGGCAGGCTGTCGGGCTTGAAACGCAAGGCCGCCAGCTCGTCGCGCGTGACGAAGCGGCGCTGGTTGACCACGCCCAGCGGATCGCGCCAGGCCGCGTCGAGCGCGCCGCCCACGATGCGGGCGCGGAAGTAGATGTCGCACTGGTGAAAGCCGGACGCCGGGTCGTGGAACTCGTTGACCAGGCATGGCGCGCCAACCGCGATGTCGAGCCCGGTTTCCTCATGCACCTCCCGGCGCAGATTCTCGGGCAGCGACGTGCCCCGCTCCACCCCGCCACCCGGGGCGCACCACAGATCGCTGCGCCCCTCGGGATAGGCGTTGACGATCAACAGCCGGTCATTTCGGAGGATCACGCCACGGACGGCCAGTCGGGGGGAGGGCACGCTCATGCCCTTCTTCTGGCGCGGCAAAGCGCGGCTGTCCAGCCGGGCGAGACGGCGATTCCACCCACCGCCGCGATGCGATAGAGTAGGCGCATGCATCGTATCATTGCCCTTGTGCTCGTCATTGCGTTCCCGTTGTGGGCCGACGCGCCCGCCAATCCGCCCGCGCCACGTCCCGAATCCGTGCAGGCGGAGGGCGCGCGGGGCGAATGCGTCGTCCTGCTGCACGGGCTGGCACGCACGGAGATCTCGATGCTGGCTTTCGCCGAAGCCCTGCGCCGGCAGGGCTATGCCGTGGTCAATGAGGGCTACCCGTCGACGGACGAGCCCATCGAGGATCTTATCGCCGATGTCGGCGACGACGTGGCGCGCTGCGACGGGCTGCGCACCCATTTTGTCACCCATTCAATGGGCGGCATCCTCGCCCGTGCCTGGCTGCAGGACAACCGGCCGCCGGTGATGGGCCGCGTGGTGATGCTGGCCCCGCCCAACCGCGGATCGCAGCTGGTCGACGCCTTCAGCGATATCGGCGCGTTCCGCTGGATCAACGGCCCCGCCGGGATGGAGTTGGGAACCGCCCCGGACTCCGCGCCCAACCGGCTGTCGCTGCCCGAATACGAACTCGGCGTGATCGCGGGCGACCAGTCGCTCAACCCGCTCTACTCGGCGATCATCGAGGGCGTCGATGACGGCAAGGTCTCGGTCGAGAGCACCCGCCTGCAGGGCATGAGCGATCACATCGTGCTGCCGGTCACGCATACCTTCATGATGCTCAACCCGCTTGTCATCACGCAGGCGCTGGAATTCCTCGAAAACGGCGCCTTTGACCCCGATCTGACGCTTGGCGCCGCGCTGATGCGGCTTTTCGAGGACGGTGCGGAGGACTGACCTCGCGTTCGGGCCGCTCAGCCGCGCAGGACGTGGTTGACATGCCCCATCTTGCGCCCCGGCCGGGCCTCGGCCTTGCCGTAGAGATGGATGGCGGCGTCGCGCTGGCGCGCGATCTGCGGCACCCGTTCGACATCGGCGCCGATCAGGTTTTCCATCTCGACATCGGCAAAGCGCGCGCCGTCGCCCAGCGGCCAGCCGGCAACGGCGCGAATGTGCTGCTCGAACTGATCGACCGCACAGCCCTGCTGGGTCCAGTGGCCCGAATTGTGCACGCGCGGCGCGATCTCGTTGACGATCAGCCCCGCGCGCGTGTCGAACAGCTCCACCCCCATCACGCCCACATAATCGAGCGCGTTGACAACCCGCGCCGCCAGCAGAACCGCGTCGCTGCGCCGGGCCGGCGATATCGGCGCGGGCACGGTGGTCCGCCGCAGGATGCCGCCCTCATGGATGTTCTCGCCGGGGTCGAAGGCGGCCACCTCGCCCGACAGACCGCGTGCGGCGATCACCGAGATTTCGCGCTCAAAAGCGACGAAGCCTTCGAGGATGGCCGGCGCCCCGGCCATCTCGGCAAGCGCGGCCTCGGCGTCGCCCGCGCCGTCGAGCCGGAACTGCCCCTTGCCGTCATAGCCCATGCGCCGGGTCTTGAGGATGCCCGGCGGCGGGATGTCGGCCAGCGCGAGGTCGAGCGTATCGGCGTCGTCGACCGCCGCAAAGGGCGCCACCTGAAGCCCCAGCCCGGCGACAAAGCGCTTTTCCTCCAGCCGGTCCTGGCTGACGGCCAGAGCCATGCGGTTGGGCCGGATCGGCTTGCGCGCCTCAAGGATGTCGAGCGCGTCCACGGGGATGTTCTCGAACTCGTAGGTGATGACATCGACCCCGTCGGCGAAGCGTTCCAGCGCGGCGAAGTCGTCATAGGACGCGCATTCATGGCCGGCGGCGACCTGCGCGGCCGGGCAGTCG
The DNA here is from genome assembly GCA_002967695.1 of Rhodobacteraceae bacterium WD3A24. Taxonomy (GTDB): domain Bacteria; phylum Pseudomonadota; class Alphaproteobacteria; order Rhodobacterales; family Rhodobacteraceae; genus Alkalilacustris. Next base: position 31,480 of record PUHN01000027.1, on the reverse strand, counting down.
CGGGCGGGGTCGAAGACATGCGCGCGCAGGCCCAGCCGCGCCGCCGCCATGGCCAGCATCCGGCCGAGTTGGCCGCCGCCCAGAATGCCGATCACGCCGCCTGGCGCGAGGGGGTCAGTCATCACGCGGCTCCTCGGGGATGGACTCGGACAGGGCAGCGCGCCACGCCTCCAGACGCGACGCCAGGGCGGGATCGGACAATGCAAGGATCTCGGCCGCCATCAGCCCGGCATTCGCCGCGCCGGCCGCGCCGATCGCCATCGTCGCCACCGGGAAGCCACGCGGCATCTGCACGATCGAATACAAGCTGTCGATGCCCGACAGCGCGCGGGTCTGCACCGGCACCCCGATCACCGGCAGCCGGGTCTTGGAGGCCATCATGCCCGGCAGATGCGCCGCACCGCCGGCCCCGGCGATGATGACCTGCAAACCGCGCCCGGCGGCGGCGCACCCATAGGCCCAGAGCCGGTCGGGCGTGCGGTGCGCCGAAACGATTCGCGCCTCATGCGCCACGCCGAGCTCGTCGAGCATCAGCGCCGCTTCCTTGATGGTCGCCCAGTCGGACTGGCTGCCCATGACGATACCGACTTTCGGCTGCAACGCATCCGCCATGCCGCCCCCGCTTGTTCATGCCGATGGCCCGGCCGCGGCCGGGCGCGCGCACTATAGCCGCGCGGGCGGCAGTGGCAATCGCCGGTGCCGCGCTCAGGCAATGATATCGGGGGTAAGCTGATCCTCCAGCCGCGCGATCTCGTCCTTGAGGGCGAGCTTTTCCTTCTTGAGCCGGCCGATGGCGAGCGCATCGCCCCGCCCCGATTCCTGCAGCGCGGAGATGGCCTCGTCGAGATCGCGGTGACGCCGGCGCAACACCTCAAGCGTGACGCGACGCACGTCGTCGCCCTTGAGTTCGGTGGGAGCGTTCATGGCAGGCCTGCGAATCGGTTGTGAGGTGGATTCTCAGGATAGCGCCATTTTCGCCGCACGGCAAAGGTCTCGGCGCACCCGTCGGGCACGCGCGGCCTCTTGCCGGCCCGGCGCGGCGCCCCCATATCTGCCGGGCCGGGTCGCCGCACTGGGGCCCGCACCGCGATGTCGCTTGAAACAGGACATGCCCGATGACGAAAATGACTTTCCGCACGCACCCCTTCCTGCTGGGGTTCGAAGAGCTGGAGCGCCTCGCCGAGCGGAGCGCGAAGTCCGGCGCCGAGGGCTATCCGCCCTTCAACATCGAGCAGGCCGGCGAGAACGCCTATCGCATCACTCTGGCGGTGGCGGGATTTACCGAAGACGATCTCTCGATCTCCGTCGAGGACCGCCAGCTCGTGATCCGCGGCCGTCAGGCAGACGAGGACGAGGGCCGCGTGTTCCTGCATCGCGGCATCGCACGGCGGCAGTTCCAGCGCAGTTTCGTGCTGGCAGAGGGGGTCGAGGTTGCCGCGGCGCACTTGCAGGACGGCCTGCTGCACATCGATCTCCACCGCGCCCAGCCCGAGCCGCGCATACAGAAGATCGCGATAGGCCGCGCGTGACAGGAAAGGACGACGACATGCACACGAAATTCGAAATCGATCAGGACGCCGACAACGCCAACCGCATCGTCTATGTGCGCCCGGTCGCGGTGGCCGATCTTCCCGACGAGGTCAGGCGCGAGGTCGGCGGGCTCGAGACGCTCTATGCCGTCCATGATTCCGACGGCGAGCGGCTTGCGCTGGTGCGCGACCGCCGGCTGGCCTTCGTGCTTGCCCGCCAGAACGACATGGCGCCGGTCAGCGTGCACTGAACCGGCCGCGGCGCGATCCCGCCGGCCCGCTCAGGGTCAGGGCCGGGGAGCGCGCCGCCGCCCGCCCAGCAGCGATACCGCCACACCCCCCAGCACCACGACGGAAGCCGCGACAGTGCGCAGCCCCGGCGTCTCGGCGAGGAAAGCCGCGCCGCCGATCATCGCGATTACCGGAACCGTGAGCTGCGCGACCCCCGCCGCAGTCGATGCCAGCCGGGGCAGGACGGCATACCACAGCGCGTAGCCCAGCCCCGAGGTCAGCGCGCCCGAGGCCACGGCATATCCGACACCTGCCGCGCTGACCGGGATGCCCCCGTCGCGGGCGAGCAGGACGACCCCCAAACCCAGCGGCAGCGCCATGGCGAAATTTCCCGCCGTCACCGCAAGCGGGTCGGCCGCGCGCGCGCCGCGCAGCGAATAGATCCCCCAACCCAGCGCCGCCGCCAGCATCATCGCCGCCCCTCCGGGGGCGGGGGCAACACCGGCGGGGCTGACCAGCCAGACCAGGCCCGCAAAGGCCAGCGCCGCGCCGCCGAGCCGCTGCGGGGTGGGGCGCTCGCCCGACAGCGCGGCGCCGGCGAACATCGTCACCTGAACCCCGCCGAACAGGATCAGCGCGCCCAGCCCCGCATCCAGGCTCAGATAGGCATAGGAAAACCCCACGACATAGAGCGCCAGCGCGCCCGCGCCGGCCGCCTGTGCCCCGCGCAGGGCGCGCGCCCCGCCGTCGCGCCAGATGACCAGCGCCACGAGGGTCAGCGCCCCGGCCGCCAGCCGCAGCGCGGCGAAATCGGCCGCGCCGATCGCGCCCTCGGCCAGCGCGAGCCGGTTGAGCAGCGAGTTCGCCGCAAAGAGTGTCATCACGAGCGTGGTGAGAAGAACAAGACGCATGGCGCCAACTTGCGCCACCCGGCGCGCCAGACACAAGCCGCGCCGCGCCGCTCTCAAGCCGAGTTGATGCGCAGTGAGCCCCCTCTTCGGCTGCCGCGCCACAAAAAAGGGGGCCCGCGAACGGGCCCCCTCGGGACAGTCGAAAGCGGCGGGCAGTTTACATCATGCCGCCCATGCCGCCCATGCCGCCCATGTCGGGCATGCCGCCGCCGCCACCGCCGGCGTTGTCGTTCTTCTCCGGCCGGTCGGCGACCATCGCCTCGGTCGTGATCAGCAGCCCCGAGACCGACGCGGCGTCTTCCAGCGCGGTGCGAACGACCTTGGCCGGGTCGATCACGCCCCACTTGAACATGTCGCCGTATTCCTCGGTCTGGGCGTTGAAGCCGAAGGACAGATCGTCGGACTCGCGGATCTTGCCGGCCACCACGGCGCCGTCGACGCCCGCGTTCTGGGCGATCTGGCGCAGCGGGGTCTCGAGCGCCCGGCGCACGATGGCGACGCCGGCAGTCTGGTCGGGATTTTCGCCCTGCAGACCCTCAAGCGTCTTGGCCGCCTGAATCAGCGACACGCCACCGCCCACGACGATGCCTTCCTGCACCGCGGCGCGGGTCGCGTTGAGCGCGTCGTCGACGCGGTCCTTGCGCTCCTTCACCTCGGTTTCGGTCATGCCGCCCACGCGGATGACGGCAACGCCGCCGGCGAGCTTGGCCAGACGCTCCTGCAGCTTCTCGCGGTCGTAGTCCGAGGTGGTTTCCTCGATCTGCTGCTTGATCTGGCTGGTACGGGCCTCGATCTCGGCCTTTTCACCCAGGCCGTCGACGATGGTCGTCTCGTCCTTGGTGATCTCGATGCGCTTGGCCTGGCCGAGCATGTTCATGTCGACATTCTCGAGCTTCATGCCGAGATCTTCCGAGATGACCTGACCGCCGGTCAGCACCGCGATGTCCTGCAGCATGGCCTTGCGGCGATCACCGAAGCCGGGCGCCTTGACCGCGGCGATCTTCAGGCCGCCGCGCAGCTTGTTGACCACGAGCGTGGCCAGCGCCTCGCCTTCGACGTCCTCGGCGATGATCAGCAGCGGCTTCTGGCTCTGGATAACCTGCTCGAGCAGCGGCACCATCGGCTGCAGCGAGGAGAGCTTCTTCTCGTGGAGCAGGATGTAGCAGTCCTCCAGCTCCGCGATCATCTTCTCGGAGTTGGTGACGAAGTAAGGGCTCAGATAGCCACGGTCGAACTGCATGCCCTCGACCACCTCGGTCTCGGTCTCCATGCCCTTGTTCTCTTCGACGGTGATGACGCCCTCATTGCCGACCTTCTGCATCGCGTCGGCGATCTGCTGGCCGATCTCGCGCTCGCCATTGGCCGAGATGGTGCCGACCTGGGCGACCTCCTCGGTGCCGCTCACCGGGCGGGCGGCCTTGCGGATGGCCTCAACGGCGCGATCGGTCGCAAGGTCGATGCCGCGCTTGAGGTCCATCGGGTTGAGCCCGGCGGCAACCGACTTGATGCCCTCGCGCACGATGGACTGGGCGAGCACGGTTGCGGTGGTGGTGCCGTCGCCGGCTTCGTCATTGGTGCGGTTGGCCACTTCCTTGACCATCTGCGCACCCATGTTCTCGAACTTGTCCTCGAGTTCGATCTCCTTGGCGACGGTCACGCCGTCCTTGGTGATCCGCGGCGAGCCGAAGCTCTTGTCGAGAACGACGTTGCGGCCCTTCGGGCCCAGGGTCACCTTGACCGCATTGGCCAGGGTGTTGACGCCGCGCATCATGCGGTCGCGGGCATCGGTTTCGAACTTGACGTCCTTGGCAGCCATTGTCGCTGTCTCCTGGTTGTCTGTTGAGTTGATCGTTAAGGGTCAGCGGCAGCCGCTCAGGCCACCACGCCGAGGATGTCGCTTTCCTTCATGATCAGCAGCTCTTCGCCGTCGATCGTGACCTCGGTGCCCGACCACTTGCCGAACAGCACCTTGTCGCCGGTCTTCACCGCCATCTCGATGCGCTCACCCGAATCCTTGCGCGCGCCGTCGCCGGTGGCGAGCACCTCGCCCTCCTGGGGCTTTTCCTTCGCGGTTTCGGGGATGATGAGGCCGCCCTTGGTCGTGTCGTCAGTCTCGACGCGACGGACCAGCACTCGGTCATGCAATGGTTTGAATGCCATCTGAGAACGCTCCCTAGGTTCCAGGTTGTATTGGGATTAGCACTCACCATGGACGAGTGCTAACGAAGGCGCATTTAGGCAGGCTGGGCGCGGCTGTCAACGGGGCGCGTAGGGGAAACCGCACGTGCCGCGCGGCCTCAGTCAGAAAGCCCCGGCTCATCGAGAAGATGCCGGCCCTCGCGGTCCTCGACCTCGATCACCCAAAGGTCGGGATCAAAGCCGCGCTGCCGGGCGATGGCGGTGTCCACATCCGCCTCCTCGCCCTCGGCCAGAACCACCCATGCACGTTCGCCGGTGGACAGATCGAAAGAGCGCTGGAAGGCCCGCGCCCGCCCGTCGAGCGTGGCCAGCTTGACCAGGACCGCCCCGGCGGTGGCGTCGCCGCGCCGGATGACATAGGCCGCAATCCCCGCCTGCCCCAGACGGGCAAGATAGGCGTGCACCCAGAAATCGGCGGTCAGCCGCGCCGTCATCGCCTAGCCGCCCTCGCGGAAGTCGAGCCCCATCTGCGTATAACGCTCGGCCTCCTCCTGCCAGTTCGGGCGAACCTTGACCTGCAGGAACAGATGGACGGGCCGGCCGAGAAACTCCGCCAGATCCGCCCGTGCGGCCTGGCTGATGGCCTTGATCGTCTCGCCGCGATGACCCAGCACGATGCCCTTGTGGCCATCGCGCGCGACATAGATCACCTGATCCACCCGCACGGAGCCATCCTTGCGCTCCTGCCAGCCTTCGGTCTCGACGGTGAGCTGATAGGGAAGTTCCTCGTGCAGCCGCAGCGTGAGCTTCTCGCGGGTGATTTCCGCGGCGATCACGCGCATCGGCAGATCGGCTATCTGATCCTCGGGATAGAGCCACGGCCCCTCGGGCAGGCGCGCGGCCAGCCACTCGCGCAGATCCGCCACGCCATGGCCCTTCTCCGCCGAGATCATGAAGGTCCGCTCGAAGGGGTAGGCCCGGTTGAGCTCATGGGCCAGCGCCAGCAGGCGCTCGGCCTTGACCCTGTCGATCTTGTTGATCGCCAGCGCGACGGGCACGCTTTCGGGCACGCGCTCGCGCAGGGTGGCGACGATCTCCTCCACCCCCGGCGTGAAGCCGCGATGAGCCTCGATCAGAAGCACCACGACATCGGCATCCGCCGCCCCGCCCCATGCGGCGGCGACCATCGCGCGGTCGAGCCGGCGGCGGGGGCGAAACAGCCCCGGCGTGTCCACGAAAACGATCTGGCTGTCGCCCTCGATTGCCACCCCGCGGATGCGCGTGCGCGTCGTCTGCACCTTGTGCGTGACGATCGACACCTTGGCCCCCACCATGCGGTTGAGCAGGGTGGACTTGCCCGCATTGGGCTCTCCGATCAGGGCGACGAAACCGGCGTGCTCGCTCATGGCTGGGCTCCTCGGACAGATGGCATCCACCTACTCCCTTTGCCGCGGCTTCACCAGACGGCCCAGTGCGCGTCGTGAAAGGCGTGACCCCAGAAATGCAAGAAGGTGACGGCATAGACCGCCGCCAGCGCCGCCAGCAGCCCGTGCGACAGCGCGCCACGCGACCCGCGCCACAGCACGATCAGGCAGACGGCGACCAGCACCCCCTCCGTGATTCCGGCGATCCGCCCGTGATGATCGACGTCCCAGAATGAGACCGGGCTGTAGAAGCGCCAGTCGGCAAGGGGCCACAGATGCGCGCGCGCATCCTCGGCGTGAAGCGGCAGATCGAACCCGATATGCAGCAGCGCCGAGGCGGCGAGCAGCCAAAGCCAGGGCCGGCGCAACGCCAGCCCCAGCACCAGAACACCGCTCCACACCGGCAGCGCGTTGAACACCGGCGTCAACGCCGTCACGGCGCCCCCCGCCTGCATGTCGAAATGCGCGGCGTAAAGCATCGCGTCCGGCGCCAGGGCACCGACCAGGATCGCCGCGGTCTCGCCCGCACCGGCGCGCCGGCCGAGCACGGCCAGCGACAGCGCGATATGGGCGGGGGTGTTCACTGGCCGGCCTCGCCGAGCACGCCGAGAAGGGCGCGCGCGGCGGCCTGCTCGGCCTGGCGTTTCGCGCTGGCGCGGGCCTGCACCGCCTCGCCGTTTTCCAGCCGCGCCTCCACGGTGAAGACAGGCGCGTGGTCAGGGCCTTCGCGGGCCAGTTCGGTATAGACCGGCGGCGCCATTCCGCGCGCCTGCGCCCATTCCTGCAGCGTCGTCTTGGGATCGCGCGCATCCTCGGCTGCCCGGCCGATCCGCGGCCCCCAATGGCGCAGGATCACCGCACGCGCCGTTTCGAAACCGGCGTCGAGATGGACGGCAGCGATGACCGCCTCCATGGCGTCGCCCAGCAAGGCGTCCTTGCGCCGGCCGCCCGACATCGCCTCGGACCGGCCCAGCCGCAGCACCTCGCCCAGCCCCAGCTCGCGCGCCACCGTCGCGCAGGTCTCCTTGCGCACCAGCGCGTTGTAGCGCAGCGCGAGCTGGCCCTCGCGCGCCTCGGCGTCATCGGCCAGGAGCGCCTCGGCGATCACGAGCCCGAGCACACGGTCGCCGAGGAATTCCAGCCGCTGGTTGTCGGGCCGGGCGGGCGAGCTGTTCGACGAATGGGTCAGCGCGCGCTGCAACAGCTCGGGCCGTGAAAACTGGTGCCCGAGCCGCTCGCTGAACGCGGCGACCTCCTGCGACAGTTTCACTCCAGCGCCTCGAAGAACCGATCCGACCGCCACGTCCAGAAATACAGCATCGAGCTGCCCGCCGACGAGAACATCACCCGGTCGGCCCGGCCAATCAGGTTCTCGAAGGGAACCATGCCCACCCCGCCCACGCTCTGCGGCACGCGGCTGTCCTGGCTGTTGTCGCGGTTGTCTCCGAGGAAAAAGAAATGTCCCTCGGGAACGGTGAAGACCGGCGTGTCGTCGAGATAGGAATCGGTGATGTCGAGCACGGTATAGGACCGCCCGTCGGGAAGGGTCTCGCGCAGGCGGGTCTTCTCGCAGGTGGCGCCCTCGCCCACCGGCGAATTCTCGCAGCGCGGATAGCCGCCCACCGATCCCTGACGGTCATAGACTTCGGTGAAGGTTCCGGCGTGCTCCTGCGGGATCGGCTCATCGTTGAGCCAGACCTGCCCGTCGCGAATCTGGATACGGTCGCCCGGCAGGCCGATGACACGCTTGATGAAATCCGTGCCGGCGACGGGGTGGCGGAACACCACGATATCGCCGCGCTCGGGCTCCGACGCCAGCAGCCGCCCCGGAATCGGGCACAGGCCGAAAGGACAGGAATACTGCGAATAGCCATAGGCCATCTTGTTGACGAAAAGGAAATCACCGATGAGCAGCGTGTCCTTCATCGAGCCCGACGGAATCCAGAAGGGCTGGAAGAACAGCGTGCGGAACACCCCGGCGATCAGCAGGGCGTAGACGATGGTCTTGACCGTCTCCCAGATGCCGTCCTTCTTGCCCGACGTCGCTGCCATGAGGGGGCTCTCCTGCCTGCGGATGGGTCGCGCGCCTCTTTGAGCCGGCGCGCAGGGGGTGTCAAGCTGTCAGGCCTCGGGCGGCGGGCCTGCGGGGTATGCCTCGATCACCACGAAGGCCTGGGCCCAGGGATGATCGTCGGTCAGGGTGACGTGAATGATCGCCTCATGCCCCGGCGGCGTCATCGCCGCCAGCCGGTCCGCGGCCCAGCCGGTGACGTGCATGCGCGGCTGGCCGGTGTCGAGATTGCTGACCGCCATGTCCTTCCAGGCAATGCCCATCCGAAGCCCGGTGCCCAGCGCCTTGGAGCAGGCCTCCTTGGCCGCCCATCGCTTGGCATAGGTGCCCGCGACATCGGCGCGGCGTTCGGCCTTGCGCTGCTCGGTCGCGGTGAAGCAGCGGTTGCGGAAGCGGTCGCCGAAACGCTCGAGCGTGCGCGCGACCCGCTCGATATTGGCAAGATCCGTCCCTATGCCGAGGATCATGCGCTATTCCAGCGTCGCCGTGCCGGTGGCCTGGTTGATGCGAACGCCCACGACCTCGCGCCGGCCCTCGCCCGCGACTCCGTCGTAGTGGCCCACCGGCACCTGCAGCAGCAGCCCCTTGGCCGGGTCGTAGCTTGACGCGATCTCCTGCACATGGACACGCAGCCAGCCCAGGCCCCGCTCCTGCGACAGCACCGAGCACGCGCGGTAGGGCGGCCCCTCCTCCTCGCCCGAGGGATGCAGGATCAGCAGATGCTCCGAACAGCAGACGGGTTCGCCGCCGGTGCTCAGCCGGGCCACGCGGATCGCGCCGTTGGCGTAGGTGCGCGAATTCTCCTCCCAGGGCTCGACGATGTTTCCGGGCGCAGCGACCCAGTCGCAATCGGCGAGGGTCTGCGCGCCCGCTCCGCCGGCGAGCGCCAGCAGCGCGGCTGCCCCGACCAGCGCCCCCGACGGGCGACGCCGCCGCCATGCGGACTTGATGCAACTTTCAAGCATATGATCTCCCCCCGGCGAGTCCGGCGCGCGCCGACTCGATCCGCGCGCGCATTTCGTCAATCGCACCGGCCAGACCGCGAAAGACGGCCTCGCCTATCAGGAAATGCCCAATATTGAGTTCGGCCACTTCCGGTATGGCCGCCACAGGACCGACGCTGTCAAACGTCAGCCCATGGCCGGCATGGACCTCGAGCCCCAGCGCGGCGGCCCGCGCCGCGCCCGCGCGCAGGGCGGCGAGTTCGGCATCGCGGGCCTGTGCGCGCCCCTCGGCATGCAGGTCGCAATAGGCGCCAGTGTGCAGCTCGACCACCGCCGCACCGGCCTCCGCGGCGGCCTCGATCTGAGCGGGCTCGTGGCCGATGAACAGCGACACCCGGCACCCCGCCGCCGTCAGCGGCGCGATGAAATCGCGCAGCCGCGCGACATCGCCGGCCACGTCGAGCCCGCCCTCGGTCGTGCGCTCCGCGCGCCGTTCGGGCACCAGACAGATCGCGTGCGGGCGATGTTGCAGGGCGATGTCGCGCATCTCAGAGGTTGCGGCCATCTCCAGGTTGAGCGGGCCGGAAAGCGCCGCCATCAGCCGCGCGATATCGTCGTCGACGATGTGACGGCGGTCCTCGCGCAGATGGGCGGTAATCCCGTCGGCACCGGCGGCCTCGGCCATGAGCGCGGCGCGCACCGGATCGGGATAGCTCGTGCCGCGCGCGTTGCGCAGAGTGGCGACGTGATCGACATTCACGCCCAGGCGCAACGCACCCGGCATGCTGGGGGCTGTCATCGGCGGTCCTTCCAACTGGCCCTCTCCGCGGCCATCCTAGCGTGCCGCCCCGCCTTCGTCATCCGGCTCCGCGCCCTCTGCCCGCGCAGCGCGGATCGCGCGGAAGCGCGCGCGCAGCTTCTTGCGGCGCCGGGCGCGATAGGCGTTCACCAGCGTCAGGGTAACGTAATACATCACCGCCGCCGAAACCACGCCCGGCACGATTCCGCCGACGAGATAGGGCAGGAAGACCCGCTGGAGAAACACCAGAAACCCCGTCCAGTCCGCCGGCGCGCCGGAGAGGAGCGCGTCGAGATTGGTCCAGATTTCGGCCCAGGCGGCCGAGGAGGTGCGCATCACCTGCTGGAAATGGAGAAACCCGCCATGGCCGAGCATGATCGAGCCCAGCTCGATCGAAAGCGCCACGATGATCGGAAAAGTGAAAGGATTTCCGAAAAACGTGCCCAGCAGGGCGGCCATGATGTTGCCTCGCATCACGCGGGCGATCAGCGCGGCGAGGATGAAATGCAGCCCGAAGAGCGGCGTGAACGACACGAACACCCCCGCCGCGACCCCGCGCGCGATCCGCTCGGGCGTGTCGGGCAGCCGGCGCAGCCGGTGGGCGACATAGCTCAACGCCCGCCGCCAGCCGCCCGGCGGGTAGACCGCCACGGCGAGAGACCGCCAGAAACCGCGTCTGTCGCGTCGCCTGAACACTGCCGCCGCGCCCCGCGCCCCGCGTCAGGGCTTTCGGCCCGGATCGCGGTGGCGTTCCAGCGCGGCGACGTCGCTTTCGGCGTCGAGGGCGGTCATCACCGCGTGGAGATGCTGCACGTCGCGCACGTCGATCTCGATGATGAGGCGGTAAAAATCCTGCTTGCGGTCGATGAACCGCAGATTGGAGATATTGGCCTTCTGCTCGCCGATCAAGGTGCAGATCCGGCCCAGCACCCCGGCATCGTTGCTGATCGTCACACTCAGGCTGACGGTATGGGCCGCGGGGTGGCGGCCCTCGTGCCAGCGCAGGTCGATCCAGCGCTCGGGCTGGTCCTCGAACTCGGCCAGAACGGGGCAGTCAATGGCGTGAGCGACAACGCCCTTGCCGCGATATGCAATGCCCACGATCCGCTCACCGGGCACCGGCTGGCAGCAGTCTGCGCGCTGATAGCTCTGATCGGGTTCCAGTCCCGCGACCGGGCGCGTGACGTCAACGACGTCTTCCTCGGCCGGCGAGAGGTCGGGATAGAGGGTCTGGACGACCTTGCGCGCGGCGATCTCGGCGCTGCCCAGCCGGGCGAGCAACTCGCCGGCGTCGTCGAAACCCATCTGCTTGGCCGCGGTGCGCAGGGCCTTGTCGGTGGCCTTGCGCCCGACATGCTCGAAGGCCACGCGGGCCAGTTCACGCCCCAGCTTGATGAAGCGCTCGCGATCCTCTTCGCGAAGCGACCGCCGGATCGCGGCCTTGGCCCGGCCGGTAACGACAAGGTCGATCCAGGCGGCCTGCGGGCGCTGCCCCTCCGCGGTGATGATCTCGACCGACTGCCCGTTCTTGAGACGCGTCCATAACGGCACGCGCAGCCCGTCCACCTTGGCCGAAACGCAGGAATCGCCGATTCGCGTGTGGATCGCATAGGCGAAATCGAGCGGTGTCGCGCCGCGGGGGAGTTGGACCACGTCGCCCTTGGGCGTGAAACAGAAGACCTGATCGGAATACATCTCGAGCTTGACATGCTCGAGGAACTCATCGTGATCCTCGGCATTGTCGAAGCGCTCGGTCAGGGTGGTGATCCACTTGGCCGGATCGACGGCGAAGGGGTTGGCGGTTCGCTCGCCGTCCTTGTAGGCCCAGTGAGCCGCCACACCCGCCTCGGCGACCTCGTGCATCTCGCGGGTGCGTATCTGGACCTCGACCCGCTTGCCGTCGCGCCCCGACACCGTGGTGTGCAGCGACCGATAGCCGTTGGACTTGGGCTGGCTGATATAGTCCTTGAAGCGCCCCGGCACCGCGCGCCAGCGCCGGTGGATCACGCCGAGGATGCGATAGCAATCCATTTCCGAATCGCAGATGACGCGGAAGCCATAGATGTCGGATAGCCGCGAGAATCCCATCTCCTTGGACTGCATCTTGCGCCAGACCGAATAGGGCTTCTTCGCGCGGCCATACACATCGGCCTCGATTCCGGCCTTCTCCAGCTCGTGGCGGATATCGGCGGTGATCTTGTGGACGACATCGCCGGTTTCGCGCTGCAATGTGATGAAGCGGCGGATGATCGAGTTGCGCGCCTCGGGGTTGAGCACGCGAAAGGCGAGATCCTCGAGTTCGTCGCGCATCCACTGCATGCCCATCCGGCCCGCGAGGGGGGCATAGATGTCCATCGTCTCGCGCGCCTTCTGGGCCTGCTTTTCGGGGCGCATAGACTTGATCGTGCGCATGTTGTGCAGCCGGTCGGCCAGCTTGACCAGAATCACCCGCAGATCGCGCGACATCGCGATCAGAAGCTTTCGGAAGTTCTCGGCCTGCTTGGTCTCGGTCGAGGACAGCTCCAGATTGGTCAGCTTGGTCACGCCGTCCACGAGTTCGGCGATCTCCTCGCCGAAGAGGCGCGCGACCTCGGAATAGGTGGACTTGGTGTCCTCGATGGTGTCGTGCAGCAGCGCGGTCACGATGGTGGCGTCGTCGAGGCGCATCTCGGTCAGGATCGCCGCGACCGCCACCGGATGCGTGAAATAGGGCTCGCCCGAATGGCGCGACTGGCCCTCGTGCATCCGGCGGCCGTAATCATAGGCGCGCCGCAGCAGCGCCGCGTCGGTGCCGGGATTGTAGTTGCGGACGAGGGCGATCAGATCGTCGGCGTCGATCATCCCGCCTGCGTCCCGGCGGGGCGCGTCATCGGCGCCCTCAGCCCTGACTCTGGCCCTGCGCTTCCATCAGCGCACGCAGCAGCTTCTCTTCGGACATGTCGTCCTCGGCGGGCTTGTCGGCCTCCTCGCCGCCGCCCATGAGCAGCGCCATGTCGTCATCCTCGGGCTCGTCCACCTCGATCTGGGTCTGCAGGCTCTCGATCATCCGCTCGCGAAGCGGCTCGGCCGGCTGGCTCTCCTCGGCGATCTCGCGCAGGGCGACGACTGAATTCTTGTCGTCGTCGCGCTCGACCGTCAGCGGCGCGCCGGCGGCGATCTCGCGGGCGCGGTGGGCGGCCAGCATCACCAGATCGAACCGGTTGGGAACCTTGTCAATGCAATCTTCAACCGTCACGCGGGCCATCGGGCACTCCAATCCGAAAAACAGGGAGGGTCAATCGCGTTATGTAACGCAGGCGGCGGCAGGTTACAAGGCGCCCGCCGGCCGCGGGCGGCGCTCAGAGCGGGTGAATTTCCGCCCTCCGGGCCGCGGGGAGAGCGTCGCGCATGGCGCACACATCGAGGTCGAGCAACGGATGGCGCCAGCGCGGCGCGATCTCGGCAAGGGGAATCAGCACGAACCCCCGATCCTGGAGGCGCGGATGGGGCAGAATCAGCCCGCCAGGCGTCCGGCGAATCTGCGCCGAGGGGGTCAGCCCGCGCCAGGCGGCCTGCGTGTGGGCATCGGGCAAGACCGCCTGCCCGATGGCGAGCAGGTCGAGATCGAGCGTGCGCTGACCCCAGCGTTCGCCACGCGCCCGGCCAAAGCGCGCCTCGATCGCGTGCAGCCGGGCCAAAAGCGCCTCGGCCTCCAGCGTCGTGTTCAGCTCCGCAGCTGCATTGACATAATCCGGGCCCGCCCCTGACGGAAAGCACGGCGTGCGGTAGAGCCGGCTCGCCCGTACCGGCCGCAGATCGGGATCGACCGCGAGCATCTCCAGCGCGGCACGCAGCGTCGCCTCCGGTGGCCCCGCCGTCGAGGCCAGATTGGCCCCCAGCGCGATCAGCGCGCGCCCGCTCATATCGTGATCCGAGCTGTCTTGCGGCATGATGAGTTTCCTTTAGACTCCGGGCCGTGTTCCGCCATTGTGCCTGATTTCCCGAAACCACTCACGGATGCCTGGGCGGGGCGCGATTTTTCGAAAGGGAAGGACATGTTTTACAAGGACGAACGGCTCGCGCTGTTCATCGACGGGGCCAATCTATATGCCGCCGCACGGGCATTGTCATTCGACATCGACTACAAGCTGCTCAGGCAGGAATTCATGCGCCGCGGCAAGCTTTTGAGAGCCTTCTATTACACCGCCCTGCTCGACAGCGAGGAGTATTCGCCGATCCGGCCGCTGGTGGACTGGCTCAACTACAACGGCTTTGCCATGGTGACCAAGCCCGCCAAGGAATACACTGACTCGATGGGCCGGCGGAAGGTCAAGGGCAACATGGATATCGAGCTGGCCGTGGACGCGATGGAACTCGCGCCGCGCCTCGACCATGCCGTGCTGTTTTCGGGCGACGGGGATTTCCGCCCGCTGGTCGAGAGCCTGCAGCGTCAGGGCGTGCGCGTCTCGGTCGTCTCGACCATCCGCAGCCAGCCGCCGATGATCGCCGACGAGCTGCGCCGCCAGGCCGACAACTTCATCGAACTCGACGAACTGCGCGAGGTGATAGGCCGCCCGCCGCGCGAGGATCGCGATACCTCAGCCCAAGGCGGCAACGAGTGACCGCGGCGCACCGGGGGCTGGACGTGGCGCCTCCGCAGCCTTAGGTCGGGTGGCAGCGATCCCGCCCGTCCCTGGAGCCCGCGCCGATGACCGCAAAGCCGCCGCTGACACTCTACCTGGCCGCGCCGCGCGGGTTCTGCGCGGGTGTGGACCGGGCGATCAAGATCGTCGAGATGGCGCTCGAGAAATGGGGCGCGCCGGTCTATGTGCGCCACGAGATCGTGCACAACCGCTATGTGGTGGACGATCTGCGCGCCAAGGGCGCGGTGTTCGTCGAGGAACTCGACGAGTGCCCCGGCGACCGGCCCGTGATCTTCTCGGCCCATGGTGTGCCCAAGGCGGTCCCGGCCGAGGCCGCGCGGCGCGAGATGGTCTACGTGGACGCGACATGCCCGCTGGTCTCGAAGGTGCATGTCGAGGCCGAGCGTCACCACGAGGCGGGCCGCCAGATCGTGATGATCGGCCATGCCGGCCACCCCGAGACGATCGGAACGATGGGCCAGCTGCCCGAGGGCGCGGTGCTGCTAGTCGAGACGGAAGCGGATGTGGACCGGCTGCAGGTGCGCGACCCCGACAGCCTTGCCTTCATCACGCAGACGACGCTGTCGGTCGATGACACTGCGGGAATCGTGGCGCGGCTGAAAGCGCGCTACCCGGCGATCGAGGGGCCGCACAAGGAAGACATCTGCTACGCGACCACGAACCGGCAGGCCGCCGTCAAGGCGATGGCGCCCCATATCGACGCGCTGCTGGTGATCGGGGCGCCGAACTCCTCGAACTCGCGCCGGCTGGTCGAGGTGGGGCGCGCGGCGGGCTGCGGCTATTCCCAGCTGGTCCAGCGTGCCGCCGATATCGACTGGCGCGCGCTCGACGGTGCGCGGGCGGTGGGCGTGACCGCGGGCGCCTCGGCGCCCGAGCTTCTGGTCGAGGAAGTCTGCGACGCCTTCGCCGCGCGCTATGACGTCACCCGCGAGACGGTCGAGACGGCCGTCGAACAGGTGGAATTCAAGGTGCCGCGGGCACTGCGCGACGCCGCCCGCCCACAGGGCGCGGGGGCCCGGGCATGACCACGCCGCCGCGCGCGGCGCTGGTCCTCGGGGTTGCCGGGCTCGCCCCCTTCGTCTGGGGGGCGTTGACGGCGCTGATGCCGGTGCTTGCCCGTTTCACGACCGATCTCGTCAACGCGCGGCTCGCGGGCGTGAGCCTGCTGGTCGATTACGGCGTCGTCATCCTGTGCTTCATGTCGGGCGCGCTTTGGGGCTTCGCATCGCGGCGCACCGACCGGACGGCCTTCGCGCTCAGCGTGGTGCCGGCGCTGTGGGTGTTGCTGGCGGTCGGTGACGACCCCCGCGAGGCGCTGCGCGCGCTGATGCTGGGCTTCGTCGGGATCCTCGTGCTCGACGCCTATTTCTGGGTGCGCCGCTATGCCCCGGAGTGGTGGATCGCGCTGCGGCTGGGGCTGACGGCGGTGGTGGTGCCGTGCCTGGCGCTTGGGCTCTATCATGGCTGAGTTCCGCGCCTTCACCGACGGGGCCTGCAGCGGCAACCCGGGCCCCGGCGGCTGGGGCGTGCTGTTGCAGGCGCGCGAGGGCGACAAGGTGATCCGCGAGCGCGAGCTCAGCGGCGGCGAGGCCGAGACCACCAACAACCGCATGGAACTGATGGCCGCCATCATGGCGCTGGAAAGCCTGACGCGGCCCTCGCCCATCACGATCGTGACCGACAGCGCCTATGTGAAGAACGGCATCACCCAGTGGCTGCACGGCTGGAAGCGCAACGGCTGGAAGACCTCGACGCGCAAGCCCGTCAAGAACGCCGAGTTGTGGCGCCGCCTCGACGCGGCGCAGAATCGTCACGAGGTCCACTGGCAGTGGATCAAGGGCCATGCCGGCCACCCGGAGAACGAGCGCGCCGACGAACTGGCCCGCCAGGGCATGGCGCCCTTCAAGCCGAAAAGCGCCGCGCGGGGATAGCGGGCCGCCGGCGCTCACCCGGGCGCTGCGACGTATCGCATGATCATCTCCACGATCTCGCCGCGCAGGGCTTCCTGCCCGTCGGGGGCGAACAGCGCATCGCCGAAGATCAGCGCGAAAGTCGCGCGGTTGGAGCTGTTGAAGAAGCTCAGCCCGCTGATGAACCAGTGCAGATGCATCGGCGAGAGCCCGGCCCGGAACACGCCCTCGGCGCAGCCGCGCGCATAGATCGACTCGACCCGCTCGATCGCCGAGGCGTTCAGCCGCCGGATCTCGTCTGATAACTCGAGATACTCGCCGTTGTGCATGTTCTCGTTCATCACAAGGCGGATGAAGTCGGTGTTTCGCATGTGGTGATCGAACGAGTATTCCAGCAGTCGCCGCAGCGCCGCGTCAGCGGGAAGATCGTCGAGGTTGAGTTCCTCCTCCCCCAGGCGCATGTCGCGATAGGCCTGCTCCAGCACGGCGCGGTACAGCCCCGCCTTGTCGCCGAAATAGTAGTAGATCATCCGCTTCGAGGTGCGGGTGCGCGCCGCGATCTCGTCCATGCGCGCGCCGTCCAGCCCTGCGCGGGCGAATTCGGATGTCGCGATTCGCAGGATATCGGCGCGCACGGCGTCGGGGTCCTGTTTCCAGCGGGCGCGCTCGGCGGTCGCGTGGCCCTTCTGCCCTGTCATTATTCGGTCCTTCTTGTTCTTCGGCGGGCCGATCATGCCAAACCGCGCGGCGGGACACCAGCCGCGCGGGCGATGGATTTAACTGTCCGGTACAAAATCTGTTGACAAATTAACTATACGGTTAAATGCTGTGCGACGTCGTCATCGCCCGTGCCCGGAGGTGACCGGCGAAGGGAGAAGCGCCGTGCTTGAAGAGATCGCCACGCCGCCTGTGCCTGCAGGGATGACCGGACGCGCCTGCGTGCCCGCGGCGCTGGTGGGGCTGGTGGGCAGCGGGATCCAGTTGTCGCGCACACCCCGCATGCACGAGGCCGAGGCCGAGGCACAGGGGCTGCGCCTGAGCTACCGTCTCTTCGACACCGGTCAGGCGCATGAGGGGCGCGGGCTGGCCGAGATCCTCGACGCCGCCGAGTTGTGCGGGTTTGCCGGGCTCAACGTCACCTTCCCCCACAAGATCGCCGCGATGGGCCATGTCGACACCCTGTCGGACGCCGCGCGCTCGGTGGGCGCGATCAATACCGTGGTGTTCCGCGACGGCCGGCGCAGCGGGCACAACACCGACATGTGGGGCTTCGCCGAGAGCTTTCGCCGCGGCATGGACGGTGCGGGGCGCGACCGCGTGCTGCTGATCGGCGCGGGCGGGGCGGGCGTGGCCGTGGCGCACGCCCTCATGGAGTGCGGCGTGGGCCGGCTGCTGATCGCCGATACCGACCGGGCGCGGCAGAACGACCTGCTGGAGCGGCTGGCCGCCACCCATCCCGGCCGGGCCGAGGCGGCGGGCAGCATGGAGGACACGATGGGCGGGGCGCTCGACGGGGTGGTCAACGCCACGCCGGTGGGCATGGCCAAGCTTCCCGGCTCGCCGGTCCCGGCCGAGTTGTTGCGACCCGAGATGTGGGTGGCCGACATCGTCTATTTCCCGCTGGAAACCGACCTGCTGCGCGAGGCGCGCCGCCGGGGCTGCAAGGTGCTGCCCGGGGCGGGCATGGCGGTGTTCCAGGCGGCGCGGGCGTTCAAACTGTTCACCGGACTGGCTGCCGACCCCGAGCGCATGCGCGCCACGTTCGAGAGTTTCACCGAGTGACGGCCCTCCTGGCCGCCGCTCGCCACTCTGCCGGGTGCTGCCCGGCAAAACGACGCAAGAAAGGGAGGACCCGATGCGTAACCTAACCACGAAAGCCCTCACGGGCGCCGCCGCGGCGCTGACGCTGAGCCTCGGCGCGGGAATGGCCGAGGCACAGACGATCCGCTTCGCCCATGTCGACCCCGAGGACTGGACAAGCTCCAAGAAGGGCGCGGCCGCGGCGATCTTCGAGAACATCGTCGAGGCCCAGACCGATGTCGAGGTGGACCTGTTCCCCGCCGGCGCGCTGGGTGACGAGAACGAACTGGTCGAGCAGGCGCAGGAGGGGCTGACGCAGGTCGTCATGGTCTCGGGCGCGATGAGCCGCGTCTGCGCCGCTGCGCAGGTGCTCGACATCCCCTACATGTTCCCCGACCCGACCGTTGCGTGGGACGTCCTCGACGGGCCCTTCGGCGACGCGCTGGCGCAGCACTGCCTCGAGGAATCGGGGCTGCGGACGCTGGCTTACGGCGAGACCGGCGTGCGTCACTTCACCAACAACCAGCGCGAGATCCGCACGCCCGCCGACATGGAAGGCCTGCGTTTCCGCGTCCAGCCCATTCCGCTTTACGTCGAGCTGGTCGAGGGGCTGGGCGGCGAGCCCACGCCGGTGCCGTGGACCGAGCTGCCCAACGCGCTGGCGACCGGTGTCGTGGACGGGCAGGAGAACCCCGTCGGCGTGATCTACAACAACAACCTGCACGAGCTGCAGGACTACCTGACGCTGGACGGGCACGTGTATGCCACCGACTTCCTCCTGATCAACGAGGAGTTCTACCAGTCGCTCGACCCAGCCGAGCAGGCCGTGATCGACCGCGCCGGCCGCATCGCGGGCACGATGGGCCGCGCGATCCAGCAGTTCACCTCGGCAGAGGGCCTGCGCGCCGTCTCGGAAGAGGGCATGGAAGTCTACGCGCCCACCGGCGAGGAGCTGGCGCAGTTCCGCGACGCGGCCCAGCCGGCCGTGGCGGAATGGCTGCGCGGCGAACTCGGCGATGATGCCGAGTGGATCGACCGGCTTCAGGATGCCGTCGCCGAGGTGACCGGCGAAAGCTGATCCGGCATGCTGGGGGCGGGCCGCGCGTCGGCCCGCCCCGACTCTGTTCACGGAGCTTCCCATGCTCGACCGACTCGACAGCGCCTTCACACGGATATTCGCCGCGGGCGCCGCGCTGTGCATGGCGGGCGTCTTCCTTGTCGTCTTCGTCAATTCGCTGCGCCGCTACACCCTGAACCAGTCCTGGGCCTGGGGCGAGGAGATGCCGATCTACCTGTCGATCTACGGCGTCATGTTCGGGGTGGCCATGGCCTACATGCAGGACCGCCACATCCGCTTTACCCTGCTGACCGATCCGCTGCCCGCCCGCGCCCGTGCCGTGCTGTTCGCCGTGGTGGACGTGGCGATGATCGCCATCGGCGGGCTGCTGGTACGCTCGGGGCTGATGTTCATCGAAAGCCGGGGCGAGCGCGAGGCCTCGGGCATCGTCACGGCCGCCGAAGGGCTTGCCGGGGCGACGGGCATGAGCTGGCTTGGCGTATTCGGGACGATGGCGCCCTGGCAGTTCGCCATCGTGCTGGGCGGGGCGCTGCTGGCGCTGGCCGCCGCCCTGAGGGCAGCGCGCCGCATCCGCGACATTCGCCGGGGCGAGGTCTGAGTCATGGTCTATGCAATTCTTCTTGGCGGACTGGTTCTGGGCGTTCCGGTGGCCTTTGCCATCGTCGCGGCGCTGATGTGGTTCATGGCCACGGGCGAGTTTCCCTATCACCCGCGCATCGTCGCAACCGAAATGTTCCGGGGCATCAACTCGTTTCCGCTGCTGGCGATCCCGCTTTTCGTGCTGGCCGGCGAGCTGATGAACGCCTCGGGGATCACCCGGCGCATCATCGCCTTCTCCATCGTCATCGTGGGCCGGCTGCGCGCGGGGCTCGCGCTGGTCAACATCTGGGCTAGCGTGGTCTTTGCGGGGCTGTCGGGCTCGGCGGTGGCCGACACCTCGGCCATCGGGCGGGTCTTCATCCCCGAGATGGAGCGCGCGGGCTACCGGCGCGATTTCGCCGCGGCGCTCACCGCGGCGAGTTCGGTGATCGGGCCGATCATCCCGCCCTCGATCCCGGTGATCATCTATGCGCTCACCGTGGGCGGGGTGTCGGTGCCGGCGATGTTCCTTGGCGGCGTCGTGCCGGGGCTGCTTCTGGCGCTGTTCCTGTCGGCCTATGTGATGATCCGCGTCAACCGCGTGAAATCGGGCGGACCATCGGACCGCCAGGCGCTGGCGGAAATTCCCAGCCAGGCGGGCGCGCTTCTGGGCGGGATCATTCCGCTGCTGATGCCGGTATTCGTCGTCGGCTCGATCGTTCTGGGTATCGTCACGCCGACCGAGGCGGCGAGTTTCGCGGTGGCCTATGCGGTGGTCGTGGGCATGGGGCTCTACCGCGAGGTGCGCGTGTCGGACCTGCCACGGATACTCTCGGAGTCCATGCGCGACAGCGCGGTCATCATGATCATCATCGCGGCGGTGTCGGCGGCCAACTGGCTGATGACCTACAACCGCGTGCCCAACATGCTCACCGATCTGGTTCTGGCCAACGTGGACAGCCGGGTGATCTTCCTGCTGATCGTGATCGCACTGTTTCTGTTCGTGGGGCTGTTCCTCGAAGGGATCGCCGCGCTTCTGGTGCTGGTGCCCATCGTCCACCCCATCGCCATGGGCTTCGGCATCGACCCGGTGCATTTCGCCATCATCGTCATCTTCAACCTGATGATCGGGCTGATCACCCCGCCGCTGGGGCTGTGCCTGTTCGTGGCCGAGGGTGTCGCCGGCGTGGGCATGGCGCGGCTGGTGCGCCAGATCATGCCCTTCTTCGTCATCGAGGTGGCGGTGCTGTTCATCATCACCTTCGTGCCCGACACCGTGCTCGCCCTGCCGAAACTTCTGGGCTTCGTCCGATGAAGACCGCCATCGCCACTGTCTGCCTTTCGGGTGACCTGCGCGAGAAGCTCGCCGCCATCGCGGCGGCGGGGTTCCAGGGCATCGAGATCTTCGAGAACGACTTCCTCGCCTTCGACGCCCCCCCGCGCGAGGTGGGCGCGATGGTGCGCGATCACGGGCTGGAGATCTCGCTGTTCCAGCCCTTTCGCGATTTCGAGGGGCTGCCCGAGCCCCTGCGCGCGCGCGCCTTCGAGCGCGCGCGGCGCAAGTTCGACCTGATGGAGGAGCTGGGCGCCGAGCTGATGCTGATCTGCTCGAACACCCATGACGAGGCGCTGGGCGGCATCGACCGGGCCGCCAATGATCTGCGCGCGCTGGGCGACGAGGCGCGCGCGCGAGGGCTCAGGCTGGGCTTCGAGGCGCTGGCCTGGGGCCGGCATGTCAGCGACCACCGCGACGCCTGGGAGATCGTGCGCCGCGCCGATCACCCCAATGTCGGGCTCATCCTCGACAGCTTCCACAGCCTGGCCCGCGGGATCGACAATGACAGCATCCGCCGTATCCCCGGCGACCGCATCTTCTTCGTCCAGCTTGCCGACGCCCCCGACATCGAGATGGAGCTGCTGCACTGGTCGCGCCATTATCGCAACATGCCCGGGCAGGGCGATCTCGACGTCGTGGGGTTCATGCGCGCCGTGGCCGCGACGGGCTATGACGGGCCCCTGAGCCTCGAGGTGTTCAACGACCAGTTCCGCGGCGCCTCGCCGCGCTCCATCGCGCAGGACGGGCAGCGCAGCCTGGTCTGGCTGATGGACCGGGTCGCGCGCGAGGAACCCGGCACGCGCATCCCCGTCCCCGAGATGCCCGACCGGGTCCCCCCCGAGGGCGTGGAGTTCGTGGAGTTCGCCACGGACCCGGCCGAGGCCGCCCGGCTGGAGAAGATGCTGCGCGCGCTGGGCTTCGCGCGGTCGGGGCGGCATCGCTCCAAGGATGTCGCCCGCTGGAGCCAGGGCGGGATCAACATCCTGATCAACACCGGCGAGGAGGGCTTTGCCCATTCGCTTTACCTGCTGCGGGGAACGACGGTCTGCGACGTCGCGCTGAAAGTCGCCGATGCCGCCGCCACGGTCGAGCGTGCCGCCGCCCTGCGTGCCGAGGTCATCGAGCAACCCACCGGGGCGGGCGAGCTGAAGATCCCGGCGATCCGCGTCATGGATGGCGGGCTGGTGCGCTTCATCGACGCCGCCCACGGGCTCGACCGGCTTTGGGAGGTGGATTTTTCCCCCGCCGACGACCCGGCTTCCGCGCCCGCGGGGCTCACCCGCATCGACCACCTCGCCCAGACCATGGATTACGAGGAGATGCACAGCTGGGTGCTGTTCTACACCGCGCTGCTGCAAACCCGGAAGGCGCCCATGGTCGATGTGGTCGACCCGTCGGGGCTGGTGCATTCGCAGGCCATCGAGTCCCTCGACGGGCGGCTGCGGCTCACGCTCAACGGGGCCGACAATCGCCGCACGCTGGCCGGGCGTTTCGCCGCGGAAAGCTACGGCGCCTCGGTCCAGCACATCGCGCTGGCCACCGACGACATCTTCGCCACCGCACGGCAACTCGCGGCAAACGGATTCGAGGCGCTGGCGATCTCGCCCAACTATTACGCCGATCTCGAAGCGCGCTTCGGGCTGGACCCGGAGTTCACCGAACGGCTGCGCGCGGCCAACATCCTTTACGACCGCGACGCGGGCGGCGAATTCTTCCAGCTCTACAGCCAGAGCTTCGGCGAGGGCTTCTTCTTCGAGATCGTCGAGCGCCGCGGCGACTATGCCGGCTACGGCGCTGCCAATGCGCAATTCCGGATCGCCGCGCAGAAACGCGCCCTTGCCCCGGCGGGGCTTCCGCGGCACTGACGGTGCCACGCCCCGCCACCGCGACAAGGAGCATCCCATGCCCGGCCCGATAGAGATTCTCAACGGCCCGAACCTGAACCTACTGGGCCGTCGCCAGCCCGAAATCTACGGCAACGCCACGCTCGACGATGTGGCGCGCGATTGTGCGGCCGTGGCCGCCGAGCGCGGGCTGGAGACGCGCCTTCGTCAGAGCAACCACGAGGGCGAGCTGATCGACTGGATCCATGCGGCCCGCGAAGGCGCGTCGGGCATCGTCATCAACCCTGCGGCCTTCACCCATACCTCGGTGGCGCTGCTGGACGCGCTGAACACCTTCGAGGGGCCGGTGGTCGAGGTGCACATCTCGAACATCCACAAGCGCGAGAGCTTCCGCCACCACTCCTATGTCAGCCTGCGCGCCGACGGGGT
The DNA here is from genome assembly GCA_002967695.1 of Rhodobacteraceae bacterium WD3A24. Classification (GTDB taxonomy): domain Bacteria; phylum Pseudomonadota; class Alphaproteobacteria; order Rhodobacterales; family Rhodobacteraceae; genus Alkalilacustris. Next base: position 7,813 of record PUHN01000027.1, on the reverse strand, counting down.
GATCGCCGGGTGCGGGGTCGGGGGATATGTTCTGGCAATCCGCCACGTCGCCAGCCTGCTGGGCGCCTAGAAACTCACCACCCGTTCCAGCGCGGCGATCCAGACGCTGAGCGTGACGAAGCTGACGACCACCGCCATCAGAAGCGCCGTGGCCGAGAGCATCTCGGCCCCCGCACGGCTGCCCAGAAGCGGATAGATCGACAGCATGGGCACGGCCGCAAACAGCGTGCCGCCCGCTATCATCCAGTCATCCAGCCCCGGCACCAGCATCAGCCCCGCGAAGACCGCCACCGGGTGCAGCACCAGCTTGCCCGTAACGATCACCGCCGCGAGGCCGCGCACGCCCGCCATCGACAGCGAGGCCAGCGTGCCCCCCAGCACGAACAGCGCGATCGGCGAGGCGACATTCGACAGCATCGCGATCGCCTCGCCCAGGAATTCAGGCAATGCCAGCCCGCTTACCGAGACCGCCAGCGCCGCCCCGAGCGCGATCAGGATCGGGTTGCGCAGCCCCCCGCGCACCGCGCGCCAGGCCGCGCGCCAGCCGTGCCCGCCACCCCGTGCCTCGGCCAGCATCAGCGCGGCGGGGATGATGACTATGTTCTCGACCACCATTGTCTGGGCCAGCAGTGCTGCCGCCTCGGGGCCGATGACATTGAGCGCCAGAGGATAGCCCATGAACCCGCTGTTGGAACACGCCATGCCCAGCGCGACGACCCCGGCGGTGCCGATATCGGCCCCCGGCACACGTCGCGCGAAAGCCAGCGCGGCCGCGAACACCAACGCGGATGCGCCGCCATAGGCGGCCAGAAACCCCGGATTGAGCGCCTCGCCCAGTGACAGTCCGGACACCGCGTTGAAGATCAGCGCGGGCAGCGCCACCTTGATGACGAAATCGCCGATGGGCCGGATATGGGCGGCGGGGATATAGCCCGCGCGCACGCAGCCGAAGCCCAGCACGATGAGCGCGAACAGCGGAAGGATCGTCGAGAGGACGGACATGCAAGGCCCCGCCTGAAGTGGGCTTTTTTCGGTCTTCGAGCCTCCCCGTCGCGGCGGTGATACGCCCCCGCGCGGGGGATGTCTATGCGCAGGGGCGAATGGGACGTTGAAGCGCGCGTCCCAGCCGGGTTATGCCCGCCCTGCGGGGCCGTTCGCGCCGGAGCGCGGACCGAAGCAAGGGAGGACGCGATGATCGAAGTGACGCAGACATCCCATGACGACCCCATGGCCTTCGAGGTCGTCGTGCGCGACGGCGACGGAGAGAGCCGCCACCAGGTAACCCTGTCGCAGCGTGATTTCCGGCGGCTGTCGGGCGAGGCCTGCCCGCCCCCGGCCTGTATCGAGGCGGCGTTCCGCTTCCTGCTCGACCGCGAGCCAAAGGAGGCGATCATGCAGCGCTTCGACATTCGCGAGATCGCGCGGCACTTCCCCGAGGTCGCGCGCGAACTGCCGGGCTACATCACCGACACCAACGAGGCTGCCGCGCGCCGCGCCTGAGGCTGCGGTGCGGATCTGGCCCCGCTGCTGCGGGGCCGGGCTTCCGGCGGGGATATTTTCGCGAAGGTGAAGGCCGTTCAGACGGTCAGCCCCTCGGGTTCGGGCAGGCCGTTGGCGCGGCAGGTCGCGGTCAGCGTGTTGGCCAGCAGGCAGGCGATGGTCATCGGCCCCACGCCGCCGGGCACCGGGGTGATCGCCCCGGCGACGCGCGCGGCGCTGTCGAAATCCACGTCGCCGACCAGCCGGTGCTTGCCCTCGCCCCGCTCGGGGGCGGGGATGCGGTTGATGCCCACATCGATGACCGTCGCGCCGGGTTTGATCCACGTGCCGGGAATCATCTCGGGCCGGCCCACAGCGGCGACGAGGATGTCGGCGCGGCGGCAGACCTCGGCGGGCTCGCGGGTCCGCGAATGGGCGATGGTCACCGTGCAGCTCTCGCCCAGAAGGAGCTGCGCCATCGGCTTGCCCACGATGTTGGAGCGGCCGACCACCACCGCCTCGGCGCCGGAGAGGCTGCCGAGATGATCGCGCAGCAGCATCAGACAGCCCAGCGGCGTGCAGGGCACCATGGATTTCTGCCCCGTCGCCAGACGCCCCACATTTGAGATGTGAAAGCCGTCGACATCCTTGGCCGGGTCGATCGCATTGATCACGCGATCGGAGTCGATGTGGGCGGGCAGCGGCAGCTGCACGAGGATGCCGTTGACAGCAGGATCGGCGTTGAGCCCGGCGATCAGGTCGAGCAGCTCGTCCTCGGTCGTGGTCTCGGCGAGGCGGTGCTCGAAACTTTCCATTCCGGCCTCGACCGTCTGCTTGTGCTTGTTGCGCACATAGACCTGACTGGCCGGATCCTCGCCCACGAGCACGACGGCCAGGCCGGGGATAATGCCGAACTCTTCCCGCAGCCGGGCGACGCGCCCGCCGATATCGGCGCGCATTCGGGCCGCGAAGGCCTTGCCGTCGAGAATGGTGGCGGTCATGGCGATCTCCCTGGTTTGCGGGTCGGGCCCGCCCATGACATGGATGGCCGCGTCAGAACAGCCCCTCGACCCGGCCCTCTGCATCAAGCCTGATCACCTCGGCCGACGGCCGGCGCGGCAGTCCCGGCATCGTCATGATCTCGCCGCAGATCACCACCACGAAACCGGCGCCCGCCGAGAGGCGCACCTCGCGGAGCGGCACGCTGTGGCCGGTGGGCGCGCCGCGCAGGTTCGGGTCGGTCGAAAAGCTGTATTGCGTCTTGGCCATGCAGACCGGCAGATCGCTGAAACCGGCCGCTTCCCACTCGCGGAGCTGGTCGCGCACCTTCTTGTCGGCGATCACCTCGTCGGCGCGGTAGATCGACTTGGCGATGCGCTCGATCTTCTCGAAGAGCGGCATGGCGTCGGGATAGAGTGGCGCGAATTGCGACACTCCCGAATCGGCGATCTCGGCCACGCGCGTGGCCAGCGCCTCGGTCCCGCTGGAGCCTTCGGCCCAGTGCCTGCACAGGATCGCCTCGGAGCCCTGCGTCTCCACATACTCTGTCACCGCGCGGATCTCGGCCTCGGTGTCGCCGGCAAAATGGTTGATCGCCACCACCGCCGGCACGCCGAAGGATTTCACATTGCCGATATGGCGCCCCAGATTGGCGCAGCCCTCGCGCACCGCCTCCACATTCTCGGCGCCCAGGTCTTCCTTGGCAACGCCGCCATTCATCTTCATCGCCCGCACCGTGGCGACGATGACCACGCAGTCAGGGGCGAGACCGGCCTTGCGGCACTTGATGTTCATGAACTTCTCGGCACCCAGATCGGCGCCGAAGCCCGCCTCGGTGACGACATAATCGGCGCATTTCAGCGCCGTGGTGGTGGCTGTGACGGAGTTGCAGCCATGCGCGATGTTGGCGAAGGGGCCGCCATGGACGAAGGCGGGGTTGTTTTCCAGTGTCTGGACGAGGTTGGGCTGCATCGCATCGCGCAAAAGCACCGTCATCGCCCCGTCGGCCTTGAGATCACGGGCATGAATCGGTGTCCTGTCGCGCCGATAGGCGACGACGATGTTGCCCAGCCGCCGCTGCAGATCGCCCAGATCCGAGGCCAGGCACAGAATCGCCATCACCTCCGAGGCCACCGTGATGTCGAAGCCCGTCTGCCGGGGAAAGCCGTTGGCCACCCCGCCCAACCCCACGACGTTGTCACGCAGAGCGCGGTCGTTCATGTCCATCACCCGGCGCCAGACTATACGACGCTCGTCGATCCCCAGCTCGTTGCCCCAGTAGATGTGGTTGTCGATCATCGCGCTGAGGAGGTTATGCGCGCTGGTGATGGCGTGGAAATCGCCCGTGAAGTGAAGGTTCATGTCCTCCATCGGCACGACCTGGGCATAGCCGCCCCCCGCGGCGCCGCCTTTCATGCCGAAGCAGGGGCCAAGACTGGCCTCGCGGATGCACACGGCCGCCTTCCGGCCGATCCGGTTGAGCCCGTCGCCCAGCCCCACGGTGGTCGTCGTCTTCCCTTCACCCGCCGGGGTGGGATTGATGGCCGTAACGAGTATCAGCTTGCCCTTGGGCCGATCCGCGAGGCCTTCGATGAAGGCCTGCCCCACCTTGGCCTTGTCGTGGCCATAGGGCAGCAGGTGATCAGCCGGAATGCCGAGCTTGGCGCCGACCTCCTGAATGGGCTGCTTGCGTGCCGCGCGGGCGATCTCGATATCGGACTTGAAGGCCATCTTCCACTCCCTTGTCGCATGCAACGGCATGCCTGCCTGTCCAACCGCTCATAACCGCCCGCCGCCTGCGCCACAGCAGCGATTGCGACACATCCCGAGCCGGAACCGCCAGCTTGAGTTTCCGATAAGAGCCGCACACCCCGCGCGGGAACACGGGTCAACGATCCGCCCCTTCATCTTCGTGAAAATATCCTCGGGGGTCCGGGGGCTGAAAGCCCCCGCCCGCGCCCCGCCGGCGGCGGGGCGCCCCATGGGTTCGGGCAGCGTCAGCGGCCCGCCGGCGGCCCGATATGGAAATCACGCCGGCGCGCGCGCAACGTACCAGCCGGGAGCCGCGTCTTCATTGCAGGCGCCTCAGGTCGAAGGCTCGGGCTCCATGCCGCCTTCGTCGCGGGGCGGGCGCTTGGGCTTGTGGGTCTTGGGAATCGCGGTGACACTGGGTCCGGCACTCTCGGCCGAGCCGCCATCATCATCGTCGCGGCCCAGCGGCTCCGCGTTGATGACCTTGGTGATGTCGTCACCGGTCAGCGTCTCGTATTCCAGCAGCCCCTGGGCCAGACGCTCATGCTCCTCGGCGTGCTCGGTCAGAATCCTCTTGGCCGTCTCGTAGCCCTCGTCGACGATCTTGCGCACCTCGGCGTCGATCTTGCGCTGGGTGTCGGGCGAGATGTTCGACGGCCCCGGCATCATGCCCAGATAGGACTGCTGCTCGTTGGCGTAGTCGACATTGCCCAGCTCCTCGGAAAAGCCGAACTGGGTGACCATCGCCCGGGCGATCTTGGAGACCTGCTGGATGTCCGAGGCCGCGCCCGAGGTGATGTTCTCCTTCCCGAAGATCAGCTCCTCGGCCACCTTCCCGCCCATCGCCATGGCGATCTTGGACTTGTACTTGGTGTAGGTCACCGAAAGCTGGTCGCGCTCGGGCAGGCTCAGCACCAGGCCCAGCGCGCGCCCGCGCGGGATGATCGTCGCCTTGTGGATCGGGTCGTGCTGGGGCACGTTGAGGCCGACGATTGCGTGGCCGGCCTCGTGATAGGCGGTCAGCTTCTTCTCGTCCTCGGTCATCACCATCGACCGTCGCTCGGCCCCCATCATGACCTTGTCCTTGGCGTTCTCGAAATCGTCCATGGTCACGAAACGCCGGCCCGCGCGCGCGGCCATAAGCGCCGCCTCGTTGACCAGGTTGGCAAGATCGGCGCCGGAAAAGCCCGGCGTGCCGCGCGCGATGATGCGCAGATCCACGTTCGGGCCCAGCGGCACCTTGCGGGCATGCACGCCCAGGATCTGCTCGCGCCCCTTGATGTCGGGGTTGGGCACCTGAACCTGCCGGTCGAAGCGGCCCGGGCGCAGCAGCGCGGGGTCCAGCACGTCGGGGCGGTTGGTGGCCGCGACGATGATGACGCCCTCGTTGGCCTCGAAGCCGTCCATCTCGACCAGAAGCTGGTTGAGGGTCTGCTCGCGCTCGTCGTTGCCGCCGCCGTAGCCGGCCCCGCGCGAGCGGCCGACCGCGTCGATCTCGTCGATGAAGACGATGCAGGGCGCGTTCTTCTTGGCCTGCTCGAACATGTCGCGCACGCGGCTGGCGCCGACGCCCACGAACATCTCGACGAAATCCGAGCCGGAGATGGTGAAGAACGGCACGCCCGCCTCGCCGGCAATGGCCCGCGCCAGAAGCGTCTTGCCGGTGCCCGGCGGGCCGACCAGAAGCGCGCCCTTGGGGATCTGGCCGCCCAGGCGCGAGAATTTCTGCGGGTTGCGCAGGAACTCGACGATCTCTTCGAGCTCTTCCTTGGCCTCGTCGATACCGGCGACCTCGTCAAAGGTAACCTTGCCCTGCTTCTCGGTCAGAAGCTTGGCCTTCGACTTGCCGAAGCCCATCGCGCCGCCGCGTCCGCCGCCCTGCATCCGGTTCATGAAGAAGATCCAGATCGCGATCAGGATCAGGAAGGGCAGCCACAGCGACAGCGCCGAAAGGAAGCCCGACTGCTCCTGCGGGCGGGCCTCGACGCTGACCTCGGCGGCCAGCAGCCGATCGGTGAGATTGGCGTCCTCCGGCTTGGTCGTCGTGTATTGCTGACCGTCGCGGCCGGTGAACAGCACCCGCTCGCCATCCAGCGTGACCCGCGCGACCTCGCCGCCGTCTACCCGCTGCACGAAGTCGGAATAGGGAATCGACCGCGCCGATGAGGTTCCGTCCGTGTTGCTGAACAGGTTGAACAGCGCCAGCATCAGCAGGAACAGAACAACCCAGAACGCGATGTTACGCATATTGCCCAAGATGAGCTCCCTTGATCGGGGGCCGGATGGCCCGGCCGGTTGCGCCACAATGTAAAGATTGTCGGGCCGGGTTCAATGCGCGATCAGCGACGAGATAAGCGTATCCTTGCCCTGCGCCAGTTCGGCGCACCATCCGCCGCCGGCACGGGCAAGCGGTGCGGCGACCAGCACCTCCCCGCGCCACACCGCCGGGCTCGCACGCAACGAGGCCGCCGGCAACCCGCTTTCGCGCCAGTCGGGGCATTGCGCAAGCCCTCTGTCGCCAAGCGCACCGACCACCAGCCCGGCGGCGCCGGGCGCCGGGCCGCCCCGGTGGGAAACCCGCCAGCGCTCGTCCCACAGCGCGCCGGGCGGCGCGAATGTGCCGCGCACCGCGTTCCATTCGCGCGTCACGCGCAGCGCATCGCGTTCGACCAGAACGCGGCACCCATGCAGCGTCCCGCCCCGGCCCGCGGCCAACCCGGCAAGCAGGCGGCGCAGCGCCCGGTGACGCGGGCGATACTCCGCCGACGCGACCCAGCGCAGCGCATCGGCCATCAACCGCTCGCGCGGCTCGTCGGGCAGATCGAACAGCCCGGCCCGGTCGATCAGCACGTCGCCCGCTTGCACCCGGATCAGCCGCCGCGCGGCTTCGGCCGCGCCGTGCATCAGCGCCATGCGGGCAGTGCGCATCCGCCCGGCGGTCTCTGCCAGCCCTGCCGCGTCGATCCCCAGCGGAGCGAGCGCGGCCAGCGCGGCGCGCGCCTTGACGCGGTCGAAACGCGGATCGGCGTTCGAGGGATCCTCGCACCAGCTCAACCCGCGCCGGACGAGCTCTTGGCGCAGCGCCGCGCGGCTCACCCCCAGAAGCGGGCGCAGCCAGGCCAACCCGGCCACCGTCTCTGACGCCGCCATGCCCGACAGCCCGTCCACGCCCGAGCCCCGCGCAAGCCGAATCAGCACCGTTTCGGCCTGATCGTCGCGCGTGTGGCCCAGCGCCACCGCCCCCAGCCCGCGCGCATCTGCCCAGTCGGTGATCAGAGCGCGGCGCGCGCGGCGGGCCGCGTCCTGCAGATTGCCGCGCTCGTCCCAGCCCCGCCATCGGCGTTGCTCATGGCTGATGTCGAGATCGGCGCACAGGCGGGCGGCGGCGGCGGCCTCCTCCGCCGCCTCGGGGCGCAGCCCGTGATCGACGGTCAGCGCGTGCAGCGCGACCCCGCGCGCGGCCGCCCACTCGGCCGTCAGCGCGGCCAGCGCCGTCGAATCGCCCCCGCCCGAAAGGGCGAGGCCGAGAGCGGCGGGCGGCTCGGGAAGCGCGGCGTCGAGCGCCGCCGCCAGCACCCGCCCC
>PUHN01000026.1 GCA_002967695.1 Rhodobacteraceae bacterium WD3A24 | reverse complement strand
CCCGGACGCGGTGGTCCGGGGCCGCGCTGGCGCCCGTGGCGGCCCCGGCGCGCCTGTCAGCCGCCGGGTTGCGGTGGGCCGGCCGGGATCAGCCGCGCACCCGGCGGGCGAAGCTGCGCGCGTCGGCGGGGGCGGTGCCCATCTGCGCCTCGGCCAGCAGGGTGGCGGCCCAGTCGGTATCGGGCCAGCGGCCGCGCGCCAGCTCGGGCAGGGGGGTTCCGCTTTCCTGCGCCTCGAGGCAGAGGTCCTTGACGGCGGCCTGCGCGTCGGGGCGCGGCATCCGGTCGGTCAGCGCGAAGCTCAGCGCCTCGGCATGGATCAGGCCGAGCCCGTCATCGAGGCCGGCGCGCATCCGCTCGGGGCGGGGCTGCAGGCTGTGGGTCAGCTCGCCCGCGACGTCGAGCGCGCGGCCCAGGCCGATGCACAGCTGCGGCAGGTTGAGCCATTCGACGAACCAGGCGGCCCCGTCGCGTTGCTGGCGGTGCAGCGCGGCGCCCTGGATGGCCGAATCGAGGGCCACAGCGTGCCGCGCCAGCGCCACCAGCAGCGAGGGCTGCACCGGGTTCTGTTTCTGCGGAAGCGTCGAGGAGCCGCCGCCGCTGCCCAGCCGCACTTCGCCGATGCCGGTCTGTGTCAGCAGGATCAGGTCCTCGCCCATCTTGCCGAGGCTGGAGGTCAGCGCCGCCGCCCAGGACGACAGCTCGGCCACGCTGTCGCGCGCGGGGTGCCAGCTGGCGCCCGGGTCGGCGAGGTCGAGCGCCTCGGCCAGCCTCGCGCGCAGCGCGGGGCCCTTGTCGCCCATCGCCGCCAGCGTGCCCGCCGCCCCGGCCAGGCTGACCTGCAGCAGCCGCGGGCGCAGACCGGCCAGCCGCTCGCGGTGGCGTAGCAGCGGCCGCCCCCAGCCCGCGGCCACCTCGCCGAAGCTGGTGGGCGTGGCGGCCTGGCCGTAGGTGCGCGCGGCCATGGGCGTATCGGCGTGCTGCTCGGCCAGCGTGGCCAGACCGTCGAGCACGCTGGCCAGCCGGTCCTCGGCCAGCGTCAGGACCTGGCGCAGCCGCAGCACCAGCGCGGTATCCATGATGTCCTGGCTGGTCGCGCCCCAATGGACGTATTGCGCGTGATCGGGGGCCTCGAGCGCGCTGCGGAATGCGGCGACCAGCGCAGGCACCGGCACGGCGTTCACGCCCGTGGCCTTCGCCAGCCCGGCCGGGTCGATCTGCACCTCCATCGAGGCCTTGTGGATGAAATCGGCGCTTTCGGCCGGGATCATGCCCAGATCGCCCTGCGCGCGCGCCAGCGCCCCCTCGACCAGCAGCATCGCGCGGGTCTCGGCGCCGTCGGTGAAGAGCCGCGCCATTTCGGCGTCGCCGAACAGGTCGCGGTAGATGGCGGAATCGAAGGCGCTTGCTGGCATCACGCGGGCCGCAGGCCGAGGATCTCGCGCGCCTGCGCGGCCGTGGCGACGGGGCGCTCGTGCTTTTCGCACAGCTCGGCGGCGCGCCTGACCAGCGCCGCATTCGAGGGCGCCAGCGTGTCGCGGTCGAGGCGGACATTGTCCTCGAGCCCCGTGCGGGTGTGGCCGCCGGCGGCGATCGACCATTCGTTGAGCATGATCTGGTTGGCGCCGATGCCCGCGCCGCACCACTCGGCGTCGGGGGCGAGGCGGTTGAGCGTCCTGATGTAGAAGTCGAAGACCTCGCGGTCGGCGGGCATGGCGTTCTTCACGCCCATCACGAACTGGACGTAGAGCGGCTTTTTCAGCCGGCCGTCCTCGCTCATCCTCACCGCCTGCAGGATGTGGCTGAGATCGAAGGCCTCGATCTCGGGCTTGATGTCGTATTTCACCATCTCGGCGGCCAGCCAGTCCACAAGGTCGGGCGGGTTCTCGTAGACGCGGGTGGGGAAGTTGTTGGACCCCACCGAAAGCGAGGCCATGTCGGGGCGCAGCGGCAGCATCCCCCCGCGCGCCGTCCCCGCGCCCGAGCGCCCCCCGGTGGAGAACTGGACGATCATGCCGGGGCAGTGTTTCTCCAGCCCCTCCTTGAGGCGGGCGAATTTCTCCGGGTCCGAGCTGGGCGTCTGGTCGTCGTTGCGCACATGGGCGTGGCATATCGCGGCGCCGGCCTCGAAGGCCTCGTGGGTGCTTTCGAGCTGCTCGTCCACGGTGATCGGGACGGCGGGGTTGTTTTCCTTGGTGGGCAGCGAGCCGGTGATGGCGACGCAGATGATGCAGGGCTTTGTCATGGGGACTCCGCGATGGTGGCAAGGCTCTGCGCCAGCATATCGGGCGCGGCGAAGAAGGGCGAGTGGCCGGTGGGCAGCACGCTGGTCGGCCCGTCCGGAAGCCGGGCGGCCATGGCGCGCTGGTAGTCGGGCGGGATGGCGCGGTCGTGTTCGCACAGGATGTAGTGCTTCTCGACGGAATCGAAGCCCGCGCCGAGGGCGGCGGGCGTCTCCTGCGGCGCGACCGGCTGCGGCCCGACCCGGGCGAGGGCGTAGGCCTGCGCCTCTTCCGGGCAGTCGTGATAGAAGGTCTCGACCGCGCGGTCCGGGTCGAGGGTGAAGCTCAGCCCGTCGGGTGCGGGCACCGCCGCGCCGCTCATGGGCTGGCCCGGCGAGGCTTTACGCATTTCAACCACCGACTGCCCGTCCCGGGGCAGGTAGGCGCAGAGGAATATCAGTTTTTCAACCTTTTCCGGCGCCATCTCGGCGGCGCGGGCGATGGGGATCCCGGCCATCGAGTGGCCGACGACGATGGCCGGCTCGGTGATGGCATCGACGATCGCGCCGGCATAGCCGTCCAGCGTCACCTCCGCTGGCGGCGTCCGGTCCGCGCCGTGACCCGGCAGGTCGATCGCGCGTGCCGCGTGACCGGCCGCTTCGAGGCGCGGCAGGATGTCGCGCCAGCACCATGCCCCGTTGCAGGAGCCGTGAACGAGCAGGAAACGGGCCATTGGAACCCTCCGTGCATGACTACTCCCGCGCCCGGCCCTTGCGGCGCCGGGCGCGGGGACAGTCTGCCACCGGCGGTTTCACAGGTCGAGAAAGACCGTCTCGTTCTCGCCCTGCAGGCGGATGTCGAAGTGATACCGGCCTTCGCCCGTCTTTTTCGCGATCAGCGTGTCGACGCGGTGGCGCTGCTCGATCCGCGACAGGACCGGGTCGCCCTCGTTGTCCTCGTCCTCGAAGTAGATGCGCGTGAGCAGCCCGATATTGATGCCGCGCGCAACGATCCACACGGCGATATGCGGCGCCTGGGTTCCGCCGCCGCGCGCCGGCACGCGGCCGGGCTTGACGGTTTCGAGGGTGAACACCCCCGACTCGCCGTCGGCGGCGAAGCGGCAGAAGCCGTTGACCTTGGGGTCGGCGCCGGCCTCGCCGGGGAACTTGCCGGCCGCGTCGGGCTGCCATGTCTCCATCATCGCGTCGCGCAGCGCCCAGCCCGTGCCGTCATAGACCGAGCCGGTGATGGTGATCCGCTCGCCCTTGGCGCCGTCCTCGATGGCGCGCTTGCCGAGATCCTCGGGGTAGATCCCCTCGACCCCGGCGAAGGTCGGGATGCAGCCGATATGCACATAGGGCCCCGCGGTCTGCGAGGGCGTCTCGATGAGGGTGTCGAGTTTCTGAACCATCACTTACATCCCTTCGATCTTGTTCTCGAACATCGTCTGGCGCCGGCCGCGCAGGACGATGTCGAACTTGTAGGCCAGGAAGTCCATCGGCCGCGCCGCGCTCATGTCCAGCGGCGCCACCAGCCGGTCGAGCTGGCTGCGGTCCTTGATCGTCGCGGCGATCGGGCAGCGGTCGATCAGCGGGTCGCCCTCGAAATACATCTGGCTGATGAGCCGCTGGCCGAAGGCGTGGCCGAAGATGGAGAAGTGGATGTGCATCGGCCGCCAGTCATTGGCGCGGTTGGGCCAGGGATAGGCGCCGGGGCGGATGGTCAGGAACTGGTAATAGCCGTTCTCGTCGGTCAGGGTCCGCCCGCAGCCGCCGAAATTGGGGTCGAGCGGGGCGAAATAGGTGTCCTTCTTGTGGCGGTAGCGCCCGCCCGCGTTGGCCTGCCAGATTTCCACCAGCGTGTTGGGCACCGGGCGGGCGTTCTCGTCCAGGACGCGGCCATGCACCAGGATACGCTCGCCCACCGCCGGCGACTTGCCCTGCGTGTAGTTGAGGATCAGGTTGTTATCCAGCGGCCCCAGCGTGGAGTGGCCGAAGGTCGGGCCGTTCTCCTCGGTGGGCGTCGACTCCATCGACAGCAGCGGCAGGTTCGGCGACCGCGTCACTGCCGTCTTGTAGGCGACGTCGTATGCGGGCGGGTGGATCGCCCGGTTGCGGGGAATCAGCGGCCCCTGGTCAGTCATTGGTTTTCTCCATCTCGGCAAGGGTTTCGCGCGCAATCTTGAAGGCGTGGTTCGCCCGTGGCACGCCGGCATAGATCGCGACATGCATCAGCGCCTCCTGCACGTCCTCGGCGCTCGCCCCGGTCTGTGCCGTGGCGCGGATATGCATGGCCATCTCCTCGAAATTGCCGAGCCCCGCTAGCAGCGCGATGGTCAGCATCGAGCGTTCGCGCAGCGGCAGCGTCCCGCGCGACCAGACATGGCCCCAGGCGGCCTCGGTGATCATCTCCTGGAAAGGGGCGTCGAAGGCGGTCTTGTTCGCCTCGGCGCGGTCCACATGCGCGTCGCCCAGCACGCTGCGGCGCGTCTTCATGCCCTGGTCGTGGCGCTCAGACATGGCCGACCTCCTTGAGGAAATCCGTCAGAACCCCGGCGAAGGCCTCGGGCTGCTCGACCATCGGCAGGTGCCCCGCGCCGCGGATCAGTTCGAACCGCCCGCCCTGCACCAGCTCGGTCGTCTCGCGGACAAGGTCCGGCGGTGTCGAGCCGTCGTGATCGCCGCCGATGCCCAGGGTGGGCAGGGTCAGCGCGGCGGTCGTGGTATAGAAGTCGGTTCCCGCGATCGCGGCCGAGCAGCCGGCATAGCCGTCGGCGGGCGTGCGGGTGAGCATGTTGCGCCAGGCCGCAAGCTCGGGCGTCTCGCGGAAGGGCGGGGAGAACCACCGCTCCATCACCGCGTCGGCCAGCGCCTCCACGCCGCCGGCCTCGACCTTGGCGATGCGGTCGTCCCACATCTGCTGCGTGCCGATCTTGCTGGCGGTGTTCGACAGCACCATGCCGGCCAGAAGGTCGCCCCGCTTGGCGGCCAGCCCCTGCGCGACCATCCCGCCGATCGAGCAGCCCACGAAGACCGCGCCGCGCACGTCCAGATGTTCCATCAGCGCCTCGGCGTCGCCCACCAGCCGGCCCATCGAGTAGGGCGCGCGCGGGGCGTCCGTCAGGCCGTGGCCGCGCTTGTCGTAGCGGATCAGCCGCAGCCCGGCGGGCAGATGTGCGACGACCTTGTCCCACAGCCGCAGGTCGGTGCCCAGCGAGTTGCAGAACACCACCGGGGCGCCTTCGCCCTCGTCGCGGTAATGCAGGCGGATGCCGTTGATTTCGGCGACGTTCATGGCTCCTCCCTCAGAACGGCAGGCCGACATAGTTCTCGGCCATCGTGGTGCGCGCGCTGCGCGACATCTCCAGATAGGCCAGCTCGCTTTCCTGCATGCGCTGGCCGAAACCGCCCTGGTCGGGGAAGCGGTGCAGAAGCGAGGTCATCTGCCACGAGAACCGCTCGGACTGCCAGACGCGGGCGAGGGCGCGCTCGGAATAGCGCTCGACGCCCTCGGGCTCACCGTCATTGTAATGCGCGCGCAGCCCCTCGTGCAGGTAATGGACGTCCGAGACGGCGAGGTTCAGCCCCTTGGCCCCGGTGGGCGGCACGATGTGGGCGGCGTCGCCCACAAGGAACAGCCGGCCCCATTTCATCGGCTCGGCCACGAAGGAGCGCAGCGGCGCGATGGATTTCTCGATGCTGGGGCCGGTGACCAGCCGTTCGGCCGCGTCGGCGGGGATGCGGCGGCGCAGCTCGTCCCAGAAGGCGTCGTCGCTCCACTGCTCGACCTTGTCGTCGAGGGGCACCTGCACGTAGTAGCGGCTGAGCTTCGGGTTGCGCATCGAGCACAGCGCGAAGCCGCGTTCGTGGTTGGCGTAGATCAGTTCCTCGGACACCGGCGGCGTCTGCGACAGCACGCCGAGCCAGCCGAAGGGATAGACCCGCTCGAAGGTCTGAAGGACGCTGTCGGGAATGCTCTGGCGGCTGACGCCGTGATAGCCGTCGCAGCCGGCGACGAAGTCGCAGTCGATGCGGTGTTCGGTGCCGTCCTTGGTGTAGGTGACATAGGGCGCCTCGGTGTCGAGGTCGTGGGGCCGGACGCCCTCGGCCTCGTCGATGACCACGCCGCCGAGCTTGTCGCGCGCGTCATAGAGGTCGTGGGTCACCTCGGTCTGGCCGTAGACCATGACCTTCTTGCCCACCAGATCCTGGAAATCGATGCGGAAGCCGCGGTTCTGCGCCGAAAGGTAGGTGCCCTCGTGCGGCAGGCCCTCGCGCTCCATCCGCGCGCCGACCTGCGCCTTGCGCAGCATCTCGACCGAGCCCCACTCCAGAACGCCGGCGCGGATGCGGCCGAGAACGTAGTCGCGTGACCGCCGCTCGAGGATGACCGAGTCGATCCCGTCGAGATGCAGAAGCTGCGATAGCAGCAGACCGGCGGGCCCGCCGCCGATGATGCAGACCTGTGTGCGCATGTTGTCCTCCTGCCGGGGTGTATGCCCCAGATGATTGTCTAAGTCAACTAATCCGGCGCGAGCTAGCGCGCGGGGGCCAGACGGTCAAGCGCAAGGCGGAAGGTGTCGGGGTCCACGTTGCCGCCCGAAGCCACGGCGATGACCGCCTCGCCCGCGATCCGGTCGGGCCGGAACAGCGCCGCGGCCAGGGCCACCGCGCCGCCGGGCTCCAGCACGATCTTCAGCCGCAGGAAGGCCAGCGCCATTGCCCGCAGGGCCTCCTCCTCGGTCACCACCAGCCCCGGGCCGCAAAGCCGCGCCATGATGGGAAAGGTCAGCTCGCCCGGCTGGGGCGTGACGATCGCGTCGCACAGCCCGCCTGCCATCGCCTTGTTGCGAAGGATGCGCCCGGCGGCCAGCGACCGGGCCGTGTCGTCGAAGCCCTCGGGCTCGGCCGGCCGCGCCCGAAGCCCCGGCGCGCGGGCCTCCAGCGCCAGCGCAACCCCCGAGGTCAGCCCGCCGCCGCCGCAACAGACCAGCACGTCGGCGGTCTCCACGCCCTCCTCGGCGGCCTGCTCGGCGATCTCGAGGCCCACGCTGCCCTGGCCGGCGATCGTCTCGGCGGCGTCGTAGGGCTTGATCAGGGTCAGGCCGCGCTCGGCCTCCAGCGCCGCGCCGATCTCCTCGCGGCTCTCCCCGGCGCGGTCATAGAGGATCACCTCGGCCCCCAGCGCGCGGGTGTTGTCGATCTTCAGCCGGGGCGCGTCCGCGGGCATGATGATCACTGCCGGCACCCCGTGCATGCGCGCGGCCAGCGCCACGCCCTGCGCGTGGTTGCCCGAGGAATAGGCCAGAACGCCCCGCGCCCGCACGCCCGGCGGAAGGCCCGAGATCGCCGCCCAGGCGCCGCGGAACTTGAACGAGCCGGTGTGCTGGAGGCACTCGGCCTTGACCAGCACGCGCCGCCCCGCGATTTCGTCGAGGAAAGGGGACGACAGCAGCGGCGTGCGCCGCGCGTGCCCGTCCAGGCGGGCGGCGGCGGCTTCGATCATCGGCAGTGATGTCACAGGCAGTTTCCCAGAAATTCGTGAATGGCGCGCAGGCTTTCGGGCTCGTCCAGAAAGGGCACATGCCCGCGCTCGGGCACCTCTTCGAAGATCATGTCGGGCCGGCGGCGCTGCATCTCGGCCGCCGTCTCGGGCGACAGCAGATCGGAATTGGCCCCGCGGATCAGCGCCAGCGGCAGCCCCTCGGCCGTATCGAACAGCGGCCATGGATCGGCGGGCGGGGTCTCGGTTGCGGCGAGAAAGGCGGCGCGCAGCGACGGATCGTAATTGATCTCGAGCCCCTGATCGGTCAGCGCGAAGTGGTGCCTGGCCTCTTCGAGCCATCGCTCGGACGGCACGTTCTCGAAACCGGGCGAGTTGTGCTCCATCGCCACGGCCGCGGCGGCGAAGCTGCGCGCCGAGGGGTTGCGGCCGATATACTCGCGAATCCGCTCCAGCCCCGCGGGCTCTATGACCGGCCCGATGTCGTTGAGGCACAGCCCCCGCAGGCGGTCCTTAGCGGTGGCGGCCAGATACATCCCGATCAGCCCGCCGCGCGAGGTGCCCAGTATCGCCGCGCTGTCGATCCGCAGATGGTCCAGCAGGGCGATGGCGTCCTCGGCCTCCTGCGCGACCGTGTAGGTCTGTGCCCCGGTCCAGTCGGACCGGCCCCGGCCGCGATAGTCCATCCGGATCAGCCGCAGCGGCGGCAGATGCGGGGCGAGATAGTCGAAGTCGCGCCCCGTCCGGGTAAGGCCGGCCAGGCAGAGCAGGGGCAGGCCGTGCCCCTCGTCGTCATAGTGGAGCCGCGCGCCGTCGGCGGCGTGGAAATGCGCCATCACCCCCTCCGCGCCAGATCCGGCAGGCCGGTGAGGTCGGACAGGCGGTGCGCCGGGCGCCAGGGCAGGCGGTCCTCGGGCTGGCCGGCGCGGTTCACCCACACGGACGGCAGCCCGAAGCCGGTGGCGCAGGCGGCGTCCCATCCATTGGCCGAGACGAAAAGCGCCGCCTCGGCCGGCACGGATAGGCGTTTCTCGACAAGGGAATAGACCCGGTAATCGGGCTTGAACACGCCCACATCCTCGACCGAGATCACTGCTTCGAACAGATCGGAGACCCCTGCCGAGCGCATCGCCGCGTCGAGCATCCCGCCCGTGCCGTTCGACAGGATCGCGGCGCGGATGCCGGCCTCGCGCAGCGCGGCGAGCATGGCAGGGACTTCCTCATAGGCCGGAAGCTCCCAGTAGAGGGCGAGCAGCCGTTCGCGAAGGGTGGCGTCACCGTCCAGCCCCGCCGCCTCCAGCGCCCAGTCCAGCCCGTCCTGCGTGACGCGCCAGAAATCGGCGTGCCCGCCCGTGGCCGCCAGCAGCCAGGTGTATTGCAGTTGCCTGTCGCGCCAGTCCTTCGCGATCTGTGGCCAGGTGTCGCGCAGCGCCTCGAAGCCGGGCTCATTGGCGGCGATCCGCGCCGCGGCGGCCACGTCGAACAGGGTGCCGTAGGCGTCGAAGATACAGGCCTTGATTGTCATGTCCTCCTCCTCGCGGGGCAGAGTGGCACAGCGTGCCCATCCGGAAAAGCGGCAAAACCGCCGGTTCGCCGCCCTCCCGCGTGACCGGCCAGCGAGGCGCGGACAGGGGGGCGGGGTTTAAAATCCGGGCATGGTGGGTTAGATTGAAACTTCGCACGGGAGCGCGCGCGACGAAGATGTATGACTGCCGAGAGGATGGCGCCGGCTCCCCAAACCGAATCCCGAACGCGAGAGAGATACAGATGACCCAGGTCAAGGCGGGCGACACCGTCAAGATTCACTACAAAGGCACGCTGAGCGACGGCTCGGTGTTCGACAGCTCGGAAGGGCGCGATCCGCTCGAATTCACCGTTGGCTCGGGCGAGATCATCCCCGGCCTCGATACCGCGCTCGAAGGCATGGAAGTCGGCGAGGAAAAGACCGTCGAGATCGCCGCCGACGAGGCTTACGGCCAGCACGATCCGAACGGGCGCCAGGAGATTCCGCGCAGCCAGATCCCCGAGGACATCCCGCTCGACATCGGCACCGCGCTGCAGATGCAGCTGCCCGACGGGCGCGCGATGCCGGTGACGGTGGCCGAGGTCTCGGAAGAGACCGTGGTGCTCGACGCCAATCACCCCCTGGCGGGCAAGGATCTGACCTTCAAGGTAGAGATGGTCGAAAAGAAGTGACCTGCACGCGGCGGGGCCGCAAGGCCCCGCCCGGCGCGGGCTGGCCGTTCCCACCGCCCCTGTGGGCGAAGGGGACGGTGTTCGCGCCTCAGATGTTTTCGGACTGCGGCATGCCGATGACGTGATAGCCGCCATCGACATGGACGATCTCGCCGGTGGTGCAGGCGCCGTAATCCGATGCCAGATAGACCGCCGTGCCGCCGACAGCCTCCAGCGTGGGGTTGGCGCGCAGCGGGGCGTTGAGCTCGGTCTGGCGGTAGGTGCGCCGCGCACCGCCGATCGCCGCGCCGGCCAGCGTCTTCATCGGGCCCGGCGAGATCGCGTTCACGCGGATGCCGTCGGGGCCCAGATCGTTGGCGAGATAGCGCACCGCCGATTCCAGCGCCGCCTTGGCCACGCCCATGACGTTGTAGAACGGCGTGACCTTGTTCGAGCCCTGGTAGGTCAGCGTCAGCAGCGTGCCGCCCTCGGGCATGAGTTCCGAGGCCCGCCGCGCCGCGTCGATGAAGGAATAGCACGAGATCAGCAGCGAGTTCTGGAAGTTCGCGCGGCTGGTATGGATGAAGCGGCCGTGAAGCTCCTGTTTGTCGGAATAGGCGATGGCGTGGACGAGAAAGTCGATGCTGCCCCATTCCTCCCGGATGCGGGCAAAGCCGGCATCCATCGAGGCGTCGTCGCCCACGTCGATGTTGACGAGGAAGTCCGAGCCCACCGACTCCGCCAGCGGCTGGACCCGCTTGAGGAACCCCTCGCCCTGGTAGGAGAAGGCGAGTTCAGCCCCCTCGGCGGCGAGGGCGCGGGCGATGCCCCAGGCGATGGAGCGGTCATTGGCCACGCCCATGACCAGCCCGCGCTTGCCCTTCATCAGATCTGCCATGTCCCCGGCCTCCGGCTCAGTCGTGATGGCGGCTCATCACGAGTGTGGCGTTTGTGCCGCCGAAGCCGAAGCTGTTGGAAAGCACGCTGTCGATCTCGACGCCGTCGCGGCGCTCGGTGACGATCTCGCCGGGCCTCAGGGCCGGGTCGAGCTCGGAAATATTGGCCGAGGCGGCAATGAAACCGCGCTGCAGCATGATCAGTGAATAGATCGCCTCATGCACCCCCGTCGCGCCCAGCGAATGGCCGGTCAGGGATTTCGTCGAGGAAATCGGCGGCGCGCCCTCCTCGCCGAAGACGCGGCGGGCGGCCTCGACCTCGGTGACGTCGCCGGCGGGCGTGGAGGTGCCGTGGGCGTTGATGTAGTCCACACTGCGCCCCTCGGGCAGCGTGGCCACGGCAAGGCGCATCGACCGCTCGCCACCCTCGCCCGAGGGCGCGACCATGTCGTAGCCGTCCGAGGTCGCGCCGTAGCCCGTCAGCTCGGCATGGATCGTCGCGCCGCGGGCCTTCGCGTGTTCGAGCTCCTCCAGCACCAGCATGCCGCCGCCCCCGGCGATGACGAAGCCGTCGCGCGTGGCGTCGAAGGGGCGCGAGGCGGTCGCGGGGGTGTCGTTGAACTTCGACGACATCGCGCCCATCGCGTCGAACAGGCACGACAGCGTCCAGTCCAGCTCCTCGCCGCCGCCGGCGAAGACGATGTCCTGCTTGCCCATCTGGATTTGCTCGGCGGCGTTGCCGATGCAGTGCGCGCTGGTCGAGCAGGCCGAGGTGATCGAGTAGTTCAGCCCCTTGATCCCGAACGGCGTGGCCAGGCAGGCCGAATTGGTCGACGACATGCAGCGGGTGACCATGAACGGCCCCATCCGCTTGGGCGACTTCTTGTCCAGCACGATCTGGTGGGCGTTGAAGAGGTTCGAGGTCGACGGCCCGCCCGAGCCGGTGATCAGGCCCGTGCGTTCGTTGCTAACCTCGTTCTTCTCAAGCCCGGCATCCGCGATCGCCTGCTCCATGGCCAGATAGTTGTAGGCCGCCCCCGGCCCCATGAAGCGCATCTGGCGCTTGTCGATATGCTCGGCCGGGTCGATTTGCGGCTTGCCGTGAATCTGGCTGCGAAAGCCCAGCTCGGCGTATTCCGGCGCGGAGACGATGCCCGAGCGGCCCGCGCGCAGCGACTCCTCGACTTCGCCCACGCTGTTTCCTATGGGCGAGATGATCCCCATACCCGTGATGACGACGCGACGCATGATCTGCTAGCTCCCCGGCGCCGGCGGCGCCTCAGTCGGTGAACAGGCCCACCTTGAGATCGGTGGTTGTGTAGATTTCGCGGCCATCGGCCAGCATCCGGCCATTGGCCAGCCCCAGCTTGAGCTTGCGGTCGATCACCCGCGTGAAATCGACGATATAGGTGACCAGCTTGTTCGCCGGCGTGACCATGTCGGTGAACTTGACCTCGCCCACGCCCAGCGCGCGCCCGCGCCCCGGCATGCCCCGCCAGCCCAGATTGAAGCCGGTCAGCTGCCACAGCGCGTCCAGGCCCAGGCAGCCCGGCATCACCGGATCGCCGGGAAAATGGCACTGGAAAAACCACAGGTCAGGGGTGATGTCGAACTCGGCCACGACGTGCCCCTTGCCATGCGCGCCGCCACCGGCCGAGATGTCGGTGACCCGGTCCATCATCAGCATCGGCGGTTCGGGCAACTGTGCATTGCCGGGGCCGAACAGTTCGCCGCGCGCGCACTGCAGAAGGCCTTCCTTGTCGAACCGCGTCGGAAATTCCGCCATTCAGCGCTCGCCTTTTCCCGTCTGATGCCAGACTTTCCTCTATCACCCGGATCGGAGCGGTGGCAAGCCTGCCCCGTCAGGGCGCGCGCGGCGCCGTCTCACCCGATTTTCATTTGAAAAACGCCTGACGGGCACTCTATATCAAGGGCATGGAACCGCATTGCGCGCCGATCAATGACGAGGCGATCACCAAGGCCCAGGGGTGGCTGTCGCGCGCCGGGCTGCGGCCCACGCGCCAGCGGCTCGCGCTGGCCGCGCTGCTGATGGGCGACGGGCGCAACCGCCATGTCACCGCAGAGAGCCTGTTCGCCGCCACGCGCAGGGCCGGCGACCGGGTCTCGCTGGCCACCGTCTACAACACGCTGCGCGCCTTCTGCGAGGCCGGACTGATCCAGGAGGTGACGGTGGATGGCACGCGCAGCTTCTTCGACACCCGGCTCGACGACCATCCGCATTTCTTCTGGGAGGATACCGCCGAGCTGGAGGACGCGCCGTCGGACGAGCTCGAGATCGCACGGCTGCCCGCGCCGCCGGCCGGCGCCGATGTCGCCCGCGTCGATGTCGTGATCCGTCTCAGGCGCGGCGGGGCGGGCTGAGAAGCGGCCGGTCCCTTGGGCCGGGCCGGGCCAGTGCTGGTCAGAACCACTGGCCGGGTTCCATCATCCCCAGTTCCAGCAGTTGCTGGGCGCGCCACTCGAAGGGCGTAGCCCCGTGCCACATGAAGCTGTCGATGGCAAAGCGCGAGCCGGCATTGGCCCGCAGCGCCTTGGCGGCGCGGAACGAGCACACCGCCGCCGTCAGGTTGTGGTGCCACGGGCAGGCATAGGTGTTCATCTCCTCGTCGCTCAGGCTGAAATCCCCGCGCATGGTCAGGCCCGGCTTCGCCCTGAACAGCGCGATCCGCCCGATCGAGCGGCTGCGCGGGGGCACGTGTTCCTCGAAGCGCCAGCGCAGCCCGCCCTGGAAGTCGAGCTGGCGCTCTTTGGGGCGGCCATTGGGGTCGGGGCGGGCCTCGGCGAAATAGCCCAGCCGGTCGAGATGGGCGGTGGCGGTGTCCACGCCGGATGGATGCGCGCCCAGATCGGCGGCATAGAGATCGATGACATAGGCCTGCATCGCCTCGCGGCGCTCCTCCTCGTGGAAGGCGAGCATCGCGGCGGGCGGGCGCGTCTCGCTGAAGGGGTAGAACAGGTATTCGCCGTTGTAGCCCCAGTAGAACCAGCGGCCGGGCAGGGCGGCGATCAGCCGGTTCATGACGCGAGGCACGCAGCCAACCTCCATCGTCGCGCAGGTGATCGGGTGCAGCGCGGGCCGCCCGTCCAGCTCCGGCGGCAGCGCGAGCCCCCGCGGCAGCATCAGCAGAACGGCGGCGAAGCCGCGCTGCTCGTGGTGGCGCGCCGTTGAGGTCAGCTCGACCGCGTCCTCGGCGAAGATGACCGCCAGCGGCCCCGGCCGCAGGCCCGCGGCCGCGCCGCTGTCGAGGAAGTTCTCCAGGCTGTCGAACCGCATCATCCTGCCTTCCGCCCGTCGGACCGCGCCAGACTTGCCCAGCCCCCGCGCCGATGCAAGCCGGCCGGTGCGCCGGTGATTGCCCCGCGCCGCGCCATTGTGTAAAGGCGGGGCCGACGAGGGCCGCCCCGCCGCGGCCCCGTCGAGGCATGACAGAGGCACCCGAAATGGCCGAGGCGCGAAAGCTCTACATAAAGACCTATGGCTGTCAGATGAACGTCTATGACAGCGAGCGCATGGCCGAGGCGCTGGGCGGGGCGGGGTACGTGCCCACCGACACGCCCGACGACGCCGACATGATCCTGCTCAACACCTGCCACATCCGCGAGAAGGCCGCCGAAAAGGTCTATTCCGAGCTCGGCCGGCTCAAGCCGCTCAAGGCCGCCAACCCGGACCTGCGCATCGGCGTGGCCGGCTGCGTCGCGCAGGCCGAGGGCGAGGAGATCATCCGCCGCCAGCCGCTGGTGGACATGGTCGTCGGCTCGCAGTCCTACCACCACCTGCCCGAAATGGAGGCCCGCGCCCGCCGGGGCGAGCGCAGCGTCGTCACCGAGTTCGACGAGGACAAGTTCGACCACCTGCCCGGCGCGCGCAGCGCCGGCGCGCCCGCCACGCGCGCGCCCACGGCCTTCCTGACGGTGCAGGAGGGCTGCGACAAGTTCTGCGCCTTCTGCGTGGTGCCCTATACCCGCGGCGCCGAGGTCAGCCGCCCGGCCGAGCGGGTGCTGCGCGAGGCGCGCGATCTGGTCGCGCGCGGGGTGCGCGAGATCACGCTGCTGGGCCAGAACGTCAACGCCTATCATGGCGAGGGCCCCGGCGGGGAATGGAGCCTGGCCCGGCTGATCCGCGAGCTGGCCGGGGTGGACGGTCTGGAGCGTATCCGGTTTACCACCTCGCACCCCAACGACATGACCGACGACCTGATCGCCGCGCATGGCGAGGTGGAAAAGCTCATGCCCTACCTGCATCTTCCGGTGCAGTCGGGCAGCGACCGCATCCTCAAGGCGATGAACCGCAAGCACACCGCCGAAGGCTATCTGCGCCTGATCGAGCGGTTGCGCGCGGCGCGCCCCGACATCCTGATCTCGGGCGATTTCATCGTGGGCTTTCCGGGCGAGACCGACGAGGACTTCGAGGCCACGATGGATCTTGTCCGCCAGGTTCGCTACGGGCAGTGCTACTCCTTCAAGTATTCCGCCCGCCCCGGCACCCCGGCCGCCGAACGCGAGGGCGTGGACCCGGCCGCCGCCGACGAGCGGCTGCAGCGGCTGCAGGCACTGCTGAACGCGCAGCAGCGCGAGATCCAGGACGCCAAGGTCGGCACCGAGCAGCGCGTGCTGTTCGAGAAGCCCGGCCGCGAACCCGGCCAGATGGTCGGCAAGTCCGAGCATCTCCACGCCGTGCACGTCACCGATTCGCGGGCCCGGCGCGGCGAGATCGCCCGCGTGCGGATTACGCATGGCGGGCGGAACTCGCTGGGTGGAGAGATGGTGGCGGGCTGACGCGCCTGCGCGCGGGTCAAAAACCGCGACAATTTCGCGCTGAACCGCGCGACAATTTCCGAATCAGCGACGGCGGGGCGGGAATATTCCTTCCCATGCGGCGCGGATTTGCTAAACTTTCAAAACGTTACGTGCTCCGCGCGGGCCTGCCGCTGCCGCTGCCGCTGGCGGTGGACCCGTGTGTCACGCTTGGGGGAAGAAACAAAGGACGAGGGCCGTGAATTATCGGATAGTCAAGGCATGCCGGATGCTGGTGGGGGGGCTTGCCGTCGCTCTTCTCGCCTTGCCGGCGACACAGGTCGAGGCGCAATCGTCGAGGCCGTCGAATCAGACAACCGCCCGGATGGACGCCACTATCTGGATCGACCCGGACGGCTGCATGCACTGGGCCGCCGACGGCGGCTGGGAAGGCTACATGGTCGAGCGGGTCAACCCCGAGACGGGCATGCCCGTCTGTCTCGATGTCAATACCTGCCTGGTGGAGAACACCGACACGCTGTTCGCCACCGACAGCGCGCGGCTGACCCATCGCGGGCGCGCCCGGCTGGAGCGGTTCTTCGGCCAGGCGGGCGCCTTCGCCTATGCCATCTACGGCCACACCGACAGCCGCGCGTCGGATGAATACAACATCCGCCTGTCGGAGCGCCGCGCGGCCTCGGTTGCGTCGGTGGCGCGTTCGACGGGGGCGCGCATCGCGCGTCAGATCGGTTACGGCGAACGGATGCCCGTCGCCCCCAATGATTCGGCGGCGAACATGCAGCGCAATCGCCGCGTCGAAGTCGTTTGCTACAGGTGACATCATGATGACCCATTGCATACTTCGCCGCGGCGGCGCGCTGGCCGTGCTCGCCGTTTCGCTGTCCGCCTGCGCGACCATCCCGCAGGATGGCGGCCCGCCCATCGTCGCCGACGGCATCGACCGCGGCCCCATCGAGGGCGAGCGCCTCGCCCAGATGGACGCCGGCATCTATGTCGATCCCGACGGGTGCCACAACTGGGTGATCGATGACGGCTCCGAAGGCTACCTGACGCGCCGGCGCGATCCACAGACGGGCCTGCCCGTGTGCACCGACATCGCCGAGCCGGGCAGCATCGTGGGCGATCACGGCCGCAGCGCTCCGAACGTGCCCGATATCTATCGCTGACGGCACGGCGCGCGCGCATGGCCGGGCCGGTGCCGGCGTCATGACGCTGCGGTGAAATCGCCCGCCGCCACTTGCAAGTGGCGGCGGGTCTTGTCACCTTCTGTCCGGCACCCTTTCAACGGAGCATTTCGTGGGCCCCAGCGCGCTGACCCCTTCCCCCCGCCTCGAGGAACCCGCCGAGACCGTTCTGGAGTTTTCCGACAACCGTCTGCTGATCGACCTGTGTGGCGAGTTCGACCGCAACCTCGCCCAGATCGAGCACGCGCTCGAGGTCCAGATCGCCCGGCGCGGCAACATGCTGTCGGTGATGGGCCCGGCCGACGGGCGCGACCGCGCCGTCGAGGTGCTCCAGGCGCTCTATGACCGGCTGGAGGAGGGGCGCAGTCTCGATGCGGGCGACGTGGACGCCGCCTTGCGCGCCGGCGCGCGGCTCTCTCACGGGGCGGGTGACCAGATGGAGATGTTTCGGGCCGGGCGCGCGGAAATCCGCACCCGCAAGAAGGTCGTCGAGCCGCGCACCGCCGCGCAGCGCGCCTATGTCGAGGCGCTTTACGGCAACGAGCTGGCCTTCGGCATCGGCCCGGCGGGCACGGGCAAGACCTATCTCGCGGTGGCGGTGGCCGTTGCGATGTTCTCCGAGGGGCATGTCGACCGCATCATCCTCAGCCGCCCGGCGGTCGAGGCGGGCGAGCGGCTGGGCTTCCTGCCCGGCGATATGAAGGAGAAGGTCGATCCCTACATGCAGCCGCTCTATGACGCGCTGGCCGACTTCCTGCCGGGCAAGCAGCTCGCCAAGCTGGTCGAGGAGCGGCGCATCGAGATCGCGCCGCTGGCTTTCATGCGCGGGCGCACGCTGGCGCGCGCCTTCGTCGTGCTGGACGAGGCGCAGAACGCCACCGCGATGCAGATGAAGATGTTTCTCACCCGGCTGGGCGAGGAGTCGCGCATGGTCGTGACCGGCGACCGCAGCCAGGTCGACCTGCCGCGCGGGATGACCAGCGGCCTGGCCGACGCCGAGCGTATCCTCGCCGGGGTCCGCGGGGTTTCGTTCAACTATTTCTCGGCCGGCGACGTGGTCCGCCACCCGCTCGTCGCCCGCATCATCGAGGCCTATGAGCGCGACGATGGCGCTGCTGGTTGATACCATCATCGAGGACGACCGCTGGCGGCGGATCGGGCTGGAGGCGCTCGCCGTCCGCGCGGCGGAGGCGGCGCTGCGGCATCTCGGCCTCGATCCCGACGGCTACGAGATCGCATTGCTGGCCGCCGACGACGCCCGGCTGGCGGAGCTCAACGCCGCCTTTCGCGGCCGGTCGGGCGCGACCAACGTGCTCTCCTGGCCCGCGCATGAGCTTGCCCCCGCCACGCCCGGCGCGCGGCCCGCGGCCCCGCCGGACGGGAGCGCGGAGTGGCCCGAGAGCCTGGGCGACATCGCGCTCGCCTTCGGGACCTGCGCGGCCGAGGCCACGGCGCAGCGCCGGCGGCTGGAGGATCACGCCGCACATCTGGTCGTGCACGGGGTGCTTCACCTGCTCGGCTACGATCATGTGCGTGACCCGGATGCCGCACTCATGGAGCGGACCGAGACGGTGATACTTGCGCAACTCGGCATTGCCGACCCATATAGGGACGGGGCCGTCGAGCCCGGTTGAACTGGAAAGGAAAGATGGGAGAAAGCGAAGCGGGGTCGAGTCCGGCGCAGACCGGACATGACGACCCGGATGACAGCGAGAGTCGCGGCTTCTTCGGCCGCATCATGCATGTCTTCAACACCTCGGATGACGAGGAGAGCGAAGCGGACGCGCCGAGAGCCGTCGCGGGCGCGCCGCAGGTGATTCTGCCCGGGCTGGCGAACCTGGCCCGGATGAAGGTCGAGGATGTCGCGATCCCCGAAGCCGAGATCACCGCCGTGCCTGTCGAGATCGGGCGTGACGAGCTTGTCAGCGTCTTCCGCGAAAGCGGTTTCTCGCGCCTGCCGGTCTATGGCGAGACGCTCGATCATCCGCTGGGCCTGCTGCTGCTCAAGGATCTCGCCCTCGAATACGGTTTCAACGGCGGCACCGCGCGCGAGATGGATCTCAAGCCGCTCCTGCGCCCTCTGCTCTATGTGCCGCCCTCGATGCCGCTCGCCGTGCTGCTGCAGAAAATGCAGGCCGAGCGCATGCACATGGCGCTGGTCATTGACGAATATGGCGGCGTGGTCGGGCTGGTCACGATCGAGGATCTGATCGAGCAGGTCGTCGGCGAGATCGAGGACGAGCACGACATGGACGAGGAAGGCCTGTGGCAGGAGGAGGTGCCCGGCTGCTGGATGGCCAGCGCCCGCGCGCCGCTTGACGAGTTCATTGCCGAGACGGGCCTGCCGCTGGCCGAGGGCCTCGATGACGAGGAGGTCGATACGCTGGGCGGGGTCGTCGTCGTTCTCACCGGCCGGGTTCCGGCGCGCGGCGAGGTGGTCAGCCACCCCGCGGGGGTGGAATTCGACATTGTCGACGCCGATCCGCGCCGCATCAAGCGGCTGCGCGTGCGCCGCACCTCCGAGCGCGACGCGGGGCGCGACGACGGCGCGGCGGCGGACTGAGACGGGTCGTGCGGCGCCTCTTCGCCGCGGCGGGGCGGGCCTGGCCCGGCCGCCGGATGGCGGGCCTCGCCGTTCTGGCGGGGCTGGCCGTGGCGGCGGGGCAGGCGCCACTGGGGGCTTGGTGGGTGGCATTGCCCGGTCTGGCCCTGCTGGCCGGGCTCGTGCGCGGCGCGCCTGGCCCCGGCCGGGCGGCGTGGCTGGGCCTGCTGGCAGGGCTTGCCCATTTCGGGGCGGCGCTGATCTGGCTGGTCGAGCCGTTTCTTGTTGATCCGTTGCGCCACGCCTGGCTCGCGCCATTTGCGCTGGTGGCGATGGCGCTGGGCATGGCGCTGTTCTGGGCCGTTCCTGCAGGGCTCGCCGCGCGGTTGGCGCCGGGCGCCCCGGCGCGGCGGCTGGTCGTCTTCGCCCTGGGAATGGGGTTGAGCGAGCTTGCCCGCGGCTATCTGTTCACGGGCTTTCCCTGGGCGCGCATCGGCCATGTCTGGATCGGCACGCCGGTGGCGCAGACCGCCGCGCTGTGGGGCGCGGTGGGGTTGTCATTTCTCACCGTGCTGGCCGCGGCGCTGCCCGTGATACCGCGTGGCCGCCCGTCGCGGGCGGGGCTGGCCGCGCTGGCGCTCGCGGGGCTCGCCGCGGCGTGGGGCTGGGGCGCGTGGCGGCTGGATCAGCCGCTGCCCGAACCCGGGCGCGATGCGCGCATCCGGCTGATCCAGCCCAATGCCGAGCAGCATCTCAAATGGGATCCGCAGATGGCGCGTGCGTTTTTTCTGCGCCATCTCGACCTGACCGAGGCGCCGCCCGAAGACGGCGCGCCGCCGCCCGATCTGGTGGTCTGGTCGGAGACGGCGGTGCCTTTCCTGCTGGAGGATGGCGGCCGGGCCCTGGCCCGTGCCGCACAGGCGGCGGGCCGCCACGGCGCCCGGCTCGCGTTGGGTGTGCAGCGCCGGGAGGCGGGCCGGTTCTACAACAGCCTCGCGCTGCTCGACGCGGCGGGCCGGCCGGAGCAGATTTACGACAAGCACCATCTCGTGCCCTTTGGCGAATACGTGCCGCTGGCCGATGAACTGCTGGGCCCCGGCTATGCCGGCTTCGCCGCGCGCCAGCTGGCGGGTTACAGCCCGGGGCCGGGGCCCGAGGTGCTGGATTTCGGGCCGCGGCTGGGCCGCGCGCTGCCGCTGATCTGCTATGAAGCGGTCTTTCCGCGCAACCTGCGCACGCCCGAGCGCCCCGACTGGGTGCTGCAGGTCACCAACGACGCCTGGTTCGGCCGGCTGATCGGCCCGTGGCAGCACCTCGGCCAGGCGCGGCTGCGCGCGGTCGAGCAGGGCCTGCCGGTGTTGCGCGCCGCGAACACGGGCGTCTCGGCGGTGATCGGGCCGCGCGGCGAGCTGCGCGAGACCCTCGGGATGGGCCGCGAGGGCGCCATCGACACCGCGCTGCCGCCCGCCTTGCCGCCCACGCTCTATGCCCGGTGGGGTGACATGCCGGTGCTCTTGCTGCTGCTGGCGGGGCTCGGTGCGGGTCTGGCGTGGCCCCGGCTGTGGCGCGTGCGCCGGCATTGACCGCGCCCCGTGGCGGGGGTATGACGCAAGGTCAACCGTCACAACGGCTTCCTGGCGTGGCGGGGTTTTTCCAACGGAGCGCCTTCCCATGCCGCGACAGAACTACGTCTTCACCTCCGAGTCCGTCTCGGAGGGCCACCCCGACAAGGTCTGCGACCGCATCTCGGATGCCGTCCTCGACGCGATGCTGGCGCGCGAGCCGAACGCCCGCGTGGGCTGCGAGGCCTTCGCCACCACCAACACGGTCGTCGTCGGCGGCGAGATCGGCCTTTCGGACCCCGCCGCGCTGAAGCAGGCCATCGGCGAGGTCGAGGGGATCGTGCGCGACTGCGTGCGCGACATCGGCTACGAGCAGGAGCGCTTTCACTGGAACACGCTGACGGTGCACAACTACCTGCACGAGCAGTCGGCCCATATCAGCCAGGGCGTGGACCGCGACGGCGCCGGCGACCAGGGCATCATGTTCGGCTATGCCGTCGACGAGACGCCCGAGCTGATGCCCGCGCCGATCCATTACAGCCACGCAATCCTGCGGCGGCTGGCCGAGGCGCGCAAATCGGGTGCCGAGCCGGCCCTGGGCCCGGATTCGAAAAGCCAGATCACCCTGCGCTACGAGAACGGCCGCCCCGTCGAGGTGCTGCAGATGGTGCTCTCTACCCAGCACGCCGATCCGGGCCAGACCAGCAATGACATCCGCGCGATCGTCGAGCCCCATATCCGCGCCGTGGTTCCGGCCGACTGGCTGACCCCGCGCACCGGGTGGTGGGTCAACCCCACCGGCACCTTCGTCATCGGCGGCCCCGACAGCGATGCGGGGCTCACGGGCCGCAAGATCATCGTCGACACCTATGGCGGCGCGGCGCTGCACGGCGGCGGGGCGTTCTCGGGCAAGGATCCGACGAAGGTCGACCGTTCGGCCGCCTATGCCGCGCGCTACCTTGCCAAGAACGTCGTGGCCGCGGGCCTCGCCCGGCGCTGCACCATCCAGCTGTCCTACGCCATCGGGGTGGCGCGGCCGCTGTCGATCTATGCCGACCTGCACGGCACCGGCGCGGTGGACGAAACCGAGATCGAGCGCGCCGTCGCCCGCGTGATGGACCTTAGCCCGCGCGGGATTCAGGAGCATCTGGAGCTTCGCAGGCCGATCTACTCGCGAACCGCCGCCTACGGCCATTTCGGCCGCCCGCCCGAGCCCGACGGCGCCTTCTCGTGGGAGCGCACCGATCTGGGCGAGGCGCTCAAGGCCGCGATCTAGCCTGCGCCGCCCGCGCCCCCGGCCTTGACCGCCCCGGCCGGGCGGCGCATACGCGCCCGCGGCGTTCCACCACGATCCGAGGTTTCCATGGCGTCCAGCCCCGAGGGTTTCCGCAACTTCTACGGCCGGCGCAAGGGCAAGCAGCTCAGGCCCAGCCAGCAGCGCTATCTGGCCGAGGATCTCGGCCGCCTGCGCCCCGCCGGGGTGAGCCCGGACACGAACCCCTCCCGCGCGCGCGTCGATCCGGCATCGTGGTTCGGCGACGCGCGGCCGCTCTGGCTCGAGATCGGTTTCGGCGGGGGCGAGCACATGGTCGACCAGGCCGCCGCCCACCCCGAGGTGGGGCTGATCGGTGCCGAGCCCTTCATCAACGGCGTGGCGATGGCCCTGGGGCGTATTCGCAGCGCCGGCGTGGAGAATGTGCGGGTCCATGACGGCGATGTGCGCGACCTCTTTGACGTGTTGCCCGACGCCTGCATCGACCGCGCCTTTCTGCTCTATCCCGACCCCTGGCCCAAGGCGCGCCACCACCGCCGCCGCTTCGTCACGCCCGAGCACCTGGGGCCGCTGGCCCGCGTGATGCGCCCCGGCGCCGAGTTTCGCGTGGCGACCGACATCCCCGACTATGTGCGCCAGACGATGGAGGAGGTTCCCCCGGCCGGCTTCGACTGCCTCAACCCCGACCCGGCGGACTGGCACACCGCCTGGGACGACTGGGTGCGCACCCGCTACGAGGCCAAGGCCCTGCGCGAGGGGCGGCGGCCGCACTACCTGACCTTCATCCGGCGGGCCTGACTCGCCGGGCGGCGCGGAGAAGGGCGGAATCCTCCCCGCTGCGCGTGGACGCCGCCGCCGCGCTGGGCTATCAGGCGGCGAGGCCAGAGGCAGGAGGTGACCCATGTCCGGGCAGGGCGAGCCGTTTTCGATGACCGCGCGCGGGTCGGGTCCGCTTGCCGGTACGGCGCAGGTGCCCGGCGACAAGTCCATCAGCCACCGCGCGCTGATCCTCGGCGCCCTGTCGGTGGGCGAGACGCGCGTGACCGGGCTGCTGGAAGGACAGGACGTGCTGGACACCGCGGCGGCGATGCGCGGCTTCGGCGCCGAGCTGGTGCGCAACGCGCCGGGCGACTGGTCGGTGCACGGCGTCGGCGTCGGCGGCTTTGCCGAGCCCGACCGGGTGATCGACTGCGGCAATTCCGGCACCGGGGTGCGGCTGATCATGGGGGCCATGGCCGCCAGCCCGATCACCGCGACCTTCACCGGCGACGCAAGCCTGACGAAGCGCCCGATGGGGCGCGTGACCGACCCGCTTGCGCTGTTCGGCGCGCAGGCGGTCGGCCGCGCGGGCGGGCGCCTGCCGATGACGGTGGTCGGCGCGTCGGCGCCCGTGCCGGTGCGCTACGCGCTGCCCGTCGCCTCGGCGCAGGTGAAGTCGGCGGTGCTGCTGGCGGGGCTCAATGCCCCGGGCGAGACGGTGGTGATCGAACCCGTCGCCACCCGCGACCATACCGAGCGGATGCTCATGGGCTTCGGCGCCGAGCTGCGCTTCGAGGCCGCCGGCGAGGGCCGCGCCATCATCCTGACCGGCCAGCCCGAGCTTGCGCCGCAATCGGTGGCGATCCCGCGCGATCCGTCATCGGCGGCCTTCCCGGTGGCCGCTGCGCTGATATTGCCCGAATCCGACATTCTGGTGCCCGGCGTCAGCCAGAACCCGACCCGGAATGGCCTTTTTTCAACATTGCAGGAGATGGGCGCCGATCTGGTGGCGGAGAATGTGCGCGACGAGGGCGGCGAACCCGTGGCCGATCTGCGGGTGCGGTTCTCGGCGCTGCGCGGCGTCGAGGTGCCGCCCGACCGCGCGGCGAGCATGATCGACGAATACCCCGTTCTGGCCGCGCTGGCGGCCTTCGCCGAGGGGGCGACGGTGATGCGCGGCATCGCCGAGCTTCGGGTGAAGGAGAGCGACCGCATCGACGCGATGGCGCGGGGGCTGGAAGCCTGCGGCGTGCGCGTGGAGGAGACCGAGGACAGCCTGACCGTGCATGGCATGGGCGCGGGCGGTGTGCCCGGCGGCGCGACGGTGGAAAGCCGGCTGGACCATCGCATCGCGATGGCGTTCCTCGTGCTGGGGCTGGCCGCCCGGGCGCCGGTGACGGTGGACGATGCGCGCCCCATCGACACCAGCTTCCCCGCCTTCGAGGGGTTGATGCGCGGGCTGGGCGCCGAACTTGCGCGCGATCCCGGGACAGGCACGGCGTGACGAGGCAGGGGCGATGATCTTCACGGTAGCGATCGACGGACCGGCGGCGGCGGGAAAGGGCACCATCGCGCGGGCGGTGTCGGAAAGGTTCGGTTTCGCCTGTCTCGACACCGGGCTTCTCTATCGCGCGGTCGGCGCCAAGGTCGCCGCGGGAATGGAGCCGGTGGCGGCAGCCAAATCCCTGAGCGCCGAGGATCTCGGGCGCGGCGATCTGCGCAGCGCGGCGGCGGGCGAGGCGGCCAGCCGCGTGGCCGCGATGCCCGAGGTGCGCGCCGCGCTGGTCGAGTTCCAGCGCGGCTTCGCGCTGCGCTCGGGCGGGGCGGTTCTGGACGGGCGCGACATCGGCACGGTGATCTGCCCGGATGCCGAGGTGAAGCTGTTCGTCACCGCCTCGGACGAGGTTCGCGCGCATCGTCGCTGGCTGGAGTTGCGCGCGGCCGGCGAGGAGGTCAGCGAGGCGCGCGTGCTTGAAGAACTACGCGCGCGCGATGCGCGGGACACCGCGCGCGCGGATGCGCCGCTGCGGGCCGCGCCCGATGCGGTCTTGCTTGACACCACGGAGTTGTCTATAGACGCCGCTGTGGAAAAGGCGGTGGCCGCCATAGAAGAACGGATCGGGCAGGGTCGGGAATGATCCGGCCCCGTTTTGTTTGGCGTTCCGCGCCACGGCACTGAAACCCCAAGACCGGCGGAGCCAACCGCGCGGCCGGAATAGCGACCTGGAAAGGAACACTGACTGCATGTGCGCTAAAGCATCCATGGAGGAGTTCGAGGCCCTCCTGAACGAAAGCCTCGAAATCGACACGCCGACCGAGGGGTCGGTGGTCAAGGGCAAGGTCATCGCCGTCGAGGCGGGCCAGGCCATCATCGACGTCGGCTACAAGATGGAGGGCCGCGTCGATCTCAAGGAATTCGCCAGCCCCGGCGAGCAACCCGACATCAGCGTCGGCGACGAGGTCGAGGTCTATCTCGACCGGGTCGAGAACGCCAAGGGCGAGGCCGTCATCAGCCGCGAGAAGGCCCGCCGCGAGGCCGCCTGGGACCGGCTGGAGAAGGCCTATGCCAACGAGGAGCGCGTCGAGGGCGCGATCTTCGGCCGCGTGAAGGGCGGCTTCACCGTCGATCTCGGCGGTGCCGTGGCGTTCCTGCCGGGCAGCCAGGTCGATGTGCGCCCGGTGAGGGACGCCGGCCCGCTGATGGGCCTCAAGCAGCCCTTCCAGATCCTCAAGATGGACCGCCGCCGCGGCAACATCGTGGTCTCGCGTCGCGCCATCCTCGAGGAGAGCCGCGCCGAGCAGCGCGCCGAGGTCATCGCCAAGCTGTCGGAAGGCGACGTCGTCGACGGGGTGGTCAAGAACATCACCGAATACGGCGCCTTCGTCGATCTGGGCGGCGTGGACGGGCTGCTGCACGTCACCGACATGGCGTGGCGCCGGGTCAACCACCCCTCGGAGATCGTCTCGATCGGAGAGACGATCAAGGTTCAGGTCATCAAGATCAACAAGGAGACCCACCGCATCAGCCTCGGGATCAAGCAGCTTCAGGCCGATCCGTGGGATTCGGTGGGCGAGAAGTTCCCCATGGGCAGCGTCCACAAGGGCCGCGTGACCAACATCACCGACTACGGCGCCTTCGTGGAGCTGGAGCCCGGGGTCGAGGGGCTCGTGCACGTCTCGGAGATGAGCTGGACGAAGAAGAACGTCCATCCGGGCAAGATCGTCTCCACCTCCCAGGAGGTCGAGGTGATGGTGCTCGATATCGACAGCGCCAAGCGCCGGGTCAGCCTCGGGCTCAAGCAGACCATGCGCAACCCGTGGGAGCTGTTCGCCGAAAGCCATCCGCCGGGCACCAAGATCGAGGGCGAGGTCAAGAACATCACCGAATTCGGTCTGTTCGTCGGCCTAGATCACGATATCGACGGCATGGTGCATCTGTCGGACATCAGCTGGGACCAGCGCGGCGAGGACGCCATTCAGGACTACCAGAAGGGCGACACGGTGCAGGCCGTCGTCACCGAGGTGGACACCGACAAGGAGCGTATCTCCCTGTCGATCAAGGCGTTGGAGAATGACAGCTTCTCCGAGGCCATCGAAGGGGTCAAGCGCGGCTCGGTCGTCACCTGCACGGTGACCTCGATCGAGGATGGCGGGATCGAGGTGGAATACAACGGCATGAAGTCGTTCATCCGCCGCTCCGACCTCTCGCGCGACCGCTCCGAGCAGCGCCCCGACCGCTTCCAGGTCGGCGACAAGGTCGATGCGCGCGTCACCAGCGTGGACGCCAAGGCCCGCCGGCTGGGCCTGTCGATCAAGGCGCGCGAGATCGCCGAGGAGAAGGAGGCCGTGGAGCAGTTCGGCAGTTCCGACTCGGGCGCGTCGCTGGGCGATATCCTCGGCGCGGCGCTCAAGGACAAGACCTGATCCGCGCTTGAATACTGCGAAATCCGTCCGGCGGCCCCGCAACATGCGGGGCCGTCTGCATTTTCCGCCCCACGCGCGGCGCCACGAGGCGCATTCGGGTTTGTCTCGCCGCGGAATCCGCCTATAGTCGGGGCGCGAAGCGGGCGCGGCGCGACGGGCCGCCCGCCTGGCCCAACGAGGGGTGTGATCCATGATCCGGTCGGAACTGATTCAGAAGATCGCCGAGGAAAACCCGCATCTGCAGCAGCGCCACGCGGAGGCCATCGTCAACGCGATTTTCGAGGAGATCATCGAGGCGTTGGCGCAAGGCGACCGGGTCGAATTGCGCGGCTTCGGGGCCTTCTCGGTCAAGCTGCGTGACGCCCGCATCGGGCGCAACCCGCGCACCGGAGAGACCGTCGAGGTCGAGGAGAAATGCGTGCCCTTCTTCAAGGCGGGGAAGCTTTTGCGCGAGCGTCTCAACGCGGCCAAGGCGAGCGAGTGACATCATGATGCGTTATATCCGCTACGGCCTTCTCGCGCTCATCGCGCTGGCGCTGGTGACCGTCGCGCTGGCCAATCGCGGGGTGGTGACCCTGCGGCTGCTGCCCGAGGGCGTGGCAGGCTTTGCCGGGATCGATCCGCGCATCGACATGCCGCTGTTTCTGGTGGTGCTGATCGGCGTGGCGCTGGGGCTGTTGACCGGATTTGTCTGGGAATGGATTCGCGAACATCGCCAGCGTGCCGAGGCCGCGCGCATGCGCCGGGCGCTGGAGCGCGCCGAGGAGGAACTCGGCCGCCTGCGTCAGAAGCCGGTCGACAAGCCCGACGATGTGCTCGCGCTGCTGGGCGAGGACGAGCGGCGCAAGGCCGGCTGAGCGCGCCATGAGCCGTGGCATTCGTGTGAAAATCTGCGGCCTGCGGACTCCCGGTGATGTGATTGAGGCCGCCGCGGCGGGCGCGGCCTATGGCGGCTTCGTCTTTTTCGATCGCTCGCCGCGCAATCTCACGCTTGCCGCCGCGCGGGAGGCGGCGCGGGCGGCGCCGCCGGGACTGGCGAAGGTGGCCCTGACGGTGGATGCCGGTGATGCGGCGCTCGATGCGATCCTCGAGGAAGTGCCCATCGACATGCTTCAGCTTCACGGGCGCGAAAGCCCCGAGCGGGTGGCCGCGCTGCGCGCGCGTCACGGCCTGCCTGTGATGAAGGCGGTCGGGCTGGCCGGGGAGGCGGATCTCGCCGCGCTCGACGCCTACGCCGCAGTGGCCGATCAACTGCTGGTCGACGCCAAACCCGCCCCCGGCGCGGCGCTGCCGGGCGGCAACGGGCTGGCCTTCGACTGGCGCCTGCTGGCCGGGCGGCGCTGGACGGAGCCGTGGATGCTCGCCGGCGGGCTCACGCCGGACAATGTCGTCGAGGCGATCCGGCTGACCGGCGCGCGGCAGGTGGATGTCTCGTCGGGCGTGGAGCGCGCGCCGGGCGAGAAGGACGCCATGCTGATGCGCCGTTTCGTGGCCGCTGCCTCGGCCGCCATTCCCGCTTGACGCGTATCAAGGCGCTGCCCGCGTCGGCCTGCCAGACTGTGATTGACGTTTAGAAAACGCGAGCGATGGAGGAGCGGGATGTCAGCAGTCTTTCGCAAGACGGCCCTGGCGGCGGGGGTCATCATGTGTCTGGCCGGGCAGGGGTGGGCGAGGCCCAATCTGGTCGTCAGCGAGTTTTCAATGACCCCGGCCACGCCGGTGCAGGGCGAATCGGTTCATGTGCGCATCGGCGTCTACAATACCGGCGACACCGCCGCGGGCCGATACCATGTGGAGTGGTGGCCGGGCGAGAACTTCGCCGACGGTGCCGCCTGCAACTGGACCATCGAGGGGACTGTGCCGGGGGGAGGGCGCATCATTGAATGCGACTATTCCGGCTATCCGAGTTGGTATTCCAGCATCAACACGCGCGTCATCGTCGATGCGCTCGATGATGTGAGCGAGTCGAACGAGGCCGACAACGACCGCCGCTTCCCGATCGAGGTGGCGCGGCCGTCCTCTCCGGCCGGGCGGCCGAACCTGTTCATTTCCGAGCTGTCGCTCGACCCCGCGACGCCGGTGCAGGGGCAGCCGGTCAACGTACGGGTCGGTGTCTACAACAACGGCTCGGCGCCCGCTGGCCCCAGCCGCGTGGCCTGGTGGCCGGGGGAGAACTATCCCGACCCCGCCTGCCGGTGGAACCTGGGCGGTCTGCCGGCCAATGGCGGGCGCATCCTGACCTGCACCTATTCCGGCTATCCGAGCTGGTACGGGCGCATCAACACCCGTGCTGCGGCGGATGTGACCGGCGCCGTCGCCGAAAGCGACGAGGGCGACAATGATCGGCGCATGCGCATCGAGGTGGCGCGGCCGTCCTCTCCGGCCGGCCGGCCGAATCTGTTCATCTCCGAGCTGTCGCTCGACCCCGCGACGCCGGTGCAGGGGCAGCCGGTCAGAGTGCGGGTCGGTGTCTACAACAACGGCTCGGCGCCCGCGGGCCCCAGCCGCGTGGCCTGGTGGCCGGGGGAGAACTATCCCAACCCCGCCTGCCAGTGGAATCTGGGCGGTCTGGCGGCCAATGGCGGGCGCATCCTGACCTGCACCTATTCCGGGTATCCGAGCTGGTACGGGCGCATCAATACCCGTGCTGCGGCGGATGTGAACGGCGCCGTCGCCGAAAGCGACGAGGGCGACAATGACCGGCGCATGGGAATCCGCGTGCGCCGGCCCTGAGCCTTTCCCGCGCCGCGGCCCGACGCCGCGGTGCGGGTCATACGGGTTTGATCGGCGCGGGCTTCTGGGCTAAGCGCAGGGCAGACACCACAGGAGTGCAGCGCGTGCCCGAGGATCTCATCAACAGCTTCATGGCCGGCCCCGACGAGCGCGGCCGTTTCGGCGATTTCGGCGGGCGGTTCGTTTCCGAGACGCTGATGCCGCTCATCCTCGAACTCGACGCGGAATACATGCGCGCCAAGACCGACCAGAGCTTCTGGGACGAGATGCACGATCTCTGGACCCATTATGTCGGCCGGCCCAGCCCGCTCTACCACGCCGAGCGGCTGACCGAGCATCTGGGCGGGGCGAAAATCTATCTCAAGCGCGACGAACTCAACCACACCGGCGCGCACAAGATCAACAACGTGCTGGGCCAGATCCTGCTGGCGCGGCGCATGGGCAAGAAGCGCATAATCGCCGAGACGGGTGCCGGCCAGCACGGCGTGGCCACCGCGACCGTCTGCGCCAAGTTCGGGCTGGACTGCGTCGTCTACATGGGGGCGCATGATGTGGAGCGCCAGTCGCCCAACGTCTTTCGCATGAAGCTCCTCGGCGCCGAGGTGGTGCCGGTCACCTCGGGGCGCGGGACGCTGAAGGATGCGATGAACGACGCGCTGCGCGACTGGGTGACCAACGTGCGCGATACCTTCTACTGCATCGGCACCGTGGCGGGCCCGCACCCCTATCCGGCGATGGTGCGCGACTTCCAGTCGATCATCGGCAAGGAGGTGCGCGAACAGATGCAGGCGGCCGAGGGCCGTCTGCCCGACAGCGTGATCGCCGCGATCGGCGGCGGGTCGAACGCGATGGGGCTGTTCTACCCGTTTCTCGACGACCGGTCGGTGCGCATCATCGGTGTCGAGGCCGGCGGCAGGGGCGTCGACGAGAAGATGGAACACTGCGCCTCGCTGACCGGCGGGCGGCCCGGCGTTCTGCACGGCAACCGCACCTACCTGTTGCAGGACGCCGACGGGCAGATTCTGGAAGGGCACTCGATCTCGGCGGGGCTGGACTATCCCGGCATCGGGCCCGAGCATGCCTGGCTGCACGAGAGCGGCCGCGCCGAATACGTGTGGATCACCGACGACGAGGCGCTCGAGGCGTTCCAGCTGTGCTGCCGTAAGGAAGGGATCATCCCCGCGCTGGAGCCCAGCCACGCGCTGGCCCATGTTAGCAAGATCGCCCCCGATCTGCCGCGCGACCACCTGATGGTGATGAACATGTGCGGCCGCGGCGACAAGGACATCTTTACCGTCGCCAAGGCCCTGGGCGTGGAGTTGTAAGCGCCTCCGCCGCCGCCGAGCGGGCCGGGCCGGCGCCGTAAACCATGGTTTAGCCGCAGGGGCCGAAGGTTTAGACGGGCGTACCTAAACCCCTAGGCGATGGCCGCGCCCCTTGTCGCCGGGTTGTGTGGATGGGGCGGCGGTTTCGAGCGCCGCGGACCTGAAAACCGAAAGGACAAGGCCATGACCAAGAAAACCTTCATCAAGCCGCTTCTGACCACGGGCTTCCTTCTCGCCGCGACGACGGCGCTGGCGCAGGATATACCATTCAGCGAGATTGATGCCGATGGCGACGGCACTCTCAGCCGCGCCGAGCTGGAGGCGGTCTTTGGCGCCGGCACGAGCGCGCGCATTCTCGCGAGTGGCGACAAGGACGGCGATGGCGCGCTGGACATGGGTGAGGTGGGCGACGACCTTGACCTCGACGACCTCGACGACCTCGACGACCTCGACGACCTCGACGACCTCGACGACCTCGACGAAGATCTTGATGACGTCGACCGAGATGATGACGCCGACGACCATGATGACGGCGTCGATGATGACGACAACGATCACGACGATGACGACGACGACGATGATGATGACGACGACGATGATGACGACGACGATGACGACGATGACGACGACGAGGATGATGATGACTGACCGCCGCCGCCCGGACGGGCAGTTCCAGAGGCGCGTGGGACGATGATCCACTATGCGGTGCCGCCGCTCCCGGATCGGGGCGGCGGCTTCGCGTGGAGCGGGGTGGCCGGACGATGAGAAGGCGGACGCATATCCTGGCAGGCGCCGTCGCGCTGGCGCTGATCGCGGCGCCCGCAGCGGCGCAATCACTGGCCGAACAGATCATCGCTCAGCTGCGCGACCAGGGCTTCACGCGCTTTGAGGTCTCGCACACGCTTCTGGGACGGGTGCGAATCGACGCGGCGGGTGGCGGCTATGAACGCGAGATCATCATTAACCCGCGCACCGGCGAGATCCTGCGGGACTACTGGCAGCGCGTGAACGGCGAGCCCGCGGCGCCGAGCGTGATTGATCCGGGGGATGGTTCCGATTCCCGCGACGACGGTGATGAGGACGATGACGGTGATGAGGACGACGACGGTGATGAGGATGATGACGACGAGGACGATGACTGAGGCAGCGTGATCGGCCCGGCGGGGCGGCGCGCGTTTCAGGAGGGGCGGGGCAGGTGACTGACAGACTCTTCGTGATGGCCATACTGCTGGTGCAGGCAACCTGCGCCGTGTTCTTCGTCTCGGATATCGTGTTCACGCTCGTCGGGCTGCGCACCGATCCGATCAGCTGGCAGACGCGCGAGCTTCTGGAAATCGGCGCGGCGATCGGGCTGGTTCTGGGCGTCGTGCTCGGGGGCGTCGCGCTGCACCGCACCATGCGCCACTCGGCGCAATACCGTGACCGTCTGCGGGCGGCATCGGGCGCCTTCATGGATCTGATGGAGGAGCGCTTTGACGAGTGGGGGCTCACCCCGTCGGAACGCGATGTGGCGCTGTTCGCCGTCAAGGGGCTGTCGACGCGACAGATCGCCGAGCTTCGCAGCACATCACAGGGCACGGTCAAGGCGCAGACCAACGCGATCTATCGCAAGGCCGGGGTCAGCGGCCGCCCACAACTGCTGAGCCTGTTCATCGACGATCTCATGGACGATGCGCTGCTGCCGCGCGCCGGGTGAGCGTTAGCTCTCGTCGGCGGCATGGCGGCGCAGCACCTCCAGCGGCACCACCTCCAGCGCGCGCCGGTGGGTCGCGGCCAGATACACCTGCGGGGCGGCGCCCTC
Source organism: Rhodobacteraceae bacterium WD3A24 (assembly GCA_002967695.1). Classification (GTDB taxonomy): domain Bacteria; phylum Pseudomonadota; class Alphaproteobacteria; order Rhodobacterales; family Rhodobacteraceae; genus Alkalilacustris. Next base: position 14,866 of record PUHN01000026.1, on the reverse strand, counting down.
GTCATGCGCCTGCAGAAAGCGCGCGGCGCACAGGCACCAGCGATCGCCCGCCTTCAGCCCGTTGAAACCGAACTGCGGCCGAGGCGTCGAAAGGTCGTTTCCGAGATACTTCGACAGGGCGAGGAACTCGTCGGTCATAACCGCGCAGACCGTGTGGCTGCCCGCGTCGTCGGGGCCTGTGTCGCAGCAGCCGTTGCGAAAAAAGCCCGTCACCGGGTTGCGCGAGCACTCTTCCAGAGTGCCGCCGAGAACATTGACGGAGGGCTCGACTTGCATGGGGCTACTCCTGTCTTGCGCGCCCGTGACATATGGTCCGCGCCGGGGGCGGGGCAAGCCGGCGCGTCAGCGGAAGCGGTCCATGAGCTTTTGCAGCTTGCTGCGTGTATCCTCGGGTTCGGGCTCCGGTTCGGGGGCGGGCGTCTTTGCCGCAGGCGCCGCGCCTTCGGTGGAGGGTGTGGGCCGCGCCCGGTTTTGCCCGCTCGAGGCGCGCGCCGGTGCGGTGCGTTGCGCGACCGCGTTCATGAACCGCCCCGAATCCCCCTCGGCCAGTGCGGGCGCGCCGTCCGAGACGCCGCGCAGCAGATCGTCGAGCCATTCGGCATCGGCCTTGGCGAAGTCCTGCAGCACGTAGTTCGTGACCAGCTTCTTGTCGCCGGGGTGTCCGATGCCCAGCCGGACCCGCTCGAAATGCGGCCCGATCGCTGCGTGGATCGAGCGCAGCCCGTTATGGCCCGCATGCCCACCGCCCTGCTTGACCCGGCACTTGCCGGGCGCGAGGTCGAGCTCGTCGTGGAAGACGACCACATCCGTAGGGTCGAGCTTGTAGAACTTCACCGCCGCGCCCACCGCGTTGCCCGAGAGGTTCATGTAGGTCTCGGGCTTGAGCAGCAGGACTTTCTCGGCCCCCAGCCGCCCCTCGGACAGCTTGCCCTGGAACTTCGCGCGCCACGCGCCGAACCCGTGATCCTCGGCCACGCGTTCGACGGCCATGAAGCCGATATTGTGCCGGTTGCGGGCATATTTCGCGCCCGGATTGCCCAGGCCGACGAAGAGTTTCATGCAGCCTCCGATCTTCGCGTGACCGCGGGGTTGACCCGCGCCCTTGATGCCCCAAAGTCTGGCGAGACACCAGCCCGCATGCGCCGGGCGCGAAAAGGGGGCAGGGCGATGTATCTGACGATGAACCGCTTTCGCGTCAAGCGCGGGCAGGAAGCGGCCTTCGAGGAGGTCTGGGCCAGCCGCGACAGTCACCTGCGCGAGGTGCCAGGCTTCAGGGGGTTTCACCTGATGCGTGGCGCGACGCGCGAGGACCATACGCTCTACGCCTCGCACACGCTGTGGGACAGCCGCGAGGCGTTCGAGGCCTGGACGCGCTCGGACGCCTTCCGCGCCGCTCACAAGGGCGCAGGCCAGCATGGCGACATGTATCTCGGCCCGCCCGAGCTTGAAGTCTTCGAATCGGTTCAGGAGCTGCGCGCCCGCCGGCAAGAGGGGCAGTGACGCGACGCCCCGGCGCGCAGGCTGGCCGGGGCGTCGATGGAGGCGCTCACGTCGCGGCGTTCAGCTTTCGGCCTCGGCCTCTTCGGCCTCTTCGCCGGCTTCCTCTTCCTCTTCTTCATCGGCCGAGCGCAGCGCCGAAGGCGCCGAGATATTGGCGATGACGAAGTCGCGGTCGATTGTCGGCCTGGCTCCCTTGGGCAGGTCGATCATCGAGATCGTCGCGGTGTCGCCGATATCCATGCCCGAGATGTCGAGAACGAGCTTTTCGGGAATGTCGCCCGCCGTCACGACGAGTTCGACCTCGGGGCGCACGGTGTTGAGCACGCCGCCGCGGCGCAGGCCCGCGCAGTCCTCTTCGCCGATGATCTCGACGGGGATGAACAGGTTGATGCGCGATGTGCGGCGCAGGCGCATCAGGTCGAGATGCACAGGCAGGCCCTTGACGACATCGCGCTGGACGTTGCGGCAGATCACGCGCACATCCTCCTGGCCCTCGACCTTGAGGTTGAACAGCGTGGACATGAAGCGCCCCGCCTTCAGCTTCTTGATGAGGTAGTTGTACTTGAGGTTGATGGGCAGCGGGTCGACGCCGCCGCCATAGACGATACCGGGCACCATGTACTCTCTGCGAGCCTGACGGGCGGCCCCCTTGCCTGTCCCCGTCCGTGCCTCGGCCTGAAGATCCGGGATCTTGCCAGCCATTGAGGGTCTCCTGATTTCGGTGGTGCGGGTATCCTCCAAGGGTGCATACCCGCATGAAGCCCGCCCTATAGGAGAGATTCGGGGCAAAGGAAAGGCCCTTCGCGCCGGCCGGCTTGCCGGTGCGGGGCGGGCGCGCTAAGCGCAGCCGGGGACGGCTGCAGGGAGACCCATGGCGCTTGTGGGGCAGATGCGCGCGGCGCGCGGGCCGCTGGCGAGTTTTGCCGCGCTGGGTGTCCTCTGGGGGTGCCTTGCCGTGCAGTTGCCGGCGCTCAAGGCGATGGTCGGGGCGTCGGACGCGCTGCTGGGCGGGCTGCTGTTCCTGACCTCCACCGGCGCGGTGGGGGCGATGCTGCTCGCGCCGCGGGCGGGGCACCTGCTGGGCGGCGCGGCGGTGCCGGTGGCGACGGTGGCCACGGCGCTGGCGTTCATGGCGCCCGGCAACCTGCCGGTGCTCGCACCCTTCGCGGTGGCGATGCTGCTGATCGGCGCCACGTCGGGCCTGCTCGACGTGCTGATGAACGCGCGCGTCAGCGCCATCGAGGCGGCGCGCGACCTGCCGCTGATGAATCTCTGCCACGCGCTCTATTCCTTCGCCTATGCCGGCTCGGCCGTGCTGACGGGGCTGGCGCGCGCGGCGGGCTGGGGGCCGGCGGGGCCGCTGATGCTGGCCGGAGGCGTCGCGCTGCTTCTCGCCGTCGCCGCGGTCGAGCGCGGCGCGAGGATCGAGAGGCTGGGCCCGCGCCGTCCCGGTGCGGCGGGGCCGGGGGCTGTCGCGCTGTGGGCCGGCGGGATCATCCTGGTCGGCTTCTTCGCCGAGAATGCGACCGAGGGCTGGGCCGCGCTGCATGTGGAGCGGACTCTGGGTGGCGGCCCGGCGCAGGGGGCGCTGGGGCCGGCGCTGCTGGGGCTGACCATGGGCGCGGGCCGGATGGCCGGCCAGCTGGTCGCCACCCGGCTGGCCGAGGCGCGCCTGCTGCGCGGTGCCTTGCTGGTGGCGCTGGCCGGGGCGGGGCTGGTCGCGCTGGCGCCGGGGCCGGGCCTTGCCTATCTGGGTTTCGCGGTGCTGGGGCTGGGCGTGTCGGTCGTCGCTCCCACGGCCTTCGCGATGGTCGGCAGGCTCGCCCCCGAGGGGCAGCGCGCGGCGGCGGTCGCGCGGGCGGCGTTGCTGGGCTACATGGGCTTCTTCATCGGCCCGCCGATGCTGGGCCTCGTCGCCGAGGCCGCGGGCCTGCGCGCCGCCTTCGGCATGGTGGCCCTGGCCCTGATGGCCGGGCTGGCGCTGCGTGCGGGCCTTGCCCGGCGCGATCCGGCGGCCTGAGCCGGCGGCTCAGATCGGGCGCGTGGGGTCGTCGAACCCCTGCGGCAGGATCAGGTTGTGGCGTTCGAGGTCGTGGACGTCGCGTTCGCCGCACAGCGCCATGGTGGTGTCGAGTTCCTTGTGGATGATCTCCAGCGCGCGGGTCACGCCCGCTTCGCCCAGGGCGCCGAGGCCGTAGGTGTAGGCGCGCCCTATATAGGTGCCCTTCGCCCCCAGCGCGAGCGCCTTGAGCACGTCCTGCCCCGAGCGGATGCCGCCATCCATGTGGACCTCGACCTTGTCGCCCACGGCGTCGAGGATCGCCGGCAGCATGCGGATCGCGCTCATCGCGCCGTCCAGCTGCCGCCCGCCATGGTTCGAGACGATGATCGCGTCCGCGCCCACCTTCGCGGCCATCCGGGCGTCCTCGGCGTCGAGGATGCCCTTCAGGATCAGCTTGCCGCCCCAGTCCTTCTTGATCTTCTCGACCTTGCTCCAGTCGAGCTGCGGGTCGAACTGCTCGGCCGTCCAGCTCGCCAGCGAGCGCGTGTCGCTCACCCCCTTGGCGTGGCCGACGATGTTGCCGAACTGGCGCCGCTGCGTTCCCAGCATCCCCAGCCCCCAGCGCCACTTGGTCGAGAGGTTCAGCAGGGTGGACGGTGTCAGCTTGGGCGGGGTGGACAGGCCGTTCTTGAGATCCTTGTGGCGCTGGCCGAGGATCTGGAGGTCGAGCGTCAGCACCAGCGTGTCGCAGCCCGCCTCCCGCGCGCGCCGCAGAAGGTTCGCCATGAAGTCCTGGTCTTTCATGACGTAGAGCTGGAACCAGAAGGGCTCGCTGGTGTGGGCCGCGACATCCTCGATCGAGCAGACCGACATCGTCGACAGCGTGTAGGGCACGCCGAAGCGCTCGGCCGCGCGGGCGGCCTTGATCTCGCCGTCGGCGCTTTGCATGCCGGTCAGCCCCACCGGCGCCAGCGCGACCGGCATCGCCACCTCGCGCCCGGCCATCCCGGTGCGGGTCGAGCGGTTGGACATATCCACCGCGACCCGCTGGCGCAGCCGAATCCGCGAGAAATCCGCGACATTGTCGCGGAAGGTCTGCTCGGTCCAGCTGCCCGATTCCGCGTAGTCGTAGAACATGCGCGGCACGCGGCGCTTGTAGAGGCGGCGCAGGTCCTCGATCGTCGTGATGACGGGCATCGGCGGCGTCCTTCCGGCGAGACAGGGTCGCGTTTCGCTTACCAAGCCGCCCGGGCGCGCGCAATCGCGGCGGGCACCGGCACGTTGCCGCGGCGGCGCCGGGCGAAATGTCGCAGTTGACCCCGCCGCGGGAAAATGTTTAACGTGTTATGCAATCAGGCACGCAACCGCGCGGCCGGTCCGGTGCCCGCGCATTTTCCGGAGGGGGACGATGTCCGATCTGGCGACGAACATGGAGAAGGCGCGCGGCTACCTCGCGCGGTTCGGCGAAAACGGCGTGGCCCACCACATCGCGGGTCAGGCGGTGACGTCGCAGGCGCAGTTCGACACCATCACGCCGACCGATCAGGGCGTGCTGGCGCGCGTCGCACGCGGCGGCGCCGTCGAGATCGACCGCGCCGCCCAGGCCGCGCGCGTGGCGTTCCCGGCCTGGCGCGACATGCCCGGGGCCGAGCGCAAGCGGCTGCTGCACCGTATCGCCGACGCGATCGAGGCCCGCGCCGAGGAGATCGCGCTGGTCGAGGCGATGGACACGGGGCAGGCCATCCGTTTCATGTCCAAGGCCGCCGTGCGCGGGGCCGAGAATTTCCGCTACTTCGCCGATCAGGCGGTGCAGGCCCGCGACGGCCAGTCGATCTATGCGCCCGGGCAGGTCAACCTGACATCGCGCACGCCGATCGGGCCGGTCGGGGTCATCACGCCGTGGAACACGCCCTTCATGCTGTCCACCTGGAAGATCGCGCCGGCGCTGGCGGCGGGCTGCACGGTAGTGCACAAGCCCGCCGAGCTTTCCCCGCTGACCGCGAGCCTGCTGGTCGAGATCGCCGAGGAGGCGGGCCTGCCGCCGGGGGTGTGGAACACCGTCCACGGGTTCGGAGAGGACGCCGGCCGCGCGCTGACCGAGCATCCGGCGCTCAAGGCCGTCAGCTTCGTGGGGGAAAGCGCGACCGGCAGCCGGATCATGGCGCAGGGCGCGGCCACGCTGAAACGGGTTCATTTCGAACTCGGCGGCAAGAACCCGGTGGTGGTGTTCGCCGATGCCGACCTCGACCGCGCCGCCGACGCCGCCGTATTCATGATCTATTCGCTCAACGGCGAGCGCTGCACCTCGTCGTCGCGCCTGCTGGTCGAGGAGACGGTTCACGACGACTTCGTCGCCCGGGTCGCCGAGAAGGCCGCGGCGATCCCCGTGGGTCATCCGCTCGACCCGGCCACGGTGATCGGCCCGCTCATCCATCCCGAGCACGAGCGCAAGGTGCTGGCCTATTTCGACCGCGCGCGCGACGAGGGCGCGACGATCGCTACCGGCGGCGAAAAGGCCACCGGCGGCGACCTTGACGCCGGCTGCTGGGTCAGGCCCACGCTGTTTACAGGGGCGCGCAACGACATGGCCATCGCGCAGGAGGAAATCTTCGGCCCCGTGCTGACCGCGATCCCCTTCAGCGGCGAGGAGGACGCGGTGCGTCTTGCCAACGACGTGCCCTACGGTCTGGCCGGCTATCTCTGGACCAACGATCTGACCCGCGCCCTGCGCGTGACCGAGGCGATGGAGGCCGGCATGATCTGGGTGAACTCCGAGAACGTCCGTCACCTGCCCACCCCCTTCGGGGGGATGAAGGCCAGCGGCATCGGCCGCGACGGCGGCGACTGGTCGTTTGACTTCTACATGGAAACCAAGAATGTGAGCCTCGCCACCGGCGCGCACAAGATCACGAAGCTCGGCGGCTGAGAGGAGGAGAAACACCAGATGCCCGTTCCCGCTCCGAACCTCTACCCGCCGTTCAATATCGTCCGGCTCAGCCACGTGGCCTTCACCGTCACCGATCTGTCTGCGGCGCGCCGGTTCTATGCCGACACGCTGGGCCTGCAGGTCACGCACGAGGACGACACCACAATCGCCCTGCGCGCGCTGGAAGAACGCAACCACCATTGCATCCTGCTGACGAAGGGCGACGAGCCCCGCTCGAGCGCGCTGAGCTTCAAGCTCTACGACACGCCCGATCTCGACCGCGCGGCGGCGTTCTTCGAGGGGCGCGGGCTGCCCGTGGCCTGGGTCGAACGCCCCTACCAGGGCCGCACCCTGGCCACGCAGGACCCGCACGGCCTGCCGCTGGAGTTCTATGTCAGCATGGACCGGCTCGAACCGATCCACCAGCAGTATGCCCGCTATCACGGGGTGCGCCCGCTGCGCATCGACCACTTCAACGCCTTCAGCCCGAACGTGGATGAAAGCGTGGCCTTCTACAACGAGATCGGCTTTCGCGTGACCGAGTACACCGAGGACGAGGAGAGCGGAAAGCTCTGGGCCGCATGGACCCACCGCAAGGGCGGGGTGCATGACATCGCCTTCACCAACGGCACGGGGCCGCGGTTGCACCATACCGCCTTCTGGGCGGCGACGCCGCTGCACATCATCGACCTGCTCGACCTGATGTCGACCACGGGATACCTCGACAACATCGAGCGGGGCCCCGGCCGCCACGGCATCTCGAACGCCTTCTTCCTGTATGTCCGCGACCCCGACGGCCACCGGATCGAGCTTTATACCTCGGACTACCAGACCGTGGACCCCGATCACGAACCCATAAAGTGGGACCTCAAGGACCCGCAACGCCAGACGCTGTGGGGCGCCCCGGCCCCGCGAAGCTGGTTCGAGGAGGGCACCCTGTTCCACGGCGTCACCCCGCGCGCGCCCGAACTGGCCGCCCAGCCGATCGTGGCACCATGAGCGGGGCGGGCGAAATCACGCGGCCGCGCCTGACGGGGTTCTTCCATGGCGGGGCGCGCCGGTACGGGCTGCTCACGGAAAGCGGGCTGGTGGACCTTTCGGCGCGCTACGGGCGCGTCTATCCGACCCTGCGCGCGGCGATCGGGGCGGGGCGGCTGGCGGAGCTGGCCAAGGCGGGCCTCGGGATGGCCCCCGATATCGACCCGGGCGAGATCACCTTCGATCTGCCGGTGCCCGACCCTGAAAAGATCATCTGCGTGGGCGTCAACTACCCCGACCGAAACGCCGAGTACAAGGACGGCCAGGACGCCCCGCCGAACCCGTCACTGTTCGTGCGGTTCCCGCGCTCCTTCGTTGGCCACGATGTCCCCCTTGTCCGGCCGACGGTTTCCGAGAAGCTCGACTACGAGGGCGAGGTGGTCATCGTCATCGGCCGGGCGGGGCGCCATATCGCCGAGGCCGACGCCCTCGATCACGTCGCGGCGCTGACGCTGTGCAACGAGGGCACGCTGCGCGACTGGGTGCGCCACGCCAAGTTCAACGTCACCCAGGGCAAGAACTTCGACGCCTCCGGCAGCATGGGCCCCTGGCTGGTTCCCTATGACGACGAGGCGCAGATCGCCGATATCCGCCTGACCACCACGGTCAACGGCGAGGTCCGTCAGGACGACCGCACCGGCCGGATGCTGTTTTCCTTCCGCAGGATCATCGCCTATGTCTCGACCTTCACGATGCTCGTGCCGGGCGACATCATCGTCACCGGCACGCCCACGGGGGCGGGCGCGCGCTTCGACCCGCCGATCTGGCTGAAGCCCGGCGACGTGGTCGAGGTCAGCGCCGAGGGCATCGGCACGCTGCGCAACGGCGTGAGGGACGAGGCATGACCCCCGAGGAGATCACCGCCGCCGCGCGCCGGCTCGACGAGGCTGAGCGCAGCGGCCGCCAGATCGGGCTGCTGACCCGCGATCATCCCGACATGGGGCTCGACGACGCCTATGCCGTCCAGGACGCCTGGGTGGCGATCAAGCGCGAGGCCGGCCGCCGGCAGATCGGCTGGAAGATCGGCCTGACCAGCAAGGCGATGCAGGCCGCGCTGAACATCGACACGCCCGACAGCGGCGTGCTGTTCGACGACATGGACTTCCCCGACGGCGCGGCCATCCCGCAGGGCCGGTTCATCCAGCCGCGCATCGAGGCCGAGGTGGCGTTCCTGCTGAAGGCGCCGCTGCAGGGGCCGGGGCTGGGGCTGACCGATGTGCTGGGCGCCACCGACCATGTCTGCCCGGCACTGGAAATCCTCGACACCCGCATCGTCCGGGCCGACCCCGAGACAGGCCAGACGCGCAAGGTCTTTGACACCATCGCCGACAACGCCGCCAATGCCGGGCTGGCGCTGGGCGGCCGGCCGATGCGGCCCGACGCGGTGGACCTGCGCTGGATGGGGGCCATCGTGTCGCGCAACGCCGCGGTCGAGGAAACCGGCCTCGCGGCCGGCGTGCTCAATCACCCCGCGATGGGGCTGGTGTGGCTGGCCAATCGGCTGGCCTTGTACGGGCAGGGCCTTCGGGCCGGCGACGTCGTGCTGTCGGGCAGCTTCATCCGCCCCGTCGAGTGCCGCCGCGGCGACACCATCACCACCGATTTCGGCCCATGCGGCACCGTCAGCCTGCATTTCGAATAGGAGGGAGGCCCGCGCATGCCCGTCCCGCACAACCCCTTCAAGGCAGCCCTTGCCGCGCGGCGCCCGCAGATCGGGCTGTGGCTGGCGCTGGCCCATCCGGCGGCCGCCGAAATCTGCGCGGGCGCGGGGTTCGACTGGGTCGTCATCGATGGCGAGCACGGCCCCAACGACATCCCGCTGATGCTGTCGCAGTTGCAGGCGGTTGCGGCGAAGCCCGCGCACCCGGTCGTGCGCGTGCCGGTGGGCGAGCCGTGGCAGATCAAGCAGGTGCTCGACCTCGGCGCGCAGACGGTGCTGGTCCCGATGGTGGAAAGCGCCGAGCAGGCGCGCGCGATGGTCCGCGCGATGCGCTACCCGCCCGAAGGTATCCGGGGGGTGGGGGCCGCGCTGGCGCGGGCCTCCGATTACGGGGCGGTGGGCGATTATGTGACGGCAGCCAATGACGAGACCTGCCTGCTGGTGCAGGTGGAAAGCCGCGCCGGCCTCGCGGCGATCGACGCGATCGGCGCGGTCGACGGGGTCGACGGTATCTTCATCGGCCCTTCCGACCTTGCCGCCGACATGGGCCATCCGGGACGCCCCGATGCGCCGGAGGTCGCCGGGGCGATCGACGATGCGCTGGCGCGTATCCACGCGGCGGGCAAGCCCTCGGGCATCCTCGCCTTCGATCCGGCGCTGGCGCGGCGGCGGCTGGAGGCGGGCGTGACCTTTGTCGCGGTGGGCGCCGACGTGACCCTACTGGCGAAGGGCGCGCGCGACCTCGCCGCGGGCTTCGACCAGCTCGGGTGAGCGGCCGGCCCCCGCCGTCGCGGCGTTACCGGGGCTGCTCGAACCCCGTCAGCACGCCCACGGCATTGACGCCGATTTCCTCGACGGCATAGCCGCCCTCCATCACGAACAGTGTCGCCAGCCCCATCCGCGCCAGGCGCGCGCCGATACGCGGAAAATCCGTTGTCTCCAGGCGGAAGCGGCCGAGCGGATCGCCGCGATAGGTGTCCGTACCCAGCGAGACGACGAGGCTGTCGGGCGCGAAGGCGGCAACGGCGCGGCAGGCTTCTTCCAGCCCCGAGGACCACGCCGACCAGTCCGTCTCGTGCGGCAGGGGGACGTTGAGCGTCGTCTCCGCGCCGTCTGCCTCGCCCCGCTCATCCGCATGGCCCAGGAAATAGGGGAACTCCATCCGCGGATCGGCATGGATGCTGGCGACGAAGACGTCACCGCGCCCGTAGAAGATTTCCTGCGTGCCGTTGCCGTGGTGGTAGTCGATGTCGAGGATGGCGACCCGCCGCACGCCATGGTCGCGCAGCGCCTGCGCGGCGACGGCGGCATTGTTGATATAGCAATATCCGCCCGCAAAGCCGCGCCCCGCGTGATGGCCCGGCGGACGGCCCAGCGCGAAGGCCGCCCGCTCGCCGCCCGCGACGAGCCCGGCAGCCGTCAGCGCCACGTCGTGGGCGGCCTTCACCGCCGCCCAGGTGCCCGCGACGAAGGGCGCGCCGCCGTCGAAACTGTAATGGCCCAGCAGCCCCTCGATATCCTCGGGCGGCGTGTCCGCGCGCAGCCCGGGACGCGGCCAGACGAAGGGCAGGGCGACGCCGGAATTGCCGCGCGCCAGCCATCGGTCATGGGCGGTTTGGAGAAAGTCGAGATAGTCGTCCGCGTGAATCTTGCGCGCGGTTTCCAGCCCGTGCTCCTCGGGCGGCAGGATCGCGCCGAGCCCGACCTCTTCGACGCGGGCGCGGATCATCCCGGCACGTTCGGGGCGCTCATAGGCGGGCAGGATGGCCCCCGCGACGAGTTCGGCATGGTCGCCATGACCCGCGTGGTGGGGGGAGAATACGGTTTTCATCAATGACTCCGGCCGGCAGGGTCGGGCGGGACGCTAGCGCCGCGATCGTCCCGCCACAAGGGCGGCTCGGCGGAGGCCCGCCGGCGCGCGCCTCCACCTGTCGTCCCCGCCCGCCGCTGCAGGGGGCAATTTCGCGCTTGACCTTCCTCGCCTATCTGTCGTCGGCTCGCCGGCACAACGCACGGGCGCCGGCGCCGGCCGGCGCCCACGGGGAAGGGCAGGCAATGGGCGAATCGCGGGCGCGCTGGGATTTCTGGGTCGATCGGGGCGGCACCTTCACCGACATCGTCGGACGCGACCCCGATGGCGGGCTGCATCCGCTCAAGCTGCTGTCGGAAAATCCCGAGGCCTATGAGGACGCCGCGGTCGAGGGGGTGCGCCGGCTGCTGGGCGCGGCGCCGGGGGCAATCCCGTCCGACCGGGTCGGCACGGTCAAGATGGGCACAACGGTTGCGACCAACGCCCTGCTCGAACGCAAGGGCGACCGCACCCTGCTGCTGATCACGCGCGGCTTCCGGGACGCGCTGCGAATCGCCTATCAGGCCCGGCCCGAGATCTTCGCCAAGGAGATCGTCCTGCCCGAGCAGCTCTACGAGCGCGTCATCGAGGTCGAGGAACGCTTGCACGCCGACGGGGCGGTGGAGACGCCGCTGGACGCCGAGGCGCTGCGCCCGCAGCTCGAGGCGGCGCGGGAGGCGGGCATCAACGCGGTCGCCATCGTGTTGATGCACAGCTGGCAGAACCCCCAGCACGAGATCGGCCTGGCCGCGCTGGTGCGCGAGATGGGCTTCGGACAGGTCTCGGTCAGCCACGAGGTGAGCCCGCTGATAAAGCTGGTGGGCCGCGGCGACACCACGGTCGTGGACGCCTATCTCTCGCCGATCCTCGCGCGGTACGTCGCGCGCGTGGCCGACGCCCTTGGCGCCACCCCGGCCACCGAGGACGGCCCGACGCTGCAATTCATGATGTCGTCGGGCGGGATGACCGCGGCCGAGAAGTTTCAGGGCAAGGACGCGATCCTGTCGGGCCCCGCCGGCGGCGTGGTGGGCATGGTCAAGACCGCCGCGCTGGCGGGCCACGACAAGGTCATCGGCTTCGACATGGGCGGCACCAGCACCGATGTCGCCCACGCCGCCGGCGAATACGAGCGCGCGTTCGATACCGAGGTTGCCGGGGTGCGCATCCGCGCGCCGATGATGCGCATCCACACCGTCGCCGCGGGGGGCGGGTCCATCCTTCATGCCGAGCCGGGGCGCTTCCGCGTGGGCCCCGATTCGGCCGGCGCCGATCCCGGGCCGGCCTGCTACCGCCGGGGCGGTCCGCTGACGGTGACGGACGCCAACGTCATGCTCGGCAAGCTCAACCCCGAATTCTTTCCCGCGATCTTCGGCCCCGACCAGGACCAGCCCCTCGACCGCGACACGGTTGCGGAGAAATTCGCCGCGATCGCCCGCGAGACGGGCGAGGGCCGCAGCGCCGAGGAGGTCGCCGAGGGCTTCCTGCGCATTGCCGTGGAAAACATGGCCAACGCGATCAAGAAGATCAGCGTCCAGCGCGGCTACGATGTGACGAAGTATCTCCTCAACTCCTTCGGGGGTGCGGGCGGCCAGCACGCCTGCCTGGTGGCCGACGCGCTGGGCATGGAGTCGATCCTGATCCACCCGCTTTCGGGGCTGCTGTCGGCCTATGGCATCGGGCTGGCCACCGTGGCGGCGAGCCGCCAGCAGGGCCTCGTGCGTCCCCTGGCCGAGGAGAGCCGCGCCGCTATCGACCGCGTCACCGAGCAGTTGCGCGGCGAGGTCGCCCGCGAACTGGCCGAGCAGGGGATCGTCGAGCACGACACCGAGCATCGCGTCAAGCTGCATCTGCGCTACGAGGGCACCGACACCGCGCTTCAGGTGCCCTATCACGACGATCTGGAGGCCGCGCAGGCCGATTTCGAGGCCGCACACAAGGCGCAGTTCGGCTTCGTCACCCCGCAGGTTCCCATTACCATAGAGGCCGTCGAGCTTGAGGGTGTGCAGACCGCGCGTGACGAGGACGCCGAGCCCGAGCGCTCAGCCACCACGGCCGATGCGGTCAGTGACGAGGCCCGGCGCGTCTTCAGCGGCGGCCGCTGGCGCGAGGCCCCGGTCTACCGCCGCGCGGGGCTCGCGCCCGGCAACCGCATCACGGGGCCGGCCCTGATCATCGAGGACAACCAGACGATCGTGGTCGAGCCGGGCTGGCAGGCGCGGATCACCGCGCGCGACCATGTGCTGATGACCCGCGCCGAGACGGCCGAGCGTCAGCAGGCGATCGGCACCAAACAGGCCGACCCGATCCTGCTGGAGGTGTTCAACAACCTGTTCATGAACATCGCCGAGCAGATGGGCGTGGCGCTCCAGAACACTGCGCATTCGGTCAACATCAAGGAAAGGGTGGACTTCTCCTGCGCGGTTTTCGACGCCGAGGGCGCGCTGGTCGCCAATGCCCCGCACATGCCGGTGCATCTGGGATCGATGGATCGCAGCGTGGAGACGGTGATCCGGCTGAACGCGGGCGATATCCACCCCGGCGACGTCTTCGCGCTGAACGCGCCCTATAACGGCGGCACGCACCTGCCCGACATCACCGTGGTCTCGCCGGTGTTCGACGAGGCGGGCGCGGATGTCCTGTTCTGGGTGGCCTCGCGCGGGCATCACGCCGATGTCGGCGGAACCGCGCCGGGCTCGATGACGCCGCTTGCGAGCACCGTGGATGAGGAGGGCGTGCTGATCGACAATTTCCGGCTGGTCGCGCGGGGCGAGTTCCGCGAGGCGGCGCTGCGCGAGTTGCTGACCGATCACCCTCATCCCTGCCGCAACCCCGACCAGAACATCGCCGATCTCAAGGCGCAGATCGCCGCGAACGAACGCGGCGCGGCCGAGCTCGGCCGCATGGTCGGCGAGTTCGGGCTGGACGTGGTGCAGGCCTATATGGGCCATGTGCAGGACAACGCCGCCGAAGAGGTGGCGCGGCTGATCGGCCGGCTGGAGGATTGCGAATACACCTATCCCACCGACACGGGCCAGGAGATCCGGGTGAAGATCACCGTCGACCGCGACGCCCGCGAGGCGGTCGTCGATTTCACCGGCACCAGCGAGGCGGCCGCCAACAACTTCAACGCCCCCGAGCCGGTCACGCGCGCGGCGGTGCTGTACTGCTTCCGGGTGATGGTCGAGGCGCCGATCCCGATGAACGCGGGCTGCCTGCGGCCGATCCGCATCCGGATTCCCGATGGCTGCATGCTCAAGCCAACCTATCCGCGGGCGGTGGTCGCCGGCAATGTCGAGACCAGCCAGCACGTCACCAACGCCATATTCGGCGCGCTGGGCGCGATCGCCAACAGCCAGGGCACGATGAACAACCTGACCTTCGGCAACGACGCCTACCAGTATTACGAGACGATCTGTTCGGGCAGCCCCGCGGGGGTGACGAATGACGGGCGCGGGTTCCACGGCACCTCGGGGGTGCATGTCCACATGACGAACTCGCGGCTGACCGACCCGGAGGTTCTGGAGATGCGCTTTCCGGTCCTGCTGGAGGATTTCGCGCTGCGCGAGGGCTCGGGCGGGCGCGGCCGGTGGCACGCCGGCGACGGGACCGCGCGCAGGTTGCGCTTTCTCGAACGGATGGACTGCGCGATCCTGTCGTCGCATCGCACGCGGCCGCCGCAAGGGCTTGCCGGCGGCGGGGCGGGGCAGCCGGGGCGCACCGAGCTGCGCCGGCGCGACGGGCGGGTCGAGACGCTCGATGCCTGCGATCAGACGGTTCTGGAGGCCGGCGACGCGATCACCGTGATCACGCCGACGGCCGGCGGATACGGCCCCGCTGACTGACCGCGCCGGCCGGTCTGACCTTGCGGCGCGCCGGCGGGGCGGGCGCCCC
>PUHN01000025.1 GCA_002967695.1 Rhodobacteraceae bacterium WD3A24 | reverse complement strand
GCGCGCGAATGTGCGGGCATCACGGTCGTCATCGGCAATGACGACCGCTGGAACGCCGAGCACCAGATTCAACTGGCCAGTTACGGCCCCGACCGCCTGATCGGCTGCGCACTTTCCGACGCCGCGCGCTATGACGCCGTTGCCGAGGCATTCGGCGGCTTCGGAGCACGTGTCGAGGATGACGCCGCGCTGCCCGGCGTGCTGAGCGAGGCAGCCGCGGCCGCGGCGCAGGGCCGGCCGTCCTGCGTGAACGTTGCCATCGCCGGGCTGCCGGCACCTGTCTTCTCGGCGCGCGGCGAAGACGCCGCCGCGCCGGTGCACTGAGCGGGATCAAGGAGCGGGAAGCGAGCCGATGAAGGATATGACCCCGGAAACCGATACCCTGGAGGTGCGCATCTGGCGCGGCCGGGATGAAGGGCGCTTCGAGACCTACGAGGTTCCCGCGCGCGAGAACCAGACGGTGCTCGACGTGGTCAGCGAGGTGCAGCGCCACCACGAGCCCGCGCTGGCCTATCGGTTCGCCTGCCGGGTCGGTGTCTGCGGATCCTGCGCCATGACGGTCAACGGCAAGCCGCGCTGGACCTGCCGGACCCATGTCCAGAAGGTGGTCGACGGCGGCGCGCTGACGATCGAGCCGCTGCGCAACATGCCGCGCATCAAGGATCTGGCCACCGACATGACCGATTTCTTCGACAAGTGGCACCGCGCCGGCGGCCGCTTCGAGGGGACGCGCACCCGGCATGATCCGATCCAGCCCGTCGATCCAGAAAGCCGGGCGCGCAAGAACGCAAATGCCGGCATCGAATGCATCAACTGCGCGGTCTGCTACGCCGCCTGCGACGTTGTCGCCTGGGACGACGATTATGTCGGCCCCGCGGCGCTGAACCGCGCCTGGACGCTGCTCAACGACGAGAAGCACGGCGACCAGCGCGGCACGCTCGACGCCGCCACGGCCGCGGGCGGGTGCGGTTCCTGCCATACCCAGGGCAGCTGCATGAAGCACTGCCCCGTGGGCATCAGCCCGACGCGCTCGATCGCGGGGATCAAGCGGATGAGCCTTATGGACTTCCTGAACATGAGGGGAAAATGACCGAAGCCCGTCTCTTCGCGCTCCAGCGCCTCTCGGCGATGGTTCTCGGGCCGCTGGTGCTCGTCCATCTCGGGGTGATCCTCTACGCCACGCGCACGGGCCTGACGGCCGACGCGCTGCTCGAACGGACAACGTCGAGCGTTCTGTGGCCCGTCTTCTACGGCCTGTTCGTGGTGATGGCGGCGATCCACGCCCCGATCGGGCTGCGCAACGTCCTGCGCGAGTGGACGCCGTTGCCTGACCGCCTGGTCGACTGGGCGATGGCCGCGTTCGCGCTGATCCTGCTGGTGATGGGGCTGCGGGCCGTGTGGGCCGTTACGGGAGGTGTGTCATGAGCGATGCGAGCGTCTCGCGTCCGCGCAATGCCGCGCGCAACCACCGCAGCTATGCCGCGTTCATCGGGCACCGGCTGTCGGGCGTGGCGCTGGCGGTGTTCCTGCCGCTGCATTTCCTCGCGCTGGGCCTCGCTCTGGAAGGGCGCGCGGCGCTCGACGGGTTCCTCGCCTATGCCGAGAACCCGCTGGTGAAGTTCGCCGAATGGGGGCTGGTCATCCTGCTGGGGCTGCACCTTTGCTTCGGCATCCGGCTGCTGGTGGTCGAGCTGTTGCCCTGGCGCGGAGATGATGACGACCGCGCCGGCCTGATCGGCTGGGGCCTGGCGCTGGCCATCCTGGTGGGCGTCGTATTCCTTTGGGGGGTGATCTGAGATGCAGATCGAGCAGAGCCAGACCGACATCCTGATCATCGGCACCGGCGGCGCCGGGCTGTTCGCCGCGCTGCACGCCAAGCAGGCCAATCCCGATCTGCAGGTGACGCTGGCGGTGAAGGGCCTGGTCGGAAAGTGCGGCTGCACCCGGATGGTCCAGGGCGGCTATAACGTGGCGATGGCCGCGGGCGACAGCATCGAGCGGCACTTCATGGATACCATCCACGGCGGCAAGTGGCTGCCCCGGCAGGATCTGGCCTGGCGGCTGTGCACCGGTGCTGTCGAGCGCATCCAGGAACTGGAAAACGAGGTCGGCTGCTATTTCGACCGCAACAAGGACGGCACGCTGCACCAGAAGGCGTTTGCGGGCCAGACCTTCGACCGCACCGTCCACAAGGCCGACCTGACGGGTATCGAGATCATCAACCGGCTGATGGAGCAGGTCTGGAACCGCGGCGTCGACAAGCTAGAGGAGCATCGCGCGATCGAACTGGTGCCCGCGGCGGACGGCTCGGGCATCTCGGGCGTGCTGATGATCGACATGCGCGCGGGGACATACCACTTCGTCAAGGCCCGCGCGGTTCTGCTGGCCACCGGGGCGGGGCCGACGATGTATCGCTATCACACGCCTTCGGGCGACAAGACCTGCGACGGGCTGGCGATGGCGCTGCGCTACGGGCTCAAGCTGCGCGACATGGAGATGGTGCAGTTCCACCCCACCGGGCTGCTGGGCGGGCGCGACACGCGGATGACCGGCACGGTGCTGGAGGAGGGCCTGCGCGGGGCCGGGGGGCATCTGCTCAACGGCAAGGGCGAGCGCTTCATGGAGAAGTACGACCCCAAGGGCGAGCGTGCCACGCGCGACGTCGTCAGCCGCGGCATCTATGCCGAGATGCGCGACGGCCACACCACGCCCATGGGCGGTGTCTATATCAGCATGAGCCATCTGGGCGCCGACCACGTCGCCAGGACCTTTCCGGGCATGGTCAAGCGCTGCGCCGATTGCGGCTTCGATCTGGCCGGCGGCCGGGTCGAGGTGGTGCCCACCGCGCACTACCTGATGGGCGGGCTGGAGTTCGAGCCCGACACGACCACCGGCACGCCGGGGCTGTTCGCCGCCGGCGAGGACTGCGGCGGCGTTCACGGCGCCAACCGGCTGGGCGGCAACGGCGTGGCCAACTCGACCGTCTTCGGCGGTATCGCCGGCGACTCGATGGCCGCCTTCATCCGCGACGGCGCGCCGCTCCGCGAACCCGACCAGAGCGTGATCGACGCCGGTATCGCCCGCGCCGAGGTGCCTTTCGGCCTCAAGCCCGGCGACCTGCACGCCCAGCGCGAGCGGCTGTCGGACACGATGTGGGACGATGTCGGCGTCATGCGCCACGACGAGGGAATCCGGCGCGGTCAGCACAAGCTGGAGCAGCACGCCGGGGAACTCTACGAGACCGGCCTGGCCGATGGCGACCGTGCCTTCAACCTGACCTGGCACGACTGGCTCAACCTCGAAAGCCTGACCGCGATGTCGCGCGTGATCGCCGCCGCCGCCCTCGCGCGCGAGGACAGCCGCGGCGCGCATTACCGCGAGGACTGGCCCGAGACGGGCGACCTGGACGCGACGCGCTACACCCGCGTGAGCGGTGCGCCCGACGACCTGACCGTCGAAATGGTGCCGGTGGACTTCTCGGTCGTTCGTCCCGGGCAGAGCCTGCTGGACGAGACCGAAGCAGCTCAGTGAGTGAAAGATGCAGATACGTCAACTTGGCAACCGGATTTTGAAATTGAATGGCGCCGTGCCGGGCCATAGTGTCGGAATCGCGCAAGTCGTGCCGACGGCCCCGCGCCGCGCGGAAGGGAGGGCGTCATGATCGCCAACGACCGGATCGCCGAAGCCGCCTACCGGATCATGGAGAAGGCGGCGATCGACATCCCCGACGACTACCTGACCGGCATCAAGGGGATGATCGACCTGGAGAAGGGCGACCTGTCGGCCTTTGTTCTCAAGTCGATGGTCGACAACTACGAGGCCGCCACCGAGGATCGCCGGCCGATGTGCGCCGATACGGGCCTGCCGCGCTATTACGTCAAGGTGGGCAACAACGCGCAGGTCGACGAAGGCTTCGTGGGCCTGGAGCGGTCGCTGCGCGAAGCCACCGCGAAGGCCACCAACTCGGTTCCGTTGCGGCCCAACCGCGTGCATCCGCTGTGGCGCCACGACCACAACAACAATGTCGGCCTGAACGCGCCCGAGGTCGAGTGGAGTTTCGAGCCCGACGTGGACTGGATCGACATCACCACGGTCCACAAGGGCGGCCTGTTCGGCACCGACTACCGGATGCTGTTTCCGGGTGACGGCATCGACGGGGTCAAGCGCTTTTTCCTGGACACCCTGATCGCCTTCGGCAAGCGCGGTCTGGCCTGCCAGCCGGCGATCGTGGGCGTGGGCGTTGGCGGCTCGAAGGATACATGCATGCAGCTTGGCAAGCAGGCCGCCTGCCTGCGCACCGTGGGCGAGCGCAATCCCGACCCGAAGATCGCCGAGCTGGAAGATGAACTGAAGGAGCTGGGCAACGATATCGGCATGGGCGCCATGGGCTTCGTGGGCTCGTCAATGGTGGTGGATTGCCACGTCGAGGCGGGCTTTACCCATACCGGCGGGATGCCGGTTTCGGTTCACACCTTCTGCCTGAGCTCGCGCCGCGCCACGGCGCGCATTCACGCCGACGGGTCGATCGAGTATCGCACCGACCCGCAATGGTTCACCCCCTACATGAGACGGGAGACGATCGGATGGGAAACGCCGGCCGAAACCTCAAGCAGTTCCGCCTGAAACTGCCCGCGACGGCCGAGGATCTGGCACAGCTGGAGCCCGGCGCGATCGTGTACCTCGACGGCGTGGTCTACACGGCGCGCGAGGGCGTCTACAAAAGCGTTCTGGAAGAGGGCTGGGCGCTGCCCGAGGGCCTGAGCCAGATCAGCAACGTCAACTTTCACTGCTCGCCCGCCGCCGCGCCCGACGAAAACGGCAGCTACCGCATCGGCGGGGTCACGGCGACAGCGAGCTTCCGCTTTTCCAGGGTCATGGGCGAGTGGCTCGACAGGACCGGCACGAAGATCGTGATCGGCAAGGGCGGCATGCGCCGCGAGGACTACCGCGACATCCTGGTGCCGCGCGGCGCGCTCTATCTGACCACGGTCGGCTATGGCACCGGCGCGCTGCTGGGCCGGGGCATCAAGAAGGTGCGCGACGTGCACTGGCTCGACGAGCTGGGTCTCGCGCAGGCGATGTGGATGTTCGAGGTCGAGAATTTCGGCCCCTTCATCTGCGACAGCGATCTGGAGGGCAACTCGCTGTTCGCCACGCATGGCGACATCGTCAACCAGCGCCTCGGCCGGCTCTACGACGGGCTTCAACCGCCCGCGCTGCACCGTTACGGGGAAACCGACGACCGCAAGGACGAAGTCATGTAGGCGTCGGCGAGGAGCGGCCCGGCTCGCCGGGCCGTGCGAAGCTGGGGCGCGCGCGAGACGATTGCCGGACCGGCATGCGCGCGTTCCGAAATCAGACCAAGGGAGGAGAAACCTATGAAACGCAAGATCATCGCAGCGGCGCTCGGCGCCACCGCGCTCGTCACCGGCCCGGCGCTGGCCGAGTATCCCGAGCGCCCGATCCAGATGGTGATTCCCTACGGCACGGGCGGCGCGACCGACCTGTCGGCGCGTGCGCTGTCGAACCCGCTGGGCGAGATCGTGCCCGAGCCCATCGTGCTGTCGAACCGCACCGGCGCCGGCGGCGCGACGGGCTCCGTGTCGGTGCGCGATGCCGACGGCGACGGCTACACGCTGCTGTTCGCGCGTGTCGGCTCGCACTCGGTCAACCCGGCGATGAAGGCCACGCTGCCTTACACGATCGACGAGTTCCGCTATGTCGGCGTCTACGAGATCAACCCGGTCGTCTGCGCGGTGGCCGAGGATTCGGACATCGAGTCGATGGACGATCTGATCGCGCGCGTGAACGAGGCGCCGGGCACGGTGCTGTTCAGCTCCTCGGGCGTGGGCTCGCTGCTGCATCTGGCTGGCGCGATGGTGCTCGACGCCTTCGGCGTGGAAAACCCGCTGGAAGACGCCATCCACCTGCCGATGGACGGCGGCGGCGCGGCCGCGACCGCGGTGCTGCAGGGCACCGCGACCTTCATCTGCACCAACTCCTCGGCGCTGGCCTCTTTCGTGCAGAACGAACAGCTCAACCCGATCATGGTGACCACGCCCGAGCCGCTCGAAGGCTTTGACGCCCCGACGGCGCGCGAGCTGGGCCACCCCGAGCTGGAGCAACTGGTGGGCTGGACCGGCATCGCCGGGCCGGCGGACCTGACCGACGAGGCCGCCAGCGCCTGGGAAGGCTGGCTGGCCGAGGCCGTCCAGGACGAGGGCTTCCTCGATTTCATGGATCAGGCCGGCTCGCAGGTGGACCTGATGAGCCCCGAGGAATCGGTCGAGTTCATCAACGGCCAGTACGAGACCTTCCGCGAGCTGGTCGTCGAACTCGACATGGAAGTCGAGTGATCGCGACCTGACGCGAAACGGACGCCCCCGGCCCGATGCGGCCGGGGGCGCATTCGCACCGAAAACATCGGCCGGCGCGTGGCGCCGGCGCTTCTGCAAGGGACGCTGAGCGATGCTCTCTCGCCGGGATGAGACCCTGATCGGTCTGGGCATCATGGCGCTGGCGGTCTTTCTGCTGGCCTACATGGTGCCCAACTGGATCGTCGCGCCGCGCAGTGTGCGGCTGATCTTTCTGTCGCCGATGTTCTGGCCCAACATCCTGGGCTGGGTGCTACTGGTGCTGGGCGGGCTGCTCACGCTGCGCGCCCTGCTGGGAACGGCGCCGCCCGAGGGGCAGGCCGACAGCCTCGCGATCTCGGGCCCCGAGGGGCTGCGGCTGGTGGTGATGACCGCGATGCTCGTGGTCATCTTCTTTGCCATTCCGGTGCTGGGAATGGTCTGGACCTCGATGCTGGCCTTCGTGGCGACGGTGCTTCTGACCGGGGGCAAGCGGCTTGTTCTGGGCGTGCTCGTCGCGGTGGTGCTGCCGCTGGCGCTCTATTTCTTCTTTTCCAAGGTCGCGGGCGTTTCGATCCCGCAGGGCGATTTTGTGAGGCTGCCATGAGCTTTTTCGAGGCCCTCGCCGCCGGTTTCGGCCTGGTCGCGCAGTGGGAAAGCCTGTTCTTTCTCGCGCTGGGGATCGCCGTGGGCGTCTTCGCCGGCGCGATACCGGGCATGTCGGCGACGATGGCGGTGGCGCTGACGCTGCCCTTCACCTTCGCGCTCGACCCGATCTTCGGCATCCTGCTGCTGCTGGGTGTCTACAAGGGCGGCATCTTCGGCGGCTCGATCCCGGCGATCCTGATCCGCACGCCGGGCACGCCGGCCTCCTCGGCCACCGCGCTCGACGGCTACCCGATGGCCGAGCAGGGCAAGGCGGGCAAGGCGCTGGGCATGGCGCTCTACGCCTCTTGCATCGCCGACTTCGTCTCCAACATCGCGCTGATCGTCTTCGCCGGCTGGCTGGCGCAGTTCGCGATGAATTTCGGCCCGCCCGAGTTCTTCACGCTGATCGTGTTCTCGCTGACGATTATCGCGGGGGTCTCCGGCGACAGCCTGACCAAGGGGATCGTCAGCGCGGTGATCGGGCTGCTGCTGGCCACCGTGGGGCTCGACCTCATCTTCGGCACCAACCGCTTCACCTTCGGCAACGCCAACCTGATGGGGGGGCTGAACTTCATCGCCGTGCTCATCGGGCTCTTCGCGCTGCCCGAGATTTTCGCCCATGTCCGTCTGCCGCGCGAGCGCGACGGCAAGGTACGCGGGCTGGGCCATGTCGGCGTGGCCTTCGACGAACTCAAGCGCTGCTTCAAGTCGATCTTCCGCGGCAGTCTGATCGGGGTGTTCATGGGCTCGATCCCCGGCATCGGGGCGGCGCCCTCGGCGTTTCTCTCCTATTCCGAGGCGCGCCGGACCTCGCCCAACCAGGCCAATTTCGGCAAGGGCGAGATCGAGGGCGTCGCCGCCGCGGAGGCGGGCAACAACGGCGTGGCGGGGGCCACGCTCATCCCGCTGCTGTCGCTGGGCATCCCCGGCGACGTGATCACCGCGATCATCATCGGCGCCTTCATGGTGCATGATCTCCAACCCGGCCCGATGCTGTTCCAGACCCATGCCGACATCATCTATGCGCTCTTCATCGGGCTGATCGTCAGCTCCGTCCTGCTGTTCTTCATCGGGTCCGTGGCGATACGCGGCTTTCGCTATGTCGCCGACATCCCGCCCAACCTGCTGTTTCCCAGCGTGCTGGTGCTGTGCATCTTCGGCGTCTACGCGGTCAACAACTCGGCCTTCGATGTGGGCGTGATGTTCGCGATGGGGCTGCTGGGCTATGCGATGGTGCTGCTGCGGTTTCCGCCGGCGCCGTTTCTCATCGCCTTCATCCTCGGGCCGCTGCTGGAGAACAACTTCCGCCAGTCGCTGCTGATGTCGCAGGGCGCGCCCGAGATCTTCACCCGCGGCCCGATCACCTGGACCTTCTGGGCGCTCACCCTGCTGGCGCTGGCCTTCATCATCCGCACGACCGTCTCCAACGCGCGGCTCAAGCGCCGGCTGCGCGAGGAGAGCCGGCGGCATGGCGAGGGCCAGGACGAGGCCACCGGCTGACATGACGCGCCAGAGCGGCTATACGGGCGCCTGCGCCCGGCCGACGCGCCGTGCGCGCGCGGCCCGCGCCGGGGCGGGGCGGGCGTGACGATGCTTGTCGGGCTCGATCCTTCCGAACTTCTCGCGGTGCTGGCGATCTTCGTGGCCGGCGGCATGATCAAGGGGGCGATGGGCTTCGGACTGCCACTGGCGACGATGTCGGTCCTGCCGCTGGTCATTCCCGTCGAGGCGGCGCTGGCGATCAACGCGATCGTGCTGCCGCTGACCAACGTCACCCAGTTCCTGCATGAGAGGCGCATGAGCGAGACGCTGCGCAGGTTCAACCCGGTCGTCATCGGGGTGGTGATCGGGGTGCCGATCGGCGCGGTCTTCGTGGCCTTCGTCAACGACTCGGTGCTGCTGATTGCGCTGGGGGTCTTCGTGGTCGCCTTCACGGGGGTGAGCCTTGTCACGCCGCGCCTTGCCGTCCCCGAGGGGCGCGAGCGCGGCATCGGCGGGGTGATCGGGGTTCTCGCCGGGGTGGTCGGCGCGCTGACCACCGCCAACGGGCCGCTCTTCGTGATGTATCTGGTGGGGCTGAAGGTCGAGCGGGAGATGTTTCTCTCGGCCATCAGCCTGTTCTTCATCGTCTCGGGGGTGATGATCTCGGCGTCGTTCCTTGCCGCGGGGCTGTTCGACATGCCGCGATTCCTCACCGCGCTGGCGGCGTTTCCGGCGGCGCTGGTGGGAATGTATCTGGGTAATGCGCTGGCGCGGCGCATCCCGGCCGAACGGTTCCGGCTCGCCGTGCTGATGGTGTTGTGCCTGCTGGGCGCCAATCTGGTGCTGCGCGGGATCGGCACGGCCTAGGCCGCGGACGCAACGGGCGGAGGCGGAATGGACGTCAAGACGCTCTATACCTTCATCGCGGTGGTCGATCATGGCAGCTTCGCCGACGCCGCCGCGGCGCTGGGGGTCTCGGCCTCGGCGATCAGCGTGCAGATGCGCGGGCTGGAGACCGATGTTCAGATCGATCTGTTCGACCGCACGCGCCGCCCGCCGGTGCTCACCCCCGAGGGATACGCCTTTGCCGAGCGCGCGCGCGAGGTCATCGCCAAGTGGGAGGAACTCTCGGAGACGCTGCGCCGGTCGTCCAATGCGGGCGTGCTGCGGCTGGGGGCGGTGCATACGGCGGTGGCGGGCATCCTGCCGCCCGCGCTGCTGGAGCTGCGCCGGACGGTGCCGGAACTCGCCGTGCGGCTGACCACGGGGCTGACCCACGAGTTGGAGGCGCAGCTGCGCTCGGGCCGGATCGACACCGCCGTGGTGACTGAACCGGTCACGCTGCCCGCGACGATGCGCTTTGACGAGGTCTGCGAGGAGCGGCTCGTCGTCATCGCCCATCCCGGCGCCGAGGGCGAGGACTACCGCGATGTGCTCGCGCGCAATCCCTATGTCCGGTTTTCGCGCAGGGCGCGGGTTGCCGAGATGATCGAGGCCCGGCTGGCCGAAGAGGGCATTGCCGTGGCCTCGCAGATGGAGGTGGACACGCTCGACGGCGTGGTCGCTCTGGTCACGAGCGGGCTGGGCGTGTCGATCGTGCCCGAACGGGTCGGCACCGCCGTGCTGCCCGAGACGCTACGGCTGCATCCGCTTGGCGAGCCCCCGGCGATCCGCCGGATGGGGCTGCTCAGCCTGAAGGGCAATGCGCGCGAACGGTTCTGCCGGCATCTGCGCGACGCGCTGCGCGCCCAGGTCGGGGCGGGCGGTTGAGAACTCGGCCGCCGCCATCAGCCATCGGGCGCGGCCGGCTGTGCGCCGTCGGCTTCGCCGGGCACCAGGGCGCCGGCGCACAGCGCCGCCCATGCGCGCGCCTCGGCGGGGTTCTCCGAGCCCACCAGCCGCAGTGCGACCACGGTGAGCGGCAGCGCCGGCAGAACCGCATCGAGCCCGACCAGCGCGCCGCGGCGCAGCGGGTCGGCCGCCAGCGAGCCCGGCAGCCACGCCACCCCCGCGCCGGCCTCGGCGAGGTTGAGCGCCGCCAGCGTCAGCGCGGTTTCCGCGGCCACCCGGCGGGGCCGCGGGGCATTCGCCCCGATGGCGCCTCCCCGCGCCATGACTCGGCCCAGAAACACGTCGGCCGGATACGCGATGACCGGCAGCGGCGCGGCGCAATCGCAGTCGTCGGCCACGCGCGCGGCCAGCGCGGGCCCGGCCACCGGGCGCAGCACGTCATGGCCCACAACCCGGCGCTCGACAAAGCCCTGCGGGGCCGGCAGCGGGTCGGCGGGCGAGTCGTAGACCAGCGCGATATCGGCCTGCCGGGCGAGCATCAGAAGATGGCAGTCGTCGCGGTTTGCCGAACGCAGCCGCAGCGCGACATCGTCGCTTTCGGCGCCCAGCCGCGCGACGAGCCCCGGCGCGATGGCGGTGGTGATGGAATGCTGGGCGGCGATGACGATGCGGTTGCCGCTTTCGCGCCCGCTGCGCTGGAACTCGCCGCGCAGCGCCTGCAGCCCGTCGGCAAGCTCGCGGATACGGGCATGACGCTCGCGCACGACCCGGCGCAGCTCGACCGGCTTGCGGGTGCGGTCGAAAAGCTCGGCGCCGACATGCGCCTCGATCTGCCGGATGCGCCGGGAGAAGGCCGACTGGGTCAGAAGCCGCCGCTCGGCCGCCTGGGCGAAAGAGCCCGTCTCGATCACCGCGAGAATGTCTTCCAGCCATTCCAGCCGCATCGTCTCCCGGCTCCCTGTCATCGGCGCTAACTTTCCCGATGCGAATGTTACCCGGCGCATTTCGCATTTGAAAGCCCTGGTGGGCGGTCGTACCATGCGGCCGACGCAATTTGAGCAAGAGGACATCCCATGCATCTGGCCCGCTTCCCCCGCATATTCCTGGCCCATCTGCCCACCCCGCTGGAGCGGATGGACCGGCTGAGCGCCGAACTTGGCGGCCCGGAGATCTGGATCAAGCGCGACGATTGCACGGGCCTGTCCACCGGCGGCAACAAGACCCGCAAGCTGGAATTCCTGATGGCCGAGGCGCAGGCCGAGGGGGCCGACATGGTCATCACCCAGGGCGCGACGCAGTCCAACCACGCCCGCCAGACCGCGGCCTTCGCCGCCAGGCTGGGGCTGGGCTGTCACATCCTGCTGGAGGATCGCACCGGCAGCAACGACGCCAACTACAACACCAACGGCAACGTCCTGCTCGACCATCTTCACGGCGCGACGACCGAGAAGCGCCCCGGTGGCGCGGACATGAACGCCGAGATGGAGGGCGTGGCCGACAGGTTCCGCAAGGAGGGGCGCAAGCCCTATGTCATTCCGGGCGGCGGCTCCAACCCCATCGGTGCGCTCGGCTATGTCAACGCGGCCTTCGAGTTGATCGGCCAGGCCAATGACCGTGGCCTCGCGCTGGACCACATCGTCACCGCGACGGGCAGCGCGGGCACGCAGGCGGGGCTCGCCACCGGGCTCAAGGCGATCAGCGCGCAGGTGCCGCTGCTGGGGGTGGGCGTGCGCGCGCCGAAGGACAAGCAGGAGGAGAACGTCTTCAACCTGGCCAAGGCCACCGCCGAGAAGCTTGGCGCCCCCGGCGTGGTCGAGCGCGGCGACGTGGTGGCCAATTGCGACTATGTCGGAGAGGGGTACGGGATTCCCACCGACAGCGGCATGGAGGCCATCGCCATGTTCGCCGAACTGGAGGGCATCCTGCTCGACCCGGTCTATTCGGCCAAGGGCGCGGCCGGCCTGATCGACCTGATCCGCAAGGGACAGTTCAAGAAGGGCGAGCGCATCGTCTTCCTGCACACCGGCGGGGCGGCGGCGCTGTTCGGCTATGATGGCGCCTTCGACTTCTCGGCGCGGCGTCTGGGCTGAGGCGGGCGGTGCGCACCGTCGGCATTCTGGGCGGCATGGGCCCCGAGGCGACGATCCTGCTGATGCAGCGGATCGTCGCCGCAGTGCCCGCGCGCGACGATTCCGACCACATCCCCCTGATCGTGGACAACAACACGCAGGTTCCCTCGCGTATCAAGGCGCTCATAGAGGGCACGGGGGAAGACCCCGGCCCGGTCCTCGCGGCGATGGCGCGGCGGCTGGAGGCGGCCGGCGCGCAGGCGCTGGCCATGCCCTGCAACACGGCCCATCACTACGCCGACGCCATCCGCGCCGCGTCAGAGGTGCCTTTCCTCGACATGGTCGCCCTGTCGAGCGCGGCGACCGCACGCGCGGCGGGGCCGGGCGGGGCGGTCGGAATGCTGGCCTCGCCCGCCGTGCGCAAGGTCGGCGTGTTCGACGCGGCGCTGGCGGCGCAGGGCTTGAGCCAGATCTGGCCAGAGGATGAGGACGCGATGCTCGCCGCGATCCGCCGCATCAAGGCCGAGGGGCCGGTGGATGCCGCGCTCGCCTCGCTCGAGGCCGCTGCCGCGGAGCTGGCGCGGCGCGGTGCCGGGGCGCTGATGGTGGCCTGCACGGAATTCTCGCTGCTCGCGCCGCGGCTGGCGGCGCCCGTCCCGGTGATCGACACGCTGGACGCGCTGGTCGCCGAAATCATGGCCTTCGCGACGCGCGATTGACGCGACGTTGCTGCCCGGCCACAGACTCCCCCTGGGCGGCACGGCCCCCTTTCGCGGGGGAGTCGGGGCGTGCTCTTCTTGGTGGTGATCAAGGGAGGATGCCCATGGCCGGACAACGCAGCGCGCTCAACACCCTTGGAGGCTGGCTCGCGGTGCTCGCGATCGCGGGCGGGCTGTTCTACGTCCTCTACGTGATTTCCTGGTCGGGCGACACGGTCGCGCGGATCGAGCTGGCGCCGCAGGGCCGCAGCGAGGAGCTGCCCGTCGCCCTGAGCCCTGAAATGGACCCGGTGCGCGGGGTTCTCGGCCTTGAGTATTCCGGCCGGCTGGGCGGACGCATCGCCACCTATGATGTCGCGATCGGCGGCGACGAGGATGTCGATATCAAGGACATCTTCACCGAAAGCGGGATCGCCAACGATCCCAGCGACGAGTCCGGCCGCTCCAGCCGCGTTCGCGGTCACAGCGTCAATCTGGGCACCTTCGAGGTGCCGGTCGATGCCGGCTATCTGGTGCGCGCCGATATCGAGCCGTCCAGCCGGGTCGATCTCGAGTCCGCCACGCTCTCGCTGACGGCCAACAGCGCCGAGTGGGATTTGCGCATCATCGGCGGGCTCGGCCTCGCACTGATCCTCGGTTTAGGGATGGGCATGGCCGGCCGGGGCGGGAAGGCGGGCTAGTGTTCGCCCCTGACAGAAGGTTCCCAGTCTGCCTCCGGTGCGCCCTCGGTCGCTCGGACGGAGGTCCGAGGGCAGCTATGCGGACCTCGCGGCTGCTCGCTGCAGTTGCAGCTCAAATTGATCTGAAAGGCGGCGATGCGCAGGAAGCGGGTTTTGCAAAGTTGGTTGGTAAGACACACAAGCTAGTCATAAACCGCACCGGATTTTTGAAACACGTTAGCCGCATGGTTTGTTTGATGCTTGGCAGGTGGTGCGTGGGTTACGATTTTCGCACCAAATCGAGTAGAGCCGTTTGGCTTGCAACCGAGCATTTCTAGGGATTGGGAAAGTCCAACTTCTCGGGAACGCGCGATTTTCCGGTGTAATTGAAAACCGACCACCGGAATGCATCGCGCCGCATTTCTAAGATTAGGTCATTTTGTGCAGTCGCAAGCGCTTTGTACTCAGGGGCAAGACTAGAGCTATCGGGGCTTAGGTTCGCATTTGCTTCCAGGTACTTTTGGTACAAAACGCCCCAGGCCATCAAAACTGATTTGTCTGCGTAAAACAGAAGGCGAGGGACGCACTCCATTGCAGGTCGCAGAGTGATCAAGAACTCTTCTTCCGTTGTGTCATTGTAGGTGTCCTGAAGAGGCGGCAGAGCGCTCAGGAATTCCAAGTAGTGTCCTCTTTTTTCAGACAAAATACGTTCAGATTCAGCGTAGAAGCGCCCGACAAGAAAGCCTAGCGACGCCACGATCAAACTTCCGGCGAAGGTCAGAGCACCCAGCATGTTCGCTCCCTTTGGCAGATTTGCGATACAAGTTAAATCTATTGGTGTTTGGTGGTGGGTGCCAGCCTTTGTTCCGGTTATCGCACTGTTTCGCGCTGTTAAGCGCATAAGCGCTTGTTTGTGAAAGGTCGAGCGTTTGAGCAATGTCCGCTTCGGGCTGTCTGCTGGCGACTGCGCTCGCAGCATTTGAAGCTGGGGCGGCCATCCAGTTTGGGCTCCTAGCTGCCATCTGACCGTTTCGCGCAAGTATGCCGGTCCAGTATCCGACACCCTGCTTCCAGCGGGTATCTTGTGTCAGGTGGACAACACCAGCTTCAGAACATCATGCCCGGCAGCCAGAGCGTGAGCGCGGGAAAGCCCAGAAGCATCGCCAGCCGCACGAGATCGGCGAGGATGAAGGGCAGGATGCCGCGCACCACGCGGCCCTGGGTGATCCCGCGCACCGTGGCCTGCACCACGAACAGATTCATCCCCACCGGCGGGGTGATCAGCCCGATCTCGGCGGCGGTGACGATAAGAATGCCGAACCAGATCATGTCGATATCCAGCGCCACCGCAACCGGCGCGAGCAGCGGCACCGTCAGCAGGATCATCGACATCGAGTCCATGAAGCAGCCCAGCACCAGATAGAAGGCCAGCACCAGAAGCATCACCTGCAGCGTGCCCAGCCCCGAGCCCTCGATCATTCCAGCCAGCGCCATGGGCAGGCCGGTGGTCTCAAGGAAGGTGTTGAACAGCGCCGCGCCGATCAGGATGAAAAAGATCATGCCGGTCAGCCCGGCGGTCTCGCGCGCGACGTCGCGCAGGGTGGCCCGATCGAGGCTGCCGGCGAAGAGCGCCAGCAGGAAGGCGCCCACGGCGCCCACCGCGGCCGCCTCGGTGGGCGAGAACAGGCCCGCATAGATCCCGCCGATGACCAGCACGAACAGCGCCAGCACCTGCCACACCCCGCCGAACAGGCGCAGCCTTGCGCGCCATGGGGTGCGCTCGGAGGCGGGCGCAAGCTGCGGGCGCGCGCGCAGCCGCAGGACGATCGCCGC
This sequence comes from Rhodobacteraceae bacterium WD3A24, assembly GCA_002967695.1. Taxonomy (GTDB): domain Bacteria; phylum Pseudomonadota; class Alphaproteobacteria; order Rhodobacterales; family Rhodobacteraceae; genus Alkalilacustris. The sequence goes on along the minus strand of PUHN01000025.1, from coordinate 33,430 downwards.
CGAATAGAGCAACGCGCCAAGGATGCCGGGGATGATCGCGGCGATGAAGAGCTGGCCGATAGAGCTTTGCGTGAGCAGCCCGTAGATGACCAGCAGGATCGAGGGCGGGATCAGCACGCCCAGCGTGCCGCCCGCCGCGACCGAGGCCGCCGAGAGCGAGTCGTCGTAGTCGCGCCGGCGCATCTCGGGGATAGCCACGCGCCCGATGGTGGCCACCGTCGCCAGCGAGGAGCCGCAGATCGCCCCGAAAATCGCGCTCGCCCCTACCGCCGAGACGGCCAGCCCCCCGCGCAGATGCCCGACAAAGCCGTTGAGCAGGTCGAAGAGCGAGCGCGATAGCCCCGCCCGCGAGGCGAAGACGCCCATCATCACGAAGAGCGGGATCACGCTGAAGGAATAGGGAAAGATCGACTCGAAGGGGGTGGAGCCCAGGATATAGCCGGTCCCGTACCAGCCTTCGAGCAGCCAGTAGCCCGCCACGCCCACGGCCGCCATCGCCACCGCGACGGGCACGCCCAGCCCGATGAGCCCGAGGGCGAGCAGAAACCCCAGCGCGCCGGCCGCCGCCCCGCTCACCGCGCCGCCTCCGCGCCCATGGCCTGCCGGCCCAGGCGAATGAGGACCGAGCCGGTCGCGGCCACCGCGGCGGCCTGGCCGATCAGCACCGGCCACCAGAAATACATGATCGGGATGCCCAGCTGCTGCGAGGTGTCGCCCAGCATCTGCTGGGTCTGGAAGGCGTCGTGGCCATAGAGCAGCATGAGGATCAGCAGCCCGCCCGCCAGAAGCGCGGCGAAGGCGCGGATCAGCCGCCCGAGCGCGGCGGGCAGGGCGTCCACGACGAACTCGACCCCGACATGCGCGCCGGCGACGAAGGCCCATGGGATGACGAACCACGCCCCTGCCAGCACGAAGAGCTGGACGATATCGACCACGCCCGCCACGGCGAGGCCCACCACCCGGCCGAGGATATCGGCCACGGTGACGATGGCGGCGAGGCCATAGGCGATCACGCCGAGGGCGGCCAGCGCCTCGATGGCGCGGTCGAGCCAGCGCATGGACTTCTCCCTGCGAGCGGGGTGGGAAGAAAGCCGGGGCCGGGCGCGCGGCCCGGTCCCGGACGGGGTGTCACTGCATCTCGTGTTCGGCGTTGTATTCCGCGATGCTGTCCTGGAACGCCTGATAGATTTCGCGGGCGTTGTCCACGCCGTCGGCCTCAACGCCCTCGATGTAGCTGTCGATCATCGGCTGGAGCGCCTCGCGCCAGCGCGCGCGCTCGTCGTCCGACAGCTCGGTGATCTCGCCGCCATCGGCGAGCGCGGCCTCGCGGCCCGGCGCGTCCCAGTCATCCCACCAGTCGCCGAAATTGGCCACCAGCGCGTCGCCCGAGTGCTCGTCGATGCAGGCCTGCGCCTGCTGGGGCAGCGAGTCGAAGCGGTCCTGGTTCATCACGAAGAAGAAGGAGACCGTGTAGACCCCTGCATCGAGGTGATAATTGAGCACCTCGGCCAGTCCGAAGCTGTTGACCGGATCCCACGGGAACACGGTGCCGTCGATCACGCCGCGCTGCAGGTTCTCATAGACCTGACCCGGCGGCAGGCCCTGCGGCGAGGCGCCGAGGAATTCGAGCATCTGCGAGATCGCCGGGCTGGGCGTGCGGATGCGCATGCCTTCGAGGTCTTCCATCGTCTCGACCGGCGCGTCGACGGTGTGGATCAGGCCACCGTTATGGGCGTGCAACGCGAGCACCTTGAGCCCGTCATATTCCTGCGAGAGATACTCGTCGAAATTCGACCACAGCGCATGCGTGGCCGCGCCGGCATCCTCGGTCAGGAAGGGCAGGTCGATCAGTGATGTGCGCGGGAAGCGCCCGCGCGGGATGCCGTGCAGCCCGTGGGCGATGTCCACCACGCCGGCGAGGACCTGCTCCTGCTGGCGGGCGACATTGCCGCGCTGCGTGCCGCCGGGGAAGATCTCGAACGTGACCTCGCCATCGGTGCATTCGGTGATCTGCTCGGTCCAGGGCACGATGAAATCGGTATGGATGCCGTGGACGGCCGGTAGGAAGTGGCTGAGCGTCAATTCGGTCTGCGCGGTCGCGGCGCCGGTGGCCGCGCCGGTCAGCGCGGTGGCGGCGGCCAGTCGCGCAAGGCTCTTGCGAACGGTCATGGTATGTCCCTCCCTTGGGTTTGCATTGTCTGCCTTCAGGCTCCGAGAACCAGCTTGCCACCATTCCTCGCGCGTGAACAGCACGCCATCATGCGCGTGCCCTCGCGGCGTTCGGCGCGGCTGAGCACGCGGTCGCGGTGATCGACATCGCCGGCGACGACCTCCAGTTCGCAGGAGCCGCACAGCCCTTCCTCGCAGTCGCTGGCCACGTCGATCCCTTTCGAGCGCAGCACCTCGAGCAGCGTCCGGTCGGCCGGCACTGTCAGGGTCAGGTCGGAATCGCGCAGCTCCACCTCGAAGGCCGTCTCGTTGGCCGGGTCGAGCAGCCCCGAGCTGGCGCTAAAATGCTCCACCGTCAGGGTGCAGTCGCGCCCCTCGGCCATTGCCTCCAGCGCCGAAAGCAGCCTTTCGGGGCCGCAGGCGCAGATCTGCGCGCCGGCCGGGGCCGCCTCGAAGATCGCGCCGAGATCCATCCGCGCGCCCGCATCGCCGGGGTAGAGGGTCAGCCGGTCGCCGTGGTCGCGCTCCAGCCGGTCGGCAAAGGCCATGCCGGCGCGCGCGCGGCCAGCGTAGTGGATGCGGTAGTCGCGCCCCAGTGCGCGCAGACGGTCTGCCATGGCGATGATCGGCGTGATGCCGATGCCCCCGGCGATCAGTACATGCGCCGGCGCGTCCTCGTCCAGCCGGAAATGGTTGCGCGGCCCGCGCACGCTGAGCCGGTCGCCGGCCTGCACGGCGTCGTGCAGCCAGGCCGAGCCGCCGCGGCTTTCGGGCTCGCGCAGCACCGCGATCTGGTAGGTCTCGGCCCCGGCCGGGCCGCAGAGCGAGTATTTGCGCGTCTCGCCGCCGGGCAGGATGACGTCGAGATGCGCGCCCGGGCTCCAGCGCGGCAAGGCGCGGCCCGACGGGTGCTCCAGCACCAGCCCCATCACGCCCGTTGCCTCATGGCGCCGCTCGGCCACCCGCAGGCTGCGGGCGACTTCGCGCACCGATGGCGCGCCCACCGGGAACTCGCGCCCGCCGTCGCGGATCGAGGGGTCGGCCCGCTCGGGGTTCCGCGCCGGATCCCAGCGCACCCACACATGCTCCGGCCCGCGGAAGGAGGTGTTGGGCAGGAAGGTGAAGTCCTGATCGGGCGCCAGCTCCATATGTGGCAGGCGGCGGGTGAATTCCTCGAGGATGATGCGCATCTCCATCCGGCCGAGATTCTTGCCCATGCACTGGTGGCTGCCATAACCGAAGGTCAGGTGCTCGGCGGTGTTGTCGCGGTAGATGTCGAGGTCGTCGGGGTTCTCGAAGTGGCGCGGGTCGTGATTGGCCGAGGCGGTGACCATCAGGATCTTGCCCCCCTCGGGGATCGTCACGCCGCCCACCTGCGTCTCGCGCGTCGCGATCCGGCGCCAGGCGACGACCGAGCCCGAATGGCGCAGGCATTCCTCGGCCGCGTTGGGGATCAGCGCGGGGGTCTCGCACAGCTCGGCCCAGACCTCGGGGCGCGAGAGAAGCTGGCGGAAGGCGTTGGCGGTGGCGTGGGCGGTCGTCTCGTGCGCGGCGACGATGATCGCCATCATCATCGAGTGCAGGTAGTTGTCGGTGACGACCTCGGGCATCTCGCGGTTCTTGCGGATCATGTCGTACATCCAGCCATGCCCGTCCGGGCCGGCCTGCATCCGCGCCAGAACCTCGCCAGAGTACTGCCAGAAACGGCCCACGCCCTCGGCGACATGGCGTTGTTCCTCGTCCGAGGGCCGGCCCCAGGTGTTGACGGTGTGCGCCACCGAGAACTCGCGCAGCTTGGCCATGTCCTCCTCGGGCACGCCGAGGAAGTGGAGTGCCACCGTCAGCGGCACCTCCCACAGCAGCTCGTCGACCAGGTCGGCCTCGCCCTTGTCGATCATCGCGTCGACCTTCTCGCGCACGAGCCGGCGGACCATCGGCGCGTGCTCTTCCAGCGCCTCGGGGCTGAAGGCGTCGAGCAGGGCGCGCCGGCGCTCCATGTGCACCGGCTCGTCCTCGTTGACCATGGTGCGCTGCAGGTTGAAGTCGTACTTGCGCAGGATCTCCAGCGCCTCGTCGGTCGGCGGCGTGATCTTCTCGAGCGCGATCGAGGGCGAAAAGGTGATGTTGTCGCGGAAGATCGCCTTGATGTCGTCGTAGCGGCTGACCACCCAGTAGCCCAGCACCTCGGAGTAGAAGACCGGCTCGCCTTCGCGCGACCAGCGCAGCGCCTCGGCGGGGTCGCGCTGATAATCCTCGCCGAACGGGTCGAACCGGCGCGCGTGGCCGGAAAAGGGGCAGCCCGCCGCGTGCGGGGCTGCGGGCCGGTCGGTGGTGGCGGCGTCGGTCATCCTTCCCCCGATTACTGGGTGGCGAGTTACTGATATCGCACCAACCCTTGCACAATTCGAAAATACCTGCTTTGATGGATGTGTCAACCCGCCGCACCGGGCGGGCAGGGAGGCAGGCATGAGCACGCTGCAGACACTCGACCGGGGGCTGAGGGTTCTCGAACTTCTCGCCGAGAGCCCTGCCGGGCTGTCGATCACGGCGCTGTCGGACGCGCTCGAGGTGCACAAGGCCGTCACCTACCGGCTGGTCGCCACGCTGGAGGCGCGCGGGCTGGTGCGCCGGGGCGGCGAGGGGCGCGTCGCGCTCGGCGGGGGGGTGATGGCGCTGGCCGCGCAGTTCGAGCCGCAGTTCCGCGCGGCGGCCGCGCCGCTTCTGCGCGATCTGGCGCGCCAGACGCGCGCGGCCGCCTTCATGTCGGTGGCCCAGGGCGACAGCTGTGTGGCGATCCTCGTGGAGGACGCCGATCAGGGCGTCCTGCGCGTGGGCTACCGGCTGGGCAGCCGCCACCCGCTGACCCGCGGCGCCAGCGGACAGGCGATCCTGGCCGGGCGCGCGCCCCGCCCGGACGAGCCGGAGGCGGTGACCCGCGCCCGGGCGCAGGGCTTTGCCGCCACACGGGGCGAGTTGCAGACAGGGGCGGTCGGGGTGGCGAGCCCGGTGCTGACCCCTCAGATGGCCGAACGGCCGCTGGAGCCCTGTGTGGGGGTGGTGGCGATGGCCGATCTCGACATCGCCGCCGCCGCCCCGGCGGTGCAGGACTGTGCCGCGGCGCTGCGCCGGCTCCTGGCCCCCGAGACGGCGCAGACCGCCGGCGGCTGACCCCCGCGCCCGCCAAGAGCAAGAGGCGGGCGCGGGCGGCGGCCGTGGCCGGGTCTGGCCGATGGACGCGCCGGGGGCCTGCGTGCCTAGCGGCTGAACATCGCGTTGGGCAGCAGCAGCGCGATGTCGGGGACGAGCACTAGGAGCGCCACCGCGATCATCATCGCCGCCCAGAAGGGCATGACGCCGGCAAAGACCGTCTCCAGCCGCACGTCGCGCGCGATGGTCGAGACCACGAAGCAGTTGACCCCCACCGGCGGGCTGATCAGGCCCATTTCGAGCACGATGACCATGATCACCCCGAACCAGATCGGATCGAAGCCGAAGCCGATGATCACCGGAAAGACGATGGGCAGCGTGATGACCAGCAGCGAAAGCCCCTCGATCACCATGCCGAGCAGGGCATAGAGGATCAGGATCACGATCAGCGTGCCATAGGCGCCCAGGCCCATGCCGGTCAGCGTCTCGGCCACCATTCCCGGCAGCCCGGACAGGGCGATGAAGGGGGCAAAGACCTTCGCGCCGATCAGGATGAGAAAGCTCATGCCGGTGGTCTTGAGGCTGTCGCGCAGCACCGCGCTCACGGTCGGGCGGCTCAGCCCGCCGCGCAGCACCAGCATGATCGCCGCGAAGGCGGCGCCGACCCCGGCCGCCTCGACCGGGGTGAAGATGCCGGCATAGATGCCCCCGATGGTCAGCAGGATGATCGCGAAGATGCCGGTCGCGCGGCGGGTGGCTGCGAGCCGCTCGCCAAGGGTGAAGACCGGCCCGCGCGGCCCCTCGGCCGGGCGCAGCCGCACGACGATCGCGATCGCGGCGAGAAAGAGCCCCATCAGCATCAGCCCGGGCAGAACCCCGGCGATGAAAAGCTGGCCGATGGATTGCTCGGTCAGGATCGCGTAGAGGACGAAGCCCGTCGATGGCGGGATCAGGATGCCCAGCGTGCCGCCCGCCGCGATCGAGCCCGTCGCCAGCCGCCCGCCGTATTTGTAGCGGCGCATGCTGGGATAGGAGACGCGCCCCATCGTCACCGCCGAGGCGATCGACGAGCCCGACAGCGCCGCGAAGCCCGCGCAGCCCACGACCGTGGCCCCGGCGAGCCCGCCGCGCACATGGCCGATCCAGCGATAGGCGGCGTCGTAGAGATCGCGGCTGAGACCCGAGGCCGAGGCGAGGTTGCCCATCAGGATGAACAGCGGCAGCACCGAAAGCTCGTACATCGACGCCGAGGCGAAGGTCTGCCCCGACAGCGTGTAGGCCGCCGAGGTCAGTCCGGTGATGGCCAGCGAGCCGAGAAAGCCCGTCACCAGCATCGCCACGCCCACCGGCACGCCCACACCCATCAGCGCGAAGAGCCCGGCGAAGCCGAGCAGTCCGATCGTGGCATCGCTCATTGCAGTTTTTCCCCGCGCCAGACTTCCATCAGAAACAGCGCCGCCGACAGCGCGAAGGAGACGGCCAGTATCGTGTAGAATGGCCCGAACGGGATTTGCAGCAGCATCGTCGTCTCGCCGAACATCTCCGCCTCGCGGCCGTTGAGAAAGCACCGCCAGGCCAGATAGAGCAGCGCCGCCGCCCCGAGCGCAGCCACGACGCGGTGAAGCACACGCGCCCCCGCCGGCGGCAGCAGGCGCACGAAGAACTCGATCGCGATCGCGCGGCCGGCGGCGATGCAGACCGGAATCGCGCAGGCCACGACGACGACAAGCGTCACCTGAATGACATCGCCGCCGCCCATAACCGGCCGGTTGAACAGCGAGCGCATCAGCGCGTCGCTGACCGTCACCAGCATCAGCGCGATCAGTGCGAGGCCACCGACGACCTCGGCGAGCCACATCACCGGGCGCAGCGGCGCCGGAAGGGGTACCCCCGGCGCGGCGTCGCCTGCGCCGAGGGCATCATCGGGTTCACGATCTGTCATGAAAGGGCCGCCGAGCCGGTCATTCGGCCGTGCGGAAGCGGTCCACGAAGGCCGGCCCGTCGAAACCGGCCGCCTCGCCCTCGCTTTCGAGATAGGCGTTGATCGGCCCGGCCATCGCGGCCTCGAATTCGGCCAGCGCCTCGTCGCTGAGCTCCAGCAGCTCGACATCGGCCGCGCGCAGGGCCTCCAGCCCCCGTTCGCCGGCGGCGGCGAACCCTTCGGCGCCGAGCATGGACAGCGATTCGCCCGAAGCCTCGTCGAGGGCGGCGCGCTGGGACTCGCTGAGCCCGTCATAGGCCTGCTGGTTCATGATCAGGGTGAAGGTCGAAAGCGCGCCGGGCACGTTGAGCGTGACGTAGTCCGAGACCTCCTGCAGATTGTAGGAGCCCACCGCCGAGGCACCGATCAGCGTGCCGTCGACCACGCCGGTGCTCATCGCGTTGTAGGTCTCGGTGGCCGACATCGACACCGGGCTCGCGCCCCAGGCCTCGATGATCTGGGCCGAGACGGGATCGGGCGCGCGAATCTTGAGCCCCTCGATATCGGCGAGGCTGCGCACGGGCGTGTCGCGGGTGAACAGCATCGCCGGGTTGTTCGTCCAGAAGGCCAGCAGTTCGACCTCCGAGAAATCCGGTGCGAGCGCGTCGATCTCCTCCCAGATGCGGCGCGTGGCCTGCTGCGGCGAGTCGAACAGCCCCGGCACGTGCAGCAGCGGGCTGCGATCGAACGCCGCGGGGGTGTATTGCGGCAGGTTGAAGGCGATGTCAGCAATGCCGGTCAGCGCGCGGCGGTATTGCTGATTGGGGCCCGAGCCCAGCTCGCCAGCTGGGTAGATGCGGATCGTCAGCTCGCCGTCGGTCGCCTCCTCGACCGCCTCGGCAAGCGGGACCATCACGGCCTCGTGCATCGGGTGCTGCGGCGACATGAAATGCGCCAGCTTCAACTCGGCGGCGGTGGCGGGGGCCGCGGCCACGGCAAGACCCAGCGCGAGCGCCGGGGCGAGTGATTTCGTCATGAGTTCCTCCCTGATCGATCCGCCCGCAGTCCGGACGCGGGCGGGGTGGTTATTCGTGGTAACTAGATGATTGACACTATGAACCAGTTCGTCAAGTCTTAACAAATGGCCGTCGAGTTGAATCACCAGCATGCCACCGAATACGAGTTGCACAAGCGGCTCGGCTACAGGGTTTCGCGTCTGTCGCGAATCCTTCAGAACAAGCTCGAGTCCCTGATCGCCGAGCACGGCCTGACCCGGCTGATGTGGTGCGTGCTCACCGGCGTGGGCGAGGAAGGCGTCAACACGCCGTCGGCGCTGGCCGACTATATCGGCGTGACGCGCCCGGCGGCGTCGCGGCTGCTGCGCAGCCTCGAGGCGCGCGGCTATCTCGTGCGCCGAAACGGCAACGGCCCCGACGGCCGCGCGGTGCGGGTGGAACTCACCGAGCAGGGCGCCGCCGTCACCCGAGCCACCCGCGCGCGGGTCGACGCGCTCAACGAGCATTTTCGCGCCAAGCTCGCGCCCGAGCATTTCGAGGCGGTGATGAGCGGGCTCGCCCTGCTTGCCGAGGGTGAGGACGAAGGTCTGACCGATTTCTGAGCACGCCATCGCGGCACGCCGAAAGGACGACGACGAAACACATGCGACTGTTTTCCTACAAGAATCGCCCGGTGCATCTGGGCCCCTTTCCGCTTGAGCGGCTCACCCGCGCCGAGGCCGCGCCCGATTTGACGCGCCTGCCGTCGATGGAGGCGTTGCGTTTCGACCATCCCGACCCTGAGTCGCTGACCCATGCGATGGCGCGCTTCATGGGGATGTTCGACACCGTCCGCGACGGTGCGATCACCCATGGCCAGGCCGATATCCCCCGCGATCCGGCCGAGCGCGCGCGCCACCTCAAGGCGGCGGGCTACTATTTCGACGCCTCGATGGTCGGCGTGGGCGGGCTCGCGCCCGACCACCATCTGGTCGAGCCGATCCGCAACCCCGTCATCGAGTCGCTGCGCGCCGAGTTGGAGCAGGGCCAGCCCCACACCCATGCCGCAGGAATCGACGCGATCTATGCCGATGTGCTCGATTCGGCGCGCATGCGTCACGGGCCGGTGACGCACCACACCCATGCGCTTGTCTTCCTTGTCGAGTACACCCGCGAGCCGGGCGAGGGCGAGCCCGGCACCGACTGGCTGCACGGCACTCAGGCACAGCGCGCCGCGCTGCTGGCGTCGAACACCGCCGTGGTGCTGTCGACCTATATGCGGATGCTGGGCTTCGAGGCGCGCAGCCATTCGGCCACGACCTCGGATGTCGATCTGGGCCGGCTCGCCGTCTCGGCCGGGCTGGCCGGGATCGTTGACGGCGAAAGCGGCCCCGTCATCGAGAACCCGTATGTCGGGCGCCGCTTCGGCCTGGCCGCGGTGACCACGACCATGGCGCTCGCCCCCGACGCGCCGCTGGGCGAGAATGCCGGCCGGGCGGGCTGGCGCAGCCACGGCCCGGACTGGTGGCTGGGCCGCGGCACCGCGCGCAGTGCGCGCACCGCCGAGCCCTACCGCGACCGCGAATTCCGCATGGGGCCGTACCCCTTCGAGAAGATCAAGCGGGTGGAGGAGCCCACCACCTTCATCGACGAACCCCGCGTGCCGCGCTTTCCCAAGCGGGCCGACTTCTTCGCGCGCGCGCTTTACGGCGACATGGGCAAGAACGTCCAGGAGGCCGCCAAGGGCGGGATGTATGTCAACAAGAGCCCCATCGGCGCCTGCGCGCGGCGGGCGCTGGGTGCGCTGCTGCTGCTGCAGTTCGGCGAGGCGCGCGGGCCGGTCTCGCCCAACGCCGCCGACCCCGCGCGCAACGCCGACAACCTCAAGGCGGCCAGCTACTATCTGTCGTGCGACGCGGTGGGGCTCAGCCGCGTGCCCGACTGGGCGTATTACTCGCACAATTCGGGCGGCGAACCGATCGAGCCCTATCACGACAATGCCGTCAACATGCTGCTCGATCAGGGCCACGAGACGATGGAGGGCGCCTCGGGCGATGACTGGATATCCGTGGCCCAGTCCATGCGCGCCTATCTGCGCTTTTCGCTGCTGGGCGGCGTGATCGGCGAGCAGTGCCGGCGCATGGGCTATTCGGCGCGGGTGCATTCGGTGATCGACGGCGAGGTGCTGCAGCCGCCGCTTCTGCTGCTGTCGGGGCTGGGCGAGGTCAGCCGGATCGGCGAGGTCATCCTCAACCCCTATCTGGGGCCGCGCCTGAAATCCGGCACGGTGACGACATCGATGCCGATGGCGCATGACAAGCCGATCGACTTCGGGCTGCAGCGGTTCTGCAATTCCTGCAACAAATGCGCCCGCGAATGCCCCTCGGGGGCGATCACCGCCGGGCCGAAACTGATGTATAACGGCTATGAGATCTGGAAGTCGGACGCCGAGAAATGCGCGCGCTACCGGCTGACCAACTCGGCGGGCGGCATGTGCGGGCGCTGCATGAAGACCTGCCCGTGGAACCTTGAGGGGCTGTTTTCCGAAGCCTCTTTCCGCTGGGTGGCGATGAAGGCGCCGGGCACGGCCAAGGCGCTGGCGAAACTCGACGACAAGGTCGGCAAGGGCGGTATCAACCCGGTCAAGAAATGGTGGTGGGACATCGAGCTCGACCGCGAGGCGGGCCGATACGCGCCGGCGGGCGCGACCAATGCGCGCGATCTCGATACCTCGATCGACCTGAAATACGAGGACCAGACACTCGCCGTCTATCCCGCCGACGTGATGCCGGGGCCGTATCCGGTCGTCCAGCCGCTCGACCGCGAGGCGGGCATCCAGCGCTACCGCAACATGCTCACGCCCGAAGCCTATCGCGCGCGGCTGGCAGGCGGCGAGACCGAGGGCCTCGCCCCCGGCCCGCGCACCGACCAGGAGGCGCCGCCGGTCTTTCCGGTCGTGGTCAGCCGCCGCGAGGATCTCTCCGACGATGTCGTCCGTTTCGAGCTGGCCGACCCGGAGGGGCGCGCGCTGCCCCCCGCGACGGCGGGCGCGCATGTCGATGTCGTCATCGCGCCGGAGTTCCAGCGCCAGTATTCGCTGGCCGGCGATCCCGCCGACACGTCGCGCTATGTCCTCGGCGTGCAGCGCGAGGCCAGCGGGCGCGGCGGCTCGATGCTCATGCACCGCGTGTTCCGCGAGGGGCGGCGTGTCTACATCTCCGAGCCGCGCAATCACTTCCCCCTGGACGAGGAGGCGCCCTATTCGGTGTTCATGGCCGGCGGGATCGGGGTGACGCCGCTGATCACCATGGCCCACCGGCTGCACGCCCTGGGCCGCGATTTCGAGCTGCACTACAGCGCGAAAAGCCGCGAGAGCTGCGGCTTCGCCGGCGAGATCGAGGCCGCGCCCTGGGCGGGCCGGGCGGCGTTTCACTTCTCCGCCGAGGGCGGGCGGATCGACCTCGCACGGGCGATTCCCGACTACCGGCCGGGGGCGAAGCTCTACACCTGCGGCAGCGATCGCTACATGGACGGGGTGTTCGAGGCGGCGCAGGCCAAGGGCTGGCCCGAGGCGGCGCTGTCGAAGGAGTATTTCACCGTCCCCGAGCCGCCCGACTACGTCAACCATCCCTTCCGGCTCGAACTGACGCGCTCGGGCCGGGTGCTCGACGTGCCGGCCGACAAATCGGCCACCGACGTTCTGCAGGAGGCCGGCGTGCCCGTCACCACCAAGTGTTCCGACGGCATCTGCGGGGTCTGCGCGACGCCCCATGCCGGCGACACCGAGATCGAGCACCGCGACTATGTGCTCTCGGGCGAGGAACGGGCGGAGAAGGTCATCCTGTGCTGCTCGCGCCCCGTCGAGGAAGACGCCACCCTGCGCGTCGATCTGTAGCGGGGCACGCGCATTGCCGTTGCCGCGCGGGCGATTAGGTTGTCGGCCATGAGCGATTCCGAGGACTCCGAGCCCGCCACCGCCGCCGACCAGCGCCTGCGCACGCACGCGCCTAACCGCGCGCTCGCGCTGCTGCTGGTGGCGACGGCGCTGGTCTTTCTGGCCGGCGCGGTGGGGGTCGTCCTGCTGGTGCGCTATGGCCCTTACTGAGCGTCTCTCACGCCGCGGCGCGCTGCGCCTTGCCGCCGGCGGCGCGGCGCTGGGCGCGCTGGGCGCGTGCCGCGACGAGGGCTGGTACGGCATCGACGTGGCCGGCACGCTGCCCGATCTCTCCTTCGAGATGACGCGCGCCGATGACGGCGCTTCCGTCACCGAGGTCGATTATCGCGGCCGGGTCGTCGCGCTGTTCTTCGGCTACACCTTCTGCCCCGATATCTGCCCGATGACCCTGGCCAATCTCACCGCCCTGGCCGAGCGCCTGGGCGCGGCGGCGGGGGAGGTGTCCTTTCTCTTCGTCACCGTCGATCCGCGGCGCGACACGCCCGAGGTGATGCGCCGCTATGTGGGGCTTTTCACGCCGCGCGCCGACGGGCTGCGCGGGACCGACAACCAGCTTGCCATTCTGGCGCGGCGGTTCCGGGTGACCTACCGCGTCGAGCCGCACGAGGATGATCGGCGCTACTCCGTCTCGCACGGCCAGTCGGTCTATGTCTTCGACCGCGCCGGCGCGGCGCGCGTGATGTGGCCGGCCTTCGACTCCCCCGAGGCCGATATCGCCGGGGGCGCAGGCGATCTGCGCCGGCTCATCGCGGCGTAGCGCCGCCCCCGCGCGCCGCCTCGGCCCGGCGCATGTTGCCGACGACCACGAGTACGGCCAGCACGCTCATCATCGCGGGCGGTATCCAGATGACGATGCCGCCGATCTGCTGGTCGGTCACCGCGCCGATGGAGGGGAAGTAGCGCCCGCAGAAGGCGTAATAGGGAAACAGATCGACCCGCGCGAAGGTGATCAGCGCCCCCAGCACGATCTGGGGAAACATCACCCCCACCGCCAGCGCGGCGCGAAAGCCACAGCCCACCCGCGCCGGCGGGGCAGGGCGGGTGTCGAGCACCAGCGCCCAGAACAGGATGCCGTCGAGCACCATCGACCAGTTCATCACCTGATAGAGTACCGGGTCGAGCATGGCCGTGAAATGCACCGGCGGGATCAGCCAGAAAAAGAACAGCCCCACGAACAGCGTCACCGCCACAGCGGGTTGCTGGAGCCCGTGATAGACCGCCCGCAGGGGCCGCAGCGCGACGAGCCGGCGCAGCCACGCCGGCGCGCCGGCCAGAAGCGCGGGCCCGCAGGCGCTCAGCGCGATCAGCACCGGCCCGACGTGGTGCATCGCGACGTGCTGAAGCCGGTTGGTGAAGAACATCCGCTGGGCGAGATACTCGAACTGGGTCTGCGTGACGGCGTAGAGCAGGACCAGCCCCGCCCAGAACGCCGCCTGCCGCCACCGGGCCGGCCGCGCGGCCGGGGCGAGGCGGGCGAGCCCGCGCCATGTCCAGTAGGCCGACAGCGTCACCGCCAGCCAGATCGGCCAGGAAAACTCGTAGGGCCCCCAGAGCGGCATCTGCGCGGGATAGCGCGCCGCGACATGCCACAGCACCGCGCCGAGTGCCGCGATCAAACCGTAGACGGCGATATCGCCGCGTCCGGGGCGCGCGGGCGTCGCCGCCGCGTGGGCAGGGGCGGATATGCTCATCGCCGCCTCACTCGGCCGGCCCGCGCGCGCTCATCGGCAGGATCGGCACCTCCACCGCCAGCTCGGTGCCGTCGTCGAAGATCAGCGTCAGGCGGTGGGTGTCGCCCTCTTCCAGCGATTGGGTGAGCTCCATCAGCATGACATGCAGCCCGCCGGGGGCGAGGGCGACGGTCCCGCCGGGGGCGATGGTCACTTCATCGACCGGCTCCATGCTGCTCGCCCCGTCCGCCTCGGTGCTGCGATGCAGCTCGGGCATCGCGGCGGCCTCGCTGCGGATGCCCGTCAGGGTGGCGGGGGCGTCGCCGGTGTTGCGCAGGGTCATGTAGGCCACGCCGGGCCGCATCGTGCCGAGCGAGGCGCGTGACCACGGCGCCTCGACCTCGATACGCGCCTGCTGGGCCGCGGCGGGCAGGGCGGCCAGAATGGCCAGCGCCATTGCGCGCAAGACTGTTGGCATTCGGGCTCTCCCAGTCCGGGGGTGGTGTGCTGCGCTCTCCCAGCTAGGGGCTGCGCGGCGGCGGGGCAAGGCCCTGTGGCCTCCCGTTCCAGCGCACCGCGCCCGGCTCCGGGATGTCATAGCCGGCAAGTCCGCGGGCGTGGTCGCGGAAGATCGCGTCGCGGCAGAACGCCCAGAACCGCTGCATCGGCGGGTCGAACCAGGCGCGACGGTCGGCAAGGATGTCGAAGCGCTCCTCGATCATCGGGAGGAAGGGCAGGCCGTGGGCGACGGCGAGCTGTTCGAGCCCGAAGGCGGCGTCGGCGCCGCCGCGGGCGACCTCCTGGACGGCGTCGTGCTCGCTCGGGGCGATGGCGCCGTAGTCGAGCGTCTCGGGGGCAAGCCCCGCCGCCGCGGCGAGCTGGTCGAAAAGCTGCTGGGTGCCCGAGTCGGGCTGGCGCGGGGCGACGACCAGCCCGCGCAGATCGGCGAGCCCGCGCACCGCCCCGGCCTGTTCGGGGCGCAGGACCAGCCCGCGCCGGCGCACCGCCCATGAGACGAGCACCCCGTCGACCCCGGCCGCCGCGACGGCGGGGATGTTCCACGCGCCGGTGGTCGGGTCGCGCAGATGCAGCCCGGCGGCGACGCCCTCGCCGGCGGCGAAGCGGGCGAGCCCGTCGCCGCTGCCCTCGAACCGCGTCGCCAGCCCGCAGCCCGACCGGCGCAGCGCCCACTCCAGAAGCGGGTCGTGGCTGCCGAGGAAGATCGCGGGGCGCGCGCGCGCCGCCCCGCCGGCCGGGCCGGTGCTGGCGGCGTCCATCCACGCGCGCACCTCCGCCGCGGGGAAGAGCAGCTTGCCGGTGGCGCGCGTGCAGGGCACCGCCCCCGAGGCGGCGAGGTCGTAGACCTTGCGCTCCTTGATGCGCAGAAGCTCGGCAAGCTCGCGCACGGTGAGGTATTCGGGCATCGCGGCTGCTGGCCTCTCTCGCTCCGGCGCGGGCCATCATCCGACAGCGCGGCCGGCGCGGCAACCCCGCGCCCCCGCCCCGGCGGGCTCACCGCGCGTTGGGGAAGAAAAGTTGACGGCTGTCAACCTCATGCGCGGCGATGGCCGCCTGGCCCGCCGGCGAGAGCAGCCAGTCGATGAAGGCCCGGCCATCTTCCGCGTTCACGCTCGGGCATGCCTCGGGGTTGACGAGGATGACGCCATACTGGTTGTGCAGATCCGCGTCGCCCTCCACGAGGATCCCGAAATCGCCCTTGTTGGCAAAGCTGGTCCAGGTGGCGCGGTCGGTCATCACATAGGCCCCCATGCCGACCCCGGCATTGAGGGTCGCACCCATGCCCGAGCCGGTCTCGCGATACCACGCGCCCGAATGCGCGGCCGGGTCGATACCGGTATCGGCCCACAGCGCCATCTCCGTCTTGTGGGTGCCCGAGTCGTCGCCGCGCGAGGCAAAGACCGCCTCGGCCCCGGCGATCGCCGCCAGGGCCTCCTGCGCGTCCTCCATGCCGCCGATCCCGGCCGGGTCGGCCTCGGGGCCGACGATGACGAAGTCGTTATACATCAGGTCGAACCGCTCGACCCCCATGCCATCGGCCACGAAGCGCCGCTCGGCCGGGCGTGCATGGACCAGCAGCACGTCGCCATCGCAGTTGCGCGCGTTGCGGATCGCCTGCCCGGTGCCCACCGCGACGACATGGACCTCGATGCCGGTCGCACCCTCGAAGATCGGCAGAAGGTGATCGTAGAGCCCCGAATTGGCCGTCGAGGTGGTGGACTGGACGATGATCGAGTCGTCATCCTGCGCGGTCGCGACGCCGGCGGCGAGGGTCAGCGCGGCGGCGGCCGCGGCGCTGGAGAACAGGCGTGAAATCATCGGGGGCTCTTCCTTTTGCTGGTTTGCGGTCAGACGACGATGCGGCCGGCGAGAAAGTCGCGCGCGGCCGCGGAGGCGGGCGCGTCGAAGAACCGCGCCGCGGGCGCGTGCTCGACGACCCGGCCGCGATGGAGAAAGACGATGTCGTCGGCCAGCCGGCGGGCCTGTCCGACATCATGGGTGACGAACACGACCCCGGTGTCGTCGGCGCGGGCGGCCGCGACGACCTGCTCGATCCTGAGCACCGAGGCCGGGTCGAGGCTGGCGGTGGGCTCGTCGAGAAACAGCAGCTCGGGGCCGGTCGCCAGCGCGCGCGCCAGCGCTAGCCGCTGCTGTTCGCCGCCCGAGAGCCGCCGGGCAGGGCGCGATGCATGGGCGTCGAGCCCCACATGCGCCAGCAGCGCGTCACGCCGCGCGCGGTCGCGCCGCCCCCGCGCGCGCAGCACGAAATCGATATTGGCCGCCGCCGAGCGGCGCAGCAGCACTGGCCGCTGAAACACCATCGCCTGCCGGCGGCGCGTCGCCTGCCCCGCCGGGCGGCCGTCCCACAGAACGCGGCCCGTGTCGGGCGCGATCAGCCCGTGCAGCACCTTCAGAAGCAGGCTCTTGCCCGCCCCGTTGGGGCCCAGCACCATGGTGATGCCACCCCCCGCGAGATCGAGATCGACACCGTCGAGAAGCCGCCGCCCGCCTTGCGTCAGGGTGATGGCCTCCGCCCGCAGCCGCGGCCCGGCGGGGGGCGCCGGGTTTGTCGCCGCGGCGGGGCCGGCGGGGCGGGGCTCATGCATGGGCGCGCCGCGCGGCCGATTGATGGACGCCGTGGACGAGCGCGTTGACCCCCAGCGCGATGACCATCAGCACGATGCCCAGCGCCAGCGCCAGCGCGAGTTCCCCGCGCGATGTCTCCAGCGCGATCGCGGTGGTCATCACCCGCGTGAGGTGGTCGATATTGCCGCCGACCACCATCACCGCGCCCACCTCGGCCACCGCCCGGCCGAAACCGGCCAGCGCGACGGTGAGCAGCGAATAGCGCCCGTCCCACAACAGCGCGCCCACCGCCGCGCGCCGGCTCAGGCAGAGCGAGCGGAACTGTTCGGCGTATTCGGCGTGCAGGTCTTCGAGCACCTGCCGCGACAGCGCCGCCACGATGGGCGTGATCAGGACGGTCTGCGCGATGATCATCGCGGCCGGGGTGTAGAGCAGCCCCAGAAAGCCCAGCGGCCCGGCCCGCGAGAGGTGCAGATAGACCACGAGCCCCACCACCACCGGCGGCAGCCCCATCAGCGCGTTGATCACCACCGTGACCGCCCCGCGGCCCGGAAACCGCGCGATGGCAAGCAGCGCGCCGATCGGCAGCCCGAGGGCGCAGGCGAGCAGCGTCGCCGTGAGGCTGACCCGCAGCGAAAGGGCGACGATCTCGATCAGATCGGCATCGCCCGAGATCACGAGGGTCACGGCGCGGGCGAAGGCGTCTGCAAAATCCTGCATAATTTTCCAAACAGCCGGTTGAGCGTAATTGACGCAGTCTAGCGCGCGTGTCGGCGGCGGGCAACAACGCCTCCGGGCCTCGCCCCCCTTCCCGGTCGCCGGCCGGGTGCCTATCTCGTCACCATCCGCCACCGCAGGAGGGTTCATGCGCCGCAGTGTTCTTGACCTGGCGCCGGTGCCCGAGGGCGCCGACGCCGCCCGGGCGATCGCCAACAGCGTCGATCTGGCCCGCCATGCCGAGGGCTGGGGCTATCACCGCCACTGGATGGCCGAGCATCACAACATGCCCGGCATCGCCAGCGCGGCCACCGCGGTGCTGATCGGCCATATCGCCGGGGCCACCCGGCATATCCGCGTCGGCGCCGGCGGGATCATGCTGCCCAATCACGCGCCGCTGACGGTGGCCGAGCAGTTTGGCACGCTGGCCACGATCCATGGCGATCGCATCGACCTCGGCCTCGGCCGCGCACCGGGCGGCGACATGGCCGTGGCCCGTGCCCTGCGCCGCGGCCGCGACAGCGGTGACGGCTTTCCCGACGACGTGGCCGAGCTCATCGCCTATCTCGGCCCCCCGAGGGCGGGCGCGGCGGTGTGCGCGCTGCCGGGCGAGGGCACGCGGGTGCCGGTGTGGATACTGGGTTCGTCGCTCTACGGCGCCCAGCTCGCCGCGCATTTCGGGCTGCCCTATGCCTTCGCGTCGCATTTCGCCCCCGCCGCGCTGGAGCAGGCCGTCGAGGTCTACAGGCGGCATTTCCGCCCCTCGGCGCATCTGGAGCGGCCCCGCTTCATGCTCGCCGTCAACGTCTTCGCCGCCGGGACCGATGCCGAGGGCGCGCGGCTGATGACCTCGATGCAGCAGGCCTTCGCGCAGCTGCGCGCCGGCCGGCCCGGCCGTCTGCCCCGGCCGGTGGATGATATCGACGCGGCCATCGGCGCGCGGACCCGTGCCGAGGTGGACGCGGCGCTGCGCCTCTCGGCGGTGGGCGCGCCCGAGACGGTGCGCGACCAGCTCGCCGGTTTCATCGCGCGCTACGCCCCCGACGAGCTGATCCTGACCGGCCAGATTCACGACCATGCGGCGCGCCTGCGCTCCTTCGAGATTGCCGCCGGCGCGCTCGACGAGATCGCACGCGCGGCGGCCTAAGGGCTCAGCGCCGGCAGATGGCGAACAGCGCCCCGCGCGAGGTCACGCCCAGTTTCTGATAGGCGCGCTTGCGGTAGGTCACGACGGTCGAGGGCGCCAGGCCCATGTCGCGCGCGATGGCGTCGGCCGTCTTGCCGTCGAGAATGCCGCGGCACACCGCGCGCTCGCGCGACGACAGCGCCGCCAGCGGCGAGGGCAGGGCCGCCCCCGCGGGCCGGTCGAAATGCAGCAGCGCCAGCCGTCCCAGAAGCGGGGCGATCTGCGCGCCGCGCAGATCCCTTGCCCCGCCCGTCTGGTAGAGATTGACGATCAGCCGCACCTCGCGGCCGGCTGCCAGCAGCGCCGTCTTGCGCGCAAGCCCCGGCCCGTCGAAGAATATCGCGCGGTAGTCGGGCGTCATCCGCGCGGCGACATCCTCCATATGCGCCACCTCCACCGTACCCTCGGGCACCGCCCGCAGCGCGGGCAGCAGCGGGTCGTGGCGCCACCAGCCGTCGAGATAGCGCGCCGCCAGCGACGGCCCCAGCCGCGCGCGGGAGAAGTGGCGCGAGACCAGGCAGTCGGCGCGGTCCTGTCCCAGTGCGAAGATCATGATCTGGTCGGCGCCGGCGGTCTCGGCGAGATCGAGGAAGGGGGCGAGAAAACCCTCGCCCCCCAGCGCCGCGAGGGCGCGCTCGATCTGGTGCAGGAGCCGGTCCATGGGCCGGCAGTCTACATGTCCCCCGACAGGGAGGACAGAACCCGCGCGCGCCTTGCGCTATACCCGGCGCGACGGGGCACAAGGGACGCCCGCGGAAAGGAGAGGCAATGAGACCGGAAGGCCGCGGCGAGCTCGACTCGCTCTATTTCGACTATCCGCATTTCGACCCGCCCGCCGCGCGCGACGGGCTGGATGCGCGCACGCCGGTGGCCATCGTCGGCGCCGGGCCGGTGGGGATGACCGCGGCGCTCACGCTGGCGGCGCAGGGGGTGCGTTCGGTCCTGCTGGAGCGCAAGGCCACCTTCAACGACGGCAGCCGCGCGATCTGCATCGCGCGGCAGAGCTTCTACATTCTCGAAAGCCTGGGGGCGGCCGGGCGGTTTCTGGGCAAGGCGCTGGGCTGGACGACAGGACGGACCTTCTATCGCGGCCGCCAGATCCTCGAATTCGAGATGCCTGACGGACCCGACCGGAAATACCGCCCCATGTACAACCTGCAGCAGCAGTATATCGAGCAGTTCCTGTGGGAGCGCGTCGCCGAATGTCCGCTGATCGACGCCCGCTGGCAGAGCGCGGTGACCGGCCTCGCGCAGGGCGGCGCGGGCGCGACGCTGCAGATCACCGATCCGCTGGGCGCCTACAGCCTGCCCGCCGACTGGGTTCTGGCCGCCGACGGCGCGCGCAGCCCGGTGCGGCGGATGTGCGGGCTGCGGCTGAAGGGCGAGAATTACGAGGGCCGCTACGTGATCGCCGATGTGCGGATGCGCCATGACTATCCCACCATCCGCCGCGCGCTGTTCGATCCGCCCGCGCGCCGCGGCGGCACCGTGCTGGTCCACCGCCAGCCCGACGACATCTGGCGCATCGACTATCAGCTGCGCCCCGACGAGGACGCCGAGGCCGCCACCCGCGAGGACGAGGTGCGCCGCAACGTCGAGGCCGTGCTGCGCGACATCGGGCATGGGGGCGATTACGAGCTCGAATGGTGGAGCGTCTACTCGGCCAACACGCTCGCGCTCGACGACTACCGCGCGGGGCGCGTCTTCTTCGTCGGCGACAGCGCCCATATCGTGCCGATCTTCGGCGTGCGGGGGCTCAACAACGGGCTGGCCGACGCGCAGAATATCGGATGGAAGCTGGCCTGGGTGCTCGGCGGCCGGGCGGGGGAGGGGCTGCTCGACAGCTACACGCCCGAGCGGCGCGGCGCCACGCTCGACGTCTTTGCCAACGCCGCGCGCAGCACGCGGTTCATGACGCCACCCAGCCATGGCTGGCGGGTGATGCGCGATGCCGCCCTGTCGCTGGCGCTGCGCCATGACTATGCTGGCGCGCTGGCCAATCCGCGCCAGATGACGCCCCATACCTATGCCGACAGCCCCGCGACCCTGCCCGACGACCCGGCCTTTCGCGCCGGCCCGATCCCCGGCGCGGTGGCCGCCGATCCGCCGCTGGAGGCCGGGCATCTGTCGGACCGGCTGGCGGGGATGACGGTGCTGGTCTTCGGCTCGGCGGAGGCCTATCGGGGCCTCGCCGGCCGGGGCGTGCAGGTCGTCGCGCTGCCCGCGACCGGTCCGGCGGCCGAGGCATTCGGGGCGGCCGAGGGCAGCGTCTATCTGATCCGTCCCGACATGCATGTCGCCGCGCGCTGGCGCGCGCCCGCCCCCGGTGAGGTGCGCGGCGCGCTTGCGCGGGTGCTCGACCACAGCGAGGAGGAAATGACATGACCAGCCCCGAGAAAACGCTCGAAGACGTCTATGACGAAATCGCCCGGGGTATCGATGCCGTCGGGCGCGAGGCCGCCGAGATCTATCTGGCCAAGGTGTGCCTGGCGCTGGCGCATGAGCTGGGCGACGCGCCGCGCGCGTGCCGGATCGCCGCGCAGTGCCGCACCGACCTGGAAGACGGCGCCACGGGCTGAGCCGGCACGGCCGCGGCGGATGGCGCCGCGCGGGCGCCTTTCTGTGCGGAAGGGGTTGTTGGATTGCCCTCCCGAAGGTTATTGATTGTCCAATCAACAACACACCATCAACAGGGAGCTGCCATCCATGTCCGACGAACTTCGCTATCTCATCGACAGGGTCAAGCAGGGCCGGTGCAGCCGCCGCGCCTTTCTGGGCCGGGCCGGCGCGCTGGGTCTGACCGGCGCGATGGCCAACACGATGCTGGCCGGCGCGCTGCGCGCGCAGACCCCGCAGCAGGGCGGTCATCTGGTGCTGGGCCTGCAAGGCGGCGAGAGCACCAACAGCCTGGACCCCGCGCTCAATCTCAGCCAGGTGCCGTTCAACTACATGCGCCAGATCGGCGACACGCTGCTCAACATCGCGCCCGACGGCAGCCTCGACATGCGCCTGGCGACCGAGGTCGATTCCTCGCCCGACGCGCAGACCTGGTATTTCCGCATCCGGCAGGGCGTGGAGTTCCATGACGGGCGTACCATGACGCCCGATGACGTGCTCAAGACGATGCAGCGCCATTCCGACGAGGAATCGCAGTCGGGCGCGCTGGGCGTGATGCGCAACATCGACTCGATGGAGATTGATGGCGACATGCTGGTGGTGCATCTGACCTCGCCCAACGCCGACCTGCCCTATCTGATGTCGGACTACCACCTTGTCATCCAGCCCAATGGCGGGCTCGACGACCCCACGGCGGGCATCTTCACTGGCCCCTACCGCATGGTCGAGAACGAGCCCGGCGTGCGCCACGTGATGGAGAAGTTCGAGAACTACTGGGACGACTCGGTCGGCCACTTCAATTCGACCGAGATTCTGGTGATCAACGATTCCACCGCGCGCAACTCGGCGCTGCAGTCGGGGCAGGTGCAGATGATCAACCGTGTCGAGCCGCGCACCGCGGGGCTGCTCGCGCGCGCGCCCAGCGTCACCGTCCAGAATGTCGCCGGGCGTGGGCATTATGTGTTCATCATGCATTGCAACACCGCGCCCTTCGACAGCAACGAGCTGCGGCTGGCGCTCAAATACGCGATCGACCGCGAGGACATGGTCGAGAAGATCCTCCACGGCTATGGCTCGATCGGCAACGACATGCCCATCAACGAGGCCTATCCGCTGTTCGACTCCACCATCCCGCAGCGCGAATTCGACCCCGACCGCGCGCGCCATCACTACGAGCAGTCGGGCCATGACGGCTCGCCGATCATCCTGCGCACCGCCGAGAACGCCTTTCCCGGCGCGGTGGATGCCGCGCAGCTTTTCCAGCAGACCGCGCAGGCCGCGGGCATCCCGCTGGAGATCCAGCGCGAGCCGGCCGACGGCTACTGGTCGGAGGTGTGGAATGTCGAGCCCTTCTGCGCCTCCTACTGGTCGGGGCGTCCGGTGCAGGATCAGATGTATTCGACCGCCTATGTCTCGGACGCCGACTGGAACGACACGCGCTTTTTCCGCGAGGATTTCGACGCGCTGATCGTGGAGGCGCGCGGCGAGCTCGACGAGACCCGGCGCAAGGAGCTCTACCGCGAGGCGGGCATGATGGTGCGCGACGAGGGCGGGCTGATCTGCCCGATGTTCAACGACTATATCGACGCCCATACCGACGCCATCGCCGGCTGGGAGGACAACCCCAACGCCGAGATGATGGATGGCTTTGCGGCGGTGAAGTGCTGGCAGGCCTGAGGGGCGGCCCGTGCATCCGGTCGTGAAACTGCTCGCCCAGCGCATCGCGCTGGGCGTGCTACTGCTGCTCGCGGCCTCGGTGCTGATCTTCGTGGGCACCGAGATCCTGCCGGGCGACGTGGCGCAGTCGGTTCTCGGCCAGGCGGCGACGGAGCAGGCGCTGGCCAATATGCGCGCCGAGATGGGCCTCGATGAGCCGGCCCATCTGCGCTATTTCGACTGGCTCGGCGGGGTGTTGCAGGGCGATCTGGGGGTTGCGCTTTCCAACGGGCGCGACATCGCCGACGCCATCGCGGTGCGGCTGTCGAACACGCTGTTCCTTGCCGGCGTGGCGGCTGCGATCGCGGTGCCGCTGTCGATCCTGCTGGGGCTGCTGGCGGTTCGTTTCCGCGGCCGCTGGCCCGACAACCTGATCTCGGGCACCACGCTCGCGGCGATCTCGGTGCCGGAATTCCTGCTGGGCTATATCGTGATGTATTTCGTCGGCGTCCAGCTCGGCTGGTTTCCGACCGTGGCGATGATCAATGACCGCATGTCGCTGCTGGCCAAGCTCAACGCCGTCGCGCTGCCGGCGATGGTGCTGACCATGGTCGTGCTGGCCCACATGATGCGCATGACGCGCGCGGCGATCCTCAACGTGATGCAGTCGCCCTATATCGAGACGGCCGAGCTCAAGGGGCTGGCCGGCCTCATGGTAATCTATCGCCACGCCATGCCCAACGCCATCGCGCCGATCGTCAATGTGGTGATGATCAATCTCGCCTATCTGGTGGTGGGCGTGGTGGTGATCGAGGTGGTCTTTGTCTATCCGGGGATGGGGCAGTATCTGGTCGATCACGTCTCCAAGCGCGACGTGCCGGTGGTGCAGGCCTGCGGGCTGATCTTCGCGACGGTCTATATCGGCCTGAACATGGTGGCCGATATCGTCTCCATCCTGGCCAATCCGCGGCTGAGGCATCCGAAATGATCCGCATCCCGCCCGGCGCCGCCATCGGCCTGATCGTCACCGGCGCGTTCTTTCTCGCGGCGCTGCTCGCGCCCTGGATCGCGCCCTACTCGATGACCGAGATCGTCGGCGATGTGTGGGAGCCGCGATCGGCCGAGCATCTGCTGGGCACCGACAACCTGGGCCGCGACCTGCTTTCGCGGATGATCTACGGCGCGCGCACCACGATCTTCGTGGCCGGCATGGCGACCGCGCTGGCCTTCACGCTGGGCACGGTGCTGGGCTTTACCGCCGCCGTGATCGGCGGGTGGGTCGATCAACTCATGTCGCGCGGCGTCGATCTGCTGATGTCGATCCCGACGCTGATCTTCGCGCTGGTGGTGCTGTCGGTGATGCCGGTGACGCTGCCGATCCTGATCGTGGTGATGGGCGTGCTCGATTCCACGCGCGTCTACCGGCTGGGCCGGGCGGTGGCCGTCGATATCAACGTGCAGGATTTCGTGGAGGCGGCGCGCCTGCGCGGGGAGGGCCGCATCTGGGTGATCTTCCGCGAGATCCTGCCCAATGCGCTGTCGCCGCTGGTGGCCGAGCTGGGCCTGCGCTTCATCTTCGCGATCCTGTTCATCTCCACCCTTTCCTTCCTCGGGCTGGGCGTGCAGCCGCCGCTCGCCGACTGGGGCGGCATCGTGCGCGAGAACCGCGAAGGCATCGTCTACGGCATCCCCGCCGCGCTGGTCCCGGCGATTTCGATCGCGGCGCTGGCGATTTCGGTCAATCTGGTGGCCGACTGGGTGCTGGGGCGGACCACCAGCCTGAAAGGAGGGCGCGGTGTCTGACACGCTGCTCGACATCCGCGATCTGCGCATCGAGGCGACGGTCTATCCGCCGGGCGCGGCGCCGTTCGACACGACCATCGTCGATGACGTCTCGCTCTCGCTCGAAAAGGGCCGGGTGATGGGGCTGATCGGCGAATCCGGGGCGGGCAAGTCCACCATCGGCCTCGCCGCGATGGCTTATGGGCGCGGCGGAATCCGCATCACCGGCGGCGAGATATGGCTGGGCGGGCGCGATCTGCGCAAGCTCGGTCCGCGCCGGCTGCGCGGGGTGCGCGGGCGCGAGGTGACCTATGTCGCACAATCGGCGGCGGCCGCCTTCAACCCGGCGCGACGGATCATGGACCAGGTGATCGAGGCCACGCTCCATCACGGCCTTGCCAGCCGGCGCGAGGCCGAGGCCCGCGCCGTGGACCTGTTTGCCAAGCTCGACCTGCCCGAGCCCGAGACCTTCGGCCGGCGCTATCCGCACCAGGTGTCGGGCGGCCAGCTCCAGCGCGCGATGACGGCGCTGGCGCTCTGCCCGCGGCCCGAACTGGTGGTCTTCGACGAACCCACCACCGCGCTCGACGTGACCACGCAGATCGACGTGCTCGCCGCGATCAAGGACGCGATCCGCGACACCGGCGTGGCGGCGCTCTACATCACCCATGATCTGGCCGTGATCGCGCAGGTCTCCGACGAGATCGTGGTGCTCAAGGACGGCCGCGTGGTCGAGCGCGGCGAAACGCACCAGATCATCGAGGCCCCGCGCGAGGACTACACTCGCGCGCTGGTCTCGGTGCGTTCGATCGAGCACAAGGAAAAGCCGCCCGCCGGTGAGCCGGTGCTCAGGGTCGATGACATCACCGCGCGCTATCCCGGCACGCGGTTCGATGTGCTCAAGGGCATCGACGTGGAGCTGCACGCGGGGCAGACACTGGCGGTGGTGGGCGAATCGGGCTCGGGAAAGTCCACGCTGGCGCGGGTGATCACCGGCCTTCTGCCGCCGCGGGCGGGGGGCATCGATTTCGCCGGCCGGACGCTCGCCCCCGCGCTGCGCGGACGCGACAAGCAGGATCTGCGCGAGTTGCAGATGATCTATCAGATGGCCGATGTGGCGATGAATCCGCGCCATACGGTGGGCACGATCATCGGCCGTCCGTTGCAGTTCTATTTCGGGCTGAGGGGCCGGAGGAAGGCCGAGCGCGTGCAGGAGCTGCTCGACGCGATCGAGCTTGGCGAGGGCTTCGTCGACCGCTACCCCGCCGAGCTGTCGGGCGGGCAGAAGCAACGCGTGTGCATCGCCCGCGCGCTGGCCGCCGAGCCCCGGCTGATCATCTGCGACGAGGTCACCTCGGCGCTCGATCCGCTGGTCGCCGACGGAATCCTGCGGCTGCTGCTCAATCTGCAAAAACGCGAAAACGTGGCCTATCTCTTCATCACCCACGACATCGCCACCGTGCGCGCCATCGCCGATTCCATCGCGGTGATGTATCAGGGCGAGGTGGTGCGCTACGGCCCCAAGAGCGAGGTGCTCAGCCCGCCCTTCGACGCCTATACCGATCTGCTGCTCGCCTCCGTCCCCGAGATGAAGCTCGGCTGGCTCGAGGATGTGCTGGCGCGGCGGCGGATGGAAAGCGCGGGGCATTGACGCAACGGGCCGCGCGGCGGCCGTGGCCGGTCGTCCCGCCCGCCTTGCCTGACGGCGCAATCGGAGTATGCTGCGCAGCGCAGAAGGAGGCGCCGCAGTGCAGAAACACAGCCCCCGGATCGTGGCCGAGGACTTCACGGAGATCACGCCCACCGCGCCGATCGCCGCCGCCGCGCATGGCTCGCGCGCGAAATGCCTGCAGCGGCTGATCCGGCTGGAGCTTCCGGTGCCGCGCACGGTCGCGCTGCCCTTCGACACGGTGCGCGAGATCGCCGCCGGTCACCTGCCGGACACCGAGGCGCTGATGGCCGGTTTCGGCGCCGGCGCGCTGGTCTCGGTGCGTCCGAGTTCGGAGAATGCCGACTGGGGCGGGCCGGGCAGCATTCTCAATATCGGCATGAACGATGCCCGCCGCGCCGCCGTGGCCGCCGAACACGGCGTAGATGCCGCCGACTCGGCCTATCTGCGGTTCGTGCAGGCCTATTCCACCCATGTCGCGCGGCTCGACCCGGACATGTTCGATCTCGACGCGCCGCCCGGCGAAGCCCTCCGCGCTGCGCTGCGCGACTACGAGGACGAGATGGAGGAGCCCTTTCCCCAATCGCCCGCGCGCCAGCTCTCGGATGTGCTGCGCGCCATGGCGCGGGCCTGGGAAGGCACCTCGGCGCGGCTGCTGCGTCAGGCAAAGGGGGCGCCGGCCGATGCGGGGCTGGGGCTCGTGGTGCAGGAGATGGCCTTCGGGATCGGGCGGCCCGAGAGCGGCTCGGGGGTGATCCAGTTCGTCGATTCCACCACCGGGCAGGCGCAGGTCACCGGGCGCTACAAGAGCCAGAGCCAGGGGCGCGCCGCCGTCTCGGGCAGCGACGACGCGATCTATCTGGTCCATGACCCGCGCGGCCCATCGCTCGAGGATCGCTGCCCGCAGCTGATCGAGGAGCTCGCCGCGCATGGCGCGGTCTGCCGCGCGCGCCTGCGCGAGGAGATGCAGATCGAGTTCACTGTCGAGGAGGGGCGGCTGTGGGTTCTCGATGCCGTGCCCGCGCCGCGCACCAGCCGCGCGGCGGTGCGCATCGCCGTGAGCCTGGCCCAGGACGGCGTGATCCCGCGCGAGGAGGCGGTGCTGCGTGTGGAGCCGTCGGCGCTGTCGGAGCTCCTGCATCCGCAGGTCGATCCGCGCGGCCCGCGCGAGACCGTCGCGCGCGGGATCGCCGCCAGCCCCGGCGCCGCGCGCGGGCGCATCGTCTTCTCCTCCACTGCCGCCCAGGCCAGCGCCGCGCGCGGCGAGGCCTGTGTGCTCGTGCGCCGCGAGACCACGCCCGAGGACATCCGCGGCATGCACGCGGCCTCGGCCGTGCTGACCGAGCGCGGCGGGATGACCAGCCACGCGGCGGTGATCGGGCGCGGTCTGGGGCTGCCCTGCGTCGTCGGTGCCTCGCGCATCGCCGTGGATCTGCGTGAAAAGACGCTCAAGGCCAATGGCCATGTCCTGCAAGAAGGCGACATGATCACCGTCGACGGCACCCATGGCGAGGTACTCGCCGGCAGTGCCGACCTGCTCGAACCGGCCCTCGACGACACCTTCCGCACGCTCCTGGCCTGGGCCGACGAGGTGCGCGACATCGGGATTCGCGCCAATGCCGACACGCCGGCCGACGCGCGCATCGCGCGCGATTTCGAGGCCGAGGGGATCGGGCTGTGCCGCACCGAGCACATGTTCTTCGAGGAGGACAGGCTCACGGTCATGCGCGAGATGATCTTTGCCGACACGCCGGAGGATCGCCGCGCGGCGCTGGAGCGGTTGCTGCCGATGCAGCGCGACGATTTCACGGGGCTGTTCGAGATCATGCAGGGCCTGCCGGTCTGCATCCGCCTGTTTGACCTGCCGCTGCACGAGTTCCTGCCGCATGGCCGCGAAGGGCTGCGCAATCTCGCCGCCGCGCTCGACAAGCCGCTCTCCGAGATCACGCGGCGCGTCGATGCGCTCTCGGAGTTCAACCCGATGCTGGGCATGCGCGGGGTCCGGCTGGGCATCACGGTGCCCGAGATCTACGAGATGCAGGCCCGCGCGATCTTCGAGGCCACCATCGAGGCCAGCCGCAGTGGCGAGCCGGTCGTTCCCGAGATCATGATCCCGCTCGTCTCGGCCAAGCGCGAGGTCGAGCTGGTCAAGGCCCGAATCGACGCGGTCGCCGCCGCGGTACGGATGGAGCGGGGCGTGGGCTTCGACTACCGCCTCGGCGTGATGGTCGAGACGCCGCGCAGCGCGCTGCGCGCGGGCGACATCGCGCAGCACGCCGCCTTCCTGAGTTTCGGCACCAACGACCTCACGCAGATGACCTACGGGCTCTCGCGCGACGATGCGGGCCGGTTCATGTCGGATTACGTCCAGCAAGGGGTCTTTCCCGAGGATCCCTTTCACACCCTCGACAATGACGGGGTGGGCGAGCTTCTGCTGATCGGTGCCGAGCGGGGCCGGGCCACCCGGGCCGACCTGACCCTGTCGATCTGCGGCGAACACGGCGGCAACGCCGAGTCGATCGCCTTCTGCCGGTCGGCGGGGTTCGATTATGTCTCCTGCTCGTCGTTCCGCGTGCCGGTGGCCCGCCTGGCGGCCGCGCATCTGGCGCTGCGCGACGGCGCCGAAGCGCAATATGGCGTCGGTGCTGGATTTTCCGGCGCGTTGGGGGTATAGTCCGCCGCACATGCCATGCTGCCTGCCGCCGCGGCGGGGCTGTCCGCTCGCGGCGCGCCGAAAAAAACCTGGTTGGGGAAGATGAAAAATCTGACACGGCTCGCCGCAGCCGCCGGCATCGTTGTTGCGGCGATGGTGCCCGCGCATGCGGACACGAATATATCGGAGCTCGAATCCGGCCTCGCCGCCCTGCTGGATCAGGAATACGCCGCGTTGTCATCGGCCGGGGCGCGCCGCGCGGTGCGCATGCTCGACGGGGCGGACGGCGAGGGCGGCGGTTTGCGCTATGACGTCGAATGGCTCGCCTCGCTGGAGCGGGCCGAGGGCGGCGAAGAGTGGCGCTGCCTGACCGAGGCGATCTATTTCGAGGCGCGCGGCGAGACGATCGAGGGGCAGTTCGCCGTCGCCGAGGTGATTCTCAACCGTGTCGATCTGCCCGAATATCCCGACAGCGTCTGCGGCGTGGTCCGCGAGGGAGTCGAAAGCGCGGGGGCCTGCCAGTTCTCCTATTTCTGTGACGGTCGGGCCGAAGTGATGACAAACGCCACGATTCGCGCGCGCATCGGGCGAATCGCACGTCTGATGCTCGACGGGGCGCCGCGCGCGCTCACCCACGGGGCGACGCATTTCCACACCACCGCGATCAGCCCGCGCTGGGCGCGCAGCTTTCCGCGCACCGCCCGTATCGGAAGCCATCTGTTCTACCGCCAGCCGACGCGGCTTTCGAGCAACTGACGCCGGCACTCGGGGGGCGCGCCCGCGTCACGGGAGCGGCGCGGCGTGGCCGTGATCGGGCCGCGACGGGTCGCATTTTCCGCAGGATGGTGTATGGGCAGAGCGCACCACCCATCACCACGCCCGGATCCGCCATGAGCACCGATATCCGCCTTGCCTTCGACCACCCCGAAGCGCGCGCCGAGGCCACCGCCGGCGCCGACCCGCGCGACCGGATCAGCCTGCGCGACCATGTCGTCGCCGCCGAGATCGGCGCCTTCCAGACCGAGCGTGGCACGACCCAGCGGCTGTGTTTCAACGTCGTCGTCGAGGTGCGCCCCAGCCCCGAGCCGCTCGATGACGACGTCGATCGCATCCTCTCCTACGACACCATCACCGAGGCCATCGCCGCCGAACTCGCCGCCGAGCGGGTCAACCTGCTGGAGACGCTGGCCGAGCGGGTGGCCGAGCGCGTGCTGGCCGCGCCGCAGGCGATGCGCGCCTTCGTGCGGGTCGAAAAGCTCGATCGCGGCTCCGGCGCCCTTGGCGTCGAGATCGTCCGCTCGCGCGCGCAGACGCCGCTGCGCGCCGTCACCGCCGAAGGGGACGAGACCGCCGTCCACCCCGTCATCGTCTATCTCTCCAACGCCGCCATCGCCGCGCCCGATCTGCCCGCCCGGCTCGACGCGCTGGAGGCCGGCGGCGCGCCGGTGATCCTGTGCGTGGGCCTGCCCGAGACAGCTCCGGCAGCCGTCGAGGTGCCGGCGGTGCAGCGCCGCATCGACCTGCTCGCGATCGAGCAGAACGCCTGGATTCTGGCGGCGCGCGATCGCCGGTGCCTCGTCGTGGAAAGCCGCACCGAGATCGACTGGGCGATGAAGCACGGCCAGACCATCGTCTGGGCGCCCTCCAAGCTGGTCCTCGACGCGGTCGACGGCCCCACGGCCGGGCCGCGCGACGCCGTGGCGCTGGCGCTTTGGCTGGCGGAGACCCTCGCCGCCGCGCGCATGGTGGTACTCGGCGGCGGTCCCGCACCGGCGGGCAGCCGCGTACCCGTTGAACACGTCGCGCTGTAAGCCTTGCCAAGCCGGCGCGGTTGGGCCTATGCGAACGCCATGAGCGTCTATGTCCGCCCGATCCCCTGCACCGACACCGCCCGCCCGCCGGGCGCGCGGCCGCTGGCGGGCAGTGCGCATGTCTGGTTCGACCGCGCCGAGCTGTTGGCGCGGGCCCGGCCGGGGCGCGTGGTCGCGGCCGAGACCCTGTCGGACGAGACGGCCCGGCGGCTCAGCGCCCCGCGCGCGGCCCTGTGCGGGCTGTCGCTGGAGCGTCCGCGGCTGATGGGGATCGTCAATGTCACCCCCGACAGCTTTTCCGATGGCGGGCAGTTCTTCGCCCGCGACACGGCCATCGCGCATGGCCGGCAGATGGCGCAAGCGGGGGCCGACATACTCGATATCGGCGGCGAATCCACTCGCCCCGGCGCCGCGCCCGTCACCCATCAGCAAGAGCGCGACCGCGTCGTGCCGGTCATCGAGGCGCTCGCCGATGCCGGTGCGCCGATCTCGATCGACACGCGCAACGCCGCCGTCGCGCGGGCCGCGCTGGCCGCCGGGGCGGGGCTGGTCAATGATGTCTCGGCCTTCACCCACGATTCCGGGATGGCCGCATTCGTGGCCGCGGCGGGTGTGCCGGCCTGCCTGATGCACATCCAGGGCAGCCCCGAGACGATGCAGCGCGATCCGCGCTATGACGACGTTCTGCTGGATGTGTATGACTATCTCGCGGCCCGCGTGGCGGCGGCCGCGGCCGCCGGGGTGCCGCGCGCGCGGCTGATCGTCGATCCGGGCATCGGTTTCGGCAAGACGGTGGCGCACAACCTCGCGCTCATCCGGGGGCTGTCGATCTTCCACGGGCTCGGCTGCGCGGTGCTGCTGGGCGCCTCGCGCAAACGCTTCATCGGCACGCTGGCGGAGGAGCCGCAGGCCGACCGGCGCGTGCCCGGCTCGCTGGCCGTGGCGTTGGCGGGCATGGGGCAGGGGGCGCAGATCATCCGCGTGCACGATCTCGCCGAAACACGCCAGGCGCTGTCGCTGTGGCAGGCGCTTGCGAATGATGACGAGGGACAGCAGCCATGAGCAGAAAACTCTTCGGCACCGACGGGGTGCGCGGCCGGGCCAACACCCATCCCATGACGCCCGAGATGGCGCTGCGCCTGGGACAGGCGGCGGGGCAGTATTTTCGCGGCGACGGGCTAAACGGCCACCGCGTGGTGATCGGCAAGGACACGCGCCTGTCAGGCTACATGCTGGAGAACGCGCTCACCGCGGGGCTCACCTCGACGGGGATGAACGTGCTGCTGCTGGGGCCGGTGCCCACGCCGGCGGTGGGGTATCTGACCCGCTCGATGCGCGCCGATCTGGGGATCATGATCTCGGCCAGCCACAACCCCCACGCCGATAACGGCATCAAGTTCTTCGGCCCCGACGGCTTCAAGCTCTCCGACGCCGCCGAGACCGAGATCGAAGCGATCATGGAGGGCACCATCGCCGCCTCGGCGCCCGAGGCGATCGGCCGCGCCCGCCGGATCGAGGACGGGCTCGGCCGCTACATCGAATACGCCAAGACGACCTTTTCGCCGCGCACCACGCTCTCGGGGCTCAAGGTGGTGGTCGATTGCGCCAACGGCGCTGCCTACAAGGCCGCGCCCCAGGTGCTGTGGGAGCTGGGCGCCGAGGTGATCCCGCTGGGGGTCGAGCCCGACGGGCGCAACATCAATGAGGGCTGCGGCTCGACCAACCCGGCCACCGCGGCGCGGGCGGTGCGCGATCACCGGGCCCATCTCGGAATCAGCCTCGACGGCGACGCAGACCGCGTGATCCTGATCGACGAGTCCGGCCATGTCGGCGACGGCGACCAGATCATGGCGCTCTTCGCCGATCGCTGGGCCGGGGAAGGCCGGCTGGTGGCCAACACGCTGGTGACGACCGTGATGTCCAATCTCGGGCTGGAGCTGTGGCTGGAGGAGCGCGGCATCCGGCTCGAACGGACCCGGGTCGGAGACCGCTATGTCGTCGAGCGGATGCGCGAGGGCGACTGGAATCTGGGTGGCGAGCAGTCGGGCCATATCGTGATGACCGACTACGCCACCACCGGCGACGGCCTGATCGCGGCGCTGCAGTTCCTCGCGGCGATGGCCGGCACCGGTGCGCCCGCCAGCGCCCTGATGCGCAGCTTCGAGCCCGTCCCCCAGCTTCTGCGCAATCACCGCTATGCGCCCGGCGCCGATCCGCTCGCCGATCCGGGGGTGCAGGGCGCCATCGCCGAGGCCGAGGCGCGCCTCGATGGCCAGGGGCGGCTGGTGATCCGCAAATCGGGCACCGAGCCCCTGGTGCGCGTGATGGCCGAGTGCACCGACGAGGCGCTGCTCTCGCGCGCCGTCGACGATATCGTC
>PUHN01000024.1 GCA_002967695.1 Rhodobacteraceae bacterium WD3A24 | reverse complement strand
GATGACATCGTCGACCACTGCTGCGACGCTTGGAACAAGCTCGTCGATCAGCCGTGGCGCATCATGACCATCGGCCGACGCCAATGGGCACATGAGTTCTGATCAGTGGGCGCTGGTATTATTCATGACTAATGACACTTTGGCCCGGCATTGTTCCAAGGGCCGCGACCGGTAGGAGAAAATGGGCGACACCACTGACGGGTCTTCTGGCGCAGCGCAAAGTGCGTATCGGACACCGAACCAAGACAGTCAAAGCGGCTTTTTCGGCCGAGTCGTCGCAGCTCTCAGCCCATCTGACATGTCACAGCCCACCTCAGCCGACGTCGATGGTCTGAGCTACCCCCGAAATTCGGACACCCGCCGTGCTCTATTGGCTGAGAAATGAAACAACCAACCACAATCAGCAGGTGCAACGAGTAGCTTAAATAACGCCAGAAACTGTCCAACAAATGGGGAGTAGCTCAGCCTACCGGGCGCCCCGCTTACACGAAACCGATCCAGCTGTTGCCGGCCTCGGTCGCGCCCACCTGCGCCGCCATCAAGAACGTCACCCGCTGGGCCGGATCGCCGGCGAGAGCGCGTCCATGATCCCGCACATATAGGGCGTCCGGTCGGTACGGTAGCGCCCCGGCTCGGCCGAGACCCCGCAAGGTGCCCGTCGTCCTGACGCGGTGAGCGGACTGAGGATTGAGCGGGGATTTGCTGCGCCTGTCTCGGAAACTCAACGTTTCATCCTGATACTGAATGGCGTTAGGCTGCCGCCATGCGGAGACGAGATTCCTTTCCGTCGCGGCGGGGTATTCTGATGGGCGCCGCAAGCGCGACGCTCGTCGCGCCGGCCGTGCTTCGGGCCGAGGCACCCTTCCGTCTCGGCCTGACACCGGTCTTTCTCGACAATGACACGCGGCTTCTGCGCGAGTTGCGGGGCTATCTGGAGGCCCGGCTCGACCGGCCAGTTCGCTTCGTTCAGCGCCGCACCTACCGCGAGATCACCAATCTCGCCCTTCTGGGCGATCTGAATGCGGCCTGGACCTGCGGGTACCCGTATCTGCAGAACCGGCAGCGGCTTGCTCTCGTGGCAGTGCCGCTTTGGCGCGGGCGGCCCGAATATCGATCCTATCTGATCATTCATGCCGGACGCGGCGTGGACACGCTGTCCGAACTCCAGGGCGACGTGCATGCCTTTTCGGACCCGGATTCGAATTCGGGCTATCTGGTCACCGTCACCGATATCCTCGAGGCCGGTTTCGACCCAGAGGCTTTCTTTTCCCGCAGCGTCTTCACCTACGGCCATCGCAATGTCGTGCGCGCGGTCGGCAGCGCGCTGGTGCAGTCGGGTAGCGTGGACGGCTATGTCTGGGAGGCGCTCGCCGCGACCGAACCGGGGCTTACAGACCGCACGCAGGTTCTGCGGCGGTCCGAGTGGATGGGCTTCCCGCCGGTGGTCTGCCTGAGCGAACACCGGGGGGCGCCGGCGATCCGCGACTTCCGGCAGGCCCTACTGGGGATGCAAGACCACCCGCGCGGGCGCAACGTGCTGGATCTCTTGCAACTGGACGGCTTCACCGCGGGTGACGAGCGGCTGTTCGCTCCGATCGCGGAGCGCATGGCGCTCCTGCCGCAAGGAGGCTGACGGGGGTGCGTTTGTTCGGCGACGTTCCGCTGGTGGCCCGGCTTCCGCTGATGGCGGCGGGGCTGATGATCATCATGGGGCTCGTGGCCTCGCAATTCGTCCTGTCCTCCTTGTCCGCGATGCATGCGCGCCAGGTTCGCGAACTCGCGCGGGGGCAGGTCCAGGGGTTGTCGGTCGCGCTTGGCCCGCCCACGCTACGCGAGAATGTCTGGGAGGTCTTCGACATCCTCGACCGCTCCGTGCGCTCCGACGCAGCGGTGCGAACCGTCCGCGCCACCGTGACGGACGCCGAGGGGCAGGTGCTCGCCTCCTCTGATCCGTCCGAGGCGCCGGTCGGCTCCGACGGGTCCGCGTTGATCGCCGGGGCCCAGCGGATCTCCGACATCTCGCTTGTGGGCGGTGCCCGGCTCGTCACCGTGGTCGCGCCCTTGTCCTATCAGGGGCGCACCGTCGGCTCGATCCTTACAACGCTCGATCTCTCGGATCTGGTGGCAGAGCGGCAGACCGTGCGCCAGCTTCTTTTGCTGAGCAACGGGATCGCGACGCTCGTCCTGGCGGGAGCGGCCTATCTGCTGATGCGCCGCGAGCTCCGCCCCCTTGCCACGCTATCCGACCATCTCTCGCGCGCCAACGACGACCCGCAGCCGATCTCGCCCGCACAGGCCGGCGGGGGCCGCGAAGTGGCGCGTCTCGTCGAGAATTACAATCGGATGGCGGCGGCAGTGACCGCCCGCGCCGAGGCCGAGCGCCGGCTGGCCGAGCGCGAACGTTATGTCAGCCTCGGCCGGCTGGCGTCCTCGCTCGCCCACGAGATCAACAACCCGCTGGGGGGTATGCTGAATGCCGTGGACACGTTGCGCCGGTTTCCCGATCGGCGCGATGTGGCGGCGCGCTCGCTCGAGTTGCTCGACCGCGGCTTGCGCCATTTGCGCGACGTGACCCGCGCGGCACTGGAGACCCATAGAAGCCGCGAAGACGACGCCCCGCTGAGGCTCGAGGACTTCGACGACCTGCGCCAGCTCGTCGAGCCGGACGCGATGCGCCGGCAGCAGCAGCTCGACTGGTCGGTCGAGCCGGACGCGGGCGAGACGGCGCTGCCCGCCGCCCCCGTGCGCCAGATCGCGCTCAACCTGTTGCTCAACGCCGCCACGGCGGCCGCGGAGGGTGGCCATATTTGTTTTTCGGCCCGTGGGGGAGATGACGGGTTGAGGCTTTGCGTCTGCGATGACGGGCCGGGGCTCGACGAGGCGCTGCGCGATCGGCTTCTTACCGACGATCCCACACCCCCCGGAAGCGGCATGGGGCTGCGGCTGGTGCGCGAGCTCGTGTCGCGCCTCGACGGCCGCGTGTCGCTGGAGCGCACCGATGGTATCACACGCGTCACGGTGGTCCTGCCCGCCCCCGCGTCGGAGCAGGCGGCATGACGCTGACCGGGCGGCGCATCGCGCTCATCGAGGATGACGAGATCATGGGCGCCTCGCTCCATGAGCGCCTGGAGCTCGAGGGCGCCGAGGTGGTCTGGCTCAAGCGGTTGTCGGTCGGGCTGGGGGCGCTGCGCACACCTCGCAAGCCCTTCGACGCGGTGATCTGCGACATCCGCCTGCCCGACGGGGATGGCGAAACCCTTTATCACACGCTCGCCGCCCATGTCGTGCCGCCGCCCTTTTTGTTCATCACCGGCCATGGCGGGGTCGAACAGGCAGTGCGGCTGATGCGCGCCGGCGCCGCCGATTACATTCTCAAGCCTTTCGAGATGGGCGATTTTCTTACCAAGCTTGCCCATCTGGCCGGCACGGGAGGGGGTGCGGAGGCGAATACTGCCGCGCTTGGAGTCTCGGAGGCGGCGCGCCAGATCGAGCGCCGGATCGCGGCCGCAGCCGATCTGGCGGATCCGGTGCTGGTCTCCGGCGGGCCGGGGCTGGGCAAGGCGCGGATCGCGCGGCGGCTGCATGCCCTCTCCGACCGGCGCGCGGCGCCGTTTCTGCGCCTCAGCCTCGCGCGGGAGTCACCCGATACGCTGGACGCACGGCTCTTCGGCACGCCGGGCGCCGCCGGGCTGATCGACGAGGCAGGCGAAGGGACACTCCTGATCGAGGCGGTGGAGCGGATGCCCACCAGCGTTCAGGAACGGCTCCTGGCACGGCTGGAGGCCGGCGGCGATGCAATGCGCTTTGTCACCACCGGGGGGCCGGATGCGGCCGGCGCGTTGCGCGGAGATCTCTACTGGCATCTCGCGCGCACGCAGATCAGCGTCCCCCCGCTCGCCGACCGGCCCGAGGATGCGATCTGGCTGATGGAGCGGCTCTTTGCCCGGATGAACCCGCGCCGGCAAACCCCTTTCAAGGGTATCAGTTCCCTGACCGAGGACGCCGTGCGCGCCCATGACTGGCCCGGCGGCGGGCGCGAGCTGCGCGCGCGGCTGCGTCGGGCGATGGAGCTCGGGCGGGGGCCGCTGATGTTTCCCTCCGATATGTTCGAGGATGTCTCCGGGCTTTCGGGTGGCGAAAGCGTGCGCCCTCTTGCCGAAGTGCGCGACGACGCCGAGCGGGCCGCGATCCGCCGCGCGCTGGAGCAGACCGGCGGGCGCGTGGCCCAGGCGGCCGGGCTTCTGGGCGTCTCGCGCACGACGCTGTGGGAGAAGATGCACAAACTCGGCATGTCGTGAGAACCGCTACG
The DNA here is from genome assembly GCA_002967695.1 of Rhodobacteraceae bacterium WD3A24. Classification (GTDB taxonomy): domain Bacteria; phylum Pseudomonadota; class Alphaproteobacteria; order Rhodobacterales; family Rhodobacteraceae; genus Alkalilacustris. The sequence goes on along the minus strand of PUHN01000024.1, from coordinate 45,262 downwards.
AACGCGGCGATGTTCGGATTTCCGAACACCGATAAATATGCCGTATTTCCAATTGCTTGCTGTAGATTAGTAGAGGCAGGTGGACCTCGGTCGGCCCCGTGCCGACTGCTATGATCTTCCTACCGGACAAATGGGAGGACCATTGCAATGAAATGCAACCGACTGGTCGACGCCGGCCGCCGCCAGTTCCTGCGCGGGGGGCTCGTTGCAACCGCGGGCGCCGCCGCCGGCACGATGATGCCCGAACGGGCCGAGGCCCAGAGCGCGCTGGCGCGGGTGAGTTATCCGGCCAACCGGCTGGCCAACATCGCCGATCTGACCGAGAACGAGCCGCTCGACGTGGCCTATCCCGACGAGCGCAGCCCCGGCGTGCTGCTCAAGCTGGGACAGGCGGTCGAGGGCGGCGTCGGCCCCGATGGAGACATCGTTGGCTATTCGGTGCTCTGCCCGCACAAGGGCTGGTTCCTGATCTACAATTCTGATGACCGCAGCTTCAACTGCCCCGGTCACTATTCGCGCTTCGATGCCGAGGCCGGCGGCCAGCAGATCTGGGGGCACGCCACCAACAACCTGCCGCAGTTCGTGCTGCGCGTGGACGGCGAGGGCGAAATCTACGCCGAGGGCGTGGACGAGCTGATCTTCGGCCGCCTGTCGAATACGCTGTGAGGGAGGAGACAAGATGACATACAAGAGACAGGTCGATCGTCTGCCGATCATTCCCGCCGACGCGACCGTTCACAACTCGGTCTGCCACTACTGCATCGTTGGCTGCGGCTACAAGACCTATACCTGGCCGATGAACAAGCAGGGCGGCACCGCGCCGGACGAGAACATTTTCGGCGTCGACCTCAGCCAGCAACAGCCGCAGGACAGCAACGCCTGGTACGCGCCGTCGATGTATAACGTCGTCCGGCAGAACGGGCAGGATGTCCACATGGTCATCAAGCCCGACCAAGACTGTGTCGTCAATTCCGGCCTCGCCTCGGTACGCGGCGCGCGGATGGCCGAAAACCACCCGTCCGACGTGACCGGCACGCAGGGGCATCGCCTGACCGACCCGCTCGTCTGGCGCTACGGCACCTACAACCCGACCAGCTGGGACGACGCGCTGGATCTGGTCGCGCGCGTGACCGCCCGCATCGTGGTGGAGAACGGTGAGGACGACCTCGTCGTGTCGATGTTCGACCACGGCGGGTCCGGCGGGGGCTACGAGAACACCTGGGGGACGGGCAAGCTCTATTTCGAGAGCATGAAGATCAAGAATGTGCGCATTCACAACCGCCCGGCCTACAACTCCGAGGTCCACGCCACCCGCGACATGGGCGTCAGCGAGCTCAACAACGCCTATGAAGACGCGCAGCTCGCCGACACGCTGGTCGCCTGGGGCTGCAACCCGCTGGAATGCCAGACCAACTATTTCCTCAACCACTGGATTCCGAACCTTCAGGGCATGAGTTCAAGCCGCAAGGCCGAGCTGATACCGGACGAGGACCACCCCCGCGCGCGCATCATCTTCATCGACCCGCGCCGAACGGTCTCGATCAACGCCGCCGAACAGGCCGCGGGCGCCGACAATGTGCTTCATCTGCCGATCAATTCGGGCACCGACCTCGCGCTCGCCAATGCCATCTTCACCTATGTCGCCGATCAGGGCTGGGTGGATACGGATTTCATCGAAAGCCACACCAAGGCCGAGGCCGAACCGCGGCCGGCGCTTTTTCCCGCCCGCGGCGAGACCGACGCCGAACCCGGCCACCTGACGAGCTTTCAGGACGCGCTCGACGCGAACCGGATGTCGATCGAGGAGGCGGCCCAGCTTTGCGGCGTGCCGGCCGAAGATATCGTCACCGCCGCCGAGTGGATCGCGATGCCGAAGGAAAACGGCGCGCGCCGGCGCACGATGATCGGCTACGAGAAGGGCGTCATCTGGAACAACGACAATTACCGCACCAACGGCGCGATCGTGAACATATCGCTGGCGACAGGCAATATCGGCCGTCTCGGCGGGGGCTGCGTGCGCATGGGCGGCCACCAGGAAGGCTATGTGCGCCCATCGGCGGCCCATGTCGGGCGCCCGGCGACCTATGTCGACCAGCTCCTCATCTCGGGCAATGGCGGGGTGCATCACGTGTGGGACTGCAACCAGTACCGCACGACACTCAACGCGACCGAGTTCAAGCGCATCTACAACCGCCGCACCAACATGGTGAAGGAGGCGATGGACGCCGCTGCGGGTGCGACGCGGGAGGAACAGGTCGAGGCCATCGTCAACGCGATCCGGCAGGGCGGGCTTTTCACCGTGGATGTGGACATCATTCACAATGAAATGGGCCAGCGCGCGCATGTGGTGCTGCCCGGCGCCCAGACCGGCGAGATGAACCTCACCTCGATGAACGGCGAACGCCGGATGCGCCTGGCCGAACGCTACATGGACCCGCCGGGACGTTCGCGCCCCGATTGCCTCATCGCCGCCGGCATCGCGCAACACATGGAGCGTGTCCTGCGGGAGATGGGCGAGGACGACTACGCCGACCAGTTCACCGGCTATGACTGGGAGACCGAGGAAGACGCCTTCATGGACGGCTACCACCGCAACGCCCATAACGGCGAGCTGGTGACCTATGACCGCCTGCGGGCACTGGGAACCAACGGCTTCCAGGAGCCGGCGCAACGGCTGGAAGGCGAGACCATCGTCGGCACGCCCCGGCTCTATGCCGACGGCAACTTCTCGTCGGAGGACGGCCGCGCGCGGTTCATGGCCGGGCCGTGGCGGGGGCTCGCCACCCCGGGCAAGGAGGAGGAACGGGCGCGCTATCCCTTCCTCATCAATAACGGCCGGTCGAACCTGAACTGGCAGAACTGGTATCTCGACCAGGAGAACGACTTCGTCACCGACCGCTGGCCCTATCCCTTCATCGAGATGCACCCGGATGACATGGAGGCGCGCGGCCTCGGCGCCGGCGATCTCGTCGAGGTCCACAATGACAACGGCGCCACACAGGCGATGGTCTATCCTACAGAGACCGCCCGCCCGGGCGAGACCTTCATGCTGTTCGGTGCGCCGCGCGGCGTTCAGGGCAATATCGTCGGCTCGGGGACGAACGAGCTGATCATCCCGGTCTACAAGCAGACATGGGCCGATATCCGGAAGATCTCGGACCGGCCCTCGGTGGCGGACGGGATTTCCTTCAAGTCGAAGGAATTCCGCTTCTGATCGGAGACTGACCGGGCCTAGCCCGCTCCCGCCCGGCGGCCTGCGCCGGGCGGGACCTTTTCATTTCCGGAAGAGTAAAGATGGACCAGCAAGCCCGCCCCGACTGCATGGCCGGCGCCATGGCGGAGGCGATGACACTCGACGCGGCGCAGCTCCGGGCTCTGGCGGCTGCGCGCCCCCCCGGAGGGCGTGGAATGGTGCGCGCTCAACGCTGCCCTCGGCCGCATCGCGGCGGGTCCGACCCCGGGGCGCGTCGCACTGCCGCCGTTCGACAACTCCGCGATGGACGGCTACGCGCTCTGCACCGATGACCTTGGCGGGCCGGGGCCCTGGAGGCTCAGGGTCGCGGGGCGTATCGCGGCCGGCGCCACCACCTCCCGGTCCCTGACCCCCGGCACCGTGGTGCGGGTCTGTACCGGCGCTCCAATACCGGCGGGCGCCGACGCGGTCGTTTTGCAGGAGCATGGGCACCCCCGCGACGACTGCGGCCGGGATCGACCACCAGGCCTTGCCGCCCATGATTTGCAGCATCATCGCCTCGGGCACGTAGCCGTGGATCAGCGCGCCGATGGAGATGCCGATAACGACCCAGATCCAGACCTTGCCGACGATCTCGCGCACCTGATCGAGCCCGATCTTCAGAAGATCGACCATCGTCAGACGCTCTTCCGGCACCTCACCCACCGCGCCGGCGTTCATTTCTCGGACCCAGTCCTGCAGGTACTTCTCCAGCCCCATGCGGCTCATCGCCCAGCCGGCGAGCGTGGCGATCGAGAAGCCGAAGATCAGGTAGATCGTGGCAATCTGCCAGCCGACCAGTCCGAACAGCAGGCCGAGTCCCACCGGCCCGACCATCGGTCCGGCGATCAGAAAGGAGAAGGTCACGCCGAGCGGGATGCCCGCCGACACGAACCCGATGAAAAGTGGCACCGACGAGCATGAGCAAAAGGGCGTGAAAACGCCCAGCAGTGCCGCCAGCGGATAGCCCGCGATCTCGCGCTTGCCAGCGAGGATGGCGCGGGTCTTTTCGGGGCTGAACCAGCTGCGCAGGACACCAGTGACGAATACGATCGCCGTAAGCAACAGCAGAACTTTGGGCACGTCGTAGACGAAAAAGGCGATGGCCTCGCCGCTGTGGCTGTCGCGATCAATGGGCAGCAACGACGTCACCCATTCGGAAAACGGGACGAGCTGGCCGTAGAGCAACCACCAGACGACGGCTGCAAGCGGCACGCCGGCATACCAGAGCCAGTCCGACGCACCATGGGGCGCGGTTTCGTGGGTTTCGGTTGTCATGCGACCTCCGGTTGGGGATTGACCTGCGCCGCGAGAACAGCGTCGACGATGGCAGTATATTCGGGGCAAGATCGGGATTGCGTTTGTACCGGACCCATTGCGCATCGCGCCGACCGGTCACGATCCCAAGCGCAGCGATCCCCCGCGTGGCCGCCGCCGGCCTCATTTGCGATGGCCCGGCTCGCCGCGGCCAGGTCCGCGGCTGCCTGCGTGAAGCGGTTGTGACGCGGCATGAACATGGTGGACGGGTAGCTTGCCGCCGCCGGCGCGGGCGTGATCCGGTAGTCCAGGCGGAGCGTGTCGCCGCCGCGGACAGCTTCAGCGCCGCGAGCCCGAGCTCCGGCTCGTGTAGCACCGACTCCATCCGCCTGCCGCTCATGCACACGCCGTCGATGGCGTCATGCGGCGTGGTCATGCCCGCCGGCGCCAAAAGCACGGCCCCTGCAGGCAGATCGTCGATCTGGACCGTCAGCGTTCTCATGCCAGGGGCCACAGCTGAAACAGAAGCCCCGCCGCGAAGGCGCCCGACAGCGAAAGCGCGAGGTAAAGCAGGAACACGCGCGGCTTGACCAGCGCCCAGACGGCGATGGCGGCGGGCAGCGAGGTCACGCCGCCGGCCACGAGAAAGGCTAGCCCCGCGCCCTGCGCCATGCCCTGCTCGACAAGCCCGCCCACCAGCGGCAGCGCGGCATAGCCGTTGAGGTAGGCCGGCACCCCGACGAGCGTGCCCAGCGCGATCGGGGCCAGCCCCGTGCCGCCAAGAAGGGAGGTCACGGTCTCGGCCGGGATGAAGGCGAGCATCAGGCTTTCCAGAAGGAAGGCCAGCGTCAGCCTTTTGGCAAGGAACTGCGTCACGCCGAGTGCCTCGCGCCCGAATTTCGCGCGCCGCTCGGGGCTTTCCCAGAACCGCCAGACCACCGGGCCGGGGTCGCGCACCTTGCCGCCGCCGCAGCCGCCGTTGCCGATCCCCGCGCGCAGCGGGTCGGATAGCCCGCCCGCACGCCCCAGCAGATGCACCGTCCAGCCGCCGAAAAGACCAAGGCCCACCGCCGCCAGCGTCTTGGCAACCGCGAACTCGACGCCGAGAACGCCGGTCGTGAGCACGAACATCGACGGGTCCATCACCGGGGAGGCCAGCCAGAACGCCATGACCGCCGATAGCGGCACGCCCATCGCCAAAAGCGCCGCGATCAGCGGGATCACCCCGCAGGAACAGAAGGGCGACAGCCCGCCCGCCAGCGCCGCCAGCCCGATCATCATCGCGGGCGCGCCGGTGAATGCCCGCGCGATCAGGTTGTCGGCCCCGGTCGCCCCCGCCCATGCGGCGACGAGTATCGACAGGATGAGGAAGGGTGCGGTGTGCAGCAGGGATTGCGCGGTGAACACCAGGCTGTCACCCGCCTGTCCGGCGTCGAGCATCGCCACCGCGGCCAGGATCAGCCCCGAGGTCAGCCAGACCCCGTGATCGCGCCATATCACCCGCAGACCCGCCGCGGGGCGGGCAGCGGCAAGATTCGCATCTGTCATATCCAAAACTCCGGAATTTTGGTTGTATCAGGCCGAAAAAGAGGGCGGCGTCGCGTCATGCCACGTCCTCCCGGGGTTCGATCTCCACGCCGGCGCAGCATTCCGACGTCAGGAATCTCAGCACCCGTCGCATGGCCGGGTAATCGGCCTTGTTGACGACCTCGCGCCCGTGCTTTTCCTGGATGACAAGCCCCGCATCGACCAGCGTCGACAGGTGATGCGCAAGCGTCGAGGGCGCGAGCCCGAGATGCGCGCCGATATCGCCGACGCGGAGCCCGTCATCGCCCGCCTTCACCAGCAGGCGGAATATCGACAGGCGGGCGTCGTGGCCAAGGGCGGCAAGCGCGCGGGCGTTGGGGCTGGTCATGCTCATGGCGCCAAAATAACCATACTCCTAGTTCTGTAAAGGATTCGTTTTCAAAGCCTCGACTGGTTCACGCGCCGTGAGGCCTGCTCCACGCTCTCGATGCGCTCCGAGTACCGATCCGTCAGCGCCGCCGAACGCGCGCGGGTCATCCAGGTGAACTTCATCAGCTCCTCGCAGACATCGACGACCCTGCGGTAGAGCGGCGAGGACCGCATGCGAAGATCGTCGTCGAACTCGTCCCAGGCGCGCGGCGCCGAGGACTGGTTCGGAATCGTCACCATGCGCATCCAGCGGCCGAGGATGCGCATCTGGTTGACGGCGTTGAAGCTCTGCGAGCCGCCGCAGACCTGCGCCAGCGCCAGCGTCTTGCCCTGTGTGGGTCGCACGCCGCCGGTGGAAAGCGGGATCCAGTCGATCTGCGCCTTCATGATTGCTGACATCGCGCCGTGGCGCTCGGGCGAACTCCAGACCATGCCCTCGGACCAGATGGCGAGGTCGCGGAGCGCCTGCACCTTCGGATGCGCCGCATCCGTCTCGTCCGGCAGCGGCAGGCCACTCGGGTCGAAGCGCCGCACCTCGGCCCCGAACCAGCGCAGCAGGCGTTCGGCCTCGTCGCCCACGGCCCGCGAATACGACCGCGCCCGGAGCGAGCCGTGCAGGATCAGGATGCGCGGCGGATGGCCCGGATCGTCCGGGGCGGCGTAAAGCCCCGGATCGATCGGGTTCAGATACGCCGGGTCGATGTTGGGCAGATCGGGGATCATGCGAAGCGCGCCCGCGTGCGGTTGGCCAGGGCCACGAGCGACAGCATCACCGGAACCTCGACCAGCACGCCCACAACCGTGGCGAGCGCCGCGCCCGAGTTCAGGCCGAACAGGCTAATCGCGACGGCGACGGCGAGTTCGAAGAAGTTCGACGTGCCGATCAGCGCGCAGGGCGCCGCGATCCGGTGCGGCACGCGCAACGCCCAGGCGGCGGCATAGGCCAGCGCGAAGATCCCGTAGGATTGCAGCAGGATCGGCACGGCGATCAGCGCGATGACCTGCGGCCGGTCGAGGATGACCTGCCCCTGCAGCCCGAACAGGATCACCACCGTCGCGATCAGCCCGACCACGGACCAGGGCTTGACCCGGTCGCGGAACGCATCGATGCGCGCCGCGCTGCCAAGCCGCCTGCGTGTCCAGACGCCCGCGGCCAGAGGCAGGGCGACGAACAGGACGACCGACAGCACCAGCGTCTGCCACGGCACGGCAATGTCGGTGACACCCAGCAGGAAGGCCACGATCGGCGCGAAGGCAAAGACCATCACCACGTCGTTCACCGAGACCTGCAACAGCGTGTAGCTTTCATCCCCGCGCGTCAGTTGCGACCAGACAAAGACCATCGCCGTGCAGGGCGCCGCGCCCAGCAGGATCAGCCCGGCGATGTATTGCTGCGCATCCGCGGGCGCGATCAGGTCGGCGAAGAGACCCTCGAAGAACAGCACGGCAAGGGCCGCCATGGTGAAGGGCTTGATCAGCCAGTTCACGGCGAGCGTGATGGCGAGCCCCCTGGGCTGCTTGACCACGTCGCGTAGACTGCCGGGATCGACGCCCACCATCATCGGGTAGACCATCGCCCAGATCAGGACGGCCACGACAAGGTTGACGCTGGCAACTTCCGCCGCCGCGACCGCCGCGACCAGCGCCGGTGCGACGCTGCCGATGGCGATGCCCGCCAGCATGGCGAGCGCGATCCAGAGGGACAGGTATCGCTCAAAAATGCTCATATCCTGCCCTCCTGGGGCTGTTCCGGGTGGAGTTGCCCCGCAGCGAAGGCCGAGAGGGCGACCATCGCCGCCGCCACGCCCAGCATCAGCGCGAGCCCGCCGAGCTGGTAGGTCGCGCCCGACAGGACGGTGCCGAGCAGGCGCCCGCCCGCATTCGCCATGTAGTAGAAACCCACATCCATCGTCACCCGTTCGGCCCTCGTGAAGGCGAGGATCAGGTAGGAATGCAGCGAGGAGTTCACCGCGAAGACCGCTCCGAAGGCCAGCAGCCCCGCGACAAGCGTGACGGTCAGCCAGGGCTGCGGCCCGGACGACATCAGCGCGGCGACGGTCAGCAATGCGGGCACGACCGCGAGCGCCCATGCCCAGCCGCGCGCCGTGCCGATCAGCTCGGCCTCCGGGCGGCGGTCGGCGCGCAGCAGCCGCGGTGCTGCCGCCTGCACCCCGCCATAAAGGATGATCCACAGCGCCATGAAGGTGCCGACCATGAAGAAGGCGGCGCGGTTGCCCTCATCGCTGCCGTCCGAGAGGACAGAATAGAAGTAGATCGGGATACCCACCACGAACCAGACGTCGCGCGCGCCGAAGAGGAACACACGCGCCGCGCTGAGCCAGTTGACGTTGGCGGACTTCGAGAAGACCTCCGCGAACGTCGCCCCCTTGCGCCCCTTCGGAAGACCGGGCGGCATGGTGCTCAGGACAACCACGAAGATGACCGCCAGCACCGCGGCCATCCCCAGCACCGCCCAGAGAAAGCCGAGCGTGGCGAGCAACCCGGCGCCCAGCAGAAAGCCGAGCCCCTTTACCGCATTTTTCGACCCGGTCAGGAGCGCAACCCAGCGGAAGAGCCCGCCACCCTCCTCCGGCGCAAGCAGCTTGACGGCGGACTTCGACGACATCTTGGCAAGGTCCTTGGCCACACCGGAGGCGCCCTGCACGACCATCACATATGACACCGAGAGCCCGATCGCCCAGCGAGGATCGAGTTGCGCCAGCGCCATCAGCGCCAGAACCTGCAAGCCCAGCCCCGCGTAAAGCGTCGAGGTGAGTCCGAAGCGCGCCGCGATCCACCCCGCGCTTAGGTTGGTGACCATCCCCGCGATCTCGTAGAGAACGAACAGGTACGCGAGTTGTACCGGCGTGAAGCCCAGCGTGTGGAAGTGCAGCAGCACCAGCATCCGCAGCGCGCCGTCGGTTAGCATGAAGGCCCAGTAGGCAGCGGTGACGGCGATGTAGGCGGACAGGCCCTCCGGGCGCGCGTGGTGGTCGGTCACAGCGCGCCCCCCACCATCAGGGCCACGTCCACGAGACGGTGCGCGTAGCCCATCTCGTTGTCGTACCAAGCATAGATCTTCACCTGCGTCCCGTTCACCACCATGGTCGAGGGCGCGTCGACGATGCTCGACCGGGTGTCGTTCGTGTAGTCAGCCGAGACGAGGGGGCGTTCCTCGTAGCCGAGGATGCCGTTGAGCGGGCCCTCGGCCGCCGCCTTGAACAGGGCATTGACCTCCTCTGACGTGGTTTCCTGCTCGACCTCGAAGACACAGTCCGTGATCGACGCGTTCAGGAGCGGCACCCGCACCGCGTGGCCGTTCAGCCGGCCCGCCAGTTCCGGGTAGATCAGCGAGATCGCGCTGGCGCTGCCGGTCGTGGTCGGGATCAGCGAGTTGAGCGCCGACCGTGCCCGGCGCAGATCCTTCGCGGGCCGGTCCACGATGGTCTGGGTGTTTGTCACGTCGTGGATCGTGGTGATCGCGCCGTGGCGGATGCCGATGGCCTCATGGATGACCTTCACCACCGGCGCCAGGCAGTTTGTGGTGCAGGAGGCCGCCGTGACGATCCGGTGCGCCGCCGGATCATAAGTGCCGTGGTTGACGCCGTAGACGATATTCGCGGTCGGTCCGTCCTTTGCCGGCGCGCTGACGACCACCTTCCTAACGCCCGCGTCGAAGTAGGGGGCGAGCTTCGCCTGCGACTTGAACGCGCCGGTGCAGTCGATGACCACATCCACGCCGTCGAGCGGCAGTGCGGCCGGGTCCTTCGCGCCGATAAAGGGCAGCCGCACGCCATTGATCGTCAGGCTCTCCGCGTCATGGCCGAAGGCGGCGTCCCAGCGCCCGTGCACCGTGTCGAACTCCAGCAGATGCGCGTGCATGGCCGGATCCCCGACCGCGTCGTTGATCCAGGCGATCTCCGCGCCGCGCTCCAGCAGCGGCTTGAGGGCGAGTTTTCCGATCCGGCCGAGGCCGTTGAGGGCATAGACGGTCATGCAGGGGCTCCTGAGTCTGCGCGGCCGATGTCGTCCACGGCCGCCTGAAGCGAGATACGATCGAGCGACGCGAAGGGAAGCGCCGTGAAGGCCCTGATACGGTCTTGCAGCGCGCCATAGGCCTGACGGAAGGCGAGGCTCTTCTCGGCATCGGTCCCCGCCACCTTCACCGGGTCGGGGACGCCCCAATGCGCGCTGACGGGCTGGCCGGCCCAGGCCGGGCAGTCCTCGTTCGCCGCCTTGTCACAGACCGTGAAGACGAAATCGAACTCCGGCGCCCCCTCGCCCTGGAATTCGGCGATGGTCTTGGACCGCAGGGCCGAGATATCGTGCCCGTTCCGCTCGAGCACCTCGAGCGCGAAGGGGTTCAGCTCGGAATGGGGCTTGGTGCCGGCGGAATGCGCCTCGAACCGGTCGCCGGCCTCCTTGCGCAGGATCGCCTCGGCGAAGATCGAGCGGGCGGAGTTGCCGGTGCAGATGAAGAGAACCCGAGACTTGCCCCCGGAGGCCGGCACGATTTCCGCCGGGGAGGTCACGGAGACGGGCGCGCAGAGCTCGGGGCGGCCGCGACAGCAGTCGCGCAGCAGATAGTCGAAGGTGCCTTGCACCTCCGTCATGGCGATCGCATAGCGAAGCGACGTGCCGACCCGCTCTTGCGTGACCAGTCCGGCCTGCATCAGGGCGGACAGGTAGGCCGAGAGGGTGGAAGCCTTGAGACCAAGCGCTTCGGCGATTTCGCCCGCCGGCACATGATCAGGGTATCGCCGCATCAACAGCCGGAAAATCTCCAGCCGCTGCGGGTGACCGAGGGTCGAGAGGCGAGTGGAAATTTCTTTTTCCATATTTCGTGAATATCGAAACTGAAGATCAGCGCAAGCTCCATCTCTCGCCGTTACAAGAAGTTCACAAGCACACCCGCGCCTGCTCCCGCATCACCGCGTAGTCGGCCAGCCATCCCACGATCACCGCGCCCTCCGGTAGCGCCGCCACCTCTTCAGCGGCGCGCGCCTGCTCTTCCGCGCTGTACTCGACGACCGGCGGACAGACGCCGGGCGCGGTGTCAGAACTCGCCCCCGCGCAGGCGGTCAAGAAGATCGTCACGGCTGCGAGGGCGGCGTGCGGCCGCCTCCAGCATCTGGCGGTGAATGGCATTCTGGCGCTCCAATGTCTCGAGCCGCTCGGCGGCACGTCCGGCGCGCACGCCCGCACGGCGCAGGTTGAACAGAAAAAGGGTGACGCTCAGCGCGACCAGGGCGATCGAGGCCACCCACCGCACCCAAGGACGAGCCAGCACCCCGGCCACCTAACCCCGGGGCACTACCCGATTAAGCTCTCTGTTTCAGGGCGACGTCGAGCAATATTGATGAAGTCGTAGAGGCCAGCCCCTCGCGACAGACTTTGGCTTTCGAGCAGAGCTCAATTCACTCATCTTCAAAGCCGTATCTTTGGTCCACCACACGTTCGGCGAGTTCGCGGAAGCTGTTCTCATGCAGGCCGATATCCTTGTGGAGATAGGGGTTGATCTTCTCGAATTCGGCGATCTGGCGCCGGATCAGTTTCTCGCGGCTCGGACGGAGCAGTCTTTGGAGGAGTCGGCTCAGACGGTGCATGGGTGAGGGCCTTTCGTTCATGTGGGCGCGCGGGAGCCGGCGGGCCGTAGCCGGCCGGATCACTCGGCGGGTAGATCGCGGGCCTTGCGGGGGCTGTCGGCGCGTCGCGGCATCTGCCGCAACCACCGCGCCGCGACGCCCGGCAGACCCGCAAACTTACGGAGCGCCTGATACATGGCCGCTGCCCGCGCCTCGTTCGCGTTGCGGAGCGGGTCAGCGGGGGTTGCCTGACGCCAGAACACATACTGGAACATTCTCCACCTCGCTTTCTGGGCGACGCTGCGAATTAGATAAACTAACTTGTGTCTGCGACGCCTTGTGGGGCCTTCGATCATGAAAAGCACAATGCGCCGCGCGAAGGGTGCGTGACAAACGAGTAATTCTGCGATAGTGGATTAGCGTTGCTAACACGTATGGAGGTGGAGATGCGGCGCCTTCCGCCCCTCAACGCGCTCAAGGCCTTCGAGGCCGCCGGCCGGCATCTGAGCTTCAGCAAGGCGGCGGAGGAGCTGGGCGTCACCCCTGCGGCGATCAGCCAGCAGATCAAGTCGCTCGAGGAGATTTCGGGCGTGCAGCTGTTCCGGCGCCGCACGCGCGCGCTTCTTCTGACCGATGCGGCCCAGGCGTCGCTTCCGACGCTGACTGAGGCTTTCGACCTGCTGGCCGAAGGCTGCCGCAGGCTGCGCCGGGACGAGGAATCCGGTGTCCTGACCGTCAGCGTCGCCCCGTCCTTCGGCGCGAAATGGCTGGTGCCGCGGCTCGACAGGTTTCGCGAGATGTATCCGGATTTCGACATCCGTATCGATGCCACCGACACGCTGGTCGATTTCGAGCGCGGCGATGTCGATGTGGCCATCCGCTACGGCCGGGGCGAGTATCCGGCCCTGACCGCGCATTGCCTGATGTCGGAAATCGCCTTTCCGGTCTGCAGCCCGGCCCTCCTTGAAGCCGACCCGCCCCTGATCGGCCCGGCCGATCTGCGCCACCACACGCTGATCCACGTCCACTGGAAGATGGAAGACGCGTTCGCGCCGAACTGGCGGATGTGGCTGCGCGCGGCGGGGCTCGAGGATATCGACGCCAATCGCGGGCCACGCTTCAGCATGGACAGCCTGGCGGTGCAGGCGGCGGCCGCCGGGCAGGGCGTTGCGCTGGCCGCCCAGGCGATCGTGGCCGCCGAGCTCGAAAGCGGCCAGCTGGTCAAGCCGTTCGGCGAGATGGAGGGCGACCCGCAGGCATTCTGCTACTACGTCGTCTACCCGCAGACCGACGGCGACCGGCCCAAGGTGCGCGCCTTTCGCGACTGGGTCCTCGCCGAAGCCGCGGCCTCACCCGACTAGCGTGCGCCGGGCCAGGCTCTCGGGGCTCCGCGGCATGCGCGATCTGTCGGCGCGGTCTCGGGGCTCAGTCATTGCCGCGAGCGCAGAGCAAGACCGCGGTCTTTCCCCTGCCGAACCCAAGCCCGGTCTTGAGGCAAATTGCGGCACGGTGGGCCCGGCAGCTATCTGCCGGACCCTCTGCAATGGCTCAGGCCACCCTTTCCTGCTTGCGCGAGGCCTGCACGGAGGGGCGCGTCTTCATCCGGTCGAAATGCGCCTGCACATTGGCGGGCAGCGGCCATCCCGCCACATCGGCGGCCCAGTATTCGACGTAGTAAAGCGCCGGATCGGCGATGGAGAAATCGCCGATCAGAAACTCCTTGCCCTCCAGCTGGTCATTGACCACCTCCAGGCCCGCGAGGACGGCATCCCTGCCGCGCTGCTGCACTTCCTTCTGGGCCTCTTCGTCCGAGACATAGGCCGACGGCCGGCGCCACAGCCTCCACGACAGCATGTGCAACGTGCCCACGGCGAAGTCGAGCGCCTCGAGCGTGCGCGCCATCCCCTCGGGGTCCGTGGGCATCAGTTTCTTCTCGGGGTTGGTCATGGCAAGCCATGTGGCGATCGCGGCGAATTCGGTCAGAACAGAGCCGTCATCGCGGATCAGCGCGGGCACTTTGCCCTTGGGGTTCATCGCCAGATATTCGGGCGACTTCTGCTCCTTCGTGGAAAAATCCACGACCCGAAGGTCATAGGGCGCCCCAATCTCCTCCAGAAGAATGTGAATGCCGATGGCACAGGTCTTGTCAGCGTAGCACAGCGTGGTCATGAAACCCTCTCGATGCGCCCGGAAAAGGCGCGTTGTTTTGCAGTCGATCCGACATTGCCCAAGTGGGCTGCCGTCGGGCCCTGACGTCGCCTGCTTTTGCGTCAGGGTCAAGCCCGTCGGACCGTCCGCGCGCTGCGCTGCGCCAAAAGGCTCCGCGCGCGGCCTCTTACACCACCCGGTGGGGCCCTACCGGAACGTGCGGGGTCGGCAGGAAAAAATGACGGTGAGTGCCGTCTCCTGAAACACTTCCTCGGGCATTTCTCCATGGCGTCTCACCGACCCTGATCAGGGCCGCAAATGATCGGACTCGGACGCGTCGGCGGGATTGCCGGCTTCTCGACGCATCCGCGAGGCGGGCAACGCATGCCGGCCGGGCGCGCGCCGCTCTTTCACGGCGAATTCGAGAAGTGCGAAGAGGGCGAGGCTTTGGGCGGCCAGGGTGATCAGGGCGGCGAACATCAGGTCGGTCTGCCCGCGACCATTGGCCATGAGCATCAGATAGCCCAGACCGCGCGACGAGCCGACCCATTCCCCGATCACCACCGCGAAGGGGGCATAGATTATCGCCAGCCGCAGGCCCGAGGCCAGCGAGGGCAGCGCGCTGGGAAGTTGCAGCAACAGCAGTCGGCGCAAGGGTGTCGCGCGCATCAATTGCGCCATGTCCGCCAGCGGTGGCGGCAGACGCATCAGCCCGTCGAAGAAGGCGGATGTGACCGGGAAATAGATCACCAGCATGACCACGACGATCTTTGACGGCGCGCCATACCCCAGCCAGAGCGTGATGATCGGGGCGAGGGCGAAGACCGGCACGGCCTGGGCGAAGATCAGCATGGGGCGCAACAGCAGGCGTGCGCCGGGCGAAAGCGCCAGGTTCAGCGCCGTGGCGCCGCCCAGCGCCACCCCCGCCGCGAGCCCGATCAGCAGGTTTGCAGCGGTAAAGCGCGCATGTTCGGCCAGCAGGCCGGCGTTGGACCACAGGCTTTCCGCCACCCGTGCCGGACCCGGCAGGATGAAGGGCGGCACACCGCTGGCCCAGACCGCCGCCTGCCAGACCGACAGCGCGAAGGCCAGCGCCAGCAAACCGCGCAGAACCGATGTCTTCATCAGGTACATTCCGTCGCCATTCCATGCAGACGCGCAAGCAGACGCGACTGAGCGTCAAGGGTGCCGGGCGCGCGGTAATCGCGCGGCGCCTCGGCTTCGGGCAGCGACATCGCCTCGGCGCCCTCAGGCCCCAGCAGCCAGGCGCGGTCGGCCAGCCGCACGGCTTCCAGCGGCTCGTGCGTTATCAGGACCACCGTGCGCCCCCGCAGTATTCGCGCGGCCAGATCCTGCATCGCCACCCTTGTGGCCGCATCGAGCGCCGAAAAGGGTTCGTCCAGCACGACGATGGGAGAATCCTCGATGAGCGTGCGCGCCAGCACGACGCGCTGGCGCTGCCCGCCCGACAGGCTGGCGGGGCGCCGGGACTCCAGCCCCTCGAGCCCGACTTCGGCCAAGAGCTCTCGGGCACGGGCCTTGTCGGGCCGCTCGCCGCGCAGCCGCGTGCCGATCGTGACATTGTGCACGAGGTCCGCCCAGGGCAGAAGCTGGCCATCCTGCGCCAGGAAAGCCACGCGGCCCGCAAGCGCGGCCCGGTCGCTGCTCTGGAGTGTCCCGTCGAGCCGTTGGGGGCCGGGAAGGCCCGCGATTAGCCTTCCAATGGTGGACTTTCCGACCCCGGACGGCCCCAGAAGGCAGCTCCACCTGGCCGCAGGCATCTCCAGCGCCAGCTCGCGCAACAGCGGCGCCTTGTCCAGCCACAGATCGCCCCGCAGTGACAGCCCCGGCGCGGTCATGCCGCGTCCGGGCCCATCTGCCAGCCCCCGAGTTCCGGCCGCCCGTCGATCTCGCCGCGGCCATTTTCCATGGCGGTCATGGTGCCGCGCTGTCCGAGATGTCGACGGCCAGTTCGGAGACGTCCAGCCCGCCCGGCGTGGCTCCACGCTCGGCCAGGAACGCCTCGAAGCGCGCATAACGGCCGTCATCGAGCGCGGCGGGGCGGGTGGCGAAACGCGGCCAGGTATCGTCCCATGCGCGGATGTTCAACTCGCTTTGCAATTCCGAGGCGGTGGCCGAGAATAACTCCCACGCCTGTTGCGGTTGGTTGAGAATGAAGGCTGTCGCGCGCTCGGTGGCATCGAGGAAACGCGCGATCGCATCGGCATCCATGCGGTCGGGATTGGCGACATAGATCAGCTCGTCATAGGCGGGCACGCCCTCGGCCTCGGGATAGAAACAGCGGCCCTCGGAGCCTTCGAGCCGAAGTTGGTTCAATTCGAAATTGCGAAATGCGCCGATGACGCCATCCACTTGCCCGGACATCAGCGCGGGCGAGATCGACCAGCCGATATTGATCTGCTCCACATCGCCGGGCGCGAGCCCGTGATGGGCGAGCATCGCATCGAGCATCACCTCCTGCAGACCGGCGACGGCAAAGCCCACCTTGCGGTGTCTGAGGTCAGCCATCTCCTGCACCGGCCCGTCGGCCAGCACGACGAGGCATGTCAGCGGGGTGGAGACCAGGGTGCCCACGCGGCGCAGGGGCAGGCCGTTGTGACGGCTCAGATGCAGTTGCGGCTGATAGGAAACCGCCAGATCGACCCGGCCCGCGGCGGCCATGCGCGGCGGATCGTTCGGGTCGGCGGGGGTGACGGTCTCGACCTCGAGCGCGGCATCGGCGAAGTATCCTAGCTCTTCGGCCAGCACGATCGGCGCGTGATCGGGGTTGACGAACCAGTCGAGCATCACGGTCAGCCGATCCTGCGCCGTGGCGGGCAGGGCAAGGCCTGCGGCGAGGATGATGGTGGCGAGGGTCTGTTTCATGGTCTCTCCGGTTCAGTCATTGAGAGCGAGAAGGGCGATGTCACCCGGCCAGCGGGATTGGAGGATTTGCCCGGCATTGTGCGCGCGCAGCCCCGTGCGGCAGGCCAGGACCACGCGGCAGCCCGCGGGCGGGGTCACGGTGGTGATCCGCTCGGGCGGGATGTGGCGTGCCGCCGGGCTGAATGGCACGGCCTCGGCGCGCAGGTCGATCAGCACGTCCTCCGCGCGCGTCTGGCTGCGGGCGATGAAGGGCAAGGGCCGCTCGGGCTCGGGCGCGCGCTCGAAACGAAATCCCCCGAAGCGCCAGCGCGCGGCGTCGAGGCTGACAAGCTGGCCCAAGGGCGAAGGGTCCAGACCAAGGAGCACCGCCAGCGTCATCTGCGCCTGCAGCGCGCCGATGGAGCCGACCACCGGCCCCATGACGCCCGCGGTCGCGCAGCTCGCCCCGCGTTCGGGAAGGTCGGGGAAAAGCGCGCGCAGGCTGGGTGCGCCGCCGCAAACCCCGGCGGCGTAGCCCGAAAGCCCCAGCGCCGAGGCCGTCAGGAGCGGCTTGCCCCGCGCATGGCAGGCATCCGACAGGGTCAGGCTGGCCGCGAACGTATCGGCGCAGTCCAGCGCGACATCCGCATCGGCCACCAGCTCGGCCGCATTGACGGGGTCGAGCCACTCGCAACGGGCGGACAGGCGCACATCGGGGTTGAGCGTCGCAAGCGCCCTTGCGGCGGCCTGCGCCTTGGGGGTGCCGATCTGTTCCATGCGGTAGAGCGGCTGGCGGTGCAGATTGCTTTCCTCGACCCGGTCGCCATCAACGAGCGTGATCCGCCCGATGCCCGCGCCGGCGAGATACTGCATCACCGGCACGCCAAGCCCCCCCGCCCCCACGACCAGCGCGTGGGCGCGGGCGAGCCTCGACTGACCTTCGGGGCCGACCTCGGGCAGGAGCGTCTGGCGCGCGTAGCGGTTCATGCGCAGACCCTCAGCCAGTCGCGCATGCGCGCCTCGGGGTCGGGGGCGAGCGTGATGTCCGTGACCGCCGAGACGATATCCGCTCCGGCTGCGAAGACGTCGGCCGCGCGCTCGACACGCATGCCGCCGATGGCGCACAAGGGGATGTCGCCCACCATCCGTTTCCATTCGGCGACCCGCTCGAGCCCCTGCCGATGCCATTTCATCTGCTTGAGGATCGTCGGATAGACCGGGCCGAGGGCGATGTAGTCGGGCGCCAGCCCCCGCGCGCGGTCGAGTTCGCCGTGATCATGGGTCGAGATGCCGAGCTTGACCCCCGCGCGGCGGATCGCGGGCAGGTCGGCCGTGTCGAGATCCTCCTGCCCGAGATGCACCCAGTCGGCGCCCGCATCGATGGCCGTCTGCCAGTGGTCATTGATCACCAGTGCCGCGCCATTCGCCCGCGCCAGTGCGAGCCCCCTGCGACACTCGGATCGCAGCACGTCCTCGGAGCGGTCCTTGATACGAAGCTGGACAAGCCTGACCCCCAGCGGCAGGGCGCGTTCCAGCCATTCGACAGAGTCAAAGATAGGGTAGAAGCGCGGCAGCGTCATAGCCAGGCCTTTCCGATCACCGGGGTCGAGGGGGCGGCCATGTCGCGCGGCTCCATCGGGTCGGCGGCCGTGGCCAGCGCGCCGGCCTGCGCGGCCAGTCCAAAGGCGCGGGCCATCGCCACCGGATCGCCCGCCTGCGCGACGGCCGTATTGAGCAGGACCGCGTCGTATCCCAGCTCCATCGCTGCCGCCGCGTGGCTGGGCAGGCCCAGGCCGGCATCCACCACGAGCGGGATGTCGGGGAAAGCCGCGCGCAGGGTCTTCAGGCCATAGCGGTTGTTCAGCCCCAGCCCCGAGCCGATGGGCGCACCCAAAGGCATCAGCACGCGACAGCCGGCATCCACCAGCCGCTGCGCAAGGATCTGATCCTCCGTAGTGTAGGGAAAGATCTCGAACCCCTCGGCGGCCAGCACTTCGGCCGCTTCCAGAAGGCCGAACGGGTCGGGCTGGAGCGTGTCGGCATGGCCGATGACCTCGAGCTTGATCCAGTTCGTCTCGAACACCTCGCGCGCCATGCGCGCGGTCGTTATGGCCTCGCGCGCATTGTGACAGCCGGCGGTATTGGGCAGAACATGCACCCCAAGGCCGCGAATGACGTCCCACAGGGCCTGACCCTGCCCGGCCTCGCGGCGCAGCGAGACGGTCGCGACCGAGGCGCCCGACGCATGAAAAGCTCTCTCCATGATCTCGGGCGAGGGGTATTGCGCCGTGCCCAGCATCAAGGGGGTATCGATGGCGGTGCCGTAGAAATCGCGCATGGCTCAGCCCCCCTGCATGGGCGCGAGCACTTCCAGCCGGTCGCCTTCGGCAAGCTCGGTTCGCTCGCGCGCCGTCTTTGGCAGGAATTCGCCATTGAGCGCCGTCGCCACGCGCGCCTCGCCCCAGCCGAGTTCGAACAGAAGCTCGGCCGGGGTGGTAGCGGTGACCTCGCGGGCCTCGCCGTTGATTTCAATCCTCATGAAACAGATCCCCCTTGATGCCTTGGGTCAGGTAATCCGCCGCCTGCTGTGCCAGCGCGGGCGCCATCAGATAGCCGTGGCGGAACAGCCCGTTGAGGTGCAGCACCCGGCCCCGCCGGATCAGGTGCGGGACGTTGTCGGCGAAAGCCGGGCGCAGATCGGCGCCCGTCTCGACAAGCTCCGCCTCGCCAAATCGTGGGTCGAGCGCATAGGCCGCGCTCAGCAGTTCCAGCACCGAACGGGCCGAAATGCCGCGACGATCCATGCTTTCGATCTGTGTGGCTCCGACCATGTAGTGCCCGCCCGCGCGCGGCACGATGTAGAGCGGGTGGCGCGGATGCAGCAGGCGGACGGGACGCGTGAGTGAAATGTCGCGCGCGCGCAGGGTCGCCATCTCGCCACGCACCCCCCGCAGGCCGGGCAAGGGGCTCGCCATGCCGCGGGCGTCGATGACGGGGCCCGCGATATCGTCGGGGGAAGTTTCTGCCTGTTCGATCTGCACGCCTCGCGCGGCGAGGGCTGCAACCAGATCCGCCAGCGCGCGGCGCGGGTCGAGATGGGACTCGGCGGCAAAGAACAGCGCCTCGGCAGGGCCGGGCAGGCCGGGTTCGAGATCGCGCAAGGCATCGCTCACCTGCTCATGGCCCTGCGTGCGGCGCGCGAAGCGGGCCAGCTCGCCCCGGTCGCGCTCCAGCGCGACAACCAGCGAACCGTGCCGGGTGACCTCCGTGACCTCGGCCCATGCGGCGGCGGCGCGCTCGCCATGGGTGACGATGGGAGGCTCGGCCACGGCCCCCTCACAGAAGGGCGCAAGCATCCCCCCGGCCCACCATGAACACCCGTGTGGGCCGGGCGGGCCGCGCCGGTCGATCAGGCGCGCGGTCAGCCCCGCCTTGCTCAGGGCCCAGGCCGCCCACAGGCCCGCCACGCCGGCGCCGATGACGGTGATGTCAGCCATGCGTCCAGACCTCGTGGAAATGATGCACCGGACCATGGCCCGCGCCCACGCCCAGCCCGTCCGCGGCGGCGATGGCGCCCTGGAGATAGGCATGGGCGCGCGCGACGGCCTGCCCGAGGCCCATGCCCTTTGCCAGCCCGGCGGCGATCGCCGCCGACAAGGTGCAGCCTGTGCCATGTGTGTTGCGGGTGACGAGGCGCCGCGCGCTCAGACGGGTTATGCCGCCTTCCTCGACGAGCAGATCGACGCAGTGCTCGCCCGCGCCATGCCCGCCTTTCATCAGCACCGCGCGCGGGCCCAGTGCGCGCAAGGACCGGCCTTGCTCAATCATCGCGGCCTCTGTCGTTGCCGGAGCGGTGCCCAGTAGATCGGCGGCCTCGGGCAGGTTGGGGGTCACAATCGTGGCAAGCGGCAAGAGCCGCTCACGCAGCGCCTCCAGCGCATCCGACGGCAACAGCCGGTCGCCCGATTTGGCGACCATCACCGGGTCGAGCACCACCGGCAGGGCGCGGCCGCGCAAGCCATTCTCAACCGTGGCGATGGCCCCGGTTCCGCCCAGCATGCCCAGCTTCACCGCGCGCACGTTCAGATCATCGAAGACGGCATCCATCTGCGCGGTGATCATCGCGTTGCCGACCGGCTCGACCATCGTCACGGCGCGGGTGTTCTGCGCCGTCAGCGCGGTGATGACGGACGCCCCGTAGACGCCAAGCGCGGAAAAGGCCTTCAGATCGGCCTGTATCCCCGCGCCGCCGCTCGAATCCGAGCCCGCGATGGTCAGTGCAATGGGAGCCAACAGCGCCTCCTGCTCTGTCGGTGCCAAAGCGGGGAGGCGGAATACGGGCAAGCTGCTGCCCAAATGTAGACCGTTCCCTACGCCGGCATGATCCGGTTCAGGTTCGATGGGTTGGCGCGATGCCTCTCAGCCCTGCAACAGGGCACCCCAACGGTTAACGCTCAGGCTATTGGTGCACGCGCCTTCGGTCAAGTGCAGGCCCCGAAAGATGGTGACGACGTGATCCGGCGGCGGGGTGAAGGTTGTGCGATACCATCCTTGAACGCGTGCGCGGACCTTCATCGTGTCCGCCGCCGCGCACACAAACACATGACGCGCACCGGCCGGCGCGTGTAGGGTCGCGGGCAGGAGGCGATGCATGAGCGAATTGGATGAAAAGGTCCGGTTCCTGAGCCGGCCGGACACCTATGGCCCCGGCGTGGAGAGCGTGGAGGTGCTCGAGACGCACATGTCCTGGGTCTTCCTGACCGCATGCCACGTCTACAAGCTCAAAAAGCCGGTCACCAATCCGCATCTCGACTTCAGCACCGTCGAGAAGCGCCGGCGCAACTGCGAACTGGAGGTGCGGCTCAACCGGCGTCTGGCCAAAGGCGTCTATCTGGGCATCGTGGCGCTGCGCCGCAACGCGGGCGGGCTGGCCCTCGAGGGCGCGGGCGAGATCGTCGACTGGCTGGTGAAAATGAATCGCCTGCCCGACTCCGACATGCTCGACCATCGCATTGCCGCAGGGCGGCTTGCACGCGCGGATGTCGAGAAGCTCGGAGATCTGCTGGCCGGGTTTTTCGCGCGAACCCCGCCGGAGACCGACGCGTCCTATCTGGAGCATCTGGCGCGGGAACAGCCGATCAACCGCTCGGTCCTGGAACAGCCCGAACTCGGCTTTCGTGAATCCGCCGCGCCGTTGCTCGACGCGCTCGACACGGCGATCGAGCGATTGCATCCTGCACTCGAAGCCCGCATCGCCGCCGGCGGCATGGTGGAGGGGCATGGCGACCTGCGCCCCGAGCATGTCTATCTCAACGACACGCCGAAAATCATCGACTGCCTCGAATTCAACCGCCGCATGCGCATCATCGATCCGTTCGACGAGGTCAACTATCTGGGTCTGGAGTGCGAAATGGAGGGCGCCGCCTGGATTCGTCCGGTGCTGCTCGAGATTCTGGGGCGGCGCATCGAGGCGCGCCCGGAGCCGGCTGTGATGGCGCTTTACGGCACCTTCCGCGCGCTGATGCGCGCCCGGCTGAGCGCGGCGCATCTTCTGGAGACCCCCATCCGCAAGCCCCACAAATGGGCGCCGCAGACCTTCCGTTATCTGAGACTCGCCGAGCGCGAGGCGGTCAATCTTCCACGCCGAGCAGATCGGACAGCGATCCGTTCCCCCGCAGGCACCTGATCGCCTGCGCGATCAGCGGCGCGACCGGCACGACACGCAGCTTCGAGGCACGCGTTTGCGCCTGAACGGCGCTGCGGACGCTGTCGGTCACCACCACGCTGTCGAACGCCTCGCTGGCAAAGAAATCGTCACTGCCCGCGCCGAACAGCCCGTGCGCGGCCAGCGCATGGACGTGCGCGGCGCCGTTGTCCCGACAGGCTTGCGCCGCGCGCAGCATCGTCCCGCCCGAGCCGATCATGTCGTCAAAGATGAAAACGCTGGCATCCTTGACGTCTCCGGCAAACAGCGTGCCCGAGACGACCCCGCGGCTGCGCCGTTTTTCCTGAAAACCGAAACCGACGCTTTCCCCCGTCTCGGCCTCATGGGTCTCCTTCAGCAGCTGCGCGCGCTTGATGCCGCCGCCGTCGGGGGAGAAGATCGTGACCGGCCGGCCTGCGGCCAACTCCCTGATGATGGGGGTGAACAGCCTGAGCGTGTCCAGATGCACCGTCCGGCAGCGATAGGCATTCTGGAACGCCGCAATATTGTGGACCTGTAGCACCATCACGCAGTCCGCGCCCGAGGATTCGAACAATTGCGCGACATAGCGCGTGGTCACCGGGTCGCGCGACTTGGTCTGCCGGTCCTTTCGTGCATAGGCGAGATACGGCGTGATCGCGGTCACGCTCGCTGCGCCGTTCTCCTTGCACGCCGCGATGAAGAACAGCAGCTTCATGAGCTTGTCGTTTGCGGTGATGCCGGGCTCGCCGTTGAGACTGTGCACGACATAGACGTCCTCGCCGCGCAGGCTGACGCGCGGGCGGGCCTTGTGCTCGCCATCCTCGAAATCGCGCTCCTCATGCGGGTCGAGCGCGCGGTCAAGGGCGGCGGCCACGGCCGTGCCCAGTTCGTCGGAGCCTTTCAGGGCGAAAATGCGCATGGCCCACCTCTAGCATGGACCGGGCACCGAGTCTTTATCGCGATGACCTGCGTCGCTGCGGCATGAGGAGAGGTCGAAGAGGCCTTCGCGGCCCCCTTGGAGGCGCGGCAGAAATCCGGCTTTCCTTGATGGCCGTCAATAACCTGCCGCCAGTATGTGATATGGTCGGTGAGCCAGCCACGATGCGAGAGTTTGCCATGTCCGCCACCCGCCTCTTGCTATCCTTCGCGGCGCTCGCGCTCGCCGCGGCCATGCCCGTGGCCGCGCAGGAGTCCAGCCTGTCCGAGATCACCGAGGCATGGCTGAACGGCCAGCATGGGGATTACCGCTCGCCCTCCTACACCCACTGGAACGAGGACGGCGCGGTGCCCACGGATTGCGCGGCCTGTCATTCCGCAACGGGGTTTCTCGACTGGCTTGGCGCCGACGATACCGCGCCGCTCTCCGTCGAGCATCCCGCGACGATCAACACGGCGATCGGCTGCGTCGCCTGCCACGTCTCCGAGGCCGAGACGCTCGATTCCGTTCCCTTTCCCTCGGGCGTGACGATCGGCGCGCTGGGCGCGTCGGCCACTTGCACGGTTTGCCATCAGGGCCGGGCCTCGACCGACACGGTCGTCGCCGCGACACGGGGGCTCGCCCCCGACGCGGTCTCGGAAGAGCTTTCCTTCATCAATGTCCATTACGATGTCGCCGCGGCCGTGAGATACGGCGCCGAGGTGCGCGGTGGCTTTCAGTATGAAGGGCGAAGCTATGCCTCGCGCTTCGATCATGTCCCGAGCGCGAACAGCTGCGTCGCCTGCCACGCACCGCATACCGGCGAGGTGGAGACCGAAGGCTGCCTGTCCTGTCATCAGGGCGTCTCCGACATCACCGAAATCCGCACACGCCTCGCAGATTTTGACGGCGATGGCGCCACCGATGGCGGCATTCGCGACGAGTTCGAGGGTCTGCACGCGATCCTCCATGACGCGATCCTGACCTATGCGCGCGACATCGCGGAGGCCCCGATCGGCTATGCCGAGGACAGCTTTCCCTATTTCTTCGCCGACAGCGACGGCGACGGGAGGATCGACGCCTCGGAGGCCGTTTTCCCGAACCGCTACGCAAGCTGGACGCCGCGCCTGCTCGGGGCCGCCTACAACTATCAGCTCGTCGCCAAGGACGGAGGCGCCTGGGCCCACAATCCGGCCTATGCGATCCAGCTTCTCCACGACAGCGTGGCAAGCCTGTCCGAGCGGGTCGACCTCGACGCGGGGCGGCTCGCCCGACCGTGATCGCCCGCGCCCAGCGGGGGTGAGGGAATCGCTGCCGTGCCGCGGCACGAGCCGAGAACCGCACCGAGCCGCAGACACGGCTGCATATCAGGACGTCGGGTTTCAAGATGACATGTGTCGATGGGCAAGCGGGAACCGGAGCCGGAGGCGGGCGGGGCATTGCGATCATTCCCACCGCCGCCGCAGGCGACGACAACGCCGCCCGCCCGCGGGCGGCGATCACTGCATCTGATCCTGCACGATCGTCGTCAGTTCTCCCAGCGAGAAAGGTTTGGGCAGGAAGACGGAGTTCGGGATATGTGCCTGGGTTCCGGCGAAGGGATCCTCGGCATAGCCGGAGACGAAGATGACCTTGGCCTGGGGGCGCTCCTTGAGCGCCTCCTTGACCCAGCTCGGGCCGTCCATGCCCGGCATGATCACGTCGGTCACGAAGAGATCCACCTCCAGTTCCGGGTCGCTCAGTGTCTCCAGCGCCTCCTCGGCGGTGGCCGCCTCCAGCACCGTGTAGCCGCGCATGCGAAGCGCGCGCGAGGCGAAGGCGCGCACCGGCGCTTCGTCCTCCACCAGCAGGATCACGCCATCTCCGCGGCGCACCGTTCCCGGCGCGGGATGCGCGCGGGTCTGCTCTTCCACCGTGGCGCGGTCGAGCGCGGTGAAAAAGAGGCTGAAGGTCGAGCCCTCTCCGGGTGTGCTGTCGGCGAAAATGAAACCGCCGGTCTGTTTCATGATGCCGTAGGCGGTCGACAATCCGAGGCCGGTTCCCTCGCCGGGGCGCTTGGTCGTGTAGAACGGCTCGAAAATCTTGGCGAGCTGATCATCGGTCATGCCCTCGCCCTCGTCCTGCACATGCACGACGACATATTCACCGCGCGGGACGACGGCGCGATCGCGGCGCATGTCCTCCTCGAGGGTGAGCGGCTCGGTCTCGATCCTGATGACCCCGCCTTCGGTCATGGCGTCGCGGGCATTGACGACGAGGTTCATCACCACCTGTTCGAGCTGGCGCCTGTCGGCCCGGATCGGGGCGAGATCATGGGGAAGATCGAGCGCAAGCGAGACCTTCTCTCCGACGAGACGGTTGAGCAGATGCGTCAGATCGCCGAGCGCATCGCCGAGATCGACTACCTCGGGCTTGAGCGTCTGTTTGCGCGAAAAGGCCAGGAGCTGGCTGACGAGACTGCCGGCGCGGTTGGCGTTCTGGTGGATCTGGACGAGATCGGCGTAATCGGGGTCGCCCTTGTCGTGGCGCAGCAGGAGCAGGTCGCAATGGCCGGCGATCGCGGTGAGAAGGTTGTTGAAATCATGGGCGACGCCCCCGGCGAGCTGACCGATCGCCTGCATTTTCTGACTCTGGACGAACTGGGCCTCGAGCGACTTGAATTCGGTGGCGTCATAAAGGACCGCGCACAACCCGCCGCCGGGGCCGTCATCGGCCTCGCGGCGCAGGGTGATCTGCAGGAAGGTCTCGCGCTCCGGACGGGTGGCGTGGAGAACCTCGGGCTTGTTGAGCACGCGCCCCGACTCGGCGTCCGCGAGCCAGTCGCAAACCGGCCGGCCGAGCCCCTCGACAAGGTCGGACATCAGCACCGGCGGGTCGGAGGAAAGTTCGTCACCATCGAGGCGGAGCAGTTCGCGGGCCTGTCGATTGGCCTCGTACACCGTCCCGTCGGAGCGAACCCGCATCAGCGCGACGGGCACGTTCTCCATCGCCCCCGTCCGGGCATCGAGTGTCGCCGGGGCCTCGCCGCTGCCAAGGGGGAGAAAATAGATCTCGCGCCGCCCGCTCGCGTCTTCGAGATCGGCGGCGATGGCGCGCACCGGCCCGCCGGCGCCGCGCAACTCGACCGTCTCTCCGCTGTGCAACGGCTGGGTCACCACCTGATCGAGCCGGCGAACCCGGCCGCCGAGCACCTGGCGCAAAGCCTCGTTCATGAACAGGATCGTTCCCTTGCGGCTGGCGGTCAGCATCGGCAGGCTCAGTGTCTCCGCCCCGCGGCCCGTCGCGCTGCGGTCCATCATCTCCTCCAGCCGCCAGAGGAAACCGCCGCCATCGATGCGGTGGACGGCAAGCCGCACATGACCGCTGCGGGTCACGACGTCTTCGCGCGCAGCGCCGACGGCGGCCGCCCGGCTTTGCAGCCGGTAGAGGACCGCCGAGGGGCTGGCGAAGAGATCGCCGAGCGCGTTCAGAAGCGTCTGGCCCGAACACGCGCCGAAGCGTTTCTGGGCGGCGCGGTTCTGATAGTCGATCTGGCCGTCGGCATCCGTGGTGAAGCTGGGCGCGGCGTCATGGGTCACGAAGGCCGCGATGTTTTCCTGCAGGCGCGCGCGTGTTCGCGCATGGCGCCCGCTCAGCCACCGGATCAGCACGACGAGGCTGGCAAGCGTCGTGGCCACGGCCGCAAGCAGGAGGCCGATTTCGGGATCGGGCACCAGAAACCCGGCCAGCGCCACGGTGCCCGCCGCCACCGCCAGCACCCAGACCGACGGCGACAGGATCAGCGCCGTGCGCGTCAACGGATGCGGTGAAAGCGCCGAATGCGACAAGATGCCAGGCCCCCAACCAGGATTCTCGGCTTCGCAATCTCGCTCGCGAGCCATTAAGCGCCGGTTAACGGCGCCATAGACAACCCGGCGTTGCATGAAATCGCGCGATCAACGCTGCGTCAAGTGTGCAACGAAAAAGCCGTCGCCCCCGTCAAGCGGGGTGAAGCGCCGCGACCAGGCGCTGCGCCAGTCGGGGTTGGCCGCGAGAAACGCCGCGACCCGAGCGCCGTTCTCGACCTCGAGCAACGAGCAGGTCACATAGACGAGCCACCCGCCCTGCGCGACAAGCTCGCGGGCCGTGCCGAGGATCGTCTCCTGCAGGGCGCACAGCTCGTTGAGCCGCTCGGCCGTCAGGCGCCATTTTTCCGCCGGTGCGCGGCGCCAGGCGCCGCTGCCCGAACAGGGCGCATCGACGAGCACCAGATCATAGGGCCCGCCCCGCGCGGCTGCGGCGGCATCGACGATTTGCACGGGGGCGCCGGCGCGTGCCGCGCGGGCGGGCAGATCGCGCATGCGGCCGGGATCGGCGTCATGGGCGGCCACCTCGGCCCCGCGCGCGGCGAGGGCGAGGCTCTTGCCGCCGCCCCCGGCGCAGTAGTCGAGCACGCGGCGCCCCGCGACCTCGGGCAGCCCGGCGATGACCGCCTGCGAGGCCGCGTCCTGAAGCTCGATGAGACCGTCGCGATAGGCAGCGGTGCCGCCGATCCGGCGGGCATTGGTGGTCACTTCCAGAGCGGTGTCGGCCAGCGGGTGCGGCCGCGCCTCGATTTCCTCGGCAGCCAGGGCGGCGCGCGCTGCCGGCCGGTCGGCGCGCAGCGTATTGGCCCGCACGAACACCGGCGCGCGGTCACGCAGCCTCTCCATGACCGGGGCGAAATCGTCGCCGAGGCTGCGGCGCAGCTCGGGCGCGAGCCAGTCCGGGCAGTCGAGCCCGACCAGCTCGGGCAGGTCGATCTCGCGGGCGATATGGGCCGCCTCCGAGGCCGTGAGCGGCGCGGGCCCGTGCCGGGCACCGCTGAAATGCGCCGGGACGTCCTGCCCGGCCCCGCGCAGGGCGCCGATCATGAGCGCGCGCCCCGTCGCGCCCCCACCCAGCGCGGCGCAGGAGCGGCGGCGGCGCAGAACGTGAAAGACATGATCGCGCACCGCCGCCCGATCGCCCGATCCGGCAAACCGGCTGCGCCGGCCCCAGCGCGTCAGCGCCTTCTCGGCCGGCGTGCCGGCGAGGATCGCGTCGAGCACCTCGACGGCGGCCTGAACCCGGGCGGCGGGCGTCATTCGCGCGCCGCCTCGAAGGCGCGTTGCATCATCGCGATCTCAGGCCTCCCCCGATAGCGCATACCCCGACCCCGCGCGGCGGACCCGCCCGAAGCCGGGAAACAGCAGATGCCCGCCGGTGATCAGCGGCCCGTCCGCGGCAAGCTGGTCGAGCAGGCGCCGGCGGGCGCGCCGCGCCGCCTCGGCATCCACGTCGAAGGCGATGCCGATGTCGGGGTCGGAAAATTGCAGCGCCGGCGCGTGGACGATATCGCCCGAATGGATCAGCTCCGCATCCCCGGAACTGACACGCACCCCGGCATGGCCGGGCGTATGGCCGGGCAGCGGCAGCGCCGTGACGCCCGGCGCGACGTCGGCCTCGCCCTCGATCACGCTCAAACGGTCGCCATAGGCCGCGAGCACCGATTTCGCGAAGGCCTGCCAGGCGCGCATCGTCTGATCGCTGCCCGAGAAGTAATCGGCGTCCTGCCAGAAGGCGCGCTCACCCTCGGTGATTACCAGCTCGGCATTGGGAAACGCCGAAGATCCGTCCGCCGCGACCGTTCCGACGGCGTGGTCGGGGTGAAGGTGGGTGAGAAAAATCCGGTCGACCGCCTCCGGCGCGACGCCGGCCTCGCCAAGCGCCTCGGGCAGCCGGCCGCAGGCCGGGCCGAACAGATCGCGCGGCCCCGCATCAATGAGCACGGTCAGATCGCCGGTGCGGATGAGCAGCGCGTTGAAGCTGCTGCGTATGGCCGTCTCGCCGGCCTCGGCCAGAAGAGCCTCGATCCGCTTGGATGCCGTGCCGGGAAACAGGGCGGCTTCGAAATCGGTGCTGCCGTCGGCCAGCAGCGTCACCTCGATGTCGCCGATGTGGCGCGTCGCGGTCAGGGCCATTCCGTCCTCGCAATTGGGTGTCCGTCTCCGGGCTCCGATGGGGGCGACAGCCCGCCCCTGCAACGGCGCGGCGAGTAAAACAGCGAAACCGCCCCGCGCGCAACCGCCCCGCGCGGCGTCAGAGCGGGATCACGATGTCCACCCGCAGCCCGCCAAGACGCGCGCTCTCGCCCAGTTCCAGCCGGCCGCCGTGACTGCGCGCCGCATCTGCCGCGATCGTCAGGCCAAGGCCCATGCCCGATCCGGTGTCCTGGTTGCGGGCGGCGTCGAGCCGGACGAAGGGCCTGAGCGCCGCCTCGCGCCGGTCGGGCGGGATGCCGGGGCCGTCATCCTCGACCGTCACGACGAGTTGCTCCGCCGTCTGCTCCAGCCGCAGTTCGGCGCGGCCGGCATAGCGGCCGGCGTTGCTGAGCAGATTATCCACACCGCGGGCCAGAAGCCCCGCGCGCAGCATCGCCGGCGGGCCGGTCTGCGCCTCGGCGAGGGTGACATCCGTGCCGTCCTGGCGCGCCCGCTCGACGAGGCGGCGCATCATCGCCGCGGCGTCGGTGGGCTCGGCCTCGTCGCGCATATCCTCGCGCACGAAATTGAGAAAGGCGTCGATGAGACCCTCCATATCCGCCACGTCGCGCTTGAGCGCCGCGGTGTCGGCCGACGGCTCGAGCATCGACAGGCCCAGCTTGAGTCGTGTGAGCGGCGTGCGCAGGTCGTGGCTGACCCCGGAGAGCAGGAGCGTGCGCTGCTCGATCTGGCGTTCGATCCGCGCGCGCATGTCCAGAAAGGCCCGGCCGGCCGCGCGCACCTCGCGCGCGCCGCGGGGCCGGTAGGATTTCGGGCGCCCCTTGCCGAAGGCCTCGGCGGCCTCGGCGAGTTTCTTGATCGGGCGCAGCTGGTTGCGCAGAAAGACATAGGCCACGAGGATCATGACGAGCCCGACCGAGATCATCAGCACGAGAAGCTGATGCGGGTTGCGCGCCGAGGCGCGCGTGCGCGGCGCCTCGACCCGAAGCAGCCCGTGATCCGTGTCGAGATAGGCGACCACCCGCCGGTCATGCGTGACCAGATCGACGGCGCGCAGCCCAGGCAGGGCCTCGCGCAGCATCGAGATGATGACCCGGCCGGAGAAGTCGTAAAAGGCGCGCCGGTCCTCAAGGCCGTCCTCGGGCGGCGCGGCGGCGAGGGTGGCCTGCAGTTCGAGCGGCCCGGCCACCCCGCGGGCTGCCGCGCGCGCGGCGGCCGGATCGGGCGCACTGTTCACCTGCGCGGCGAGATGGCGTATCTCGAGTCGCAGCCCGCCGGTGAGCTGTTGCGTGACGTCCTCGAAATAGCGCTGGACGAATCCCACCGAGACGACGACGAGCAACGTGACGACCGGCAGGATCAGAATGAGGGCCGCGCGGCCATAAAGGCTGATCGGCATGAAGTTTCGCAGGCGAAGGCGTCTCATGAGCGCCAGCCTACATCAGCCGGACGCCCGGGCCACCCGGATTTGCGCCACAGCAGGAGCCGCATGGAAACCGACGACTTTCCCCCGCCCGCCGGCGCGGTCCGCCACCCCGAGCCGGGACTGCGCCGCGTCCTCGCACCCAACCCCTCTCCAATGACCGGGGCGGGCACCAACAGCTATATCCTCGGGCAGGGCCGCGTCGCGGTGATCGACCCGGGCCCCGACCGGCCCGACCATCTCGACGCCCTGCTCGCCGCGCTCACCCCCGGCGAGAGCGTCAGCCACATCATCGTCACCCACGCCCACCGCGACCACTCGCCGGCCGCCCGTCCCCTCTCGCGGCGCACCGGCGCGCCCGTGCTGGCCTTCGGCGACGCCGGGGCCGGGCGCAGCCCGCTGATGGCGCAGCTCGCCGCGGAGGGGCTCGGCAGGGGCGGCGAGGGCATCGATTCCGACTTCGCACCCGACATACGGCTTGACCAGGATGCGACGATCGAGGGCGCCGGCTGGCGGCTGACGGTCCACTGGACGCCGGGGCATTTCGGCAACCATATCTGCCTGCAATGGGGCGACCGGGTGTTCAGCGGCGATCATGTCATGGGCTGGGCGAGCACCCTGATCTCGCCACCCGACGGCGATCTCGCCGCATACATGCGCGGGCTCGACCATCTCGCCGCGATCGCGCCGGCGCGCCTCTACCCCGGCCACGGCGCCCCTGTGAACGACCCGCCCGCGCGCCTCGCCGAACTGACGCGCCACCGCCACGAGCGCGCACGCGCGATCCGCGCCGCCCTGGACGCCACCCCCGCGACGGTCGAGGAGATCGCCGCGCGCGTCTACACCGACACCCCGCCCGAGCTTCACGCGGCGGCGGCGCGCAACGTGCTGGCCCATCTGATCGACCTCTGGCAGCACGGCCAGGCCGCGCCCGACCGCCCGCTGCAGCCCGGCACGCGGTTCCGCCGCGCATGATGGCGTCTTTTTTCGGCCAACGCTCTGGACGCCCCCCGAGCGGCTTGCTATACGCGCCGCGTGATCCGGCGTAGCTCAGCGGTAGAGCAGTTGACTGTTAATCAATTGGTCGCAGGTTCGAATCCTGCCGCCGGAGCCAGAAAACTCTAAAAATCAAGAACTTGCGCGAAGGCCGTTGAGGCTTGCCTCTCTTCTGGTTTGCCTGGTCACCAAATTGGTCACCGGAGCCGAACAGGTGGTCACATGGCCCAACTTTCTGCGACGCTTCACGTCGCAAAAAGGGGAGAATCGGTCATGAGCGACGTTCAGCTCGAAATTGTGGAGGGAAAGATTCGTTTGCGGTGCGAGCAAATCGGCGACGGGGAGATTCTGCTGGATGCGTACACGGCCAAACGCCTTGTTCATGGCATCGGAAGCCTTCGAGCTCAAATCGAGCCCGAGCCTTCGAGAGAGTTGGGGTTGGGCAAGAGAACGGAGAATACTTTGCCCGATCCACAATGGTACGCAGAACCGGAACGCATGGAAGGACATGCACTTCTGCACTTGCGTGACATTCGTTTCGGCTGGCTGCACTACCTCATGCCGAAGGAGAGCGCTGGCAAGCTGGGCGTATTGCTCCAGAAGATTGCAAGCGAACCGTCACCAACTGATGGCAGTCCTGAACAGTGAGGCATCGCGCTGGATCACAGCTGTAAAGGCGCTTAGAAACAAGGCACTTACCGCCCCCACTCCCGCTGAGAGTCTTGTTCTGCATCTTATGGTCTCCTTTAATCCCGAGGCCGACCCGCGGCCGCTTGTCGGCTTCCTATCCTCGTTGTCGGCTGCGATTAGGAAGGAAACACCGCACGCCGGTTGCGATCAGTGCCGCCCCTGCACCGCCTCGGCTTCGAGGGCAGCCCGTTCGCGCTGCATCACCAGCATGAGCCGTTCGACGTGCTCCTGTGCGGCCTGTGCGGCTTCTGTGGCGCTCTTGCCTTCTGCGCGTTCCTTGGCGTCCATCGCCTCGCCCTCGGCCTTGAGTCGCCGTTCACAACGTAATCGAAGGCGTCGAGCATCCGATCGATCTGCGCACGCCGCGCGGGGACTCGGGCGCGCGGACATTGCGGTCCTCACCGGGGGCTGGCGGCTCGGCGCGCGATTCCGGTCTTGGCAGGCGGGCGGCGAAGGTCTATGCCTCGCCTCATGAAAACCGACGCAGCGACTGTCATCATCTGCATCTGCATTACCCGCTGACATCGGTCAGGCGGGTCGCGCATCGGTTTCCTCCAGAGGCAACATGACGGACCCGCCGCCGGAACGGCGCATGGGGGCCCGATGGTTGAACTCACGCTTCACAACACGCGCACGCGGCGCGACGAGCGCTTCGCCCCGCTCGACCCGGGCGACGTGCGCATGTATGTGTGCGGCCCCACGGTCTATGACCGCGCGCATCTGGGCAATGCGCGGCCCGTCGTCGTCTTCGACGTGCTGTATCGTCTGTTACGCCATGTCTACGGCGAGAGCCACGTCACCTATGTGCGCAACTTCACCGACGTGGACGACAAGATCAACGCGCGCGCCCGCGAACTTCAGGCCGACGGCGACACGCGCGCGATGGTCGAGATCATCCGCGAGCTTACCGACGAGACCGTCCGCTGGTATCACGAGGACATGGACGCGCTGGGCGCATTGCGGCCCGACCGCGAGCCGCGCGCGACCGAATACATCCCGCAGATGATCGCGATGATCTCGGAGCTGGTGGCGCGCGGCTGCGCCTACGAGGCCGAGGGGCATGTCCTGTTCGACGTGCGCAGCTTTCCCGACTACGGCAGGCTCTCGGGCCGGTCGGTCGACGACATGATCGCCGGCGCCCGGGTCGAGGTGGCGCCCTACAAGCGCGACCCGATGGACTTCGTGCTGTGGAAACCCTCGGCGGCCGACGAGCCGGGCTGGGACAGCCCCTGGGGCTTCGGCCGGCCCGGCTGGCATATCGAGTGTTCGGCGATGTCCCACGAACTGCTGGGTGCGACCTTCGACATCCATGGCGGCGGCATAGACCTGCAGTTTCCCCACCACGAGAACGAGGTCGCCCAGAGCTGCTGCGCCCATCCCGAGGGCGACTTCGCCCGGTTCTGGCTGCACAACGAGATGGTGCAGGTCGAGGGCAGGAAGATGTCGAAGTCGCTGGGCAACTTCTTCACCGTGCGCGATCTGCTCGATCAGGGCATCCCCGGCGAGGTGATCCGCTTCGTGATGCTCGGCACCCATTACCGCAAGCCGATGGACTGGACGGAGAAGAGGGCGCAGGAGGCGAAAGCGACGCTCCAGCGATGGGCCGATTTTGGCGAAGCTGGACCGGACGGAGACGTTGATCCGGAGGTGCTGGAGGCGCTCTCCGACGACTTGAACACGCCGGCAGCAATCGCTCGTCTCAATGAGCTTTTCAAGACGGGGAAGCGAACTTCTCTGAACGCCTCCGCGAGACTGCTTGGCTTTGACCTTAAAGCGATCTCCGACCGCGATTGGGCGAAACGATACGTTGCCACTGAAGATGATGACCCCGTTAGCAAAGACGGGCACAACTTTCAGCCTACAGTCTCGGTAATGGGATGGGGTGAAATCTCCGACGAGCTTCGCGACTCATGCTTGGGTCTCGTGCGTCGATGGATGGCCCACAGGCGCGCTCGTGATTGGGCGCAGGCTGACCGGCTGAGAAGCGAAGCTGGTGAACTTGGAATCGAGCTGCGCGCGACAAAGTCCGCCAATGGCGTTAGCCAAGGAATGGCACAACTTGAGAGCACGCATATTGATCCGGAAAAGATAGGGTCACTGCGGTGAGGGCGAACATGCACGACGTTTTACCGCTACGGGGCAGCACCCGGCCCGCGCGGGGTGGGCGTGAAGCGCCCGCCCCGTGGGGGGGCGGGACGGGCGCTGCCCGGGCCGCTGCGCGCCCCGGGCGTTGGGGTGGCCGCCGCGGTATCACCTGCAGCCACGGTTGCGGGGGACAGGACGCAGCCGGGCAGGGCAAGGATGCGCGCGCCGCAAGGGCCGAATGCGGGTTCCCGCACCGTCGCGTCCCGGACTTGATCCGGGACCTCCGCGCATTTCCAGCGAGGCCCCGGCTCGGGGGCCGGGGCGGGAGCACGCCATGACCCGCGAGCGTCTCTATATTTACGACACCACCCTGCGCGACGGCCAGCAGAGCCAGGGCGTCCAGTTCTCCACCCCCGAAAAGCGCGAGATCGCGCAGATGCTCGACACGCTGGGCGTCGATCACATCGAGGGCGGCTGGCCCGGCGCCAACCCCACCGACAGCGAGTTCTTCGCCGCCCGCCCCGAGACGCGCGCGACCTTCGCCGCCTTCGGCATGACCAAGCGCGCGGGCCGCTCGGCCGCCAATGACGACGTGCTGGCCGCCGTGATGAACGCGGGCACGCCGGCGGTCTGCCTCGTGGGCAAGACGCACGACTTCCACGTCGAGACGGCGCTGGGCATCACCCTTGACGAGAACGTCGAGAACATCGCGGCCTCGGTCGCGCACATGGTCGAACAGGGGCGCGAGGCGATCTTCGACGCCGAGCATTTCTTCGACGGCTACAAGGCCAACCCGGACTATGCCCTGCAATGCCTGCGCGCGGCCCGTGACGCCGGCGCGCGCTGGGTCGTTCTGTGCGACACCAATGGCGGCACGCTGCCCGCCGAGGTCGGACGCATCACCGCCGAGGTGATCGCCGCCGGAATTCCCGGCGCGCGGCTGGGCATTCACACCCATGACGACACCGGCAACGCGATCGGCGGGTCGCTGGCGGCGATCGACGCGGGCGCGCGGCAGGTGCAGGGCACCCTGAACGGGCTGGGCGAGCGCTGCGGCAACGCGAACCTGACCACGCTGATCCCCACGCTGCTGCTCAAGGAACCCTATGCCAGCCGTTACGAGACCGGCATAACCACCGAGGCGCTGGCAAGCCTGACGCGCGTCTCGCGCCGCCTCGACGACATCCTCAACCGGGTGCCGCAACGCAGCGCGCCCTATGTCGGCGCCTCGGCCTTCGCCCACAAGGCCGGGCTGCACGCCAGCGCCATCCTCAAGGATCCCACGACCTACGAGCATATCGACCCCGCGGCGGTCGGCAACGCCCGCGTCGTGCCGATGTCGAACCAGGCGGGGCAGTCGAACCTGCGGATGCGGCTGGCCGAGGCGGGAATCGAGGTCGCGCCGGGCGATCCGCGGCTGGCCGATATTCTGGACGCGATCAAGACGCGCGAGGATGAGGGCTATGCCTATGACGGCGCGCAGGCGAGTTTCGAGGTGCTCGCCCGCCGGGCGCTGGGGCTGGTGCCCGATTTCTTCAGCGTCAAGCGCTATCGCGTGACGGTGGAGCGCCGCCGCAACGACCGCGGCGAACCCGTCAGCCTGTCGGAGGCGGTGGTCGTCGTCGATATCGGGGGCGAAAAGCGGCTGTCGGTGTCGGAAAGCCTCGACCCGGCGGGAAGCGACCGCGGCCCGGTCAACGCGCTGTCGCGGGCGCTGGCCAAGGATCTGGGCCCCTACCAGGCGATGATCGACGACATGAAGCTGGTCGATTTCAAGGTGCGCATCACGCAGGGCGGGACCGAGGCCGTCACCCGCGTCATCATCGACAGCGAAGACGGGCAGGGCCGGCGCTGGTCCACCGTGGGCGTGTCGCCCAACATCGTGGATGCGAGCTTTCAGGCCCTGCTCGACGCGATAACGTGGAAGCTGGTGCGCGACGGGGCGGCCGCGCCATGAGGGGGCGGCCGGTCGCGGCTGCCTCGCCGGGGGCGCCATGAGCCTTGAGGCCTGTTCCGAGTTGCTGCAGCGGGGCGATCCCGACCGCTTCCTCGCCGCGATGGCTGCGCCGCCGGAGGCGCGGGCCCGGCTGCTGCCGCTCTACGCCTTCAATCTTGAGGTCGCGCGCGCGCCCTGGGCGTCGGCTGAGCCGCTCATCGCCGAGATGCGGCTTCAGTTCTGGCACGACGTCGTCGAGGCAATCGCCGAGGGCCGGCCACCGCCCGGCCACGAGGTCACGGGGCCGCTGGCCGCGGTGCTGGAGGAGACGCCGCTGGGCGCCGGCCCGCTTCTGGGGATTGTCGATGCCCGCCGGCGCGATTGCCACGCCACGCCCTTCGCCGACGAGCAGGAGTTCGCGGACCATATCGACGCGACCAGCGGCAATCTCTTCTGGGCGGCGGCGCGGGCGCTGGGGGCGCCCGAGACGGCCGAGCCCGTTGTGCGCGATTTCGCCTGGGGCGCGGGGCTGGCCAACTGGCTGCGCGCCGTGCCCGAACTGGAGGCGCGCGGGCACTGGCCGCTGGTCGATGGCAGGCCGGCGGCGGTTGCCGCGCTGGCGCGCGAGGGGCTGTCGCGGATCTCTGCGGCGCGGCGGCGGGCGGCGGAAATTCCGCCCGCGGCGCGGCCGGCGCTGCAGGCCGGCTGGCGGGCGCGCCCGGTCCTGCGCATGGCGGCCAGTGCGCCCGAGCGTGTGGCCGAGGGCCGGCTGGTGCAATCGGAATTCGCCCGGCGCGGCGGGCTGTTGTGGCTCACGCTCATCGGCCGCTGGTAAGGCGGCGATGTCACAGGTCGGTGCAGTGGGCGCCGCTTGGCGCCTGGCCCGACCCGAGCGCGATGGGCACGGGGGCGTCGAAGGGATCGACCGTGCCCGAGCGCACGATGTCCAACGCGACGAGCGCGGCGAGCGCGGCGAGTGCGATCAGCGCCGTCGCGGTGCGGGTGGGGGAGGCTGGTGGCGCGGTCATGCGGGCTGCCCTCCCGCCGCCGGTGCCGCCGGCCGCAGAAGGACGGGGCGCAGTTTCAGCCCCAGCCCCGACCCCGCGAAAGCCGCCGCGAACCAGACCCAGCCATGCAGACTGCCCGTCGAGACGCCGCTGAAGAAGGCGCCGACATTGCAGCCGAAGGCCAGTCGGGCGCTGTAGCCCAGCACCAGCCCGGCGATGAGCACGGCTGCCCAGCTCTCGGGGCGCATCCGGCCGACCTGCGCTCCCGGCCGGCGCTTCCAGCGCATGGCGAGGAACGCGCCGACGAGCAGGCCGATATTGGTCAGTGTGGTCACGTCGGTCAGCAGGCTCGCGTCGAGCTGGCGCGCGTTGCCCGGCGATGACCAGAACGCCGTCGCGGCGAGGTCGGCACCACCCGCCTGGGCAAGCTTCGCCCCCCACAGGCCGAGCCCGTAGACGATGCCCCAGGGCTGGCCCGCGATCACCAGATTTGCCAGCGCCAGCGCGGCGATGAGCCCCGCGGCGATCCACAGCCGCGCGGGCGGCATCCGCCGGCCCGGCGCGGCGCGCCACCACACCAGCGCGGCCACCAGGGCCAGACCGAGCAGCGTGACCGTCAGCGCCGCCCCCGCGCCGCCGAAGAGGCCCTGAACGGTCATGACCGGAAGCGTGCCGAGATCCGTCCACCAGCTGAGATGCAGCGTGCCGAAGAAACTGCCCGCGACAAAGCCGACCAGCGCGACCAGACCCACGAGATTGCCGCTGCCCGCATTGACCAGCGTGCCCGAGCCGCAGCCCATCACCAGCTGCATCGCCGCGCCAAACAGGAAGGCGCCGCCGATCATCGCCAGCCCGATGGGCGCATGCGCGCCGGCCAGCTCTCCCGGAGCGGCAGAGAGCAGCGGCAGCGCCACCGCCGCGGTCGCGCCGATCGCCAGAAGTTGTGCCATAAGGCCACGCCCGTCGCGGTCGGTCACGATCAGCCGCCACGGCCCGGCGAAGCCGAAGCGCAGCCCCTCGAGCACCAGCCCGAAGCCCAGCCCGACCGCCATCAGAAGTGCCGCGCGCGGACCGGCCAGAATGAAGGCCCCGAGCACCAGCGCGAGCGCCAGCACCACGAGGCCGGTTCGTATCATCAGCATCGCTCGTCCCCTCATAACGACGGACCCGCCGGGCAGGCGGGTCCGCAAGTCGCGTCGCTGTCGCGCGTGATCAGAACAGATCGCCCAGCCAGCGCGTCGTGCTGCGCCAGTAATAGGTCACACGGCCGGGCTCGTTCATCAGCTCGTGATCGCCGGCGGTCCACTCGGCCATGCTTTCGGCGTAAAGGCGCGTGTTGTCGACCTCGGCGAGCTCGCTCAGCGCGAACCAGTTGATCGCCGCCCAGTGGCCGGTGTTGCAGAACGACACCGTCATGGGCGCGTCGGTCTGGTCGTATTCCGCCGCAATCCGGGCGGCGCCCTCAGGGCCGACCATGTCGTTGCCCTCGAACCAGACGTCATAGGTCAGGTTGCCGGATCCGGGGATCGTGCCGGGATCGGCGATCGACCAGGTCAGCCCCTCGAAAAAGCCCTCGGGGCGCGCGTCGATCAGCCGTGCGTCGCCGGCATCCACCGCCTGTTCGACCTCGGCGGTGGTGATGCGCCAGGTATTGTCGAACTGGGGTGCGTAATCGGTGCGGGCGATTTCGGGGGTGTCAGTGCTGACCGGCAGATCGGCGGCCTGCCAGGCCGCGAAGCCGCCGTTGAGCAGCGCGAGATCCTCGACGCCCAGCGACTTCAGCGTCCAGTAGACGCGCGCGGCCGTGCCCATGTCGGTGGGATTGGCGCCCTGATGGACGACGACGACCGGCGTCTGCGCGCTCACGCCCAGGTTCTGGACCAGATCCCGGAAATGCTCGATGTCGCGCAGGGCACCGGGATTCTCCGACGGGCCGCGCCAGTCGCCATAGGCGGACCGGACGGCGCCGGGAATGTGGCCGGCGGCGTAGTCGCCGCTGATGCGAATGATGCGGACCTCCTGCTCGGCCGAGTCGAGTATTTCGGCAAGCTCGGAGGGCTGCAGGAGCGGCGCCCAGCCTTCGGGCGCCTCGGCGAGCGCGGCGCCGGGCAGTGCGGCGGCGAGCGCGATGGCGGAAATGCGCAGTCTGGCGGTCATGGCGTGTTGATCCTCGATGCTGTGGCTACTCGTTTCAAACCGGCGGATCGCGCCGCCGGGCTCACCGACCAACTAGGCGGAACCATGTTTCGCGGCAAGGGGGCTGAGTGCGGCGAGGCAGGGCCAAAAATCCGCAAACGCTGCCATTTGCGGAAAAATGTTTTGCCACCTTGCGGCATGAAAGGCACCGATCCGGCGGTTGCCGGCCGTGCAGCGATTGCAATCCTTTTTTTCGCCCTGCCGCGCCGGTTTCAGGCCGTGCGCGGCCGCATCGCCAGCCAGATCAGCGCGCCGCCCGCGAGCACCAGGAAGGGCAGCATCGCGAAGTTGACAAGATGCCAGCCCGCCTCGGCGCTGCCGCCGGTGCAGTTCATCAAGGTTCCCGACGACAATGAGGCAAAGGTCACGCCGCCGAAGACGATCAGATCGTTCATGCCCTGAACCCGGCCGCGCTCTTCGGGGCTGTGGCTGCGCGCGAGCATGGCGGTGGCGCCGATGAAGCCGAAATTCCAGCCGATGCCGAGCAGGACGAGCGCGATGAAGAAATGCTCCAGCTCCACCCCCGACAGCGCCACGGCACCGGCGCCGGCCAGTATCACCATGCCGAGGCCCACGATCCGCTCGGTTCCGAAACGGTTGATCAGATGACCGGTGAAGAAGGAGGGCGCATACATCGCCAGAACATGGGCCGAGACGATGTTGGCGGCGTCGTTCGTCTCGAAACCGCAGCCCACGACGGCCAGGGGCGTGGAGGTCATCACGAGGTTCATCAGTGCATAGGCCACCGTGGCGCAGATGATCGCGACCGCGATAACGGGCGTGCGCAGAAGCTCCAGCCGCGGCCGGGCGGCCGGCGCGTCTTCGGCGGGAACCGGCGGCCGGGGAATGTCGAGAAACGCGAACAGCCCTACGCCCAGAAGGTTGAGCACGATAACCGCGAGATAGCTGCCCAGAAAGGGCACCGCCATCGACTCGGCCGTCACCTTGACGAGTTGCGGCCCCACTATGGCCGAGAGCAGGCCGCCGGCCATGACATAGGAAATCGCCTTGGGCCGGAAATGCGCCGAGGCGGTGTCGGCCGCGGCAAAGCGGTAATACCCCTGCGCAGACATGTAGATGCCGGTCAGCAGCGAGCCGAGCAGGAAAATCGGGAAGGAGGCCATGATGAGCCCGATCGCGCCGATGCTCGCCCCCACCATGCCGCCGGTGATCCCGACGAGAAAGCCGGCGCGCCGTCCGAAACGCTGCATGAAGGCCGCCAGCGGCGTCGCGGTGAGCATCGAGCCCAGCACGATCAGCGAGATCGGCAGCGTCGCCCAGCAGATATTGGCCGCCAACGACTGCCCCGCCAGCCCGCCGATGGTAAAGATCATCGGCATCTGCGCGCCGAGGATCGCCTGTGCGGCGACGAGAACGACGACATTGCGCTTGGCGCGGCGGTCGGTTGCGGGGGCGGCGGTGTCGGTCATGGGCACGTGGCTTATCGCTGCCCGCCGGGAAGGAAAAGGGCCAATTCGCCGCGTCCCGTCGGGCGGGCGGGGGCGCGGGCGAATTCGCTCCGCGCACCCTGTCGAGGCTTGCGTGACAACTGTGAATGCGGTCATGATGCCTGCAGCGGCGCGCACGCCCGGCGGCGGCCGACGGAGATTTGTGCTTGGAGGTGGCGGTGATTGGCGAGTTCGCAAAATCGGTCGGGATCGCGGGTCTGGCGGGCGTTCTCACGGTTCAGGCACAAGGCGCATTGGCGATCGAGCCACCGGGAGAGGACCAGCGCGCCCGTCAGATGGAGGCGTTTCAGTCCGATGCGCCGGGCTCGATCCTGCGGCTGCAGCCCTTCCGCGCGGCACAGACGGTGCCGGACGCCGATGGCGCCGCGCTGACGCTGACCTCGCTCAACCCGTACGTGAATTCCTGGTTCCTGCTCGAACGCCGGCCGGAGGGCGGCGCACGGCAGGTCTTTCATCTGGAAAACGCCGCGCCCGAGACCTGGCAAATCTCGCTGACCGAGGACGAGGGCACGCCCGCCCTGCTGATCGCGGACGAGGGCGAGCGTTATCTTTGCCGGCCATGGACCGGAGATCAGAGCGACCTTGCCGCCGCGCGCGACAGCGGGTTGCCCTATGCGCCGCTGTGCGATGGCCGCCTTTATCTGCGCAACGAGGTCGCCGGGTCGCGGACCAGCCGGGAGGCCGTGGCCGAATTCCTGCGCGAACACGTTCTGTTCGGCGAGAGTATCGTCGGCATGATCAAGGGCGTCTTCTACGAGGACGCCTTCATGGAATCGGGCGATACCATGGAAGGCGCCGATGCCGGCGCGGTGGCCGCCGCGCTCGGCCGCGCCGATCTCGACAGCCGGCCGGTGATGCGCACCTCCATGGGTTTCGATCTGGTCGGCGCCGAGGGCGGCGGCATGGAGGCGGGCAGCTGGTATGCCGTGGAGGACGCGCCGGGCGTCTATGCCAGCGCGATGCAGCCGGGCATGATCTCCGAGGCGATCCTGCGCCGCGAAGGCGAGACGAACTGGCTCGATTCCGTGGAGCGGCGCGCCGACGTGTATCTGGCCGCCTTCGACCTCGAGATGTTCGAAGTGGGCTATGAGCTGGGCACCGATCATCCAGGTCTGGAATGGTCGCCCCGCCCCCACGGCGCGGGGCGCGACTGGACCACGCCGGGCCCCGACGGGATCGACTCCCCCGCACCCCTTGTGATGACCGGCATGCT
Organism: Rhodobacteraceae bacterium WD3A24; assembly: GCA_002967695.1. Taxonomy (GTDB): domain Bacteria; phylum Pseudomonadota; class Alphaproteobacteria; order Rhodobacterales; family Rhodobacteraceae; genus Alkalilacustris. The sequence goes on along the minus strand of PUHN01000024.1, from coordinate 2,600 downwards.
CAGCCCGGCGCTGACCGACCGGGTCGCGGCGACCTTCACCGGCGGCTTCAAGCGCAGCCACGGCGCCTTTCGCTACGGCGACTACGCCACATACAACCACGGCCATCACTATGGCTTCGTGGTCAACGGCACCGTGCTCAGCCGGCTGCAGCCCAATCTGTCAACGCTCTACGTGCTCAATGACGGCACCATCGGCATGCGCACCTGGACGGAAGAAGACGCCGCGCTGCTGCCCGATATCCGTTTCGCCCGCCAGAACGGCGTGCCCCTGATCGCCCCTGACCCGGAGACGGGCGCGGGCGTGCCGGGGCCGTTGGTGCGCCATTGGGGGCCGGGAAACTGGTCGGGGTCGGCCAACGCCGATCTGCGCACGCTACGCGCGGGCGCGTGTATGCGAACGGTCGAGGACCGGCAGTTCCTGATCTACGCCTATTTCTCGACGGCGACGCCCTCGGCCATGGCGCGGACCTTTCAGGCCTATGACTGCGATTACGCGATGCTGCTCGACATGAACTCGCTCGAACACACCTATCTCGCGGTCTATACCCCCGCCGAAGACGGGCTGGAGACCGAGCATCTGGTCGAACGGATGGGCGAGATCGACGCGCGCGAGCGTGACGGCACGCGTATCCCGCGCTTTGTCGGCTTCTCCGACAATCGCGATTTCTTCTACCTTCTCAGGCGGTAAAGGGGGCGGCAATGGGCTGGATCAGGACGGCGGCGCTGGCGGTCTGCACGGCGGCTCTCGCGGGTGGCGGGGCAGCGGCGCAGACACTGTCGGAAAACAACGAGCGGATGTTTCGGCAGATGCAGCAGGCACGCGATCTCAGCGACGCCACCATGGCGCGCATCCGCGCGATCTTTGCCGAGTCGCCCTATATCGGGCAGGGCAACCCGTCGATCACGCGCCACCCGATGACGCCCGAGCAGGCCCGCGCGCGCATCGGCGGCGACCCGGAGGATATCTATCGCAACCCCCGCTTCGAGCGTATCTGCGGCGCGCCCTATATGGTCCCGCTCTACGACCCCGAGACCGAACGGCCCGAGGACGCGACGGTTTGCGCCGACATGTTCGAGTATCCCAACGTGCCGCTGGCCTATCCGGTCACATGGGTGCGCGCCTCCGAGGCCGCGCAGCTCTGCGCCGCCGAGGGCAAGCGCATCGGGGACGCGCATGAGTGGGAGAGCGCCTCGGCCGGCCGTCTGCTCGACCCCGACTACCGCTTCGATCTCGCGCAGGGGGTAGGCGCGTCGAGCGCGGTCAGCCGGATGCGCAACTGGCACAATCAGCATTACGGGCCGACGCGGCGCTGGAGCTACGGCACCAGCTATCAGTCCGGCATATGCGCGACGGGAAGTTCAAAAAGCCCCGGCTGCGACGGGGGCAGTTTCGCGCAGTGCGGCTCCAATACCTATCCCGCGGGCAGCTTTCCGCAGTGCCGCAGCCCGCTGGGCGTCTATGACATCGACGGCAACGCGGCCGAGCACATGAACCTGCCGCTGGCGCCCGACCAGATGGCAAGCCGCGGCTCGACCACGCTGGGGGTGACCGAGATGAAGGGAAGCTGGTTCATCTGGGACACGATCCGCGCCCATGAGGACTGGAGCCGCTGGCGCGCGCCCTTCTGGCACGGCAGCCGGGTGATGTCGCCGTCGAGCCACCGCAACTATCACCTCGGCTTTCGCTGTTTCCGGGATGTCGGCTGACGGCGCCTGTCCGTTTCGCCCGGCCGGCCGGCCTGCCTCAGCGCGACAGCGCCGCGAGCAGGCGCGCGGGGCCCGTGATCGCGCCCTCATCGCTGAGAAGCCCGGCATAGCGGCCGTCCGAGAGCAGCGTGCCCAGATCCACCGCGCGGCCGTCGACAAACGCGGTGCGGCTGACCAATCGGACACCGTGGCTGTAATCGGCATAGCCCGCGCCGTGGACGGTGCTCAGCGGCTGGATCGGCTGCCCGCCGGGGCGGTGCCAGCCATAGATCGCGACCCGCCCCGGTGAACGCGCCAGACGATTGGTCAGCACCAGATCCTTTTTCTGCCCGGCCACGAGGATGCCAGCCCGCCCGCCCGCGCTGCGGATCTGTTCGGAGACGGTGGCGTCGTGGCGCAGGAAATAGTCGGTCGAGGCCATCTGCGCGCCCGGTGCCATCGGGCGCGGAGGCAGCCGGAGATCGGCCTGGGCATAAATCGCGTCGACCATGCGCGTGGTGGGCAGGAGCATGTCGAACTCTTCGGCCACGCGCGTTGCCGCCGACAGGCCGAGCGGCACGCGCACATGGTCGCGCTCGCTGCCCAGCGCCAGATAATCGGGCGTCACGCACAGGGTGATCTCCATGCGCGCGCCGGCGAATGTCACGGGCACGAGATCGCGCAGGAAGCCGGGCACGTTGCCCGACGTGATCTGCGCCGCGATGCGCGCATCGCGCATGGCCCCCTCCACGCCGGTCAGTCCGGCAAGGAACACGCTCCCCGCGGGGGCATCGCCGGCTCTTGCGGGGATCGCCCCGGCGAGGCGGGGACTGCAGAGCGTCTCGGCGCCGGCGCGGCTGCGGCCGGTGACGGACCCGGCGCGGGAACGGGCCGGCGCCGGCGCGGCCGCCTCG